>CAZWDL010000006.1:0-96421 GCA_964632995.1 uncultured Saprospiraceae bacterium
CTTTTGATCTAAAAGTAGCTAGAATAAATCTTATGCTACTTTGCGATTGCCCTGGGGCGCCAGCCGATAATGCTGCAAGCTGTCCGAAAATCTTTAACTTGGCGTCTCTGATTTTATAAGCCTGAGAAAACTGGGGGCGGAATGGGCTTGTTTGCTATTTTATAGGGAACGAATAATTAACGTCATTCGCTGCCCATTTTATTTGAGAATTTGAACTTTTTTTAACTTTTTTTTGCAGATGCCACCCGGATTCATTAAAAATGTTCCGGACAAGTTCGGACCTGACCAAATAACGAATGGTTTCGAACAATCAGAATAGAAATAATTAATAAGAAACAGGTCAAATAGTTCAGTAAACACATGGAAAAATACAGGGTACGCTTTGCGCCAAGTCCTACTGGCGCACTACACATTGGAGGAGTAAGAACAGCATTGTATAACTATCTGCTTGCCCGCAAGCACGGCGGGGCTTTTATCCTGCGCATCGAGGATACCGATCAGGCCCGCTATGTATCCAGAGCGGAGGAGTATATCGTCGATTCGCTGGAATGGTGTGGCATCATTCCTGACGAGGGGCCCTCCTTCGGCGGCTCCTATGGCCCCTACCGGCAGTCCGAGAGGAAAGACCTGTATGAAAAATACACGCAGCTGCTCATCGATAACGGGCATGCCTATTACGCTTTCGATACGCAGGAAGAACTTCAGGAATACCGGCAGCGGGAAGAAGCCAAGGGCAATTCCGGTTTCCGTTATGACAGCAGCGTGCGCATGCAGATGAAGAACAGCTTGAGTTTGCCGGAGGAAGCGGTGAAGGAACGCCTGGCGAGTGGAGAGCCCTACGCTGTTCGCCTCAAGGTTCCGGCTTCGGGTACCGTTACGGTCCATGACCAGGTTCGTGGAAAGGTGACCTTCCAGTGCGGAGAACTAGACGATAAAATCATTCTGAAGGGGGATGGGATGCCCACTTATCACCTCGCCAATATTGTGGATGATCATCTGATGGAGGTGACCCACGTCATCCGGGGAGAGGAATGGTTGCCTTCCACGGCGCATCATGTCCTGCTCTACCGTTTTCTAGGCTGGGAAGAGTTTATGCCGCAGTTCGCTCACCTTCCGCTCATCCTCAAACCCAATGGAAGAGGAAAGCTGAGTAAACGCGACGGTATGCGTTTGGGAATACCCGTTTTTCCGCTTCGCTGGGAGGGGCAAACGGAAGAAGAATCCTTCACCGGCTTTCGCGAGTTCGGCTTCGATCCCCGTGCAGTGATTAACTTCCTTGCTTTTCTGGGCTGGAACCCGGGTACTGAGCAGGAAATTTTCTCCGCGGAGGAACTGATCGCTGCCTTTTCTCTGGAAAAAATCGGCAAAGCCGGCGCCCGTTTCGATTTCGACAAGGCCAAGTGGTTCAACCAGCAATACATCATGGCTACCCCGGATGCGGAACTGGCTGAGAAGGTGCGTCCGTTTATTGAAGCACAGGGTCATCACCCCGATGAGGGTTTTCTCATCGAATTTTGCCGTTTGATGAAAGAGCGGGTGAGCCTGTACACGGAATTCTGGGAAAACGGCTATTACTTCTTTGAGGAAGTGCGCCAATACGATGAAAAAACGGTGGCCAAGCGCTGGCGCCCGGAACGCCGGCCGGGCTTTGAAGAACTGGCTGCCTTACTGCGGGAGCTGAGCCCCTACGAGGGAAGTCAGCTCGAAGATACAGTCAAACAATTCATTAAAGATAAAGAACTGAAATTTGGTGATGTGCTTCCCATTTTGCGCATCGCATTGGCCGGTACGATGAAGGGGCCAGCGATTTTTGATATGATGGCCCTGCTGGGAAAGGAAGAAGTTGACCGTCGCCTGCGCATCGCTTATGATCGCTTTGATCAGATTGCCGGATAGAAATAGAAGAAGATTCAAAACCTATTTTGCAGAGCACTAGGGTGAACCTTCTATTTTGAACAATTCCTGTTACTCCGCAATTGGCTTTAATAGAGGGACCGTTTAATTAAAATAATCGCCATGCCGAAAAAGAAACCCAAAAAGGGGAAACCCGAAGTACATAAAGACCTGAAGGGATTTGAGATCAAAATCAATGAATTTGGGGAAATCATCACTACTCTGGAAGTAGACAAACTCAACGTCTTCCTCAATGAAAATGTCGATGATAAAAAACTCAGGGAACGGGAAGCCGATGAAGAACCTGAAGAGAAGGAACAGAAAAACGACGAAGAGGAAGAGTAGTTGTGCTTGCCAAACTTACCGCATCTGAAAATTTTTTATACTAAAAAATGGGGTAGTAAGGTTTTTGCTGCTGAAAATGCTTATATTTGAATGAGTTTTGTGTAAAAATTAATATTTTGCACCTTGAAAGAGGAAAGTAGTGCAACTGCTTTCCCAGGCTAACAAAAACCGATTTATCCCATGAATTGCCTTGAACGTCTTCCACGTGAGGGTGCCCATCCTCCTATCCATCTTATCCGCATATCCAAGCTAATATTTAACCATGCACGAAGGCCGCCTGTGCTTTTTCGTGGCGCCGGCCTCCTTTAAGGACGACATTCTCTTTATAATCCCAGCATAAACTATTCCCTGTCATGAGGAACTACTTACAACAGTATAAGCAATTCCTGTACGTGGTTTTACCAGGGGTGCTTTTTTGGGCTACCCCCCAAACGGTCATCAGTACACCTTCAGCATATGCTTTCCGGCATACGGTCAATGATCCGCCGGTATTTGAACCTGCTCCCGACGATGTGACTGTCAACTGCTTGTCGGATGTGCCAGCCCCGGTAGCGCTGCAGGCGACGGACGATACGGACCCCAGCTTTCCCAAGATGATCAATCCGATGGATACGCCCGATCTCGACGCCTGTGGCGGAGGCATCATTCGCCGGGTATGGTCAGCGACGGATGAGGACAACAACACCGCACGGGTAGAACAGCTCATCACTATTCTTCCCGACTCGGAAGGCCCGGTGGTCGAACTGGACCCGGTCAATGACGTTGTCACCTGTGGGCAGGATGATTTTTCCAGTTGGATTAACACCACTCGTCTGCTTTTATCCACCTCCAGTGATCAAGTATACGACGCTTGCGGCAATGGCATTTCGGCCATTGATTATCAGCCGAAATTCGATGATCCGGCAATGGGGCCCTGCGAAACCCGCACCGTCACTTTTCTGCTCACCGATGGTTGTGGCAACACAACCGAATGGCAGGCAAGCTATACTACCCAGGATAATCAGGCGCCGGTTTTCGACAATATGCCGGCCGATGTGACAGTGTCTTGTGAAGAAACTGTCCCTCCCATCCCGGAGGTCGGCGCAACGGACAACTGCGCCACCGATCTCAGTCCACTGTATGATGAGGAGACGACTCCCCTGGGTAATTGCCCGGGAACGAACTACACGATTGTACGCACATGGACGGTGAGCGACGACTGTGGGAATGAATCGACTATCCAGCAGGTAGTCAAAGTGGCTGACGAAACGGGGCCTTCCTTTACAGCGCCCTCCAATATCACCATCACCTGCAATCAGGATCCCACCGACCTTAGCCTGACGGGGGATGCGAGCGGGTTGCAGGATAATTGTGACAACGATCCCCGGCTGAGCTTTACCGATGCCGTGATTGACGAATCCTGCCCGGCCACATACCTCATAGAACGTAGCTGGGTGGCTACCGATGCCTGTGGCAATACAACCATCCGCAAGCAGATGATTGAGGTACGCGATGATGAGGCTCCGAGCTTTGTCGTTCCCCCTAACGTGACCGTCAGCTGTGAGGAGGTCAATGACCCTTCGGTGACCGGCCGGCCTACCGAAGTCAGCGACAATTGTGATGACAACCCCAGTGTCCGTATCGATGAAGAAACCGTATTCCGCGGGGACGCCGAGTGCGCCAATGAATACGAAATCCGCCGTGTCTGGCGGGTCGAAGATGCCTGCGGCAATGCTACGGAGAAAACACAGACTCTCTTTGTTATTGATGAATCAGCACCGGTCATCAGCCAGGCGGCTGCTGACCGGCGGGTGGCTTGCAACCCGGGAGTAGATCCCGACGCCATCTTTGCTGAGTGGATCGCCATGCACGGGAACGCCCTGGCTGAAGACAACTGCACGCTGGCTGGGGATCTCTCCTGGAGCGCTTTCAATAGCGGCAGCAGCGAGCCGGCTACCCTGCCTGCTATCAGCTGCCCGGCCACCGAGGGCGTACTGCGGCAGCGCCGTGTCGACTTCGTGGTGACAGATGAGTGCGGCAATACGGCCACGACTAGCGCCGGCTTCATCGTAACGGACGATATAGCCCCGGTTATTCTCAACTGTAGTGAAGCATTGACGATTCCTACGGATCCCGGCACCTGTGCGGGGACCTATACCTTCGGCATCCCGCAGATCGAAGAAAACTGCAGCTCCGGGTCACTGGCTCTTCTGCTGACGGCTATGGCGGGTATCAGCTCCCAGGCCAGTCCTGGCCAGGAAGGGGATACCCCGGTTGACCCGGCGGAACTCGTGTTCCTGACCCAATCCGTTTTGCCCCTCAATGTTTCCGGTGAGGCTACCTTGCTGATTCGATTGGTCAATGTGGATGGGGAGGAAGCTAATGAATACTTTCACATCCTTGGAGAAGACGGCACTTTACTCGGTCAGACTAACCTGACGGGGCAGCAATGCGGCAATTCGGAGACTATTCTCTCGCTGACGCGTGAGCAGGTGGAAGCCTGGGCGGCCGACGGCGAACTGCGCATCCGCCTGGAACCGAACATACCGGAAGGCCAGGCCGGCCGCTTTGCCGTGAATGCCATCTGTGATCCTGCCGGCCGTATTGAAGGCCAACTCGATTTTGAGCGCAAGGAGTTACCCGGCCTCCTTTTCGAATACAGCATCAATGACGGCGATCGTCTGGCGATGACTCCTGCCGCCGCCGAGACGGTCGAACTGCCTCAGGGAGCTAATAAACTGACGCTCTTCGTCACGGATTGCGCCGGAAATACTAACGAGTGCTCCTACTTCGTCCGGGTAGTAGATCAGGAAGCGCCCCTGCTTACCTGCCCGGATGATATCGCCGTAAACACCTTCAGCGGAAGCTGCCGTGCCTCGGTAACACTGCCCCTCCCCCAGGACGTTACCGACAATTGCCAGGCAGGTGGCCGCTTCGAGCAACGCCTGCCTGCCACCGTAGAAGAAGCCTTTCTTACATTTAGCTACGATCCGAACCTCAACGATTATCTGGCACAGGGCAAATCTTTCCGCTTCACGAACGCAGCCGCTAATGCCATAGGACCGGCGACGCTAATCCTGGATTTCCAAGGAGACTTCAGCTCCAACGGTGCTTTCCTGGAAGTAATCGGAGAAGACGGCAGCACGCTGGGGCAAACCAGCGTCGGTGATGCCGATTGTAATACTGCCGGACAGCTCATGCTCTCCATTCCCCGAGAGACCGTCAACACCTGGGCAAGGGATGGAGAGGTCAATATTGAAGTGCGGGTCAATGATATCCCGGTTCCGCCGGGCATCCCGGGGGACGGTATCAACCCCTGTGATCCCAATACGGTAACTGCCGACGGTGATACAGATGGCGTCAGCTATCTGTACGCCGCCTTGAGTTACGATAATCTGCTACCCTCTTATTATTCGGAGGGAGCAACGAATTTGCCGCTTACGCAAATGCGCCCCCCGGCCGTCAGCCCCGTTCACAGCTTTTCCTCCGGGGTGTCCACCGTTTATTATCTCTTGCCTGATGCCAGCGGTAACGTGGATACCTGTTCCTTCACCGTTACTGTACAGGATAATGAAGCGCCTGTCGCCCGCTGTCAGCCGACAACGGTTTTCATCAACCCTTCCGGTCTCGAACCCCCCGTGGTGGATGCGGCGGAAATCGACGCCGGCAGTTCCGACAACTGCGCCATCGATACGATGTTTCTCAGTCCGAATACCTTTTCCTGCGAGCAGGTGGGCAGTACCGTACAGGTTGCCCTGACTGTGCTCGATGAAGCAGGAAACGGCGCCTCCTGCATCACCCCTATCCGCCTGGAAAGTTTGCGCCCGGAACCCGATGCGACTTCCGGCGTTTGTGGCAACGACACCTTATATCTTTCCGCCAACCCACCGGCGGCGGAAGGAGGGGTGGTGTTTACCTATCGCTGGACCGGCCCCGCCGGGTTCGTATCGGATAAAGAGAATCCCATCATTCCCAATGTGGACCAGGATAATGCCGGCTCCTACTTGGTGGAAATTACAGGAATCACCGGTTGCAAAGCTACGGGAACTGTGGAAGTAGCCATCGAAGATCTTCCCCTCACCCCCGAGCTGCTAACCCTTCAGGATATCTGCGTAGATGAAGACATTGAACTCTTCTCCTCGGTCGTTCCTGCCGGGTCGGGAACAATTTACCGTTGGTACCGGGGAGTGCCGCCGGATGGAATGCTGGTTGCGACTACCAGTTTACCTGCCTTTGCGGCGCCGGCGCCGCACGAGGAAGGCATACGCTCCTACTACCTCACGATCGAATCCGACGGTTGCATTTCCGCTCCTTCTATTCCTGTAAACGTACGGATAACCAATACTCCTCAGGCCGTGGTCAATGATGCCGAGATCATCGTTTGCGAAGGAGAGTCAATTGCATTGGGCACCCCGGTATCGGGCCCCGGGATCCAGTATGTGTGGACCGGCCCCGACGGGTTTAGCTCCTCCAGCCAGTTTCCGGCGGTAATTGAGGAATCGACCGCTTCCAACGCAGGTGTTTACACCCTGATTGTCAATAAAAACGGTTGCCTGTCGGACGAGGCGGTTTCGGTAGTAAATGTACTGCCACGTCCACAGCGCCCCCAGTTGTCAAACACCGGACCGGTATGCGAAGGCAGCGAATTGGTATTGACGACGAATGTTCCCAGGGCCAGTGTTTACCGCTGGGTATCGCCCGATTTACAGGAGTTCGTTACGACCAATAATCAACTGGTCATTCCCGAGGCGACGCAGGATGTGACCGGCCCCTGGCAGGTATCCGTTGCTCAGTTTGGGTGTAACTCGGAATCTTCAGCCCCTTCGGAGGTGGTGGTCAACGCGAATCCGCCGACTCAGGCTTCGGCCAATCAGAATATCATCTGTGAAGGAGATCAATTACAGCTTTTTGCGGCTCCGACCTTATCGAACGCAGTTTATCGTTGGACGGGGCCCGGCGGGTTCAGTGCTTCGACCCAAAACCCGGTCATCAATAACCTCAGCAAATCCAGGGAAGGCACCTACCAGGTGACAATCACTACTGCTGAAGGCTGTTCCGGGACGGCTTCCGTGACGGTAGTGGTACAACGCAGCCCGGTCATTACCGCCGTTAGTAACGACGCTCCGGATTGCTTGTCAGGACCGACAGACATCCGGCTGGCCGCCTCTTTGTTTCCTGCTGATCCCGGCACGTACCGCTACGAGTGGACCGGTCCCAACGGATACAGC
This sequence comes from uncultured Saprospiraceae bacterium, assembly GCA_964632995.1. Taxonomy (GTDB): domain Bacteria; phylum Bacteroidota; class Bacteroidia; order Chitinophagales; family Saprospiraceae; genus CAZWDL01. Next base: position 7,446 of record CAZWDL010000006.1, read on the forward strand.
TCCCGTGACAGTGTAGCGGTGATCCGCAATGCCACGGAGGCTGGTAATGGCAATTACCGGTTGGTGATCACCACTGCGGAGGGTTGTACTTCTGAGTCGGCTACCACCACGGTACAGGTATCTAATCCGCCTACGGCGCCCGCAGTGCCGCGCATTAGCGAAGATAACCCCGCCCCCTTCTGCGAGGGGGAAACCGTACAGCTGCTGACCGAATCCTACGCCGGGGTCAATATACTTTATAACTGGCGGACACCGAAGGGCGTCATATCCACGACGGCTCCTGCACTGGACATCCCTGCCGCCACCCCGGATGATAGCGGCGCCTATTCCGTCTTTGTAACGGTTGACGGCTGTGACTCCCAGGAGTCGGGCATGTTAAACGTTTCCATTGGACAAACGCCTCAGATTACCGCCACCACGAACAGCCCGGTTTGTGAGGGCGGTGTGATCCAGTTGCGTACGGAAATTCTTCCCGATGCGACCTATAGTTGGATGGGGCCAGGATTTACTTCTGACCAGCCCAACCCCGAAATTACACAGGCTAAACCGGGTCAGCATGACGGGACCTATTCGCTGCGGGTCAACCTGAACGGCTGTACCTCCGGCCTGGCAACCACTCAGGTACGCGTCAAGCCGTCACCCGCCCGTCCCGCACTCGACAACAGCGGTCCTCTGTGTGTTAGTGAGGAAGGCGCAGAATTGACGCTTACGGTTTCCCCTGACAGCAGAACCTCCGGGGCTACCTATTCCTGGTTTGGCCCTCAAGGGTCGATTGCAGTGGATACGCCGGTAACTACGCTGCGGCTTACTGATCTTGCTGCCTTCGGCAACGGCAGCGTCGAATTCACCGCGAGCGCAAGCGTTGACGGCTGCAGTTCCGCCTTGTCAAACCCAAGTGTTGTGCAGCTCAATACGATACCGGGCAATCGGGCCTTCGCCGGAGATGACTTCCGCGCCTGTGAAGGCTTTGCTACTAACCTGGAGGCCACAGCACCCTCCTTAGGCGGTGGGGTTTGGACCCTCGTCGGGGGAGCCCCGGAAGGCGTCTCTATCGCCAATCCGGATCAGGCGGAAACAGCTGTCAGCGGCCTGCAGGGCGGGCAATCTTATACCTTCCGCTGGACCCTTTCCAACGGCGCCTGCCGGAACTACTCCTCGGACGATGTCCGGGTAAATGTGACCGAATCGGAAGTCGTTTTCGCCGGTAAAGACACCGTGCTTTGTTCCTCCGATGAAGTAATGCTCGAGGCTGCACCGGTAGCAACCAGCGAAGCTTACTGGGCACAAACCGACGTACAGGGGCTGCTCGGCGTGGAAATTGTCGAGCCGGCTAATCCCAATACTATGGTCGTCGGGATGGAACCCGGCAACTTATACGTTTTTACCTGGACAGTGGTCGGAGGCTGTGGTGAAATTAAGGACGATGTTTTCGTACTCATCAGTGATCCCAACCCCTTTGCAGGCCTCGATAAAGTGGCCTGTAACGACGATGGCCTGGTCCAGCTCGAAGCCGATGAGCCTACCGAAGGCAGCCGGGGAAAATGGTCTTCCGCCAATCCTCAGGTTTCTTTTACCGATCCGCGCAATCCTCTGGCTCTGGCCATGGGGCTGACACCGGGAGAGAATGTGCTTCTTTGGACCATCGACGACGGTACCTGCGGCGAAAGCTCCCGCGATACGGTAGTCATTTCTTATAAGAGAAACCCGGTGGCGAACCCCGATGCGGTACCGGCGCCTTTTGGGGAAACCGTGACTTTTGACTTGACGGCCAATGATTCCGTGCCGCCCGGCTCTTTTGTCAATATCTTACAGCCGCCTTCCAAAGGCACGGTAGAACAGAACGATGACGGCAGCTTCACCTACCGCTCCAACGCCAACCTCGTGGGAGAAGAGCGTATGGTATACGAGTTGTGCAGCGATGCCTGCGCCTGTTCAGAAACAACGGTCACCTTTACGGTAGGGGAAGACGCCCGCTGCGACGTACCCAATATCTTTACACCTAATGACGACGGGATCAACGATACCTTCGTCGTTCCCTGCTTGTTGAAAGAAGATACCTACCCCAATAGTCAGGTCATCATTTTCAATCGCTGGGGAGATGAAGTGTACAAATCGCCCAGTCCTTACAAAAATGACTGGCGTGGCACTTTCAACGGAGAAGAGTTGCCCGTGGGCACCTACTTCTATGTCATCGACCTGGGAGACGGAAGCAAGCCGGTCAGCGGGTATACGGTGATTCAACGATGAGCACTGTCTGCTAATATTTATTAACGCCGGGCGCCTTTCCCGGGAGAGGCGCCCGGCGGATCTCAAAAACAAAACTTTATGAAATCTCTATACCTCCTCTTTCCCCTGCTGCTGCTGCTCACGGCAGCTTCTGCCCAGCAAGAAGGGCAGTTCACGCAATTTATGTATAACAAAATGATGTTCAACCCCGCGGCCGCCGGCCTGGGTAAACAACCTGTTCTCTCCGCAACCATGCGCAGCCAATGGATGGGACTGGAGGGCGCCCCCGAAACCCAGCTCCTCTCTTTTGAAACGGTGCTGGGCGCTAATAGCAATGTGGGAATTGGCGCAAACCTGTTTCGGCAGACAATCGGGATTTCGGAAAATTTTGAATTCAATACCATATACAGCTATCAGATTGAAATGGGGATCGGTTATTTGCGTGGCGGCCTGCAAGCCTCCGTTCGCTTGATGCGCTCCGACTTCAGCCAGGTAGAATCTATTCAGCCTGCTGAATCCGATCCGGCTATTCCGTTGGGGATTGAAAGCAAGTACGTGCCTAATTTCGGCGCCGGGATTTATTACACCGACCTGAAGGAGCGCGTTTACGTCGGATTCAGCGTTCCGCGTCTGCTGGAAAATAACATCGACCTGTCTGATGAACAGGGCGTAATTTCGCGGGAACTCCGGCATTTATACGTCATGGGCGGAATAAAACTTCCCCTGGGGGAGGGTATCGAAAAGGCCTATGTTCAACCTCAGGTATTACTGAAATACGTTGAAGGCGCTCCTTTCGACGCCGATGTCAACGTCAATGTATTTTTCGCTGAAAGGTTTCTGGCCGGCCTTTCCTATCGTATCGGCGGGTCGAAAAGCAGCAGCCTGGGCGAGTCGGTGTCACTGTTACTAGGTATGGATTTGACAGAGAAACTGACGTTTGGCCTTTCCTACGATGCAACCCTGTCGGAATTGAATTCGTATAATAATGGCAGTATCGAAGGATTACTGCGTTATCGCTTTTCCGGTAAGCCACAAGGAGATCCCGAAAAAGCTGCCGATAAGGGTCGCTTTTTCTAAATGGCCCTTTCTTGATATGCTCCCCGTTGATTGTCTGAATCCGAAAAAAAATCCCATGAAACGCCAACTGCTTTTCACGCTATTACTCATTATATTTTCAGGAGCACTAATCGCTCAGGAGTGGCCGGGAGCTGTAAGAAAAGATAAAACGGAAGCAGCAGATCAGCCGGCCGGCTATCCCGTTGTTCTACGCAATACATTGAATATCAATACCAAGAGTATGGAGTTTGCGCCAAAGCGCTATCAGAACGGCTTGGTATATGTCACCTCGCGCCGGAAATTCGGACCCCGTGATCAGGAAACGGGAGAGACCTTTTATGAGTTGTATTACGCCGAGCTCAATCCGGACGGGATGCCTTTCAAGCCGGAGCCATTTTCCACCAGCCTCAATTCGGAGTTGCACGAAAACTCGGTGGCTTTCAACCGAAAGGGGGATAAAATCTTCTTTACCCGCAATAACATGGTCAACGGGATGACGCGGACTAACGCTGAAGGCCGTATCGGAATGAAGATTTTCGAAGCCGATCTGGGTCCTTTCGACTGGGAAAACATACGCGAACTGCCTTTCAACAGCGATGAATATTCCTGCCTTCATCCTACGCTCTCTCCCGATGGGAAAAAGTTGTTTTTTTCTTCCAACATGCCGGGAGGATACGGCAATTACGACATCTGGTTCGTCATCTGGGATGGCGCGAGCTGGTCGCGGCCAATCAATGCGGGGGCTCAGGTGAATACCACCAAAAATGAAGTTTTTCCCTTTATGCATAGCAGTGGAACGCTTTTTTTCAATTCCGATGGTTATGATGGGGAAGGTGGGCTCGACCTGTACCTCATCGATATGAGCGACAATGTGTGGGGGGATGTGGTCAACCTGGGCGAGCCCTTCAACTCTCCGGCCGATGATTTGTCGATCATCGTGAGTGATGACGGGCGGAGCGGTTTCTTCGCCTCTGATCGCGAGGGTGGTTTCGGCAAGGATGATATTTATGCCTTCGAGGCGCCCGCCGGCATAAGGGGCATCAAGGCTCCGGAACGCGCCCCCATGGCGATTACCGTAAAGGACGCGGAAACGGAAAGAACCCTGGCCGGCGTCGATATCCGGGTGTTTGAACGAGACATAGACGGCTATGCCAATGACGAGGAGTTATACGATGTGGAACTGATGCCTTCCCCGACCAATCCCGATAGCATGGTATTGAAGTACGTGTTGAAAAGCGAGGATGAACTGGGATTCCCTAAGGCCACTACCGACCGTGCCGGGCAGGCTCGTTTTGATCTGACCATGGGCAAAGAGTATATCCTGCTGCTTTCCAAGCCGGGCTACACTACTCTTCAGAAAAACTATCAGCCGGAAAAAGATGATCGCGGCAAGCCTCTGGAGCTTACCCTGGACCCCAGCCAATGCCTGACGCTGAACGGCGTGGTGCTCAGCGAGGGAAACGAGCAACCGGTTCCCAATGCGACAATCCGCATTGTCAACGAATGCAACGGAGAGTTGACCATGGTGCAAAGCAAAATCAATGGAAAATTTCAGGCTTGCCTGGCCAGTGGATGTGATTTTACTATCATCGCTGAAAAAGGCGGTTTCCGGGAAGCAACGACACAGGTGACGACTATCAAATTACGCAGTAGCCGCTCGCTGACCATTGAGCTACATCTTCGCGCCGGTTCTTCCAATGCCCTTTCGGAGCCCATCCGCGAAGGAACTATTATCATTCTGGAGGATCTGTTTTATGATTTTAATAAATCCGCGATCCGTAGTCGTGAGGCCCGTGCCCTGGAAGGTCTCAGCAAGCTGATGCACCGCTATCCCAGTATGGAAATAGAGCTCGGCGCTCACACCGATAGCCGGGGTAGCGGCGAGTACAACCTCAAGCTCTCTCTCAAACGGGCCGATTCGGCTAAGGAATTTCTTGTTCAGCAAGGTATCGCCGCACACCGGGTTAAAACCTTCGGGTACGGAGAAACCCGACTGCGAAACCACTGTGGCGACGGCGTCTCCTGCGATGAATCTGAACACGAGTTCAACCGCCGCACCGAAGTGAAGGTGACGCGTATCAACGAGCCCGTCGAAATAGGATACCGGGGCGAACGGTAGAAGGGGACCAATGAATTGGGGGGAAGGCGCCGGATGCAGGAAGACCGGGTAAACCAGTCTTTTGTTGGCCATTTTCCCGGTTGCCATCACCGCAGGTAAATTCCGAAGGAAACTTTCCGACGCGCTTCTTTTTCGGAAGGGGATTTTCACTACTTTTGAGGATATGACCTTTTACTGGAAGGATACGCGCAACTTTCTCTCCAAAATGACGGCTCGCCGGCTTTGGAATGCGGCGAAGGTCCTCAGTTCTTTTTACTGGACCCGCTGGCGACGGAAGCCCCTGCAGTGGGGCGTTCCCATCACGATATCGATTGAACCTACGACCGCCTGTAACTTGCGCTGCCCGGAGTGCCCCAGCGGATTGCGTTCTTTTACCCGTTCTACGGGCAACCTGCGGGCCGACTTTTTCCGGGGTATTATCGATGAATTGCACCGCGAACTGATCTACCTTATTTTTTACTTTCAGGGGGAGCCCTACATCAATCCACAGTTTCTCGATATGGTGCAATACGCCGGCAAACGCGGATTGTACACTATCACCTCTACCAACGGGCATTTTCTCGATGACGATACAGCGCGCCGCACCGTGGAATCGGGGCTGGACCGGCTCATCATTTCTCTGGACGGCGCCTCCCAGGAGGTGTATGAGCAATATCGTCGGGAAGGGAGCCTGGAGAAAGTGCTGGAAGGCGCCGGGAATGTCGTGCGCTGGAAGCGGAACCTGGGATCTGCCACCCCGCACATCATCTTCCAGATGCTGGTGGTTCGGCCCAATGAACATCAAATTGACGATGTGCGTAGGCTGGCCCGTGAAATCGGTGTCGATGAAGTCAAGTTGAAAAGCGCCCAGGTGTACGACTACAAAAGGGGGAACCCGCTCATTCCCCTTCAGGAACGCTATGCGCGGTATGTTCAGCAGCCCGACGGTTCCTACCGCGTAAAGGGACGGTTGCTCAACCATTGTTGGAAGCTTTGGCACAGTTGTGTGATCACCTGGAACGGCCTGGTGGTTCCCTGCTGTTTTGATAAAGATGCCCGTCACCAGTTGGGGGATTTGCGCGAAACGTCTTTCAAGGAACTCTGGCAGGGGGAACCCTATCAGCATTTTCGCCGGCAGCTGCTGCAAGGACGGGATCAGATCGATATTTGTACGAATTGCACTGAAGGGTGCAAGGTTTGGGTATAGCCTTTTTTGTCGATCACTTCTTTTACTATAGGGAGGCGGGCTAAAATATTGTCCTCTCCAGCAAGGTGTACACAGGTTCTACAGAAGACGTTCTAGTCTTTTGCAAGCCCTCCATGTACCAATTGCCGGGAAAAAATTGGAATTCTGAAGAAAAATCTTGATCTTTGTCAACCGGCCATTTGACAAGGATTTTTGTTTTACCCCATGCAAAAAGCAGATTCTGTTTTTTTAACTGTGCGGTGTAGGAAGTAAATTAAGACCGACGGTAGCATGATAGTCTGCGGCAACTGAATTCCTACATAGAGTAAATCAGACATCGAGATTGCACGGGAGAGCGAGTATCGAGAAAACCACAAGTTTCAACTGATCTTTTTAATTGAGCAGGGTGACCTTGCAGAGGCGCCGATTATTGCCAATTCGGAACAGCTGTCTCTCATGCAGCAATGCAACGAGGTAGAACTGCTGGCTATACGCCGACAATAGATGATTCCTTGCGGAGTCGATCTGATGTTACTTTTGCATTTCTTTTCGTCAGAAGCCTGGTCTGCTGGTCTATGCCGATGAACTTGCTCCGGTCAAGTGAGATAAAAAAACCGGAAAAGGATTCACCAAACCCGTCTTTCACAGCTTTGAGATATACATACTAAATTCAATTCGCGGAATCCAAAAATGCAGCAAAAATGACTTCCAAAACAATTTTCTCCGGTCGTTTAGAGTTCGGAAGCGCCAGGAGCTTTGAGCAGGTAATAAAAATGTTCCAACACCGGGTGGAGAATTATTACAAAAACGAAATCGTCATCGATTTTGAAGAAATCTTTAACGAAGAGGAATATGCCCTCGATATTCCCCGCCTGGTAACTCAATCTGAAGATAAGACCTGGCGCAATACCATGAACCTGCTGGAATACCTGGCCCAGTACGCCATTGCCGGTAGCCTCAGCGCCTGGATTGCCGATAGTGGGAAAATACTGAAGCATCGCACAGTGGAGCCAAAAGGCGATAAAGCTGCTGTACAGTCCTTCCTCAAAGGGCGGGAGCTGACTAAAGAAAAAGGGAAAGAGGATGAAGCACACCGTGCATTGAGCCGCGCCATTGAAAAATTTGAGCGTCATGCCCTGGCTTACGAGCGGCGGGGCTATGTCAACTTCTTATTGCGCAATTTTGAAGATGCCATCTACGATTACAACAAGAGTATAGATATCAATCCAAATAATGCAGATCCATATATGGGGAGAGCATTGGTCCGCCTGGCGCAGGATCAGGTTGCTGCAGCCATTCCCGACCTGGAGAAGGCTGTTAAAAAATCTATTCCCCTGCAGCCCATCTACTGGAAAGCACGCCGGCTCAAAGGAGAATGCCACCTGAAACAGGAGGAATACGACAAAGCCATTTTCGAGTTGAAATTATTTACCAAGCGCCAGTTCACAAGTGATAATCCGAATTATGCCCATCGCCGGCGCGCCTTCTTCGACTTCGGCCGCGCGCTGATGGCTAAGGGCGATTATGACCTTGCTGTTCAGGCATTCAACGAAGCGCTTAAACTGGAAGGCGAATCCAACGAATCGCAGGAAATTGAAGAACTGCTTTTTCGCGGCATCGCCATGCAGAAGGCGGGAAAAAAAGGTTTTGAAAAAGACTGGAAAGAGGCTGCCAATTTAGGATCAAAGCGCGCCGAAGAATTACTGCAGGCAATCGCTTAACAATCGTTTTTCCTCTAAACCGGAGAATCAGCTGCGTTCACTGCTGCGAATTAGTGATTTACTGCGAAAAGATGAACCATGGCCGACGGCAACCTGCCGCCGGCTTTTTTTATCCCCCAGCAAAGAATAACTTCCCCGTTTGTTTCCGCCTCTGGCAAATTTTTTACACCACAGAGTTATTTTTACTCCGGGTTAGCGCTGTAATGAGGCAAAGGACACCAATCCGGCCTCGGAATGCGTTAATGAAGTTGTCTAGACAACTTCAACATATCCAAAACTATAGCAAGATCAATGGGTATTAAATCAGGACTTTTACTCCTCGCCTTATGCAGTCTCAGCGGACTTTGGGCGCAGGGCAATACCGGTTACGTAACGATGGAAACAGCCTCCGGTAAACTACAAAAACGCTACGATAAAGCCCTGTCCTACGGCCGCGGCGGCGACTTTAACAGGGCGCTGCGGGAACTGGAGAAGATTCTGGAAGCCGAGCCTCGATTCATCGATGCCTTCATCACGCGGGCGGCGATATTCGAAGAGCAGGACTTACTGGAGGACGCAGAGCTCAATTACGAACAGGTGCTGGAGATAGATCCCGTTTATGAGCCGCGCGTATGGTACCGGCTGGCCATGGTGGAGCAGCGTCAGAATAAATACCCCGAAGCAGTGGACCACCTGGAGCGGCTTCTGCAAACGCCTGACCTGGAGGATCGCCTGCGCCGGCAGGCGGAGCAGCATGTCAAAGATTTCCGTTTTTCCGCGGAAATGATGCGCAACCCGGTCCCGTTTGAACCGGAAAGCCTGGGGGAAAACATCAATACAAAGGAATCGGAGTACTTGCCCTCCTTTACGGCCGATGGTGAATACCTGGTATATACCGCCAGAGTGAACGGTCAGGAAGACTTCATGATCAGCCAAAAGATCGATGGCGCTTGGCAGAAAGGCGAGCCGATCGAGGAAATTAATACCCCCCTGAACGAGGGAGCGCAAACAATTTCCGCCGACGGCCGTCTGCTTGTTTTTACGGCCTGCAACCGGCGGGATGGCCTCGGTGGCTGTGATCTTTATTATTCGGAATTCCGCGAGGGAAACTGGATCGCTCCGAGTAATATGGGCCGCCCGGTCAATTCGGCTGCCTGGGAGTCGCAACCTTCCTTATCAGCTGACGGCAAAGCGCTCTACTTTGCCAGCAATCGACAGGGTTCCATAGGAGGGCGGGATATCTGGGTGAGTTACCGGCAGGCCGATGGAAGCTGGGGAAAACCTCGTAACCTCGGCGAGCCAATCAATTCCACGGAGGAAGACGAAGCCCCCTTTATTCATCCCGATGGCCAAACGCTGTACTTTATGTCCAGAGGGCATCAGGGCATGGGAGGGTTTGATCTCTTTTTCGCACGGAAAGGAGCCGGCGAGCAATGGGAAAAGCCCAAAAACCTGGGCTATCCCATCAATACGAAAGCGAACGAAGGCGCGCTGGTAGTCAGCCTCGACGGCAAAACAGCTTACTTTGCTACCGATAAACTGCAAAGAACCGGTACTTCCGATATCCTGCAACGGCCCACCACCGATTTGTATCGCTTTGACCTTTACGAGGCTGCGCGGCCCTCCCCGGTGACTTATGTCAAGGCCGTAGTAAGCGATGCCCAGACGGGCGCGTCTGTCCGGGCTAAGGTGGAATTTGTAGAACTGGAAAGCACTGCTGTCTACGCTTCCGATCAGACAACGGAAAGCGGGACTTTCCTGGTCGTGCTCCCCTTGGGAAAAGATTACGCCCTTAACGTTTCCAAAAAGGGCTACCTTTTTCATTCCGAGAACTTCGCGCTCGCCGGCAAAACTTCTATCGATGATCCTTTCATGCTGCAGATCGCGCTGTCGCCAATTCCGGATGAGCTGGACACTGACCCCGGGGAAGAGGCCAGGCCGGTCGTACTGCGCAATGTGTTTTTTGAAACCGGCTCCGCCGAGCTCAAACCGGTCTCCCGGGTGGAACTCAACCGTTTGAAAGTGCTATTGGAAGAAAACCCACAAATCCGCATTCAGATTAACGGACACACCGATAATGTCGGGTCAGCAGCGGACAACCGGCAGCTCTCCGAAAACCGGGCCCGGGCTGTCTTTCAATACCTTCTTGATCAGGGGATTGACGAAAACAGACTGAGTTATAAAGGATTTGGCGAAAGCCGCCCCATTGCAACAAACGAAACGCCGGAAGGCCGGCAACAAAACCGCCGGACGGAGTTCGAAGTCATCAATTAATATCTGAAACGGGAAATAGGAAATCATCGCCTCCTTCTAATTTCTTATTTCCCCTTTCTTGTTTTTCATATCAGTCCTCTCGACTTTAGTTCCAGATATTTATTCACGGTATTGATCGACAGATCCTTCGGCTTTGTAAGTACAGCCTGTATGCCGAACTGTTGCAACTGCTGTACCATTTGCTCTTTTTCCTGCAGAAACTGCCGCGCGACGGTCTGCAGGTAGATATCTTCAACCGATTCGGCGCTGGTTTCAGTAAAATCGCTTATTTCGGTATTTTCAAAAAAGACGACCACGAGAAGGTGGAAGCGGTTGATGCGGCGCAGCAGAGGCAGCACGCGTTCGAGGGCGTAGGCGCTTTCGAAGTTGGTGTAGAGGAGTAGGAGGCTGCGTCCGCGGATGAGTTTGCGGGTGAGGTGATAGAGCAACTCGTAATTGGCTTCCAGCGGCCGTTCTTTTTCCTTGTACAAAGCGGTCAGAATTTTGTTGAGTTGGGAAGGCTGGCTATCGGCCTTAATGGTAGCACCGATCTTATCGGAAAAAGTGATGAGGCCGGCGCGATCGTGTTTTTGCAGGGCGATGTTGCTGAGTACAAGGCTGGAGTTGATAGCGTAGTCCATGAGGCTGAGCCCTTCGAAGGGCATGCGCATGGAGCGGCTCTTGTCGATGACGCAGTAGATCTGCTGGGAACGTTCGTCCTGATACTGATTGACCATAAGAGAGGCGCGGCGACTGCTGGCTTTCCAGTTGATGCTGCGATAATCATCACCGCGCACATAGTTTTTAATCTGCTCGAATTCGTAGCTATGGCCGATGCGTCTGATCTTTTTCAGGCCTTTTTGGTGGGCGATGCGATCGAAGGCCCGCAACTCGAACTGTTTCATTTGCAAAATCGAGGGATAGACGGGAACATGCATATCGGTTTCTACGCGTTGCCGCCGTTGCAGTAATCCGATGCGTGAAGCCAGAAAGAGGTTGATGGCTCCGAAGGCGTAATTTCCACGCTCGAGCGGGCGCAGGGTGTATTGGAGCTGCTGTTCCTCACCGGGTCCCAAGGAGAAGCATTCTTCAAAATTACGGATTTGCAGCTGTGCGGGCAATTCATCGATGAGGGTGACGGAAAGGGGGGTCTCGGAAAGGTTGTGCAGCCGGATACGGACGCTGTTATCATCGCCCAACGAGAACAGGCGTGGCGTCAGGCGTTCGGCCTGAAGCTGCTGTTGTGGGCGGAAGAGGAGATAGGCGTCGAGGAAGACCAAAGCCAGGGCCAAAACGAAAAGCGCCTGGGCCAGCGGAAAAAGTAAAGTGAGCGGAAAGCTGACGAGGAATAGTCCGGCAAGCCCTCCGAAGAGTTGAAAAAAGCGGTCGCTGAGATAAATGTTTTTCATCGGGGCACCTCAATTTTCTGGATGATCTCGCGGATGACGTCCTCAGTCTGGTAACCTTCCATTTCGCGTTCCGGCGTCAGGATGACCCGGTGGGTTAGCACGGGATAAGCCACGTAGCGGATGTCATCGGGAGTGACGAAATCACGGCCGTTCACGGCGGCGATAGCCTTTGAGGTTTTCATGATAGCGAGAGAGGCCCGTGGCGAGGCGCCGAGGAAAAGGTCGCCGTTGTTGCGCGTTTCGTGGACGATCGCGGCGATGTAGTCCAGCAATTCATCCTTGATGTATACCTGTTCCACCAGTTCCTGGCATTCGCGGATATCATCCGCGGTGAAGACGCGCTTGACCTCCTGCCGTCTGTCGATCTTGAAATCGTGGCGGAAGCGTCGAAGGATAGCCTGTTCTTCCGGCAAACTGGGGTATACCAGGTTGATTTTGAGCATAAAGCGGTCGAGCTGAGCTTCCGGTAATTTATAGGTGCCTTCCTGCTCGATGGGGTTTTGGGTGGCAATGACGAAAAAGGGAAAGCCCAGGAGATGCGTTTCGCCGTCGACGGTCACCTGATGTTCCTCCATCACTTCGAAGAGGGCGGCCTGCGTTTTAGCAGGGGCCCGGTTGATTTCATCGATAAGGATAAGGTTGGAGAAAATGGGGCCGGCGTTAAAGAAAAATTCGGAGTTTTTCATATTGAAAACCGTCGTTCCGATCACATCGCTGGGCATCAGGTCGGGGGTGAACTGAATGCGCGAAAAGTCGACGTCCAGCGTTTGGGCCAGCAACTTGGCCGTTAGTGTTTTGGCAATGCCGGGAACGCCCTCGACGAGTACGTGACCACCGGAAAAGACGGCTGCGAGCAGCAGGTCGATCATTTCGTTTTGGCCGACAATGACTTTGCCGATTTCTTCGCGCACCCGGTCGACCGCTACTTTGATTTTGAGAAGGTTGAGGCGGGGCTGTTCCCACTCGCTGGCTTCTTCAGCCGGAGATTTCTCTTCCCGTGCGTTTTCTTCAAAAGGATCTTGGTTGGTTTCCCGGGGACGGTCTTGCTCGTTGTTTTCTTCCAGATGCATACGTTGGATCTATTTACAATGCTTATAAAAGGAGTCAATTTTTTGGTGAAAAGTGATCAGTGTATCGGGCTCGATGCGGCCGGCCTGTTCAATTGTCCGGAATTGGTCGATGATGGCCTGGATCGCCTTTTCGGGAATTTCGGACTTTCCCGCCAATTTTTCTACGAATTCGCTGTCCAAATCGCGGGCCGGCAGTCCGTACTGTCTGTTGACAAAGGAGCGGAACTGCCTCATTTGTTGTATAGCCAGTCGTTGGTGGTCGTTCTGCAGAAAATACAGCCGGCCGATAGTGGAGAGGAATTCCAAAGAGGTATTGCTGTTCTTTTCCAGTACGGGAATGACGCGTTGCCGCCGCTTGGCGCGGAAAAGCAGGTATAGCAGCGCCAGGCTGAGCAGCAGGTACCAGGCCCAGGTGAGCGCGGGTTCCTCCAGCACGTACTGCAAGGGGCTGCGGGTATCGAGCCGGCGTTCCGGCGGCGGGGAGTTGCCGGCGTTATTGCGCCGGCGGGCTACTTCTTCTGACAGCTTGCTGTATTCATCCCAGTAAATGGGCCCTTCCAGCAGTTGAGAGAATACCCCTTCGGCATAGCGTAACGAAGCTTCCTCCAGAAGCTGTATGTTGGTAAAAGCCAGGGGACTGCTGTGTAAGAACACAAAGCCCTTTCCGTAGCGAATGCGGACAAAATTGACCAGCTCGTCTTCCATAAGGCCCAGTTTAGTCAGGGAGGTATCCTCGTCGCAAAGCGAGCTGTCGTCGATGAAAGTCCAGTCGTAAAGTGGGGAGCGGTCTTTGTAAAAGTATTGAAAGGTAAAGGTTTCGGAAGCCGCTTCAGCAGGCTGCAGTAACTGCAGCTCTACCAGGCTGTCGCGCCACAGTTGGTAATCAGTCCAGTACCAGTACTCCTCTTTGCAGCGCACATAGGGGTAGAGTTGATCGATCAGCGCCGCCGGAATAACCCGGGTGGAGAGAAAAGCGTTATTGCCGGCGGCGACGTATTCGAGTAGGTGACCGGCAAGGGTGGAGTCCATGGCCGTACCCGCCCCTATGAAAACATAATTAGCAGGATTCTCTTGATCGGCTGGGAGCATAAGCGTATCGCTGAGCAGTTGCACCTGTTGGCCGGGAAAGAGGGTATCGAGCAGCTGATAGATGACATAGGCGCCGTAGGGTTCCTCGCTGTCGTAGTGGTATGTTTCCCGCCAGTCGAAGCGCTTGCGGTCGCTGCGAAACAGCAAGACGAGTACGACGAGGAACCCCAGAATTCCCAGGCCGATCCACAGGCGTTTATCCTTCAGGTTGATCATACATCGTTACTTAGGCTTGTCTGGCGTTCTTCCACGCTGTTGATAAAACGCCGGAATTGAGGTTCCAGCACCTGGAAATCGGCTGCGGTGAAGGGCGGGTCTCCATACCAGATCTGTTCGAAGGCGCGGGTAAGCCTTTGGAAATCTTCCTGAAAACGAGTGTCCTGCATTTCCCACAGATAGTCGCGGTTGGTTTTGTTTTTTTTCCAATAGATCAGTTGTTTGCTGGAGAGGGCTTTGAGGGCGGCGAGATAAAGCAAGCGGATCGCTAATGCATGAGCGCCCCGGTCGAGCGCTTTCCGGATATAGTCATCCAGGTCAAAGGCTTCAATATCCGCTTCAATCTTTTCCAGGTCCGCCTCCGGGTCGCCGGTCTTCTGTACGCGCTTATTGCGCGGCGCCCATTGGATGCCCAGCAGTCCGCGCAGGAGCAGAAAGAGGATCAAGGCGGCGGCGAGGATTAAAATAATTTTGCCGATCAGTTCCAAACCCGGGATTGACAGGTCCCAGTTACTTTCTTGGTTGGCAGCCGCGCCGGGCTCTTCCTCGCCTGCTGCCTGCCGCTGCCGCATTTCGGTTCGGGGGGGCGTAGCGTCGGGGTGGGAGCTGTAATCCAGCCCTTCGATGGTTTTTCTCCAGTAAGGGCGGTCGAAGGTTTTGGATTCGGAGCTGGTTTCCTGGGCGGCGACGGTAGCCGGAGGGGCGAAAAGCCCGCCGGCCAAGCAGATGAAGAGCCCCAAGAGGAAGCGCCGGGAATAGCCTGTATGTCTTTGCTTGTTCTTCATATTACCTGCTCTTCCCTTTCCAGCCCCTGAATACGCTGTTGCAGACCGATCCGGCGAATTCTTTCTTTCAGGTAGTTAGCCTCCTGAATTTCCTTTAGCGAATAATACAATAATCCGATGCCGGTAAGCAATAATCCCAGGATAAGCTGCAAAAAGAACATAGTCGTAAACGTAAGAAGCACCACACTTAGTTCATTCATCGTGCTTTCCTCGAACTGCACCACCCAGCTGATCAGGTCGAGGAAAGTCCACAGCACCATGGTATCAATGATGGAAAAGAAAAGCAGACCGACCAGCGACAGCGTCAAAAAAAGACTCAATACCCGGCTGTAGTTGCCCCGCAGGAGGAAAGCTGTGCGGCGAATAGCGAACCACAGATTTATTTTTTCTTCCATCAGCACGTAATTCACTAAGAGAGGAAGGGGAAAAAAGAACAGAGAGAGGAATAGGGTGTAAAAAGAGTTGGTGTATAAAATCAATTGCATGCCGGCCAGGCCGGCCATTACTGCAAAGCCGTAGAAGGCGTATTGCAGCCTGCTGAAGTGGCGCTGAGGATATCGCTCCCGGATGAGCAGGCTGTTGATCCCTACGCTGAGCAGTGCGTATACCAGCAAGTTGATCAGCGGTAACCAGGGCAGATTGCCATTGATGAAAAACTGATTGATGACGGAAAGCGTACCGAAAAAATAGTTGGGAAAAGAAAACAATGATTCCGGATTAACCGGACTGCTTAGAAAGACTGCCGCGGTGTAAATGCCGGCGCTGATGAGGGCGATGACCGCCAGCTTACCGGCCTGTTTGCGGAAAAAGATAAAAGCGTCGGCAAAAATCTCACCGGAAGACTTGATGCGCTCAAAATTGATTCGCTGACTGCTGTCGGGGGGAATGCGGGTGGGGGCTTCGCTTTCGCTAAAACCGAGCCGGGCCCGCATGCGGGGATACCAGACGAAATAGAGGAGTACGAATAAGAGACAGACTGCGATGAAGAGCCCCCTTACCGTGTCGGGCGTATCCGTATGCCGGGTCAGGTAGCCCTCTATAAAGCCGGCGAGAATAATAATGGGGCTGATCCCGATCATAATCTTAAGTCCTCGCCGGGCCGATTGCTGGAAAGATTGCATGCGCGTGTAAGTGCCGGGAAAGACGAGGCCTTTTCCCATTGTAATACCGGCGGCCCCGGCGATGATGATCGCCGATATTTCGAGCGTTCCGTGTGTCCAGATGGTGAGAAAAGATTCGAGGAAGAGATCGCGCTCTATGAAAAAATGCTGGAAAACGCCCACCATAATGCCGTTGCGGATGATAATCGCGATGGCGCCGATGGCGAAAAAGGCGCCCATGACAAAGGTGAGAAAGGCAACGAACAAGTTGTTGGCGGTGATGCCAAGCGACATGCCGAACTGACCCCGCTGCTTGTAGACCGCCATGGGGTCTCCCGACTCAATGTTTTCGATGGTCATTTCCACGTAATCTTCCCCGAGAATGATATTTGCGAATTCGGCATCCATAGTGGAGGAAATCACGCCGATGAGAAAAGCGAGGGTAAATAACCAGAAGGACAACCGGAAAGCGCCCCGGGCTTCGTAGATCAGCCGGGGCAATTCATCCGTCCAGAAGCGAAAAAGGCGACCCACCGGTGACTTGCGGGTTCGGTAGATGGAAAAGAACACCCGTTGCGCCAGCCCGTTGAGATAGACCCGCACCGAGCGGTTGGGGTAAAAAGTGCGCGAGTAGGAAAGATCATCGGTGATCTGTATAAACAGGTCGTTTAACTTATCAGGATCGCGATGCTGCCCCTCCAGGATGCGCTCGAACTCCTTCCACTTCTCTTTATTCTGCTTAATAAAATTCGTTTCACGCATATCCGGAAGAAAATTGCAACGAAATAGATTGAATGTCGCATTTTATGAAAATATTTGTATAAATCCAACCAGGTACATGGCGAATACAATCGATATAAGGACTACTCAGAACGTTACCATCGAGTACGAGCTGGCTACGCTGCGCGAGCGCATCCTGGCTTTCCTGATCGATTTGTTTCTTATCGGAACGATGTATTTCCTGCTTCTGGTACTCGCCCTGAGTACTATTGGCGACGAGGGGGAGGAGTCGGGCTTGCTGTTCTACTTCATTGTCGGTTTGTTACCGCTCGCTTTATTTATGCTGTACCATCTGCTCTCAGAGGTGCTGGCCAACGGTCAGTCCTGGGGCAAAAAATCTATGGGTATCCGCGTGGTTCGCCTCGACGGACGCGAGCCGGGGCTGAGTGATTATCTGCTGCGCGCTGTTTTTCATATCGTTGACACGCTTACCTCCGCCGGTATTCTCGCCGCTATTCTGATCAGTACTTCCGGAAAAAACCAGCGCCTGGGCGATATGACCGCCAATACGACCGTCATCCGGATGCGACATAAGCAGCGCTTTAAACTGGAAGACATTCTCCGCATCAATACGCTGGACGACTACCGCCCCCAATACCCCGAAGTGCGGCAGCTCAGTGAGCAGGATATGCTCCTGGTTAAGAACGCCCTGAGCCGTTACCAAAGCTACCGCAACCGTGCCCACCACGAAGTGATCGACGAACTGGTCGACCGACTGCAGGACCTGCTGGGAATTGAAGAAACACCCAGGGATAAAGTCGCTTTTCTCAAAACCCTCATCCGCGATTATATCGTGCTGACCCGATGAGAAACGGAAAAACTGAAAACGTCGAGTTTTTACATTTCCCGGTTTTTATGGGATCTTTGGAGCGATTAAATCATATATATGAGCAGAAGGAAAAAAAAGTTAATCCCGAAAGTAGAAATTACGGGAATTGCCGATAAAGGCAAGAGCGTGGGGCGTGACAGCGAAGGCCGGGTCATCTTTGTAGAAGGAGCGGTGCCCGGCGATGTAGTCGACGTGCTGGTGTACAAAAAGAAAAAGGGATTCATGATTGGTGCGCCGCAGACCTACCACCACTATTCTGATGACCGGGAGGAGCCGTTCTGTCAACACTTCGACCATTGCGGCGGCTGTAAATGGCAGCACTTCGCTTACCAGGCACAGGCCCGCCATAAGCAACTGACGGTGGAAAACGCGCTGCGACGCATCGGCAAGGTGGAGGGCGGCGATTTCCGGCCTATCCTGGCCTGCGATCGAAATACCTATTACCGCAACAAACTCGAGTTTTCCTTTTCCAGTAAGCGATGGCTGACCAGGGAGGAAATCGAGAGTGAGGTGTCCAACGAAGCTGATGTACTGGGATTCCATCCGCCCGGCGCTTTCGACAAGGTCATCGATATCGAACAGTGCTGGTTGCAGGAAGACCCTTCCAATGCCATCCGCAACGGCGTCCGCGATATCGCCCATGCGCAGGGGCTTCCCTTTTTTGATATTCGCAAAAACGAGGGCTTTCTGCGTACCCTGATGATCCGCACGAGCACCCTCGGCGAAACCCTGCTCGTCCTGGCTTTCTATCGCGACGATCAGGATCGCATCCGGCCTTTCCTCGACGAAATGTTAAGCCGTTTTCCACAGATCACTACCTTGTATTACTGCATCAATCCCAAACAGAACGACTCCATGCAGGACCTCGAGATGCAACGCTATCAGGGTAAGGGCTACGTGGAGGAAAAACTGCGCGACGTCCGCTTCAAAATCGGACCGAAATCCTTTTTCCAGACCAACACCCGGCAGGCGGAAGTGCTCTACGATGTGGTGGCGGACTTCGCCAATCTGCAGGGAGAAGAAAATGTGTATGACCTATACACCGGAATCGGTAGTATCGCGCTCTATATCGCCAGGCAGTGTGGTCGCGTGGTCGGCATAGAGGAGGTGGAAGCAGCCATTGAGGATGCCCGCGAAAACGCCACGCTCAACCTCATTGACAATGCGACGTTTTACGTAGGGGATGTGAAAGATATCCTCACGGATGAATTCGCCCGCCGGCACGGTAAGCCCGACCTGCTGATCACCGATCCGCCCCGGGCAGGTATGCATCCCAAGGTGGTGGATTTGCTGCTGCAGCTGCTGCCGCCCCGGATCGTCTACGTGAGCTGCAATCCGGCTACTCAGGCGCGGGACTTGCAGCTGCTGAGCGCTCGGTATCAGCTGCTCAAATCCCAGCCGGTCGATATGTTTCCGCATACGCATCACGTGGAGAATGTAGCCTTGCTCGAACTGAAGAATCATAACGGAACATTTCAGAACCGCAACAAAACTACCTCAGGCAACTAAACGACAGAACTACTTTCAACCATGAAACCTAAAACGGAATATAAACAACTCGAACAAGAGATGCAGGCCTACAAACCGGTAATGGCTAAGGCCGCCGAGACCATCCTGGATCAGGAAGTTTCTTCCTACCCGATATTCATCGTACATCGGCAGGAGGTGAATATCGGGGTGCCGCTGGTGCAGGCCGAAGGAGAAGAGGCGCCCTGGTCGGTCAATGCTTCTACACTCGAAGAACTGGCGACAAAAAAAGTGATCCCTATGGTTAAGGTCGACGACTTTCGGGAGGTGTATAAAGACCCGCGGGAGTATTTTTGCCTGTTCGTCATCAAGGATTCGGGAGCCGAGTTTATTTTCCTGCCCAGGGAGGATACTGCGGAGTGAGGCCGGAAGCTGGATATTTACTCCGTGGAATAGTCGCTTTGCGAATTCCACGGAGTTTACCCGGCCGGATCGCGTAGCGAGATGGGCGGGCTGGATGCCGGCAATGAGTAGTTAATATTTTCCTATATTTAGCGACCGCTATAACTGGTGGAAGAGGGGAAGGCCCGGCGGATTGTGGCATGAAAAAAACCAATCGGACACGCTTTAAATGCGAAAAAAGGATGAAGAGAATTCTCGTATGCGAAAAAGAGGAAGTACTACTGACCGCCCTGGAATTCCGGATGCGGAAGCAGGGCTATGAAGTGGATCAGGCGCCCGACGGCAAAGTGGCGCTGGAAAAAATCAGAGAGAAAGAACCCGATATGGTGATCATTGGAACGGAAGTGAAAAAAGTGCCCGGCTTGGATGTCATCCGCGAAATCAGGGAATCCATCAATCCCGAACTGCCGATCATCGTCATCGCTCCCCTGGAAGCGGAAGGGGATATCATGAAAGCCTATCAGCTGGGCGCCAATGATTTTGTAACAAAGCCATTCAAACCTGTTGAGCTGGTGCTGCGCGTACGGCGGCAGTTTGAGATAAAACGGAGGTAACGGCAGGAGGGAGTAGTCGCCGCTGTACAACACATCGGGCATTTTGCCGGGGAAACAAAGACTGACCGAAGAAAGTCAGAAGGATAAATATTAATCCAAATACTCGAAAAGCATTTCAATATGAAAGGTATTATTCTGGCAGGAGGATTGGGAACCCGGCTGTATCCGTTGACCTTAGCGGTGAGTAAGCAGCTGATGCCGGTATACGACAAGCCAATGATCTACTACCCCCTGTCGACGCTGATGTCGGCCGGCATTAAGGATATTCTGATTATTTCCACTTCCTACGACTTACCCCATTTTGAAAAATTACTGGGTGACGGAAGTCATATCGGCTGCCGTTTTTCTTATATCGAACAACCCAGGCCGGAAGGGCTGGCCCAGGCTTTCATTCTGGGAGAATCTTTTATCGGTGATGACGCGGTAGCGCTCATTCTGGGCGATAATATTTTTTATGGAGCCAATCTCAACGATTTGCTTCAGGACAGCGCCAACCCGGAAGGGGGGCTTATCTTCGCCTACCGGGTAAAAGACCCGGAGCGTTACGGCGTGGTCGAGTTTGACGAGAACCTCAAGGCCATTTCCATTGAGGAGAAGCCGCAGCGGCCCAAGTCCAATTACGCTGTTCCCGGTCTGTATTTCTACGACAATCAGGTGGTGGATATCGCCAAAAACCTGGAGCCCAGCGCCCGCGGGGAGTATGAAATAACCGACGTCAATAGGCATTATCTGGCGGCAGGGCAGTTAAGGGTCGGCATCCTGGGCCGCGGCGTGGCCTGGCTGGATACCGGCACCCACAAGTCCCTGATGCAGGCCGGGCAGTTTATCGAAGTGATCGAAGACCGGCAGGGGCTCAAGATCGGCTGCATCGAAGAAATCGCCTACGAGCAGGGCTTCATCGACGCCGAACAGCTGGAGCGCCTCGGCCATCAGTACATCAAAAGTGGATACGGCCAATACCTGCTCAACTTGCTGAAGCAGGAAGAAGAGGTTGGAGAATTGTAAGAAAGTTCCTGCGCTTCGGATAGCCGGTGGATGAAGTTGCAAATAAATTGCCTTATCAAAAGGGCTTAACCATAGGGGTGTATATGAAAAAGCTGCTGCGCATACTGCTACGCCTGGGCATCTTCGCTCTGATCATTCTGGCTGGGATTATGGGTATCAAGACGCTGTCCTTCTCTTCCCGGCAGATTCCGGTGGAAACGGTGCAGCTCCCGCCTGCCCCCGAGCAGGCGCCGCTGCGTTTGGCGAAAGCCATCAGCTTCCCCA
This sequence comes from uncultured Saprospiraceae bacterium, assembly GCA_964632995.1. Lineage (GTDB taxonomy): Bacteria > Bacteroidota > Bacteroidia > Chitinophagales > Saprospiraceae > CAZWDL01. The sequence goes on from CAZWDL010000006.1 coordinate 28,995, forward strand.
CCGTTTCGAAGGAGGGTTGGGTAGATACCGCCGCTTTTCTGGAACTCGATACCTTTCTGCGCAACTCTTTTCCACTGGTCGATTCTCTTTTGGAATTGCAAATGGTCAATAATTTTAGCCGCCTTTACCGCTGGCCGGGGCAAAATGCCAAACTGCCGCCTATTCTGCTCATCGGGCACCTCGATGTAGTCCCTGTAGAGGCTGCCAGCCAGGAAGCCTGGACGGCGCCGCCTTTCGGCGGAGAGATCAGAGACGACAAGATCTGGGGCCGCGGCGCCCTTGACGATAAGGTGAGCTGCCTGGGCCTGCTCGAAGCGGTGGAACAACTGTTGCGCGAAGATTATACCCCTGGCCGGACTGTTTACCTTGCTTTTGGACACGACGAAGAGACAGGGGGAAAACAGGGGGCAGTGGCTATCGCTGAGCACCTGCAAAAAAAAGGACTGAGCTTCGACTACGTGCTGGACGAAGGCCAGGTCATTCTCTCCGACGCCCTCCCCGGGCTGGAGGCGCCGCTGGCAATGATAGGCATCGCCGAAAAGGGGGCGGTCAGCCTGCGCCTCACCGCTCGCTTGAAAGACGGCGGGCATTCCTCTATGCCTCCATCCGAAACGGCAATCGGCGTTCTCAGCGAGGCCATCCATAAACTGGAAAACAATCCGTTTCCCGCCAGGATTGACGGCGCCGCCCAGGCCATGCTTAAGCACGCCGGCCCCGAAATGTTCCTGCCCTACAAAGCTCTCTTCGCCAACTTATGGCTGACGGAGCCCCTGCTCATCAACGTGTTCAGCGGCGACGCCGCCTCCAACGCTATCATCCGCACCACCACCGCCCCCACTATGATCGAGGGCGGCGTCAAGGAGAACGTGCTGCCGGTACAGGCCTCCGCTACCGTCAATTTCCGCATTCTTCCCGGGGAAACGGTGGAAAGCGTGCAGGGCTATGTGCAGAACACCATCGATGACGAACGCATCACCGTGAAGATTATCGAAGCCGCCGGATCCAGCAACCCTTCGCCCGTCTCTCCTGCCAACTCCTTCGGCTTCCAGGTCATCCAGCGGACCATACAGGAAACCTTTCCGGAGGTGGTCGTCGCGCCCTCCCTGGTCATCGCTGCTACCGACAGCCGCCATTACACCGCCCTCAGCGATCACATCTATCGCTTCCTGCCCGTGCAGCTGGAACACAGCGACCTCAGCCGCTTCCACGGTATCGATGAGCGCATTGAAAAGGAGCAATATTGGCGGGTGGTGCAGTTTTACCGGCGCCTGGTGGAGAATAGTTGCAGGTGAGAAAGAGGATTTACAGCGGTTTAAATATTGGCTGATAGAGAACGCTATTATGCGTTTCTCCTTTTTCGGGCCGGAAAGATTCTTCACCAGTAAGGGCGCCCGCCACCCATTAAACAACCTCCTCTCTTTCCCTGTTGTCAATGAGAACCAAACAATCAGCTCATGCTAGGCGCAATCGCCGGTGACATCATCGGCTCGGTATACGAGGCTTTTCCGCACAAATCAGAAGATTTTTTACTGTTTCAGCCGCAGTCGCGCTTCACGGACGATACGGTGCTCACCGTCGCGGTTGCCGATTGTATCCTGCATGGCAAGGACTACGCTGAGACCCTGCGCGCCTATGGTCGACGCTATCCTGATGCCGGTTACGGCGGTACTTTCATCAACTGGGTACAAGGCATTATTGACGGCCCCTACAACAGCTGGGGCAACGGCTCGGCGATGCGCGTCAGCCCGGTCGGCTACGCTTTCGACGATCTGGACAAGGTGCTGGAAGAGGCGAAGCAAAGCGCCGCCATCACCCACAGTCATCCGGAGGGCATCAAGGGCGCGCAGGCGACCGCCGCAGCCGTCTACCTGGCGCGGAAGGGTAGCGGGAAGAAAGAGATTAGAGACTATATCGAACAAAAATTCGGCTACGACATAAAGCGGCACGTGGAGGATATCCGGCCGGATTATAGCTTCGATGTCAGCTGCCAGGGTTCCGTCCCGGAGGCCATCATCGCCTTTCTTGATTCCGACAGCTATGAGGATGCCGTCCGGAAGGCCGTCTCCCTCGGTGGCGACGCGGACACGCAGGCCTGCATCGCGGGAGGCATTGCGCATGCGTACTACGGACTCCCGGAGCGCATTGCGGAGGAGGCGAAAGAGCGGCTGACCCCGGATCTGCGGGAAGTGGTGGAGGCGTTTGAGGAAAAATATCTGGATGCTTGATGCCCCAGCATCCATCCAGCATCTAGTTCTTCATCACCACCCCCGCTTTTCCCATCCACTTCGTAATATCCTCTCTCCGGATGACGGTTGTCAGTAGGTCGGGGAACTGGTCGGGGGTGCAGGCGAAGGCGGGGATATTGAGGCCGGCGAAGCGCGCGGCGACGTCCTTGTCGAAGGCCGGAGCCCCTTCGTCATTGAGCGCCAGCAGGCTGGCCACCTGAACCCCTGAGGCCTTGATCGATCCCATTCTCTTGATCATGGATTCCACATTTCCTCCCTCATACAGGTCACTAAGTAGGAACAACATGGCATCGGCAGGTTGCCGTACGAGGCTTTGGGCGTAAGCCAAGGCCTTATCGATATCGGTGCCCCCGCCAAGTTGGGCGCCGAAGAGCAGGTCGACCGGGTCGCCAAGCTCGGCGCTGAGGTCGACTACGCTGGTGTCGAAGACGATGAAGTGAGTGCGCACCGATCGCAGTGAAGCCAGGATGCTGCCGATGACGCCGGCGTAGACCAGCGAGGTGGCCATGGAGCCGCTCTGGTCGACCAGTAGGATGATCTGTTTGAGCATGGGCCCTTTGCGGCCGAAGCCGTAGAGTTGCTCGGGGATGATGGTCTTGTATTCGGGCTGGTAGTGGCGCAGGTTGGCCCGGATAGTGCGCCGCCAGTCGATTTCGTTGTACTTGGGCCGCCGGTTGCGCACGTGGCGGCTCAGGGCGCCGCGCACCGCCTCGGTGATCGGCTGTCGCAGCCTCCGCTCGATCTCGTCGACGATGCGGCGCACCAGCATGCGGGCGGTTTCACGCGTCTTGTCGGGCAGCAGCTTGTGCAGGCTCAGCAGGCTGGCGATGAGTTCCACGTCGGGCTCAATGGTTTCCAGCAATTCGGGCTCCAGCAGCATCTGCTCGAGGCCCAGGCGCTCCAGCGCGTCCCGCTGCATCACGCGCACCACCGGAGTGGGAAAGTAACGCCGGATATCACCTAGCCAGCGGTTGACGTTGGGCGAGCTGGGGCCCAGGTTGCCCTCGCGGTCGCTGTCGTACAGCGCTTCCAGCACTTCGTCCATGCGCAGCTCGTCGCCTTCGAGCTCCTGCTCGCCCTCGGGATCGGCGGAGGAGCCCAGGATGAGTCGCCACCTTCTGATGTGTTCTTCCAATGGGAAAATTTTTGAGTAAAGATAGGGAGCAACAAGCGAAATTACTAGCTCCCGGCGCACTAGCATTGAGTATCCAGGCTACCTCACTAGCTTAGCTATCCACAGCAACACGATTGCGCCTACAGTAGCCGTAATCAGCGAGCCGACGAGGCCGCCGCCGGTAGTTATATTGAGCAGGCCGAAGAGCCATCCGCCGAGGAAGGCGCCGATGATGCCGACGATGATATTGGCGAGCAGGCCCATACCGGCGCCGCGGATGACTTTGCCGGCGGCCCATCCGGCTATGGCGCCGATGAGCAGAAAGAGAAGCAGTTCGGTGATTGTCATTTTTAATAATTTTAATTCAGTTTTGCTAACCTAATTTCCAGAAAGCTTGTTCATTAGGCAGAATTAGGATGCGGATGAAAATAATTAGCATTTATCTAAAAAGACCATACTTTTGCAGTGATTTTGCGCGCCATTATGCTAACAATCTGAATTTGTGGACCAAGAGACCTTAGAGCAATTTACCGACGAACAACAGGATGCCCTCTCTTCCATACGCATGTCCCGGATCATTCTGCCGGTGATCATCGGCCTTGTGGCGGTGGGGTATATGCTATGGCGTCAGTTTGACCCCGAGGAATTCGTCAAGATCGACTGGACCGGTCACACCCTTTTCTGGATATTGACTTCGGTGCTCATTCTCATCATTCGCCACCTCTGTTACGCCGTGCGGCTGCGCATCCTGTCACAGGGGGAGTTTTCCTGGAGAAAGTGCATCGAGCTGATTTTTATCTGGGAATTCAGTTCTGCGGTATCCCCTACCAGCGTTGGGGGATCGGCGGTGGCTTTCTTCGTGCTGGCGCAGGAAAAGCTGTCAACAGCTAAAACGGCTACCATTGTACTATATACCATCGTGCTCGACAGTATCTTCTTTATCAGCTCTCTGCCTGTTCTCTTTCTGTTTTTCGGTACTAATATGATTCGGCCCAACCTCAGGAGTATGGAAGACCTGGGCGGCTGGGGGTTCTACTTTCTCTTCGCCTACGGGCTGATGGCTGTCTACGCTTCTATTTTTTACTACGGGCTATTCATCAACCCCAATCAGATCAAGCGGCTACTCGTCGGATTTACACGGATTAGCTTCCTGCAGCAATACCGCCGCAAGGCTGTCGAGCTGGGGAACGACATGATCTTCGCTTCCCGCGAACTGCAGCAGCAGGACTGGAAGTTTCATCTGGGTGCTTTTCTGGGCACTGCCGGCGCCTGGTCTTGCCGCTTCATCCTGCTCAACTGTCTGATCATCGCCTTTATGACCAATATTCCACTCGACTTCTGGACGCAGTTTGGTCTTTATGCCCGCCTGGAAGCCATGTTCGTCATCATCGCTTTCAGCCCTACCCCCGGCGGCGCCGGTTTTGTAGAGGTGCTGTTCGGCGGCTTTCTGAGCGACTATGTGACCAATCCGACTTACGCCACCACCATTTCTACGCTGTGGCGCTTACTCACTTATTACTCCTACTTGTTGGCAGGCGCTATCGTCATTCCCAACTGGGTGCGCACTATCCTGAACGAACGGCGCCGGCGGCGGCAGGAAAAGAAGAAAGAGGAAGAATGAAGCGGGGCTGCCGGAGATTGCCGGCTGCTTCACCCTTTATCAATTTACCTTTCTTTTACCGGCTCAGCACCACTTTTACGGTTTGTTTTTGTTCTCCGGCGCGGATGCGGTAGAAGTAGGCGCCTTCCGGCAGACCGGCGGTGTGGTTCTGTAAAGTGTAAAGCTCCGGGGCGATGTGCTCGTTTAGTGCCCGTATCACCAATTGTCCGGCGCTGTTGTATAATCCGATCTGCAGATGGCTCGCTTCGCTGAGGGAATAGTGGGTACGATAATCCTCCCCGGAAAGGATTTCTGTTTTGGGCTCGATAGGACGTTCGTCAACCAGATCGCCGTATTCGCCGCTACCCTGTTCATAGATATAATCACCGAGGTGAATTACTGCATCGAGATCGCGCCGTTCGGCGAGTCGCTGGTAGGCGTTAAAATAGCCGGCCTGGTAGTTACTGCAGGAGACGACGCCGAATTTGAGGTGAGCAGCCTGCTCGCCGACCGGGGTGGTTTTGGTTTTGCCGGTTATGGAATTTCCGCCAAGGGCGGTGAAGCCGTAGTAGTAGGTCGTTCCCGGCTATAGCCCGTCTACATCCACTTTCACCGTGTAATCGCGGCCGGCGTCCGTGGTAAAAGAGCCTTCGCGAACGATATTTTGCAAGTCAGAACCGGTAGCAACGCGCCAGGTAACCTCAAAAGGGTTACCATCCATTCCTTCGGGCGTAACCCGGGTCCAGATGATTACCCGGTCGCTCTGAGGGTCGCCTGAAGCCACACCGTGGAAGAAGGAGCCCATTCCGGTTGCAGGGGGATGGGGTCTTCCCGGTCGGTCATCCGGTCAGTGCGGTACAGCTGAGAAGATTGCTGAGCGGAAAGCATGGCAAGCATACTGAAGAAAAGTAAAAGCAATGTTGTTTTTTTCATCTCTCTTTTTTAATGAAAGATAAAGTAAAATATTAGATATTAACGGGAAGTGAAGTTAATTTCATTTTTTAATTAAACCTGGATAGGTTAACTTAACTGTATGAAAGCGAAGCTGCTTACCGCCGGAGTGGGTGAGAGGAAAGCCAATGAAAGCCTTACTACCGACCGTTAAGACCAGTTTTTGCCGGTCATCTGATGAGCCAGACGCCGACGCCTGATGAAAATCATGGATGGACATTGATGGAAATCATCCTGTTCTTGTACTAAATTCACGCATTTTATAATAGAAAAAGAGTAGCTAACAATTAAAACCTCCAAATATGAACGTTCTCGACCCTGTTAAAAAGATTATGATTTCCAAGCTGATCACGGTGAACCCCAAGGATAAGCTGACCGCGGTAAAGGAAATATTCGACAATAACAAAATCCACCACGTTCCGGTCGTTCGCTACAAGGAAATTGTCGGTATGATTAGTAAATCGGACTTTCTTCACTTCCTGCGTGGTTTTAACCGCAACGAAGAAGATCGTTTTGTCAATGAAGCTCGGTTGCGCGTGTACAATGCGGAAGATATCATGACAACCGGCTTGGCGAAGGTCGGGCCTGATGAACGCATCAACGTGGCGCTGGAAGTGTTCCTGGAAAACCGTTTTCACGCCATTCCGGTGGTGGAAAATAATGAGTTGGTGGGCATCATCACGACTTTTGACATCATCCGGGCGCTGGCTTCTGAAAAAGTGAGCTCGGATCAGATTCTGGCGAACAAGAGGAAGTAATCATCATACCTGTTCGCCGTATAGCTAAGCGACGCGCGATTAATAAGTGTCGGGTTTAATAGGTTAGCGATTTTGGTTTTAACCAAGGCGAAGGTTCCCGACCTTAGCCATAGCTAAGGGAGGCGGTTCTTCAACGCAGGGTAAAGCCAAAAGCACTCCTAGGAAATCTGACAGTTATTTATCGCGCGTCGCTAAAGGTGGGACAGAGCGCGTAATGATGTCCTGTTTTTAAACTGTAATGGGATACATGCTCAGGAAGTTTAATGTTACGACGTCCGGTCTTTTCTTCAGCGGGGAAGGCTGGTGAAATGCATATGAGGCTATGGTAAAACAAATAATAGTGCCGACTGATTTTTCCGATGCAGCCGCCAACGCTTACCAGTACGCCCAGCGAGTAGCTGCGCAGCAAGGCGCCCGGTTGACTCTCCTCCATGTGTATCACCCTTCCTTTGATCTCGATAATCCTTACCTGGACACTCCGGAGGTGGACTTCGGCGACCTCAAGCAGCAGGCACTGGATGCTTTTGCGGATAGTTACCGACTTTCGCCGGAAGAAGAAAATGATTTTGGACCCGTAGAGCTGGAGCTGGTCATCGGTTTCGCAGGAGAAGAAATCGCTCGTTTGTCCTCCTCAACGAATCTTATCGTGATGGGCACTACCGGCGCCGGGGGGCTGATGGATCGACTTTTCGGCAGTGTCTCTTCTTACGCAGCCCGCCATGCGCATTGCCCGGTGTTGCTGGTGCCCGAAGAGGCAGTTTTTAAGCCGCCCTTCCGGGTCATGTATGCGAGTAATGATGAGCCGGCTGATGAATCAACGCTTTGGCAAGCTATGCGAGAAACCGGGCTGGAGCCGGAAGTAATCCACTTTGTGCACGCTGAGCTGACCCCCGGCGCTGACTGTCGCGTGGCCAAATGGCAGCACAAACAACTGCTGCAGGCAGAGAGCCCGGAGTTGGACCTGCATTATGTTCAAATTGATTGTGAGGATATATTAGACGGCTTACTGCAATACGGAGAACAGCATCAGATCAACCTTATCATCATGGGCACGGCGCACCGTTCTTTTCTGGAGCGATTGTTCCACCGTAGTGTAACAAAGGGGATGGTTTTACAAACGGATATTCCGCTGCTGGTCATGCATTATGACGACTGACCCCTGACAAGCAGGGGCCGGAGAAGTGAAAAGGATTTTTCTATCCGGTCAATTCTTCTTTTCCCTTTTCCAGGAAATGCTTTGCTTCATCCATGTCTACATTATAAAAGTTCCGGTATCCCTGGGATACCGCCCGGAAGCCGGCAGGCGTTTCCAGAATCAGGGCCTCATCTACCCGGCTTTCCAGTTTCTCCTTTATACTGGCGGGCCCTACCGGAACGGCCGCCACAATTTTAGCGGCGCCCTGATTTTTGCACATTTCTATACAGGCAAACATGGTGGCTCCCGTAGCAATGCCGTCATCTACAAGAATAACGGTTTTGTTTTCCATAGACGGCAGGGAGTCGCCTCCCCGCAATTCTTGCACCCGGCGTTTGATTTCCTCCTGTTCTTCCGATTTAATCTTCTCGATCTGATCCTCGGAAACATACCCCTTGGCCTCCTCGTGGTAGAAGGTGCTGCCGTCCTCAGCGATAGCGCCGAATGCGGCTTCCGGGTTTTGGGGGTATCCTAATTTCCGTACGACAACCACGCCGAGTTCGGCGTTGAGGGCCCGGGCGACATAATAGGCCGGTTCTACGCCGCCGCGAGGAATACCCAGTACGAGCACATCGTTTTCTTTATGTTTTTCCAGGGCTTTTCCCAGGGCTTTTCCTGCATCTTTCCGGTCGGTGAACATAATAATTATTTTTGGATGAATGAGTTGTCAGCGCATGAATTATTGTATGCTTCCTATTGCCCGATGAGTTGTTTTTCGAACCATTCGGCAGCCAGCCGGGATACTTCTTCCAGCTTACCGGGTTCCTCAAAGAGATGGGAAGCACCTTCGACAATTTCCAATGATTTTTCACATTGGAGTTGTTCGTAGGCCTGTTCGTTGAGCTGGATGACCTGGGTATCTTTTCCGCCGACAATGAGTAGGGTAGGCGCTTTCACCTGGTCCAGGGCCTGCTTCGCCAGGTCGGGCCGGCCGCCCCGGGATACCACTGCGTTTATCCGTTCTCCCATTTTGGCGGCGGCGCGCAGCGCGGAGGCGGCGCCGGTGCTGGAACCGAAGTAGCCCAAAGGAAGCGCTTCGGTTTGCTCCTGCTCGAGCACCCATTCCGTAGCACTTGCCAGCCGGTTTGTAAGCAGTTTGATGTCAAAACGGTTGGACCGGATCTGATCTTCTTCTTCGGTGAGCAGATCGAACAGCAAGGTGCCCAGGCGATGCTGACGCAGGTAGTCGGCCACCTGATTATTGCGCGGGCTATGGCGGGAGCTACCGCTGCCGTGGGCGAATAATACCAGCCCTTGGGCGTCCTCGGGGATTTCCAGTTTACCAGGCAATGTGACGTTTCCGGTGGGAATTTGAACTTCCATGACAGGGGGTTTTTGGTTAAACAGCTTAGGTCAATGGCCCCCGAAGATTCATTGATAAGTTCCTTTATATAAAAGATGGTAGTCTTAGATTGTTTATACTCGACGTAAATTGGTTTGAGAAATTTCTCAAACCATTTCGACGTCAGTATAATATATACGGATTAATTTCTTCTTCCCCTTCCCAAAATAACACCGCCGCTGAGCAGTCATCCAGCTCAAGGGCGGTGTATTTGTTTTTGAAAACGGCGGAATCAAGTAGCTAATCCTTATCTATTACCATCCCGGAACGATATTCAGGCCGAAGTTGGAATTCACGCCTTCGACGAGTGGAATAGCGTAGTAGGGTTCCAGAATCAGGGCGCCGAATAAGTTGATGCGTACGGAAGCGCCTACACTAAAGATTGGCTTCACTTCGGAGTACACCAGGGTTTGTCCTTCCTGTGGTGGGCGACCATTTTGAATACTGTCGTCCGGCCGGGAGGAGGTAACCTGCCCTTCAAACTGTCCGAAGTCATACCAGGCGAGACCACCGTCGGCAAAAAGGTTGAGAGAGGTGAAGAGGAAGTTGGACTTGATGAGGGTCAGCTGTTCCGGCCCGGTAAAGGGGATGCGGACCTCGAAGTTGCTGACCAGGATTTTGCTACCGAAGAAATTGTCTTCGGAGAGCACCGTGCGGTCCTCGCCCAGAACGTCCTGGATATTGTTGGAATTAAAGCCGCGCACGTACCAGGGGTAACCCAGGAAGAAGGGGAAGAGCTGATTGGCGTTGCCGCCGTAGCGTCCCTGATGCATGATGCGGAAGGCCAGGCCGATGGGCTGGAAAAAGCGGTAAACGCGGTAGTCGGCCGTGGCGGCGGTATGGTTAAATTCACCGAAGTATTTTTGGCCGCCAAAACGGAAGCGGCGCCCATCGAGCGGGGCGGTCAGGCCGAAAGCGGCGTTATCGCCGACGAGGGCGCCGCCGACGCTCCACAGGTTAAAGCCTGCCGGTGCATCGAGCGTTTCCCGGTCGCGGCCGATAAAGACGCCGCGGCGAAGAAGGGTATCTCCCTGAGAGACGACCCGGACGGCTTCGAAGATGCGTTGCCGGGCTTCGCGCCGGAAGCTGTAACGGGCGTAGGAGGCGGAAGCTTCTATCCGAAGGTTTTTGGAAAAAGGCAGCTGGCCGAAGAGATCAACCTGGTCCTGGAAGATGCGGTCCAGGATGAGGGCGTCTTCTATCACCTCTACCTGCTGGTCATTATCGAAGCTGAGGGTATCCAGCGAAATACGCCGGCCGCCAAAGCCGCGCGAGGGCGTATGCGAGAGGGCAGCGCCCCACTGAAGCTGTTGCTTGCGGTTGAAATAAGCCACCGAACCGGCAAAGTCATAGATCTCACCGTTGATAGAGGCGCTGGTGATGAGGTTGTGATGTCCCAGAATATCGCTAAACATGGCCGAAACCCCACCGGCGGCGCCCGTCGTCGTACCCATAAGTGGGTTGGTGCCCACACCGACCCCTACGCCGGTGCTGGTAATGTAATCCAGCTGGAACTTGGGTTTGAAGCCCACCCTGGCAAAGTCGGCCTCCGTGAGGTTGCGCATTTCGTCGAAATCCCGGTGAAGGGCATCGACCAGGCTTTTAACTTCTTCGCGGGGCCTCGGTAATTCAGCGGGGGAAAGGTCAACTGATTCCGGATCGACTTCTTTCATGAGGAAGTCACCGGGACTGGCAAGATGCACGTTGTAGCGCATTTTGTAAAAGTGGGTGTAGGCCAGGTTCCCGTTCTGCGGCGACACGCTGATAGCGGGCGCATAACCGGTGATGCCGCTGACGCCTGTCAGTACATCGGTAATCTGATAAACTTTCCCGCTTTCAGGTTGATATTGGTATACATTGCGGAAGCCGTCGCGGTTGGACAGAAAGAAGACATTACCTTCTCCATTAACGACGGGGTTGAAGTTGTCGGCGCCGGGGAAAATATCTATGTGCTCGGTTTCTCCGCTGTTCATATCGTAGCTGGCCAGATTGAAATCCCACTCGCCATTGGTGCGTCCTCTCTGTGCGCTGAGGGCATCGCTGGAGAAAAAGATCTTATCTCCCTGAGGACTAAACTGCGGCAGAAGTTCTGAGTAGCGATCATCGGTGAGTTGGGTAACCGTTTCGCTCTGCAGATCGTAGGCGTAGAGGTCTACCTGTCCTTCCACCAGGCCGACGACTACAATGGTGTTGCCATCCGGCGACCAGGTTGGGTTGGTGAAGGCCGGAACGCCTTCCAGTCGAATCCGGTCCAGGGTATTGGCGTTTTCCACATTTTTAATAACGAGGATATTCCTGCCGTCCGAGAAGCCGGTGAAGGCGAAGCGCTTGCTGTCGGGCGACCAGGTGCCGGCCGATTCGATGTACTTCAGGTTGTCGAGGTGCGAATCGCGGCGCGAACTGGCCACCTTCCGTACGATTTCATTTTCCTGAATGTCAAACAGGAAAAGGTCAATGGAAAAGAGGTCTTTTTCCGAAAGGTAAATCACGTAACGGCCGCTGGGACTGATTACCGGAGAGATATTGATCTCACCTGATTTGTCTTTACTGATCATTTTTTTTCCGATGAGCTCCTCCTTTTTATCACCGAGGTAGGGGTTGTAGGTTTCCTTTAGGGCGTTGACCCACATTTCCGAAAGGTTATCGAAATCGATTCCCAGAACCTGCTGAGTACCGAACTTCAAACCGTTGCGGGCGGTAGCCCGCAGGTAAGGAGCAATGATTTCGTCACCACGCAGATCAGTAATGAAAGCCCAGAAGGCATGGCCGTAGCGATAGGGGAAATACTTGGGTTTCCTCATCTCTTTCAATGTCGGTATATCGTCGTGTAGAACCGCATCGCGCATCCACATGGCCGTATGTGCGTCAACGGTACCGATAGACAAGTACTCGGCCATTCCCTCTATCATGTAGAGCGGAGCGTTACCCAAATCCCGGATAGATAATCCCGGGCTGGTTCGCGCCATATTGTACTGGAAGGCATGGACCATTTCGTGTCCCAGGACGTGAAAGCTCTGCTGGTTCGAAGGGGCGAAGGGCAGGATAACCCTGTTTTTGAGCCCTTCGGTGACCCCGCCGGTTGCCACGCCGATAGAACTACTCACCGAGCGCGTCTGCTGGAAATCGGCTTGGTTCTTATACAACAGAATGGGGTTGCGCTGGTAGATGGTGTCTCTGAACAAGGCGCGGTGCACCTGGTACCAGTGTTCGGCCCAGTTGGCGTATTCCACCAGAGACTCGTCATTTTCCAGGTAGTGGTAGATATCAAAGTTGGGAGTCTGGTAAACAGTAAAATCAAAGGTTTCGTAGTTCACTTTGTTTTTGCCAAAGTATTGGGCATAAACCTGCCCTCCTAATAGCAAAAAGCAATATAAACTCAGCAGGATTTTCTTATAAAACATAATCTTATTTTTTACGGAGCCAGGAAATCCCCTTTTCACTTAAGTGGTGAGGTGCCCTCCAGTGTGATTTTATCCCTGATTCCGGGAGGCACCGGCTGTCAGCGTATTGTTATTTCCTGAAGTTTATCCTTATCCTGACGTCTTGCCGGATGTTTCCTTATTTAGCTTATGGCGAAGAGCCAGGATTTGTTCAGTTTGGCTATCATCTTTACGGCAATGTTGCAACCCTTCCGGGTAAAAAGCTGTTACACCTGATATGTTTCCGTAAGTACCTAATATCCAATGCTATGCCGCTTTCTGCCCGATCCTTCACACTTACGCTGTTCATCCTGCTTTTCACAGTACCGCGCATCCTCGCTCAGCGTCCTACCATCGATGATTTTACCATTAGTGGTGATACCTACCGCACGGAAGACGATTGCTTCCGGCTGACGGAAGAAGAGGATTACTCTTCCGGTTCCATATGGTACGAACGGGCGGTCAGTCTTTCCGCTCCTTTTGCCATTGAGCTGCAGATTATGCTGGGTTGTCAGGATGACAGCGGGGCCGACGGGATGGTGTTCATCTTTGCGGCACGGCCTAATCGTACGGGCTACGTAGGGGAGGGTATCGGCTTTGCAGGATTGGCGCCTTCTCTGGGAATAGAAATAGACACCTGGCGCAACGAGCACCTGCTCGATCCGGAGGAGGACCATATCGCCTTTCTGGCCAACGGCCGGGTTGGTCACTTCAGTTCCTTTTCCCGCCCTATATTGGTACCGAATCTGGAAGACTGTACACGGCACCGCTTTGTCGTGCGCTGGCAGCCTGATCTTAAGCGGCTGGCGGTGGAGATCGACGGAGAGATTGTCGGAACCATCAATCAGGATGTGGTCAATCAGATTTTCGGTGGCCGGGATGTCGTGTACTGGGGTATGTCGGCGGCTACCGGTCGTTATAACAACTATCACGAGGTCTGCTTCGATCGCCTGTCGATGGCTCCTCCCTTTGACATTCTTCCCGATGGGACAGGACGAACAAAGTAAATCAGCTTCAATCAACAATCACCTCATCTCCAGCTCTGCCAGTACGGGAAGATGATCGGAAGGGAAGCGACCGCTCCAGGATTCGGATAGGATAGCGTGGCGGCGCACGCTTACCCGGTCATTGACAAAGATGTAGTCGATGCGGCGTCCCGGTTCTCCGGGGAAGTCAAACCCGCTCCAGGTGCTTTCCGGGCCATGATGGGGCTGCTGTGTGGTCAGAAACGCATCGAGGAGTGGGTACTCATCGGTCTCATCAGTCAGTACTAAATAAGGGGCATCAGTAGGCACGCAATTGAAATCTCCGGTAAGGACCACGGAGGCGTCCTCTTCGCAGAGCTCCTCTATTTTCTCTATTATCAAAAGCGCGCTTTGGCGGCGCGCTTCTTGCCCACGATGATCAAAGTGGGTGTTGAAGTGGTAAAAGGTATCATTGGTGGATTTATCGAGAAAGCGGGCCCAGGTGACGATGCGAGGCAGCGCAGCGTCCCAGCCGGTGGAACCTGCCTGATCGGGATTTTCCGAAAGCCAGAAGGTGCCTCCGTCGAGCCGTTCCAGGCGCCCGGTCCGGTAGAGGATAGCGGAGAACTCACTATCGGGCTCCGGATCGAGAGCGCCATCACTGCGGGCTACCCCGAACCATTCGAACCCAGGTAGCAGGTTATTGAGGTCATCCAGCTGGCTGCGCAGCGCCTCCTGTAATCCGATTACATCGGCATCGTGGTACCGGATCATGCTTGCCGCCATTTCCTTGCGGTGGGTCCACGCATTATAACCATCGCCAGGATTGGCATAGCGGATGTTGAAAGACATTACACGGAGTGGTTCCCCGGATTGTCCGGACAGGCCCAGGCCTAGGAAAAAGAAAAGGCCTAGCAATATAACTTGTGGGCTAACCGATTTTTTCTTATTTAATGGTAACATAAAGTAGAGGTGTGAGTGCATAATATTGGTGAGCTAATAGAATTTGAGTAAAGTTACTTATCTTTTCATTACGGACCCTATCGCTCAGCGGTGCAGGCCCGGGGCATTTCTTTAAAGCTCTATTATTCCCGTGTCACTAAAAATTACCGCTTTTAGAACTACCGGATCAACTGTTTTTCTCCAGGTAATAAATTCTTCGTATCTCAGCAGGCGGTAATTATCAGCGCCGGACGAATTCTTACAGCGGACACCGGGATAATGATTGGAAGCGATGACTTCAAGATCCACTTACCTCTGAGTGCTTTAACTCGCAGCAACAGACTACGAAATTAATATTAATAAATCTTAAACATTTCACCGATCTTCTCAATTGGTAAATTTGAAAATAAAGCGCACATCCGCTCTGGAAATTTGTTAACTGAACAAAAGAAATAATAAATAGTATGGATAAAATTAAACTTGTCGTGTTTGACATGGCCGGGACGACGGTCAGAGACGAAAAAGAGGTGGAAACCTGTTTTTACAATGCAGCCAAGAAAAGCGGCCTGAAAGCTAGTCGTGAGCGGATTCGTAAACTGGAAGGGTATCCCAAAAAAGAAGTGATTCGTTCCCTCTGGGAGGAATTAGGCGGGAAAGATCATCCCGATCTGGATCAGGCTGTTGCAACGACCAACCACCTCTTCCGGGCCATTCTTGAAAATCACTTCCGGCTCAACCCGGTCGAACCAGCGGAAGGAGCAGTCGACACCTTTAAGTGGCTGCGCGCTGAAGGCGTCAAGATCGCACTGACGGCCGGCTTCTACCGGAAGGTTGCCGATATTATTCTCAACAGATTGGGGTGGGACGAAGGGCTGAACGAAAATTACGTCGGCGCTGAAACGTCGCTCATTGATTTATCACTGACGCCCGACGAAGTAGGGGAGGGCCGCCCAAGCCCGGATATGATCTTCAAAGCTATGGATATTTTGGGGGTGGATAACCCGAAGCACGTCGTCAAGGTAGGAGATACGCCCGCCGACCTGCTGGCTGGTAAGGCCGCCAAATGCCGCTTCACCTTTGGAGTTACCAACGGCTCACATACCCGGGAGCAGCTCATGCAATACGACAATGACGGTTTGATCGACAACTTAGAACAACTGCGGAAAATTCTGCCTGCGTTGCTTAATGAGGAAGAAGTGAAAAGTTAATCGACAATGCACGAGAGACAGGGAGACTGGAAGAATATTTGTGCTCCCGGTTTCCGTGTTTCTCTTCCACTCCAAAATGTTCCGGGTTGCCGGCATCTATGGCGATAACCCATCTCTACTCCTCACATCACATTTCCTTCTTACAGCAGTCATTCCTTTGACGATGGCCGATAGGAAAAATAAACCCCACCATTTAATCTTATTCCAGTCTGACGGGTTTAGATTATACTATACAATCTTGCTATCTTTGCAGATTCAAGGCCTTTAAAAAGCAATTGTCACACCTATGAGTAAGAGAAGCACCCGGATCTTAGCGCTCGTTCTGGCGCTCGTCATTTTCGGCGGCGGATATTATATCTATTATTACAACCCATTCACTGAAGAACGGGAACCCTCAGCGGTTGCTGCGGAAACAGCCGCTATGAGCGCCAGCCCGGCTACGCCCGTCACTGCAATGATCGTGAATACCAGCGCGCTGAAGGACGTCATCTCCGTTAACGGTTCTACAATTCCCAAAGAAGAAGTGATGATCACGGCCGAGGTGCCTGGGAAGATTAAGGATATCCTTTTCAAGGAAGGAACATGGGTTAAAAAAGGAACACCGCTTCTCCGGCTGGACGACTCAGAGCTGCAGGCGCAACGCGAACGATTACTGGTGCAGAGAGAGCTGACCCAGAAGATCGCCGAGCGAATGAAAAACCTGTACGACAGAGAGGGCGTGAGCCTTCAGGAATACGAAATCGCTGCTGCCGAAGCGGAGCAGGTGGCAGCTGAGCTGGCACTCATTGACGTACAACTGGAAAAGCGAATCATCAATGCTCCTTTCAGTGGGGTGCTCGGGCTCAAACAAGTGAGTGAGGGAAGTTATCTTTCTCCCGGTAGTCCGGTAATCAGCCTGGTCAGCACCAATCCTATCCATTTGGAATTTTCCGTGCCGGAAAAATACAGCCGCTCCATACAGCAGAGAGCTAAGGTCGAATTTACACTCGCCGGGATTGATCACAATTTTGAAGCCACAGTAATAGCCAAAGAACCCAATATCGATTCGGAAACGCGGACCCTTCGCTTTAAAGCTTCGGCGCCTAACCCAAAAGGAGAAATTTTGCCGGGCGCCTATGCCAACGTGCGCGTCAACCTGCGCTCTTTCGACGCTGCCATTCTCATCCCAACCCAGGCTGTGGTTCCTGAGCTGGGCGGCAAAAAAGTCTTTCTGTTTCGAAACGGCAAAGCAGTGGCGGTTCCCGTAGAGACGGGTATCCGCGAAGACGCCAATATCCAGGTGATCGAAGGGCTGCAAGAGGGCGATACGATCATTACTAACGGCGTGCTCCAAATCCGGAGCGGCTCGGATGTGACGATCTCACATTTAACACCGGCCGGCGCCGGATAAACAGGGGTTGAATAAAGGAAGGGGTGGAGGATCGAAGTAAAGTATAGGATCCTCCATCCTTCCCCTTTTTATTACCATCCTCCAATTCCTCAATTCTTCTACCTATGAGTTTATCATCCATCAGCATACAACGTCCGGTCCTGGCTACGGTGATGTCGATCGTTATCGTACTTTTCGGCGTCATCGGTTTAAGTTCTCTTGGCGTACGGGAATACCCCAGCGTTGACCCTCCGATCATCACAGTATCGACCAGCTATGTCGGTGCCAATGCCGATATTATAGAATCGCAGATCACCGAACCGATTGAGGAGGCAGTCAACGGCATTGCCGGTATTCGTTCCATCACTTCGGTCAGCCGCGATGGGCGCGCCACTGTCACTGTTGAGTTCAACCTGGAAGTCGACCTGGAAACTGCCGCCAATGATGTCCGGGACAAAGTGTCCCAGGCCGTCGGCCGACTCCCTGTCGATGCCGAACCGCCCGTCGTCTCTAAAGCCGATGCCGACTCTTCCCCCATTATTTTTCTCAACATTCAGAGTGAGCAGCGATCGCTGCTGGAATTGACCAGCATCGCCGACAATATATTCAAGGAACGACTACAAACGATTAATGGCGTCAGTTCTATCATGGTCTGGGGCTCCAAGCGGTATTCCATGCGCTTGTGGATTTCACCGGAGCGCCTTTCCGCCTATCAGCTCACACCACTGGATGTGCGCAATGCCTTACTACGCGAGAATATCGAGCTGCCCTCGGGCAGCGTCGAAGGCGCCAATACCGAACTGACAGTGCGCACCCTGGGCCGGCTCACTACCCCGGAGGAGTTCAACAATCTGATCGTCAAGGAAGAAAACGGCAGGATTGTCCGCTTTCGCGATATTGGATTTGCCGAACTGGGTCCCGAAAACCTGCGCACCGTACTCAAACGCGACGGCATCCCTATGGTGGGCAACGCCATCGTCCCTCAACCGGGCTCCAATCATATCGAAATCGCGGACGAATTTTACAAGCGGCTAGATCAGATCAAAAAAGACATACCGGAGGATATCAAACTCGGTATCGGGTTCGATACCACTCAGTATATCCGCGATTCCATTTCAGAAGTACAGCAGACGATTTACCTGGCTTTCGGGCTCGTCGTCCTGATTATTTTCCTGTTTTTGCGGGACTGGCGGACGACGATCATCCCGGTGCTTGTCATTCCGATTTCGCTCATCGGCGCTTTCTTTATTATGTACATCGCCGATTTCTCCATCAATGTGCTAACCTTGCTGGGGGTCGTACTGGCGATCGGGCTAGTGGTAGATGATGCCGTCGTGGTGCTGGAAAACATTTACGCCAAGGTGGAAGCAGGCATGAAACCGCTACACGCCGCAGTGAAGGGAGCCGAAGAAATATTCTTTGCGGTCATTGCTACTACGGTAGCACTCGTGGCCGTCTTTATGCCGGTAATTTTTCTGCAGGGACTCACCGGCCGCTTGTTTCGCGAATTCGGCGTCGTCATTTCCGGCGCCGTTGTGATTTCTTCTTTCGTCGCCCTGACCCTGACGCCAATGCTCTCTTCCAAGATCCTGAAAAAGCGCAAGCGACAGCCCTGGTTTTACCGGGCGACCGAACCTTTCTTCACCTTCCTGGCCCGGATTTACCGCAATGCGCTCAACGCTTTCATGGGCGTGCGGTGGATGGCTTTTGTCATCATGATCGGTTCCGGGCTACTCATTTACTACGTCGGTCGACAGGTCCCCTCAGAGCTCGCGCCGATGGAGGATCGCGGCCGCATCCGGGGCTTTGCCAATGCACCGGAAGGTTCTACCTTCGAATACATGGACGAATACATGGACGAAGTCATCGGGCTGATCAAAGAAGAGGTACCTGAACGGGAAGGCGTGATTTCGGTGACTTCTCCTGGTTTTGGCGCATCGACTTCCGTCAACTCAGGCTTCTTTTTCATTATTCTGAAAGACGGCGATGAGCGCGAGCGATCACAGCAGGAGATCTTCCAGGAATTGTCTGGCGGAATCAATCAACTGACCGGAGCACGTACCTTCATCTCTCAGCCGCAAAGTATCGGTAATCGACGGGGAGGGCTGCCGGTTCAGTTCGTGATTCAGGCGCCTAATTTTGACAAACTGCGCGAGGCGCTTCCCCGGTTCGCCAACCGGGCCCGCGAGGAAGCCATGTTCCGCTTCGTCGATATTGACCTCAAGTTCAATAAGCCGGAAATCCGTATCAATATCGACCGGCAGAAGGCACAGGACCTCGGCGTATCGGTGCTCGACATTGCCCAAACCCTTCAACTGGGCCTTGCCGGTCAGCGCTTCGGCTATTTCATTATGGATGGCAAGCAATACCAGGTGATCGGTCAGGTGGAACGCCAGGACCGGGACGAGCCCGTAGACCTGCGCAGTCTCTATGTCCGCAACCGGGAAGGAAATATGATACAGCTCGACAACCTCGTCAACCTGGAGGAACAAACCACACCCCCGACCTTGTACCGCTTTAACCGCTTCGTGTCCGCCACCGTTTCCGCCGACCTGGCCGGCGATTACACCATCGGTCAGGGGATAGAAAAAATGGAAAGCATCGCCGGGGAGGTGCTGGATGATACTTTCCTGACTTCATTGACCGGGCCCTCCAAAGATTTCCAGGAGAGCTCCTCCAGTTTGGAATTCGCTTTCGCCCTGGCGCTGATTCTCATTTATCTGGTGCTGGCGGCACAGTTCGAAAGCTTTATCGATCCTTTCATCATCATGTTCACAGTGCCGCTGGCGCTGGCCGGCGCCCTATTAACGCTGTTTTATTTCGATCAGACCCTCAACATCTTTAGCCAGATCGGTATTATCATGCTCATCGGCTTGGTGGCTAAGAACGGAATTCTTATCATTGAATTCGCCAATCAGCGCAAGGATCAGGGACTCAGCCGTTTGGAGGCGATCAAGGAAGCTTCCGCAGCTCGCTTTCGCCCTATTCTGATGACGAGCCTATCCACCATTCTCGGGGTGCTGCCGATCGCGCTTGCCCTGGGAGCCGGTGCGGAAAGCCGCGTGTCTATGGGGATCGCCGTTATTGGTGGACTGCTGTTTGCTACGCTGCTGACCCTCTTTGTGATCCCGGCTATTTACTCCTATCTGTCGAGTAAAGAAGGCACCAAGAACAAGATTGACCTGGAGCTGATTGAGCAGGAGTCGAAAGAACAGATGATTCAAAGTTGAAAGGATTCCCCGCCTTCTTCCGGTGGACGGATTGAAGGGTTGGGGCAGAATTCATAGTTTTTTACTTCTCCTGGCGCTCATTTCGGCTTTCGCATAGGTAAGCTTCTTCTGAATTACCTGAATCATAACGTCATCAAGCCAGTACCGGATGATGCCGAAAAGGCCTTTTTATCAGCAATACATATGATTAGTTCTCATAAACCTTTAATATTGTATTTATCTTAAAGGCTTTTTTTATCAAAAATAAATTCCTTATGAAGAATGCTTTACTCGTAATACTTTTCATCCCTTTGCTCAGCGATGCACTGTATTGCCAGCAGCTGCAGTATCTGTCGAGCTACTATACCGATGTCTTCGACGAAGGGGCTGCGGAAACAGCCGCCTTTGACGCTGCTGCCGCCCGCCTCTTTTTTACTAATGCCAATGCCAATACGCTGGGTATTCTGGATATTAGCGATCCCAATGCACCGGCATTGGTACAGGAGATTGATTTATCTCCTTACGGAGCCGGCGTCAACAGTGTTGATGTGGCCAACGAGTTGGTGGCAGTAGCAATAGAGAATGACGACAAACAGTCGCCGGGAATAGTGGTCTTTTTTAACACTAATGGTGACTACCTCAACGAGGTCAGCGTCGGGGTCTTACCCGATATGCTGACCTTTAGCCATGACGGCAGCAAGGTGCTCGTCGCCAATGAAGGAGAGCCGAATGATGATTACACCGTGGACCCGGAAGGCTCGGTCAGCATCATCGATGTTTCCGGAGGCGTTGCTTCGGTCACCGTGCAGACAGTGAGTTTCGCTGCTTACAATGGTCAGAAAGCTTCTCTCATTAATAAAGGTGTCCGCATATTCGGCCCCAATGCCACTGTAGCGCAGGATCTGGAGCCGGAGTACATTACCCTTACGGCCGATGACGCCCGGGCATACGTCTCCTTACAGGAAAATAACGCCATGGCCGTTATCGACGTCAATGAGGCATCCCTGCTGGATATTTATTCCCTTGGGGTAAAAGACCATCAGTCGGGGAGCCCCGAACTCGAGCAGGCCCTGGTCAACGAAATTCCCGGCTGGCCCGCGCTCGGCAAACCGGACTATCATGGAGGGCAGCCCGTGATCAATCTCGGCGGCTTCTCCGGGCTGTATTTTGACCCTGTCGAATCGGATGATGACACCTATGTATTTTATACCGTTCCCGACCGGGGGCCTCATGCTCCAGCCGTACCCCAGGAAAACGTCGTCGGCTTCGGTTCGGTCGAACCGGCTCCTTCTGACCTGCGCCCTTTCAAACTGCCTGAATATCAGGCGCGCATCGTCAAGCTGAGCATGGATGTGATGAGCGGCGCCGTCACCTTGGAGGACTCCATCATGCTTCGCCGCTTCAATCCCGAAACGCAGGATACCATCGCCATCTCCGGACGCGGCGTAGGGTTAGATCTGGACGAAACGCCGGTCACCTACCGGGATACGAGTACGGCATATCGTTCCAGCGACTGGATCGATACCGTCAATAACGTTATTTATTCTGAACTTCCGGGTGACGCCTTCGGCGGTGACTTGGAGGGCATCGTGCGCGATCGCGACGGCAACTTCTGGCTTTGCGACGAATACCGTCCCTCGCTTTATAAAATCCAGCCCAACGGCGTGCTGATCCAGCGTTACGTTCCTGTAGAACCGGCCTCTCAAAGCGAGTTCGCCGTTTTTTTCCCTAAGGGTATATTCGGTGTCGAAGTGTTGCCGAAAGTGTACAACAAACGCCGCGTTAACCGGGGGTTCGAAGCGATTGCCTACGATTCCGATAGTCATATTATCTACGCCTTCCTGCAGTCACCGCTGGATAACCCGGACGCCTCCGTTCGCAATAACTCCGACGTCATTCGCATCTTGGGGGTAGATGCCGACAGCGGGACGCCCGTAAGTGAACACGTCTATCTGCTGGAGCGCAACCGCTTACCCGGGCTGGGGCTTTCGCAGGTCGATAAGATCGGGGATGCCGTCTACGCCGGCAATGGCCGTTTCTTTGTTATTGAGCGGGATTCCAGTACACCGGATGATGGCAATACCGGAAAGAAGTACGTCTACGAGATCAACCTGCAGGGAGCTACCGATATGCTCGGTACGGCCCTTTCGGGAAAGACGAGTTCCTCCGGTCCGGAGGATAAGACGCTGGAAATGATGAGCGCCGACGACCTGGCTGCAGCCGGTATACAGCCGGTTCACAAAACCAAAGTACTCAACCTGCCCAGCATCGGTTACCTGCCCAACGACAAGCCGGAAGGGCTGGCTTTACTGCCTGGTGCTGCGATGGGTGTGATCAACGATAATGATTTCGGCGCCGGCAATAGCGACGATATCGCGCTCGGCATAATCAGCTTCGGTGATGATTACGCTATGGATGCCAGTGATCAGGATGGCGAAATCCGCATTACGCCTCGTCCGGTCCTGGGCATGCGGATGGCCGATGCTATCACCGGTTTCAGTATTGACGGGCAGTCATTCATTGCCACGGCTAATGAGGGCGATGCCCGCGAATACAGAGGAAGCCCGGGCTTTGTCGAGGAAGCCGATGTCGCCGATTTGCTACTTGACCCCGATGACTTTGAGGATGTAGTCAACCTGCAACTCGATGCCAACCTGGGACGCCTGACCGTGACGACCAGCGCCGGCGATCTCGACGGCGACGGTCTCAACGATGAGCTCTACTCCTTTGGGGCCCGCTCTTTCAGCATCTACGATGAGTTCGGCAACCTGGTATTCGACAGCGGTGACGACTTCGAGCAAATTACGGCACAGGACTATCCCGACTTTTTCAACGCCGATAATGATAGTGATAGCTTTGATAATCGAAGTGATAATAAAGGACCTGAACCGGAAGCCGTTACTATTGCTGACATAAACGGCAGCACGATGGCGCTGGTAGGGCTGGAGCGTATCGGCGGCATTATGATCTACAATATTGATGATCCCGGCGCACCTCAATTTATGCAGTACATCAATAACCGCAATTTCGGCGCACCGATCGAAAGCCGGGAAGTGGGTGATCTGGGGGTAGAGGATATCGTATTCATCCCGGCCGCCGACAGCCCTATCGGGTTGCCCTTGGTCGTAACCGCCAACGAGGTGAGCGGCACGGTGTCCATTTTCACTTTTGGCGATCCAACCGATGTGGAAGAAGTGGCCGGTGTAGAAAATCGCTGGCGCCTTTACCCGAATCCGGTCGGCGAAATGTTGTTGACCAATACGATTTCCGATTACGCGGTTTTCAGCACCACCGGACAGCTACTGCGACAAGCTTTCAATACGAACAGGATTGAACTGGATCAGCTCCCCGCCGGTACTTACTTGCTCCGGGATATCGCGCGCAATCGTGCGAAGTTATTTGTAAAACAGTAATTCCATTCCTACCTTGTCAGCTGTTTGCCGGGGGAGCTTGCTCCCCCGGCAAACAGCTTTTTAGACTCTCCGGAAAGTTTTGTCATGGCCTTTTTTGAATGACAATTTGATAAGGTGACCGGAAAGAAGCGCTCTGAATACCTTACCCTCCGGCTCGCCTTTTTTCTATGTCACCCCTGTTTTTGGCGATTCCAGTTATCAATTCGTACTAAAACTTACTGTAGACATCTTATCCCTTCTCCAGCCCGAACACGGACGCTTCCCGTTGAGTTGAAAAATGTGTCGAAGAGGATCAAAGGTATACCTTTGCATTCATGGACGCTATTGTACTTTTACCGTCAATCTGATTATTGATACATGAGTCTGCAAAAGAGGAAACTTTTCTGGTTGCGTTATTCCAGGTTAATCATAGCATTGCTGCTTCCCTTGTTGTGTCTCCTGCTTCCGCTAGAGTGGTACCCTATCGAAGGGCTTACTCTGGTTGAACGGCGGATTATTGCTATTTTCGTAATGGCGGCATTGTTTTGGATCCTGGAACCTATTCCTATTTACGCCACGTCCATTCTGATTATCGCCCTGGAGCTCATTCTTGTTTCCGATGCTGCCCTGGCGCCCTTCCGGGCGGGCGATCCCGCTGAGCTGGGCCCATTGCTCTCTTATCAGAAGATCATGGCGACCTTTGCCTCACCTATCATCATTCTATTCCTTGGCGGATTTTTTCTGGCGATGGCGGCTACCAAATTCCGGCTGGATCTGAACCTGGCCCGGGTGTTGCTGCGTCCCTTCGGCACAAAACCCGAACGGGTTATTATGGGGCTGATGGGGATCACGGCTATATTTTCCATGTTTATGAGCAATACGGCCACCACCGCTATGATGCTGTCGATTCTCATGCCTATCCTGCAAGTGCTGGATCCGAAAGATCGCGGACGAATCGCCCTGGCGCTCTGTATTCCGGTTGCGGCGAACATAGGCGGGATGGGGACGCCGATCGGAACGCCGCCCAACGCCATTGCACTCAAGTACCTGACGGGCGCCGATGCTATCGCTTTCAGCGAATGGATGGCTTTCGCCGTCCCTTTTGCCATCCTGCTGCTCTTTTTCGGATGGTGGCTGTTGCTGCGTCTTTTTCCCTTCCAGAGCACCCATATCGAGCTGGATATTAAGGGGCGTTTTCAGCAAAACCCAAAGGCCTATATCATTTATGTAACCTTCGCGGTGACCATCCTGCTCTGGTTAACCGATTTTGTACACGGCATGAACGCCTACGTCGTAGCCATCATACCGGTAGCGGTTTTCCTGGCGACCAACATCATCACCAAAGAAGACCTTAAGCGCTTGAGCTGGGATGTACTTTGGCTGGTATCAGGCGGAATTGCCCTGGGGGTAGGATTGGAAGACAGTGGCCTGGCCGACCACCTGGTCAGCAGCGTTCCCTTCGATGTATTACCCCCTGTAATTATCATATTGCTGGCAGCCGTTCTGGCAGCCGTTATGGCGAATTTTATGTCAAACACCGCTACCGCCAACCTTTTACTTCCCATTGTCGGCGCTCTGGGCGTTTCTCTAGACAGCCTCCAGGGAATCGGTGGTGCTACGGTGCTCATTCTTGGAACCGCCTTGGCCTCCTCCATGGGGATGGCGCTACCCATCAGTACGCCGCCTAACGCGCTGGCGCACGCCTCCGGAGAAATCAGCACCGGACAAATGGCGAAAGTCGGTATCATTACCGGTTTTATCGGTCTGTTGATGATCTTCGGATTGCTTTATATATTGAAACTGACAGGGTTCTTTTAAAAACCTGACACATGAAAGAGAATAACAAGGTCAAACGACATATAGAATGGTTAAAACGCAATTACTTCTCCGATCCCGGCAAGCGCCTTCCCTTGTCCGATGGAGAACTTTTGCTACGGCCCGGCCAATATAATGAACGGCTTTTTCTAATTCTGGAAGGCACCCTCGTGGGTGTCATCGATCACCACGGAGAGGCTTTTGAGATTTTTCGCTCGGAAGAAGACAACCTGGTGGGCGCCTATAGTTTCTTCTCTGGTACTCATCAAAGTTACGCTACTGTACGGGCGGAAGGCCCCACCCTGGTGGCTTATCTCGATAAAAAGGATATCAGCGGCGAAGACGGCTATGCTTACGGCGAGTTTGCCGTTCGCATCTTGCCGGTGATTGTCGACGAGATCTACATCCGGCAATTACTGGCTCATCGCATCAGTATTGAAAACCAGCAAACTATGCAGCGGCTGTACCAGGCCGAAAAGCTCGCCACACTCGGACAGCTGGCTGCCGGTCTGGCCCATGAGCTGAATAACTCCCTGGGCGTTATTTTCCGCAAGGCGGAGTGGCTCGCGGAGCGCATCTCGGAATATGCCCATGAAAAGGATACCCGGGGGCTGTATCCCTTTTTCGAACGCGGACTGCAGACCGGCCAACCTTTGCCCAGCACCGAAGTGCGCAAGCGCAAACGCGAACTGGAATCGCAGTACGGGCTCCGGCCAAATATCGCCAAGAGCCTGGCCAAGATCGGCGTGTCGGATCAGGAAATGGAAAAGTACAAGGACTCCATCATCGAAGTGACCGACCGGGCCAATTATTACTACGAAACAGGACTGGCCCTGCACGATATGCTCATCGCCGCCAAACACGCCACCGCTGTGGTGGGTTCGGTGCGGGAACTGGGAGCGGTTACCCGCCGGGCGCCTGTTCCTACCGACATCAATCAAACCCTTTACGAATCCGTCGCCCTGCTGGAGGATATGCTGCGCGATGTAAAAGTCGAGATGGTCCTGGGGGAGTCTCTTCCCCGGGTCACGGCCAATCCGAGCGACCTGGTGCAGGTGTGGGTGAATATTCTGAAAAACGCCGCGGAGGCCCTGGAAGCCGGTGAAGCGCCCTCCGCTATTCATATTGTAAGCAGCGTCACCGGACACCTCATAACCGTTACGATCACAGACAACGGACCAGGGATACCGGAAGAGCTGCGGGAGAGGATTTTTCAACCTAGCTTTACCACCAAAAAAGAAGGTCTCTCTTTCGGCCTGGGGCTGGGCTTGTCGATCGTTCAAAAAATCGTGGAAACTTACCGGGGGAGTATTTCGGTAGAAAGCCGGCCGGGACAGACGACTTTTACCGTAAGGTTGCCGGCCGGATAGGGACGGGAAAGGATTAGAGGATAGAAATAATAAGACACTGCAAAATGATGTTCTGCATTGGATAAACAAATATCATGAATAAGATCTATATCATTTGTATCGAAGACCAGCGCGAGGTGCTCAACGCTATTGTGGAAGACCTCTCCGAGTTCGAGGAAGCTTTCATCGTGGAAGAGTGCGAAAGCGCCGCCGAGGCGGAAGAACTGCTGGATGATATCGAGACGGAGGGTGATTACCTGGGGCTCGTCGTTTCCGATCACGTCATGCCTGGTAAGAGCGGTGTTGAATTTCTCTCCGATCTCCACGAAGATGAGCGCTTCGAACAAACGAAAAAAATATTGCTCACCGGTCTGGCCACGCACGAAGATACCATTCGGGCAATCAACCAGGCAGCGATTGATCGCTATATCGAAAAACCCTGGCAAAGCGAAAAGCTGGTGCAGTATGCCAAGGAATTACTCACTCAATTCATCATTCAGAAGGGGATAGATTATCAGGAATATTTAGCCCATCTGGACAAGCCGACCTTGTTTGAGTTGCTACGGGTACGCTGAGCCTGCTCATGCTGCTTCATCTTGATCATTTCCGGTTACAAAATCGAATCAGTTACGGCTGATCCTCAGACTCATCACAGGAATACAAATCGTAAGAACTACTATGACAAGCAAGCCACGCATACTTCCCGGAAAAACCTATCCCATGGGGGCTACCGTTTATCCCGATGGCGTCAACTTCTGCATTTTTTCCAAATACGCCACTGCCGTCGACCTGCTTTTATTCGACCGGAAAGAGCACAGTGAACCGAAACATGTCATTTCACTCAATCCCAGTACGAATAAAACTTTTTACTACTGGCACTGCCTTATTCCGGAGTTGGAGAACGGGCAGGTATATGGTTACCGCGTTTTCGGGCCTTACGAGCCACAGGAAGGGATGCGCTTTGACGGACAGAAAGTTCTGGTAGATCCCTACGCACGGGGAGTGATTACCGAAACTTACGACCGGGAACGGGCCCGACACCCGGGCGACAACTGCGCGCAGGCCATCAAGAGCGTTGTTGTAGACCCGACAGGCTACGACTGGGAGGGCGACCGGCCTCTGTACCACCCTTTTCGCCGTTCGGTCATCTATGAACTGCACGTCGGCGGATTCACCAAATCAAACAGTTCGAGCCTGTCAGAAAATTTGCGGGGAACTTACCGGGGCCTGATTGAAAAAATCCCCTATCTGCAAAGCTTGGGCATCACCGCCGTAGAGCTAATGCCTATCCACCAGTTCGATCCACAGGACAGTCCCAGCCGACTGCCCAATTACTGGGGGTATGCGCCCATCTCTTTTTTTGCACCGCACAACGGTTACGGTGCTACCGACGATCCGCTGGAACTGGTCGATGAATTCCGGGATATGGTTAAGGCGCTGCACCGGGCCGGAATTGAAGTCATCCTGGACGTCGTCTTCAACCATACCGCAGAGGGGGGTGATGAAGGCCCTACCCTCTCCTGGAAAGGCCTGGAAAACAGAGCTTACTATATGCTGAAGGACGACCAGCGCTTCTACAAAAACTATTCCGGTACGGGCAACACGCTCAATGCCAACCACTCCATTGTACGGCGGATGGTTCGCGACAGCCTGCGGTATTGGGTTTCGGAGATGCATGTCGACGGCTTCCGCTTCGACCTGGCTTCTATCCTGGCGCGCGACGAATCGGGGCGTCCGCTCGAAAACCCGCCCCTGCTATGGGAGATCGAATCGGATCCCGTGCTGGCGCCTACCAAGATTATTGCGGAAGCCTGGGATCTGGAACTTTATCAGCTGGGTACTTTCATCGGCGACAAGTGGGCCGAATGGAATGGCCGATACCGCGATGACGTACGCCGTTTCCTCCGGGGTGATCCTGGTATGGTGCGGACCTTCGCCAATCGTATCCACGGCAGCCCGGATCTTTTCCGCAGTCCGGCGCGCAACCCGCACCGCAGCATCAACTTCGTGACCTGTCACGACGGCTTCACGCTCAACGACCTGGTTTCCTACAATGAAAAGCAAAATGAGGAAAACCTGGAAAATAATCGCGACGGCAACAACACTAATTTTAGCTGGAACTGTGGTCATGAAGGCCCCACTGATAACCCCGGCATCGAACAGCTTCGCCAACGCCAGATTAAAAACTTCCTCACCGTACTTATGGCTTCCCAAGGCACCCCCATGTTGTTGATGGGTGACGAAGTACGCCGCACTCAGAACGGCAACAACAACGCCTACTGTCAGGACAATGAGATCAGCTGGTTTAACTGGGATAAGCTAGAAGAGCATGCCGACCTGTTCCGTTTTACCCGCGAACTCATCGGGTTGAATCTTTCGTCCCGCTTCCTGCAGGAAACGCGCTTCTGGCCTGAACACCTGGAAGATGAAAATACCGTACTGAGCTGGCACGGTGTTCAGCTGGGACATCCCGACTGGGGGGAGCACTCACACAGCATTGCTTTTAACCTTCATCATCCCAACTACGGAACCCAGATTCACGTGATCGCCAACGCTTATACGGAAGCGCTTTCTTTCGAGCTTCCACCATTGCCTAAGAATATGTTTCCCACCTGGTTTCGGCTGGTCGATACCTTTTTGCCTTCACCTGAGGATATTAAAGAGCCGGGTAAAGCGCCGCAAGTCGAAGGGTTCGAGTACGAGGCGCAGTCCCATTCTGTGGTGGTCCTGCTGGCGCTTTCGCGCAAACTGGGACAGCAAGTTTTTCGCGACAGCCGCCTGATATTGCAGTACGAGGAAGAAAAGAAAACAGCGGAAAAAAGGCCGGCCAATTCGGAAAATGCGGTTTCCGGATTGAACAATGACAAATAGTTTAGAGCTTAAATAGAAGAATTACTAACTCTTTTTGGGAGAACTTTCACAAAGCACAATTCCCGGGAATAGCCTATTTTTACGGCCTGGGAAGCTGCTGTTTTGTTCAATGATCAAATATTCAGATACCATGACAAGAACCAAACCCTTTCGAATTGCTCATATAGCGCTGGTGTTATCTTTTTTGTTGCTCAACACCTGTGCACGTAATCCCGTTACGGGCAAACAAGAAATCATGCTCGTTTCCAAGGAGCAGGAAATCGCCATGGGCAAGCAATATCACCCTCAGGTGCTGCAACAGTTCGGGGTATATCCCGACAGCACGCTGCAGCGCTTCATCCGGAAGAAAGGCCAGGCGATGGCGCAAATTTCCCATCGCCCCGACCTGCCCTGGACCTTTACTATCGTTGACTCACCCGTTCTCAATGCCTTTGCGGTTCCCGGCGGATACATCTATTTCACCCGGGGAATTATGGCTCATTTTAATAATGAGGCCCAGTTTGCCGGCGTACTCGGGCACGAAATCGGGCATGTCACGGCCCGGCACAGCGCCAGCCAGCAGAGCAAACAGACACTGGCGCAAATTGGCCTGGTAGCGGGAATGGTCATTTCCCCTGAGCTGGCCCAGCTGAGTGACCTGGCTGGTCAGGGCTTGCAATTGCTTTTCCTGAAGTTTAGCCGCGAAGACGAAAGCCAGTCGGACCGGCTCGGGGTGGAGTACTCTACCAGGATCGGCTACAACGCTAAGGAAATGGCTGACTTTTTTAATACGCTCGCCCGGAAGCAGCAGGGCGGCGAGGTCATTCCTACATTCCTTTCTACCCACCCCGATCCGGGTAACCGCTACGAAAATGTTCTTCAACTGGCCGAAAAATGGCAGGACAAACTGAATGTACGGGAACCCGAACTGATCGTCGACCGGGACGGATACTTCCAAATGATTGACGGTATCGTCTATGGCGAAGACCCCCGGCAGGGATATGTGGAAAATGGTACCTTTTATCATCCCGAATTGCGATTCCAGTACGATGTGCCATCCAGTTGGAAGCTGCAGAATTCTCCCTCTCAGGTCCTGATGGTGGCTCCGGATCAGAAAGCTGTTATGATTTTAACCGCCAAGGAGGCGGCTTCCGTTCGCCAGGCAGCCGAGGAGGTCATTGAGCAATTCAAGCTTGAGGTAGTGGAGTCGAGGGAGACCAGCATTAACGGATTGCCTGCCTATTTCGTAGTTGGCGATGCTACTACCGAGCAGAATCAAACTTTCCGGGTAATGGTTCACGAAATCATGTACGGCGACCTGGCCTACCAGCTTATAGGCTATTCCCAGCGGGCGACCTACGATCAGTACGCTGGTTCCTTCCAAAACACCGCTCAAAGCTTTGACGAATTGCGGGACCAAAGCAAAATCAATGTGCAACCCGAACGTATTGATATCGTAAAGGCTCCTCGGAATATGTCTTTCACCGAAGCCATGCGCCATTTCAACATGCCGTCCGATCGCTTCGAAGAACTGGCGATCCTCAACGGAATGCAGTTGGAAGAAGAAATTCAGAATGGTAAGCTCATAAAGGTGATTACCAAATAGCGCTCTCCGGTAACTTTTCCTATCTTTGGTTCAAGAAAAAGCCCATTTGAAAGAGCAAAGTATCGTTTGATACACTGGCTTTCAAATGGGCTTTTTCTATTGGATTTGGTTCAGCAACATTTATTCACCAAAATTTCACAAATGATACGTCCGATTCTCAGCGCACTGATTCTTGTTTTGTTATACGGCTGCGGGGTCAGCACCCAAATCAGCGGCTCCTGGAAGGAACAAGGTATTCAGCCTTCAACCTACAATAATATAGCCGTGGTGACCATCACTTCTGAGCAGGGACGCCGCCGTATGGTTGAAAACGAAATCGCTCAGTCTCTCAAAAAACGCGGACTTGGCGCCACACCGAGTTATACGATCTTCCCGGAAGGATACCTCAAAAGCAAGCCTCCCAAAGAAGGTATTCAAAGAAACCTGGAAAATGCCGGCACCGATGCCCTCTTGACTGTCACCTTGCTTGATATCAAAGAAGAAAACCACTATGTTCCGGGCACTACTTCTTCCTTTGGTCCCTATCCTTATTACCGGGGATACTACGGGTATTACAGTCACTGGCATCCCACTGTTTACCAGCCCGGCTACTACACTCAGTCCACCAATGTTTTCCTGGAGAGTAACCTCTACGATGTCAATTCAGGCGAACTGATATGGACGGCACAGTCGAAAACAGTGGATCCGAACAACCTGGGCAGTTTTGCTGATTCTTACTCCTCCGCGATGGTCAGACAACTGATGAAAGATAAAGTGCTGATGAAATAGTTTTTGGAAAACAAAAAGGCTGTCTCATAAGTAAGGCGGTGCTGCGCCGCCTTACTCATGAATAAGCCCGTCCTTTCTTTTTTTACCCCTCCCTTTGTAAATTTTCACTCTTCCTACTGCTTTGTCTTGTTGTCCGGCTCACCCGAAAAAGGCTGATATATGGCGACAAATCGAAGTGAGCGGTTTTTTTGTTCCAAAAATTCTTCATGTAGTCAAAAAGAAATGCCTGTAAGTGTAACGGTGCATACATTTGTCCCGTCATAGAAACAAATACTTAAATCACTCGACTCATGCACAAAGGAACCACCCGACTGCTGTGCGCACTGCTGGTGTGCATAGCCAACATCACTTATGCCCAAAACAACGCCGCCGCTATCAGCGGCAAAGTACTAGATCCCGATGAATCGCCGGTCGCCTACGCCAATGTTGTTCTTTACCGGACAGCCGACTCTGCTCTCATCAAGGTGGAATATACCGGGGAATCGGGAGCCTTCCGGATCGTCAACATTCCCACCGGAAATTACTGGATCGATGTAAGCTACGTGGGGCTACCCACTTTTCATTCTGAAACATTCGACTTGCAGGCAGGGGAGCTCGATATGCAAACCCTGCGTATGCAGTCGGCCGCCACCGAACTGGAGGAGGTCGTCGTTACCGGCAAAAAACCACTGCTGGAGCTCAAGTCCGATAAGATGGTATTCAATGTGCAGGAAAGCGTCAATGCGGTCGGCAACAACGCCCTGGAACTGTTGCGCAAATCTCCGGGAGTCGTGGTCGATAATAATGACGGCATCACCATGATGGGACGCAATGGGGTACGCATCTTCATCGACGGCAAACCTTCTCCCCTGCGCGGCGCCGACCTGGCCGCCTATCTGCGCACGTTGCAGAGCACCGAAATCGAGGCGATTGAAATCATCACCAATCCCGGCGCCAAATACGAAGCGGAGGGCAATGCCGGTATTATCAACATCCGACTCAAGAAAGACAAAGGACTGGGCGCTAACGCCAACCTCAATCTTGGCTACTCGGTCGGTGAAGTACCCCGCTACAATGGCGGCATCAGCAGTAACTACCGGAACAAAGACTTCAACGCTTTCGCCAACTACAACTTCAGTGACGGCCGCAATGTCAACTTTATGAACCTCTACCGCGAACAGTTTGGCTTCAAATTCGCCAATTCCAATGATCAACACGGTGAGTGGCGCAGCCATAACTTTAAAACCGGCATGGATTTCTTTTTAAATAAAAAAAGCACCATCGGGTTTATGGTTGACGGCAACCTCTCCGATAATACCTGGCAGAGCGACGGCCGCACCCTGATCGGCAGGGTTGGCTCTATGGAGGTCGACAGCATCCTTTTTGCCCAAAGCCGCAGCGATGGTACGCGTAACAATTTTAACTTCAACCTCAATTACCGCTTCGACGGTGATGACGGCAAAACCTGGAACATGGATGCGGACTACGGCCTTTTCCGCAACCAAAACGAAGATTATCAGCCCAACCGCTATACCGACCCTAGCGGTGAAGTACTGCTGCAGGAGCGCATCAACGCCACCAATGCACCGACCGACATCGATATCTATACTTTCAAAGTGGATCACGAACGTCCGCTGGGCAAAGGCAAGCTCGGCGCCGGCCTCAAGCTGGCACTGGTGGAAACGAATAATACTTTCGATTTTTTCAATGTTATCGACGGCGAAGAGGTGCTGGATATCCACCGCAGTAACAATTTTGTGTATAAAGAAAATGTGAACGCCGCCTACCTGAACTACGGCATTCAAAATGAAAAATGGGGGTTTAACCTGGGCCTGCGGACCGAACACACCCACTCTACCGGTGATCTGACCGCCAGGGTTGATACAGATAATGACTTTGTGGAACGCGACTATGTCGACTTTTTCCCAAATGCCAGCCTCAGTTATACCCTCAACGAGCAGAACAGCTTCCAGTTTTCTTACGGACGCCGGATCAATCGCCCTTCCTATCAGGATCTCAACCCCTTCGTCAATCAACTCGATGAGTTGACCTTTCAGAAGGGCAACCCCTTCCTTAAACCGGAATACACGAGTAATATACAGCTGACGCACAGCTTCAAATACCGCTTGAATACCACTTTTAGTTACAGCCACACTACTGACCTGATCACCCGTCAGACAGATGCGACCGATGACAAGGCCAGCTTTATCACCTGGCTCAACCTGGCCGATCAGTACAATTACAGCATTAGTCTCAGCGCTCCTGTCCCCATTACCGAATGGTGGAGCAGCTATACGAACCTGACCGGCTATTATCGCGAAAATAAAGGCCAGTTTGATGACGAGCGCGTCATCGACCTCAGCGCCAAAGCCATGAACCTCTACTCACAGCATACGTTCAAGTTGCCTGCTGATCTGAGCTTCGAAGTGTCGGGCTGGTACAATTCCCCTTCCCTGTGGGGCGGCAACTTTGAAATGGATAGCCAATGGGCCATGGATGCCGGTATTCAGACCAAGGTGCTGGACGGGCGCGGAAACCTGAAACTCTCCGTCAGCGATATCTTTAAAACCAGCAACTGGAACGGAACCAGCGCGTTTGGACCGCTCTTTCTCGAAATTCACGGGGGCTGGGATAGCCGTCGCTTCAAGGTCAACTTCTCTTACCTCCTGGGCAACACCCAGGTCAAGGGCGCGCGCAAACGCAAAACCGGCCTTGAAGATGAGCAGAATCGCGTGAAAAGCGGAAACTGATTTCCAATCAGGAAATCGGAAGTGGGCCATCCGGTACCGAGAAGCCGGCAGCCCTACATCAGTCATCTTCCCCGCAAAAAAAGCGCGCCTGCCTGTAATTTCCAGATGACATCCCTGCCTTCGATCTTGGATCCAAGGCAGGGATTTTTTTGTGGGTCGCTACACCCTTCCCCACCTGGAAATGAATTAATGTTTTTATGTTCATTTCTTTTTTCTCATCTTTAGGAGGCTTACTGCGGGCAGAATTCTTTATCAAAAGCCCTACACTTCTATCACGAGCCCCTGAAAATCACCTGGACAAATAACAAAATAAAAACACCTACAGGAGGTTCCACATGGTACTCAGACTAGCTATCCTTTGGCTCGCCCTACTGCCGGCCCTGTCGCTCATCGCACAAAAGAAGAACAATAATTTTGTTTACCACATTCAACGGGCGGACGGCCCCCTTCAGGTGGACGGATCGCCCGACGATGCCGCCTGGGCGGAAGCCGATGTGGCTACCGACTTTCATATGGTGCTGCCCATGGACACGAGCAACGCCCAGGTACGGACGGAAGTGCGTATGTTGTACGATGAAACGCATTTTTACCTGCTGGCCATCAACTACGAAAAACTGCCCGGGCCTTATGTCGTCGAATCACTACGCCGCGATTTTTCTTTTGGGAAAAACGACAATTTCCTGCTCTTTCTGGACCCTTTCGATGATCAAACCAACGGCTTTACCTTCGGCGCCAATGCCATGGGCGCTCAATGGGACGGATTGCTCTTCGAAGGCGGCAGCGCCGATTTGAGTTGGGACAATAAGTGGGAGTCGGCCGTTACGACTGAAGAAGATAAGTGGATCTTCGAAATGGCCGTTCCTTTCAAAACAATCCGTTATAAACCGGGGATTACCCGATGGGGAGTGAACTTCAGCCGGCTCGACCTCAAAACGGCTGAAAAATCGGCCTGGGCGCCGGTGCCGCGGCAGTTTCCTACTGCGTCTCTGGCCTATACCGGGATATTGCAATGGGATAAACCGCCTCCGCCGGCGGGCGCCAACGTATCGCTCATTCCGTATATACTCGGCGGGGCAGGCAAGGATTATGAAAATGAGGAAGATACCGAATATCGCTATGACATTGGCGGCGACGCCAAAATAGCAATTAGTTCTTCCCTTAACCTGGACCTGACGGTCAACCCGGATTTTTCACAGGTGGAAGTAGATGTACAGCAGACCAACCTGGATCGCTTCGAGTTGTTCTTCCCGGAACGGCGTCAATTCTTTATCGAAAACGGGGATCTTTTCGCCAACTTCGGCTACGATCGTATCCGGCCTTTTTTTTCCCGCCGGATCGGGCTGAATGCCCCTATTCTGTTCGGCGCCCGGCTGAGCGGCAAATTGAACAAAAACTGGCGCATCGGCGTGATGGATATGCAGACGGGAGAAAGCGATTCAGGGACGCCGGCGCAGAACTTCGGCATCCTGGCGCTGCAACGGCAACTTTTCGCCCGCTCCAATATTTCGGCTATTTTTATTAATGAGCAGACCTTTGATTACGGAAAGGAAGAAGCGGAGAAAGGCATCACCCGTTACAATCGCAACCTCGGACTGGAGTACAACCTGGCCTCCTCTAATAACGTCTGGACCGGTAAGTTACTTTACCTGAAATCCTTTACTCCTGAACTGAATGGCGGTGATCAGGTGATGGCCGGCAACCTCAATTACAATGCCCGTCGCTGGAGTTTTGGGCTTCAGCATCAGTACGTAGGGGAAAACTACCGGGCTGAGGTTGGTTTCGTACCCCGTGTGGGTTTTCACCGCAGCAAGCTGGAAGCCGGGCACTTGTTTTTTCCAAAGTCAGGGTATGTGCTTAGCCACGGCCCTTCGGTCGACCTGACCTATTTCTTCGATGAGGATTTCACGGACACGGACAATGAGCTCGTCTTTCTGTACCGCCTTAATTTTCAGGACCGGAGCAATCTGTTTGGCTGGGCCGCTCACAATTTCGTTCAACTGCTCGACCCCTTCGACCCCACCAACTTCGCGGGAGACACCCTGGCTACCGGCACCCGTCATGACTGGAATTCCTGGGGGCTGGCGTATTCTTCCCGGCCTCAGAGCCGCCTGACCTATTCCCTCTCTACCCGGCATGGCGGCTACTTTGCCGATCGCCGCCGCATTCGCCTCGGCGGGGAGCTGGGGTACCGCTTTCAGCCCTATGTGGCCATCACGCTGAGCGCCGACTATAACCGCATCTGGTTTTCGGACGACGAGCGGCTGCCTTCTTCGATGAAGAACCAGACCTATAATTTTTGGCTGCTCGGCCCGCGTATCGATGTTACCCTGACGAATAAATTGTTTCTCACCAATTTTCTGCAGTACAACAACCAGATCGATAATGTCAACCTGAATATACGCTTACAGTGGCGGTACAGTCCGGCTTCCGATCTTTATCTTGTCTATACCGACAACTATTTCACGGACGCCTTTCAGGTGCGCAACCGGGCCCTGGTTTTTAAGATGACCTATTGGTGGAACCTGTAAGGGATCGGCGCCATTTTTTGCGTAATGAATAAAACACCAGCTATGAAAACTTCCGCCATCGCCGTTTCCAGTCTTTTATTTTTATTTCTGTCGACGACGGTAATCATCAGTCAGGAGGTGGAACTAAGTGGTGAGCTGCGCCGCTGGCACCGGGTCACCCTGACTTTCACCGGGCCGGAACTCGCTGAGACCGGCGAGCCGAATCCTTTTCTCGATTACCGGCTTAACGTTACCTTCCGCAAGGGCGATCGTCGCATTGTGGCGCCCGGTTACTTTGCCGCCGACGGCAATGCCGCGCAGAGCAGCGCTACTGCGGGAAGGAAGTGGCGGGTTCATTTCAGCCCGGAGGAGACGGGAAACTGGTCCTACGAAGCCTCGTTTCGGCAGGGCCGGGCTATCGCAGTGAGCACCAACCCGCAGGCCGGAGAACCTATTGCTTTTGACGGCGCCTCCGGGCAGTTTACTGTGACGGAGTCCGATAAGTCGGGACGTGATTTCCGGAGTAGGGGACAGCTGCAGTATACAGGAGAGCGCTATTTGCGTTTTGCGCAAAGCAAACAGTATTTTCTCAAAGGCGGCGCCGACAGTCCCGAAAACTTCCTGGGGTATATCGACTTCGACGGCACCTACTACGGAGGAAACACGGAGCATCGGCAGGGAGAAAGCGCTCCCAACCTGGGGCTGCATGCTTATGAGCCGCACTTATCCGACTGGAAGAGCGGCGATCCCGCCTGGCAGGACGGCAAAGGCAAAAGTATTATCGGAGCGCTGAATTACCTGGCTCAAAAGGGGATGAATTCGGTTTACATGCTGACCATGAACGTTCAGGGTGACGGGGATGACGTTTGGCCCTGGACCGACCGTAATGAACGCTACCGCTTTGACTGCAGCAAGCTGGACCAGTGGGAAATCGTCTTCGCCCATATGGATAAGTTGGGACTGATGTTGCACCTCGTGCTGCAGGAAACGGAAAATGAAGCCATCCTCGACGGCGGTTATCTCGATGTGCAGCGCAAGCTTTACCTGCGCGAGCTCATCGCCCGCTTCAGCCATCATCTGGCCATTACCTGGAACCTGGGGGAAGAACACGGGCCCGTCGGGTGGTCGCCCAGCGGGCAGACAGCCGGGCAAACCATGGATATGGCGGCCTTCCTTCGCGATATGGATCCCTATGATCACTTCATCGCGGTGCACACCCATTCCTACGAACCTGCCCGGGATGAATATATTTCAGAATTCCTGGGCTTCGAGGCCATTGAAGGGCCCTCTATTCAGTGTGCTAATATTTTTAACGCACATGAGGAAACGCTGCAATGGATCAACTGGTCCCGCGACAGTGCCCACCAGTGGGTGGTTTGTCTCGACGAGATCGGCCCTGCCTACAAAGGGGCATTGCCCGATTCCTATAGCCCCCGACACGATACCATTCGCCAAGCCGTGCTCTGGGGTAACCTGATGGCCGGCGGCGCCGGAGTGGAGTGGTACTTCGGCTACCGGTATCCGCATAACGACCTCAACCTTGAGGACTGGCGTAGCCGTGATCACTTGTGGGACATTACCCGCCACGCCCTGTCTTTTTTCCAGGAATACCTGCCTTACCCGGAAATGGAAAACAGGAATGCGCTTACTTCTTCCCGGGCGGATTATTGCCTGGCCAAAGAAGGGGAGTTGTACGCCGTTTATCTGCCGGATGGCGGGACGACCAATATTAACCTGAGCGGTAACGATACCCCGTATACCATTCACTGGTACAATCCCAGAACAGGCGGCGCACTGGAAACAGGTTCGGTGAAGACGATTTCAAGCGGGGCGGCAGTCAACATTGGCTTGCCCCCGCATGATATCGGCGAGGATTGGGTTGTACTGATTCGCCGGGAGTGATATTTAAAATGTTACTATTCGCCATCCTGACTTCGACAGGAAAGTTTTAAAAAAAAAACACAGATTACTTGGTGGGATCTGGCCATGGCTTTTCAGTATTATCCTGCTGAAGTCTTTCGACTAAACACAAGCACCCTGTTTATCCTTATCATAGGCGAGACCGTTCATTAAAATTACCGCCTATGACCACCCATCCACTCACCAATCCTCAGGATCTAGATCTATTGCTCGAAGCCATCGGTGATCGTCGCATCGTCATGCTCGGCGAAGCTAGCCATGGCACTTCCGAATACTACAACTGGCGCAAAGCGATCTCCAAACGCCTTATTGAAGAAAAGGGCTTCAACTTCATTGCCGTAGAAGGGGACTGGCCCGATTGCTATCAGGTCAACCGCTATGTGAAAGGCTACCCCGCTGCCGCGGCCAATCCGGTACAGGCGGTAGAGGTATTCCACCGCTGGCCCACCTGGATGTGGGGCAACTGGGAGGTCGCCGCCCTCGTCAAATGGCTCAGAGACCACAACGAAGCGCTCGCCGGAGAAGAACAAGTGGGCTTTTACGGGTTGGATGTATACAGCCTTTACGATTCTCTGGCGGAAGTGATCCGCTACCTGGAGCGCAACGACGGATCGGCGGTAGAGGCCGCACGCGAAGCATTCCGTTGTTTTGAACCCTATTACGAAGATCCGCAGCGCTACGCTTCGGCGACGAGGCGCCTGGTGCCGGAAGACTGCGAGTCGGAAGTCGTCCATATGCTACGCGAAATAGAAAAGCGTTTTCCTACTCATGGCGGTGACCGCGAGTCGGATTTCAACAATGAGCAGAATGCCCGGGTGGCCGTTGACGCCGAAAAATATTACCGGGCCATGGTCCGGGGTAGCGGCGCCTCCTGGAATGTGCGCGATCGCCACATGATGGACACACTCACCCGGCTGTTAGATTTTCACGGTCCCGACAGCAAAGCCATCGTGTGGGAACACAATACGCATATAGGTGACGCCCGTGCGACGGATATGGCGAAAGCAGGCATGTTCAATATCGGCCAGCTGGCGCGGGAGGAATACGGAAAAGACAATTGCTATCTGGCAGGATTTGGTTCGCATCACGGAACGGTAATCGCCGGCACACACTGGGGCGCCCCCATGCAGGAGATGGAACTTCCGGAAGCGCGCCACGGCAGCTGGGA
Source organism: uncultured Saprospiraceae bacterium (assembly GCA_964632995.1). Lineage (GTDB taxonomy): Bacteria > Bacteroidota > Bacteroidia > Chitinophagales > Saprospiraceae > CAZWDL01. The sequence continues at coordinate 69,417 of CAZWDL010000006.1, forward strand.
AGATTATCTCTACCAACAGGGGCAAGGCGACGCCCTGCTCTTTGCCGAAGATATCGCCAGGGAACCCCGCTTCCAAAACCGGGTGGGCCATCGTGCCGTCGGTGTGGTCTACCGTCCGGAAGCTGAATTCGGAAATTATGTTCCCACGCTGATTCACGAGCGGTACGATGCTTTTCTGTACATCGAAGTCACCGAGGGGTTGCATCCGCTTAAACTGCATCCCGCGCCGGAAGAAATTCCGGAAACATATCCGTGGGAAGTGTGAATTGGCCGGTCGGGCGTTAACCTCTGTTTTGAGTAAAATCATTGCACGATCTGACTTTTATCAGGGTCTTTTAAATTCAGATAAGGTAAATTCTGCATTAGATTACTTAAAGTGCAGTTATGGAAGCAAGAAAATTCAGAACAGGTGACCGGGTGCACCGCAAGAGCGGGGGCCCCATTATGGAAGTCGTGAAGTATGCGCTTGAGCACAAAGCTTTTGTAGGAGATGATTTCAGCGTACAGGATGTAGTATGCATCTGGTACGATGATGAAGGGAATCGGCACCGGAAGGTTTTTGATCAGCGTTCCTTGTACAAACTGGAGGCAGATCATGGCCTGTACAGTGTTAAGGATTGATCCCTTTTCCCGTTTTCTCACTAAAAAGTTCTGCAAAGGTTGCAGATTTCAATTGCCGATTGGCAGAGAATCAACGGCAAATAAGGGAGGGTTGTTTCTGTTCCTTCCCATTTCAATTCACCAATCCTCTTTCAATCGCTTGTAACACTTCTTTTTGTTCTCCGGCGAGATGCACGAAAGCCACGAGGTGGCAGCGTTCTGTCTGCCAGACTTCCGGTAGCTGATAGCTGAAGCGTTGACTTCTGTTCTCTCCGCTTGTCAGTGGTGTTTCCAGTGGTGTCCCGTCGAAAGGGGTGATCATATCCCGCAGCACGTGATTGTGCAGGTAATCGGGTTTTTCCCCTTCCGGTGTCAGTTGGGCATCGGCTATGCCGTCTTCGGTGAGGGCGAGGCTCAGGCGGATTTCTTTCTCCGGGATATCTTCCGCTACGCTGAGCTGTACCGTGACATCGAGGTTGCGGGAAACGGCATTGTAGTTGACATCCATATCGAGGTAGAGCCTTGGCGGCCGGGCGAGTTCCTGCTGTACATATCCGGGCCATAGAGACTGACCCAGCTGCAAGTCCGGCTCCCCTTCGAAACGATGGCGGTTTACGACAGCAGTGGGATATCCCAGGGGTTCACCGAGATAGGATTGCAGGCTATTGCCGGCATTGGTGCGAAAGTCGTACCGGCTTGTTTCCTGATAGGGGCGGGCGAAGAAGCCGGCGTGGATGGAAACGGCGATGATCCGTCCTTCGTGTTGTTCCATGAGGCGCTCAATAGCGGCGGCGCCGGCCGGGCAGTTGACACAGCGCACCCCGGTAAATTCTTCAATGAGCACCTGCCGTTCCTGCACATCTACCGTTGCGGTATCGCCGGGTTCCTGCATACCGTCCATGCGCGGATTGATCTCCGGGGGAACTTCGCTGCAGGCTGAAATCAAAAGTAGTAAGCAGAAGAGAACATTTCTCATAATCCAGGATTTCAGGTCCTTGTTGGGTTAAAGTTAAAAAGTGGAGTTGACGGTAAACCGCACACCACTGAACGCCGGTTCCAGCCGGCAAATGCCGCCGGTGCATACCACCCCTTCCACTTGTTTTACGTAGCTGAGGGAAAAGCGGTTGCTCCGGTAGGTATAAAATACATCGAAGCGTGGAAAGTGTACCGACAATTTATCTCCTTCCTGATTTACCGGTGAATTTTTACCCGGGGTCACATTATACATATTCGAAAGAGTAAAGGTCCAATGGGGAGCAATACCCAGTTCCACAAGGCCGAAGAGCCAGTTGCCGTAGTCCTGACGGGCTTTGGCTTTTTCATCGTACCCCGTGTGCATGTATTGCGCTTCCAGGCGCAGTGATTTTTTCCGGTCAATTTTGTAGAGGAAATCCAGGTAGGGCGTGAATGTTTCCACCAGCGGCACGCCGGGTTTAAACTCGTAGATTTCCTGATTGTACTGCTGTCGCTGTACGCCGCCCTGTATCGTCCATTTTCGCTGATGGCGGTATTTGATCTCTGTATATATTTCGCGGTATAACAAGCTGCCTTTCAGGTTGGTAATATTTGAAAAGTTGGCATTAAAGCTCCACTTGCGGTTGGGGGAATAACGAATGTCGGCCTGGTAGGCCCATTCACCCTGCTCCTGAATGGCCGGCACGTAGCGGGTCGTCAACCGGTAAGTATTGACGCGGCTCATGGGCGGGAGGAAGTTGATCATTCCGCGGTTGAGCTGCGCCTGCGGACGCGTTCGAAAGGTGAAGTTTTGGTTTCGTCTGGCCTCAAAGGTAAGGCCCCAGCCATTGGCGGCGTAGCTCAGGCTGGAATACAGCACGGAGCCGGGGGCCTGAAAAAACTTATCGCCTACGATGATTGTGGAATCCAGTACGAGTTCGCCGAAGGGATCGTTCATCGGGTCGTCGGTTTTGTAAGCGCCTTCGACATACCACATGAAGTTGCCGGTAGTAAGCGTGTTGTACAAGGAAAAAGCGTAGGTATTGTATTTGGGTACAAAAGCCTCCTCCTTGGGGTAGGTATTGATGGTGGCGATCAGGTTGTTCATGGATTCATCGTCGAGGGTGCGATTGACAACGCCGAAGCCCGGCGCGAAAGTTACCGGGGCCTCTTCCGGGCCGGCGCTGAGGTATCCTTCGGTCTGAAATCCCTTAACCACCGAATTGTAGTTATCGAATTGCTGTTTTTGAAGGCCAGTGAAGACCTTTACGCGCCATTGCGGCAGCAGTTGATATTGCAACCTGGCTCCGTACAGGGCGTTATCGATGAGCAGGGCGCGTTCTTCGTAGGCGCGAAATATGATGCCGCTGCCAATCTGATCATAGAGGTAGCCTACGGCAATATCGAGCTTATTGATGTTCTTTTTGATAAACCAGCGACCGATACCCTGTGCAGTGAAAGACCCCGTCGGGTTGAGTAAATTGGAATTGTTGAACAGGTCAAAGCGCAGCCCAAAGTCGAAGCCCCAGTTGCTGTAGGAAAGGTTCAGCCAGGTGTCTGCGCTGTACAGCTGACGGTCGTACTGGGGCGTATTGGCCGCTCCGATCACCGTGTCGCGAATAAAGAAATTGCCGGCTGCCTGCAGGTTGCCGGAGATGATCCCACCGTTGTTCTCGTTTTGGGCGAAGGCGCCGGGAACTACCTGCCACAAAAGGAAACCCAGGAGAAGCAGGGCCCGCCGTCGCTTTGCCGCGATTGGGGATTTTATTGAATAGCGATACATAACCGTACATGTTGAACGTTAAAGCGGTACGCCGGCCTTGTTATTCTCCGGTAAGGCCGTAAATTTAACAATCGCCGTCTTCTCGCCGGAGAAGGAAAGTAGTTTGGCGAAAGCCGGAATTCAGAAAGCAGCTCTCAAACAGGGATTGAAAGACAGAAATTGTTAAGGTGTTTTCGGCAATAAAGGTAAAGATTTGTTTCACATACAATTAAAATTCACGACAATGGATTGTGTTAAGTATTGTACGCTGTTTCTGCTCATTAGTTTCAGTACAGGGTTGCTGGCCCAGAAAAGTATTCCTTCGGTGAAGGTGCGTACCCTGAAGGGGCAGATGGTAGATATACAAGCGTACACGAACAAGGGGAAACCCGTGGTGCTCAGCTTTTGGGCTACCTGGTGCGCTCCCTGTAAGAAAGAACTGGACGCTATTGCCGATATTTACGCCGATTGGCAGGCCGAATATGAGGTAGAACTGATCGCGATTTCAATCGATGACCAGCGCGCGCTACCCAAAGTGGGGCCTATGGTTCAGTCGAAAGGATGGCCGTATACTATTTTAACCGATGCCAATCAGCAGTTGAGAAACGCGCTCAATTTCCAGTCTATCCCCCAAACTTTTCTCCTGGATGCCTCAGGGCAGATCGTCTATGAGCATTCGGGCTATGTGCCAGGTGATGAGTACGAGCTGGAAAAGAAAATTAAAGAGTTGGCGGAAAAGTGAAACAGCCTCTCAGTAGGCAGCCCTCCAGTTAACATCGTTCCTGCAAAACGTACTCCCTGGAGTCCAGGTGACATCCCTGCCTGACCGGCAGGCAGGACCGACCGCAGAAGGCGGTATCATCTGGGCGGCGGAGAGTGTGAAAACCAGTTCTTTACAAAAGGCTGTTAAAAGCAGGCAGTGTCCTGCTGGTGAATCCAGGTTTCTCTTCGCCCCGGCGAACTTCGGCTTCTGACAGAAGGGTACTGCCTACTACTCCTTCCTTCAACTCTCTCCTTTATACGGGAACACATTCCCTGCTTTGTCGATGTAGTATTTTCGTCCTGCTTTTTTTACCAGGGCGCGGCCTTCCTCAAAGGGAGATTCCAGCGCGTCGTAGATGGCCGGGATAATCATATTTCCTTTTCTATCGATGAATCCCCATTTGCCACCGGTCAGCTGTACGCCGAACAGGCCGTCTGCCAGGCAGCAGATATCCTGAAACTCCAGTCCTATGGCAAATTCCTTTTCTTTCTCATCATAGACGCCAAACTTACCGTTGTTGGAGACGACGAGTAAGGATTCGCGCAGGTGATAAGATTTGATGTGTTCGAAGAATGGGTACAAGATGATATCACCCTGAGCCTGTGCGATACCGCGCTTACCGCTGCGCTCGATGAGGAAGAGGCCTCGCTGGGTGTGGAATGCCCTGATGTGATCGTATTCCGGCTCAAGCAGGTATTTACCGGAAATGTCGGTAAGTCCCCATTTCCCCTGTTCCTGTACGATCATGACCTTTCCGTAGGAAGTGTTAATTGTTTCCCGGTAAGTGAAACGGCGTTCTTGTGGCTGGGAAATGGTTTTACTTTCGCTTTTCTCCGCGGGCTCCCCTGCTTCCGCCCTTTCTGCCATTTCAGTTGTTTCTGCCGGTTTTGCCGGCTCAGTAGCGGGAACTGCTTCTTCCGGTGCTTCTTCTATCTTTTCGGGTTTGGGTTGAGGCATTTCCTTTGCTTTCGGCTCGGGTAGTCCGGCTAGTGGAGAGCTGATACCGGATAATGCTTCGGAAATGCCAAAGAAATTACTCTTCTTAAATTCTTTTGTCGCTTTGAGCGGTTTCTTTTCAGCCGGCGGCGATGCGGTCGTAGTCTTCTGCTGAAGCTGTCGACGGCGTTCGCGTTTGACAGGCAGGTTGGAGGTTTGCATACTTGGCGAGCGGTTGAGTTTTTCAGCCGGGATGATCCTAGCCTCGTCAGTGGGATCATTAGCAACCGTCAGTGGGGTTGAGAGGCCGCTGGTTTCGCCGGAAGAAAGCGGCCAAAGGATCAGGATACTGGCAGCCAGGATGAGGAGGGCAAGGCTGATGAATACCAGGCGCCGGCTCGACCGGGAGCGTTGGCTGAGCATTTTCTCGCTGGTTTCGATCAGTTTGCGCTCCGGAGCACTCAGCACCAGTAGGTTCTGGGAAGCCTGAACCAGCTTTAATTCCCGGTTGCTGAGCAGAGTTTGTTTTTCTTCGTAACGCCGCACCCCCCGTTGGAGCGTCTGATAGGCCGTCTGGGCCGAATCACTGCCGGCTATTCGGCTTTGGTATTTCTTCCTGATTTTTTTCGCGAATTTTCTGAGATTCATTTTAACCGGATTTGGATTTATTTTTGTCGACTAAGCTTAGTTCCTCGCAAAAGCATGATACAAACATCTGTTGCTCCGGACGATAATGCCGGCACCCAGATCTTTAAGGATCAGCGTACGTGATGGGGGGATCGGTATGATAAGCGCGGTATGTTAGATAGACCCAAACGGGAAAGCCCTCGTGAGGGTAAGGAGGACAGTTGGACGGAGTAAGGGTTTTGATGCCTCTCGGAAGTGGGGAAACAAAGGGGGCTGTTAATCAGCTTCTAAGATAAGTATTTTTGAAATATGAAAGCAAGTGTTTGCCAAAAAATTTTCTCGTGAAGGCACAGATGCCGGTTAAATGCTCTTTGATAGTATCTGAACTGTTTTAGATTGCAGCTCTATGGCCGGACGTCCGCTGCGCAGATCGAATAAGCCCGCTTTTCCTTTTTCATAGATTATCAGCAGGTGTTCGGAGGCCTGGTATTCGCCCAGCTTGTCATATCTGGGAGGCAACAACACCGTTCCCTTGGCATTAGCGATTCCTCTTTTGCCTTTATATTCGAGAATGAAGTAGCCTCGGGTGGTATCCAGTACACGTACGCGGCGATATTTCAGGGGCAGTAATACATTATACCGGGTATCGGCAAGGCCCCATTTACCGGCTTTGCGCACCCGCAGTACCTTTCCATGGCTGGTCTTTACCGGGATGGTGTAAGAAAAGGGATTAACCAGCGGCTCTTCGATACCTTTCTCCTGTAGTTCGGCTGTTTCAGGAGCTGTATCTTGTTTATCCATTTCCATTTTTTGAAGGTCCGCCTTTTTCGTTTCAGGCTTCCTTTGCCTGGGTGTTTTTTCTTCCTGCCCAGGTTCTGCGGGAGTGGCGATGGACGTTTCTGCCGTTTTTTCCACAGCTATTTTGGGGAACGCTTGCCCTTCTCCTTCAGCTGTATCCTCGTTCAGTCCCCAGGCGGCCAGTGAAAAAATGAGGAGGCAGCTAAGTCCTGCCACGGCGATTTTGAGGTAGCGGCGCCGTTGCCGGCGTTGCTGTTCTTCCAGGCTGCGTTTGCTTTCTTCCAGCAACCAGCGTTCCTGAGAACTCATAACGAGACTTTGCCGGTAGAGCAAAATCGCTTTTAGTTCTGTTCCGGAAAGCAAAAGCCCTGATTGACGGTAACGTTTCAGCCCGTTATGCAGCAGTGCAAAAGCTTCCTGTTGGGCTTTTGCTTCATCGTACATCCTGCTTTGGATGGCCTCTGAAATGGGGTCGGTTTTTGATTTTTTCATATGCGCAAATCGGTTTGTTGGACAGGAAACTTCCCATTACTCCTTGCAGATGACTGAAATAGTTGCATCGAATGGTAAGTTCCGCGCCAGGAACACATTACTATATCCGGAATATCCCGGAAAAGTACCGGTTTGTAAAAGGATTTTGGCGTCTATCCGCAAACCTTCACAGGAAGGTGAAGAATATCCTTCGGCCCTGGAGGGGCGGGCTTGAGGCTATTTTTGGATTTACGCTCAGTTGTGCCTTTCAATCCCCGTGATTGAAAAGGCTTTAAGGGAGGAGGTTTTGTAATGAGAAGGAAATAAGTTCTAAATCAAGATACAATTTTTTTAGAAAAAAAGAGGATTTTTTAGAAAAAAACCTTTTGTATAGAGGGGGAAGGGGTTAGGCCAGCTCCGCCAGGGTCATCCAGCGCATTTCCTTTTCTTCGATTTCCTTTTTGACTTCTCCCAGTTCGATGGAGAGGGCTTCAATTCTTTCTGAGCTGAGGTCGGGTTGAGCAAAGGCGGCTTCGATTTCTGATTTGCGCTTTTCGAGCTTACCGATCTCTTTTTCAAGCCGGTTCATCTCCTTACGTTCGTGATAGGAGAGCTTGGGTTCCTCTTTTAGAGAGGCCCCGGGAGGTGACTTTTCCTGTTTACGTTGATCCTGGGCGGTGCGTTCTTCCTGGCGTTTTGCTGCTTCTCTTTCTTTTTGATAAGTGCGGTATTCGGAATAATCACCGATAAAATCGGTAATGATACCGTTCCCTTCGAAGACGAAGAGATGGTCGACAATCTTATCCATGAAGTATCGGTCGTGGGTGACGACGATCAGGCAGCCGGGAAAATCCATCAGGAATTCTTCCAGGACATTCAGCGTAATGATATCGAGGTCATTGGTCGGCTCATCCAGGATGAGGAAGTTCGGGTTGCGCATCAGCACGGTCAGGAGGTGGAGGCGGCGGCGTTCACCGCCGCTGAGTTGGCTGACGTATACCTGTTGCTGTTTTCGGTTAAAGAGGAATCGTTCCAGCAGTTGTTCGGCCGTGAGTTTTTGTCCTTTTTCCAGGGGGATATATTCGGCGATATCGCGAATGACATCAATTATGCGTTTATCTTCTTCGAGTTGGATTCCGGACTGAGTATAGTAACCGAAGACGGTATTTTCTCCGACGACCACTTTGCCCGTATCGGGCCGGATTTCCTGGGTGAGCACTTTGAGAAAGGTCGTTTTGCCTACACCGTTGGGGCCAACGATGCCGACGCGTTCGCGTTTTTTAAATTTATAATCGAAACCTTCGACGATTTTCAGATCGTCGAAGTATTTACTTACGTTGTGGGCTTCCAGAATTTTTTTTCCCAGCCGTTGTCCTTTGATATCAATTTTCATTTCGCCTTCGCGGCGACGTCCGCTCACCTGATCCTTGAGATCATGAAAGGAGTCGACCCGTGATTTTGCTTTGGTGCCGCGGGCTTTAGGCATGCGATTGACCCATTCCAGTTCTTTTTTCAGTAATTTCTTGGCTTTGTCGAACTCCGTACTTTCGATTTCCTTGCGCGTGGCCTTCTTTTCGAGGAAGTCGCTGTAGTTGCCGGAATAGCTGTAGATGCGTCCTCCTTCCAGTTCTATGATATGGTCACAGACGCGTTCGAGAAAGTAGCGATCGTGAGTGACCATTAGTAAGGTGAGATTAGGTTGGCTGAGATATTCCTCCAGCCATTCGATCATATCGAGGTCGAGGTGGTTGGTGGGTTCATCGAGGATCAGCAGTTCTGGCTCATCGATGATCAGCTTGGCGAGCGCCAGTCGTTTCTTTTGACCTCCGGAGAGGTTTTTAATCGGCTGTTCGAGTTCGTCAATATTGAGTTTACTGAGGACCTCCTTGATGCGCGCTTCGAAGTCCCAGGCTTTCAGGTCTTCCATCCGGCCGATAGCGGCCTGCACCTCCTGGCTGTCTTCGGGGTGCAACATGGCGCGTTCATAGCGTTTGATGGCCTCAATGAGCGGATTGTCGCTGTTGAAAACAGCTTCCAGCACCGTATTTTCTTCATCAAAATTGGGGTCCTGACTGAGGTAACCGATACGGACTTGGCGGTGGACGAAAATACTGGCGGTTTCTCCCTCGGGTTGTTCCTCCCCGGCGATAACCCGCAGCAGTGTCGATTTGCCCGTTCCGTTTTTGGCTACCAGCGCCACCTTTTCGCCCTGATTGATTTGGAGGGAAATGTGATCGAAGAGCACTTTCTCGCCGTAAGTCTTTGTAACATTCTCGAGGCTCAGATAATTCATACTATACGTTCTCTCTAAAGGGAGCTTTTTTACTGAGAAGCATCCCTGCTGATAAATGGGTTATGACAGCGTAGTAGAACCAGAGAAGACCTTCCAAATCAACTTCAGAAGGTCTTCTCAACCAATATCATTGTCGATGGTCGCTTATAGTACGCTGAAAAATGAGGTTGATCGAAGGACCTCAAGTTTATTTCGGCCCGGATGAGAACTGCCAGATTTTCGAAATCTGGCAGTTCTATACCGACGAAAACCTATGCTACAGCACACTAATTCAGTTGGATCAAATCGTGGATGATATGGATTGTCTCTTTAATGTAAACATCTTTGGAGACCGATTTGATGAAGTCCTCATTGCGGGCTTCTTTCGATTCATCGGCGTGGATGCTCGGGAGGTCTATTTCGAGGTTCGTGACACCTTCATTCACCTTTTCCTGAAACATATCGCGAAACTGTGCGGCTTCTTTTTCTTTTTCTTTAGAAAAAGCGAGGAATTCCTCGAGGTTCAGGGGATACTCGCTCATTTCCCGTTGTTTTTCCAGCCGTTCGGCATTATTGTAAATTTTCTGGAAAGTAGAATTACTGGTCACCCGTTCTTTACTTCTTTGGGCGACTTCATCCAGGTTCCGCACCTTATAAACACTCTGTTTGTGTTTGACCGGATCGATTTTAGTCCAGTTCATGGCGTATTCCTCTTCCCGTTCTCCGATTTGGATATTGTGGTAACTATCGGGAAGAACGATATCCGGAACCACGCCCTTGAGCTGTGTGGAGCCGCCGTCGATACGGTAGAACTTTTGGGTGGTCAGCTTGATTTCTCCCAGGGGTTTAATTTCATTGAATCCGCGAACGGCGCGATCCAGGTCGTAAAACCGCTGAACGGTGCCTTTGCCGAAAGTCGATTTGCTGCCAACGATAACGGCGCGTTCGTAATCCTGCAGTGCCGCGGCCAGGATTTCAGAGGCTGAGGCGCTGAAGGAGTTGACCATGACTACCAGAGGACCGTTGTATTGGACCTCGGGGTCTACATCGGTGAGCACTTCCGCTTTCTGATCACGGGATTTCACCTGTACGATGGGGCCTTCTTCGATAAAAAAGCCGGACATTTTCACGACGTCTCGCAGGGAACCGCCACCGTTATTACGCAGGTCGAGTATGATGCCGTCAACCGATTCTTCTTTCAGTTTTTCAATTTCCTTTTCCACATCCTCGGCGGAGAAGCGACCGTTTCTGTCTTCAAAATCTGCATAGAAACCAGGCAGATAGATGTAACCGATTCGCTCCCCTTGCTCAGCGCCGTCGAGGATGAGAGAGCGGGCGTAGCGTTCTTCAAAGACAACCACGTCGCGGATGATGGAGATGGTCTTTCGGGTTTCATCTACTTTTTTAACTGTCAGCCGTACCTCGGTGCCTTTTTTGCCACGGATGAGCTGTACTACCTCGTTTATGTTCATCCCTTTAATGTCCACGGGGTCTTCGTCACCCTGAGCGACTTTAAGGATGACATCATTTTCGTCGAGTTCTTTTCCTTGCCAGGCGGGACCGCCGACGACTACTTCGACGACTTTGGTATAATCTCCTTCTGTTTGGAGACGGGCGCCGATACCTTCCAGTTTGCCGGAGAATCGAATATCGAAATTCTCCTTTGCGACCGGTTCGAAATAAACGGAATGCGGATCAAAGAGGTTGGTCAGGGAATTGAGGTAATAACTTAGCCGGTCGCTACGGCGAAGTTTAGACATGCGGTCGTACCATTCATCCATCATCTCCAGCACTTCCTCTCTCACTTCTTTTTCCAGTTCTTCCGTCGATCGTTTTTCAGCTTCTTCGCCCTTTTCTTCCTGCTCTTCAATTTTGCGCGACAAGCGGGTCATCACTTCGTACTTTAGATATTTGCGCCAATATTCGCGCAGCTCCGCATCATTTTTTGCCCATTGGCGTTTATCGCCATCTAATTCTATGGATTCCTTTTGCTCGAAGTTGAAGGGGGAGACCAGAATTTCCTGGTAATATCCCCGGGTTTTATTAATGCCGGTTTCGAGTAGTTCCAGGGAAAGCTCAAAGAAATTGTAGGTTCCGGAGAGGGCTTCGTCGTCCAACAGCAGGCGATAGGGTTCCAGCTTGGCGATATCATCCTGGGTCAGAAAGCGGCGGGAGCCATCGATGCGATCTAGGTAAAGGTTGTACAGCTCCTCTGAGAAATTATCATTAACGTCTTTTGGGTTAAAGTGCAGGCGATCCATAAAGGTGAGAATCGTCCGCATCAACATAGCTTCTTTTTCAGTATCGTTTACCGTCTGGGGATAAAAGGCCGCCACCAGAAAGGCAATCAACAAAAAAGAAAAAAACAGCGGTCCTCTAAATTTCATGAGTAAATTGGTTTTGAACAAGGAATAACGGGTGAATGACTACGCTATCAGAACATTATAACGAGAAACATCCAATAAATATACTTTTTTTTAACAAAAATGTTGACCGGCAGCGCAATATCTTCTCTCATTTAACGAAACCTTAAATGCAAATCGTTCCTTTGGTCTCTCAGAACGAAGAACCCATAAATAATCTGGGGCAAGAGAGAAATGTAAAAATAGAACGCCATACCGGCGGTCAAGTTTTCTGCTGCCACTAAAAAAAGCGCCCTTTTCGCAGAATGGCGAAAAGGGCGCTTTTTCATCAGATCATCAACGTCTTCCTTAAAGCATGGGGGCAATGACGAGTGCTACTACTGCCATCAGCTTGAGCAGAATGTTGAGCGAGGGGCCGGAAGTATCTTTAAACGGATCACCGACCGTATCGCCTACGACGGCTGCTTTGTGAGGATCGGATCCTTTAAAATACTTTTCACCGCCGATTTCCACACCTTCCTCAAACATTTTTTTGGCGTTGTCCCAGGCGCCGCCGGCATTCGACTGGAAGATAGCCATCAGCACACCGGCCGAGGTGACGCCGGCCAGCAGGCCGCCGAGCATTTCGGCGCCTCCGAGGAAGCCTATGACCACGGGCGAAGCTACGGCGATGACACCGGGAAGCACCATTTGCCGGATAGAGGCCTGGGTAGAGATTTCCACGCAGCGGCTGAATTCGGCTTTGCCATCGGCAGCTTCAAAAATCTGCCGATCTTCGTCGCTCCACTCCTTGAGGTTTTTGCCTTCGTTACGGCGCATGGCATCAAGCGCTGCGGTCAGCTCTGGAATAGTTTTGAACTGGCGGCGCACTTCCTTGATCATATCCATAGCGGCGCTTCCCACGGCATTCATGGCCAGCGAGGAGAAGAGGAAAGGCAGCATGGCGCCCAGGAAAAGGCCGGCCATGACCAGCGGGTTGGCAATATTGATGGTATAAATCTGGGCTGTGGTCATGAAGGCGGCGAAGAGGGCTAGCGCCGTCAGGGCAGCGGAGCCGATAGCAAAGCCTTTACCGATGGCGGCCGTGGTGTTGCCAACAGCATCGAGCTTATCGGTACGGCTGCGCACTTCCTTGGGCAATTCACTCATTTCGGCAATGCCGCCGGCATTATCGGAAATAGGACCGTAAGCGTCAACGGCCAGCTGAATACCTGTATTGGACAGCATACCGACCGCGGCGATAGCAATGCCGTACAGCCCGGCAAATTCATAGGCGCCGATGATCGCGGCGGCGATAATCAGGATGGGAATAGCGGTGGATTGCATTCCTACCCCCAGGCCGGCAATGATATTGGTGGCTGATCCGGTCATCGATTGGTTGACGATGTTCCTCACCGGCCGGGTATCGGTGCCGGTATAATATTCCGTGATCAGCCCGATGAGCAGACCGGCTACCAAGCCGAAAATGACCGCCCAGAAAACACCCATGGAGGAGAAGGCCGTTTCTTCTACAATGGCTTCTCCATCGATGATCACCTGTTGGCTGATGATCCAGCCTTCCGGAAGCATCCACTGAACAATAAAAAAGGTAGCAATGAGCATGACGCCGGCGGAAATAAATTCTCCCCGGTTCAAAGCTTTCTGAGGATTGCCCCCCTCACGGGTGCGGACAAAGAAGGTGCCCAGAATAGAAGTGACGATGCCTACGCCGGCCAGCACCATCGGAAGCAGTACGGCGTTGAGGCCGCCGAAATCGTTGGTTTCCATGAAGCCCGGCATGCCGATAAAAGCGGCGCCCAGCACCATCGTACCAATGATGGAACCGACATACGATTCGAAAAGGTCGGCGCCCATACCGGCTACGTCCCCTACGTTGTCGCCTACATTATCTGCGATGGTCGCGGGGTTGAGCGGGTGATCTTCCGGAATACCAGCTTCGACTTTCCCGACGAGGTCGGCCCCAACGTCGGCAGCTTTGGTATAAATACCGCCGCCAACGCGCGCAAACAGAGCGATAGAGGACGCGCCGAAAGAAAAGCCGGTGATTACGGTAATGACTCTATTGACGTCCCAGCCCATGTTGGAGTAAATGATGAACAATAGACCCAGACCCAGTACGCCGAGCCCTACTACCCCCATACCCATTACCGAACCGCCGGAAAAGGCAATGCCCAGCGCTTTACTCAGGCTGGTACGGGCGGCGTTCGTGGTGCGCACATTAGCTTTGGTGGCCACGCGCATGCCGATGAAGCCGGCCAGCCCGGAGCAGATGGCACCGAGAATAAAGGATACAGAAATCAGCCAGGAGCTGGCCTCAGGGTCAGCTGATAAAGCCAGCAGGATGGCTACTGCGACAACGAAAATAGCCAGCACCCGGTACTCTGCCTTGAGAAAAGCCATCGCTCCGTCGGCGATGTTCTTGGCAATGCGCCCCATGCGTTCCGTTCCGATTTCCTGCTTGGAAACCCAGTTGGAGCGCCAGGCTGTAAACAGCAGAGCCAGCACCCCAAAGGCGGGGATTACATAAATTAGTGTTTGTCCGATCATATTTATAGTTTGCTTATTATCAAATAGAGGGCTTCACCAGACCGGCAGGCGCAGGTGAAGCCCTCTGGTTTTTCGTATGGTGGGCAAATCTAAGGCAATTTTGCGGTTTAACCAACTGCGAACCTATATGAAAAGCCAGCAAGGGCCTGTTCTTGTAAGAAGCTTTAGAGTAAATGCACATTTTTCCTGAAATATCGCTCTGCAGCAGCTTTAGATTGTGCGCAATTTTAGCTTTTAAAAGCTAACCCGGCTTTTACGAATAATAAAAGACGGCATGAAGGTTGTTTTTCTTTCGGCGTTAGAGATTGTATCTTGACGCGCTAAGATTCATCCGGTTGAATTTTTAAACACAAAGACTACTCTATTGACCATGAAGCTCCTATGCATGATCGTCGACGACGATGTGCTAGCGCGCAAAGCATTACAAAGGCTGTGCGCTAAATCGCAGTTATTGCAACTTGAAGCAGTGTGTTCCAGCGCAGAAGAAGCACTGGATAAACTCCAGGAACTCGAAATCGATCTCATTTTTCTGGATATTCATATGCCGGAAATCAGCGGGATCGACTTTTTGGAAAGGCTGCCCTATTTACCCCAGATCATTATCACTACTGCTAAAGTGGAATACGCTTACGAAGCTTTCGAATATCAGGTCACCGATTTTTTGAAAAAGCCCATCAGTATTCCCCGTTTTCTGGAAGCTGTTGAGAAAGCACGCCGGTACCAGGAGAAATTGCTGGCTTACCGGGCGCACCCCGAAGATGTGTATATCCGCCAGGAGGGAAAATACATCCGTCTCGAACTGGAAAAAATCTGTTATTTTGAAAATGTCGGCGACTATGTTCGTATCAAGACCGATGAAACGACTTTTATAATCCACAGTACCTTGAAAAATATTGATGAGAAACTGAATGATCCGAGGTTTCTTAAGGTTCACCGTTCTTATATTGTCAACCTGAGTAAAATCAAGGATATTGAAGAAAATACCTTGGTCATCGATAAAACGGTCATTCCGATCAGCCGCACCAACCGGCCGATTCTGATGGCCAGGATCAATGTGCTTTGAGAAAGGTGTTTGGCGTGTGTGGGAGCACACCTATCAATCATGAACCAGAGTCAAATGGTTGATTTTAGTTGGCCTTACCTATTATTCATCTTATTGGCGGTCAGTAGCGCGACAGCACAGGACAGTCTGCTGGTGCTGACGAGCACCCCTGTGTTCGCCGATATGGCGGATAATATTGCCGGGGGGCGCCTGAAAGTAGAAAGTATAATCCCCCTAGGAACAGATCCGCATAGTTACCTTCCTAGCGAGGCTGATGGCGAGCTTCTTAAAGAGGCGGACCTGCTATTGTTCAATGGGTGGGGACTGGAGCCCTGGCTCGACACCCTGCTCCGCCTTCACGATCCCGGGATGACCGTTTATCGTTTGTCGGATAATATCCAGGCAGTGAAGGGGCCGAATGGAAACCCCGACCCGCACGCCTGGCTATCAGCCGAAAATGGATTGGTATATCTTGATAACGTTCAGAAGGCCCTGTCGACGCTGGCCCCCTACGATGCCGACATCTTTGATTTCAACCACGGTCTCTACCGGCAACAATTGCTCGACCTTGATCTTTCCGTCCAGTCCGCACTTATTGACATTCCCGATCCGCTCCGTCTGTTGCCCACCTGGCACAATCCTTTCCGGTATTTTGGTGAACGCTACGGCTTTCGTACGGCTGCGCTGCGCAAAGAAGCGGAAGCATTACCTGGGGCTCCCGCACTTTTCTACGAGTCAATAGCTGACACGGCTTTTCTCCTGAGTCTTGCTAAAAAGCGTGGGGCTTCTTTGGCGGGTCCTTTGTATACCTGCACGCTCAGCGAATCCACCGGACCCGCAGCAAGCTATCTGGAGATGCTAGCCCACAATTCATCTCTGATCACTCAGACGCTATCCCTTGCCTCTCAGCCGCGGGAGCCTGCTCCGGTATACCGACATTATATATGGCCTGTACTGCTGTTGCTGGGGGCCTTGCTTCTATGGCGTCTGTTCCGGTTATACCGGCAAAGCGGGCAAGTGAATCAAGAAAGGGAATAAAAGGATTCTGCGCCGTAGCTTCGTATGAAACAGTCAAGCTTTCTGCTCTATCATTCTCGCAGTCTGGATAACCCCGTCGTCGCTTTCTGATGCAGGCCGGTTTTATATTCTTCAGGTGACATGCTCAGGCAGCGCCGGAAAAAGTCGGCAGCGCGGTCGCTCATGCCCAGTTCTTCATAGATAAGGCCGGCTTGCAGCGCGGCGTTACAGGCGAAGAAGTAAGGTGAGGACTGTCCACGTTCTATGGTTAGCTGGTAGTAGTGCAGGGCCTGTGGATACTGTTTCATGCCGTGGAAGATGCGGCCCATCCGGTAAAGGTATTCCAGGCGGAAGCGTTTGTTAGGAAAGTCTTCTTCGGATCGGGGGGAGAGCACGCGGTAGGCTTTTTCATAGTAGGCGCCGTCGAAGAGCAGGCGGGCTTTGATAAGATCAAAAGGAGGGACGAGGCCCGCTTCGGCTTCGCGCTGGGCGCTCACATCGCTTCCTACGACCAGGAAGCCCCGGCGGGAGCATGCTTCCATGTACCGGCGGTACCCTGTTTTGTTATTCTGTAACAGTTGATGCCAGGCGAGTTTTTGATAAGCTTCCTTGATGAAGTTACGACCGCTAAATTGTTGGGCGTAGCGCTGCAGGTAAATGTGCCCGTCATCGTCGAGGCGGCGGAGTTTGGCTATACCCAGCATAAAGTCGAGATAGGGGAAAGCCAGGTAGGCATCGCCCCTGGGGCGTTGCTCCAGCAATTGTATCGCTTCGTCATTACGACCGGTCCGCATGGCGATATTGGCTTGCACAAAACAGTGCAGCATATTGGAGCGCGGCTTCCAGCCGGCATTGTAAGTAGCTTGCCAGGCGGCGTCCTCCTGATTGTCGAGGTGCAGGAGCAGAAAGGCATACAAGGCCTCGGCCTCCGACTCGAATATGAAGTCATGGTATTCGGCATAATTCAGTACCAGTTCGAGTTCTTTTCTTCCCTGTTCTATGGTGCCGTCTAATCCCGACAGCAATTTGACGCCCCATTTATATCCATCTGGAATAGTACCCACCATGGCGTGAAGAATGCCGAGGTCCTTGTAGTTGGGCATAAATCCAGGAAATTTTTTCTGATTATCCTGCAAGAGTTTGTAAGCTTTGCTCACTTCGGTAAAAGCATTGAAGTACTCACCAAACTTGAGCCGGGCCAGCGCCCATTGCAAGCGGATGTCGGCTTGAACGTAAAGGTAGTAAGGAGAGGCGGGGTCGCCGCCGGCTACCTGGGCGAGTCGTCGGTCCCTGTTGGACTTCAGGCGGCTGAATTCGGCTTCGCTCTCGCCTATATAAATCCGAAAGAAGTCGATGTAATTCTCGATGTGATAAACGACCAGGTTGCCGGGATCCCGCTGCCGGATTTGGTCAATCATGACCTGTGCTTCTTCAAAGCGCAGGCTCAGCACCTTTTCGTAGGCTTCTCGTGCGCTCGGCGTGTAGTTGAAGTATTTGGCGGAAAGTGAAGACGCTAAAGAGAACATGCAGAAAAAAAAGGCCAGGTGAGGTTTCATGGGTTTCAGGGTTTCATTGGTAAAGTGTTTTAGTGTTTACCCTCCATCCTTCGATGGATAATAGTTTTGGAATTACCTGTAAATGCGCAAGCCTTGAGATACTTTTTTGAGGTATCACAAGGCTTAGCCCGAAGACGGTTAACGTGCAACTTTTTGGAAAGGCCCGGGGGGCAGGCCTTATTATTCACGCCCTCCTGATAGCGGGGCGTGAATGTGGCTTCCGGCTGCTCTATGCTTCTTGTTGTTCTTCGATTTTTTTCTCCTCCATGATGTAGTCATCGACGAGGATTCGGCCGCAGTGTTCGCAGACGATAATTTTTTTGCGCATGGAGATTTCCAGTTGCACCTGCGGTGGGATTTTATTGAAACAACCGCCACAGGAGTCGCGTTCCACGGTTACAACTGCAAGGCCGTTGCGGTAGGAGGTGCGGATTTTATCGTAAGCTTTTATCAGCCGGTCTTCGATATTCTTACGGGCCTTTTCCGATTGTTTACGCAGTTTGTCCTCTTCCTTTTCGGTTTTTACAATAATTTTCTCCAGCTCGACTTTCTTGGTTTCCAGTTCCTTCTGTTTTTTATCCATGCGCTCCTGGTTAGCGTTGAGCGTTTCGGATTTGGCCTCCATTTCTTTTTGCGCCTGGCCGATTTTTTTTTCGGAAAGCTGGATTTCGAGTTTTTGCAGCTCCAGTTCTTTGGTAAGCGCGTCGAATTCGCGATTGTTTTTGACGTTATCGAGCTGAGTCTGATAGCGTTCGATCAGGGCTTCCGCCTCCTTGATGTTGGCGTTGTGTTTGCTGATCTCGTGTTCGAGGTCATCGACGGTTTCTTGTAAGCGGCCGACACGGGTTTCCAGTCCGGCGATCTCGTCCTCGAGGTCACTAACCTCGATGGGCAGTTCTCCTTTCAGTACTTCGATCTGGCTGATTTCGGAGTCGATTTGCTGAAGCTGGTAAAGGTTTCTGAGTTTTTCTTCTACGGTTTTTTCTGAAGCCATTCCTCTTTATCTTTTGTCTTTGATATGCTAAAATAATTTTCATCCGGAAGTAAACCGGACTTTTCCGTTCTTACATGTAATGAACGGGATTCGTATTGACCTTGGTACAATAGGCCGCAAAATTACTAAATTTCTCGGATATAATATTACGTAACAGTTCAATGGTAAACTGTTCGCTCTCATAGTGTCCGATATCGGCGATGACGATGCTGTTTTCGGCATCGAAAAATTCGTGGTACTTGTAATCGGCGGTAACAAACACATCGGCGCCCTGGGCCACGGCCCGGGGCAGTAGGAAGCCGCCGGCGCCGCCACAGACGGCCACGCGTCTGATATCCCGGCCCAGCAGCCTGGTGTGGCGAATACATCCGGTCTGCATGCGCTCCTTGAGTTCGCGCAGGAAGGCCTTTTCCTCTATGGGTTGCGGCAGCTCGCCGATCATTCCGGAGCCCACGGTATCACTGTAGTTTTCCACGTTGACGATATCGAAGTGCACCTGTTGATCGGGCTGGCTGTTTTGCAGGGCGCTCAGCACCTTTCGGCTGCTGGCTTCCGGAAACAGGGTTTCCAGTTTGAGGTACTCGGCTTCGAAGGCGTCGGCGCTGTGAGGCACCAGGGTGCTGTATGTGGTTTGGTGTGTAAAGGCGACCTGGTCGACACCGGCGCTAATGAGCGCTTCTTCCACCTGTTGTTGATGCAGAGCGGGAACAAAGGAGGACAGTTTTTTCAGCGTTTGCTTTGGGGCCAGCAAGCGGGTATTGACGAGACCGATCCGTTCTGCGATTTTGGCATTGACTCCCCGGTGGTACACATTGTCCAGGTTGGTGTGAATCGCGTAAATAGCGATGCTGTGCTTGATGGCTTTTATAACCACCCGTTCTACATAGTTGCGGCCTGTTATTTGCCTGAGTCCCTTGAAAACGATGGGGTGGTGGGCAATGATCAGGTTGCAGTCCCGCTCTATAGCTTCTTCGACCACAGCCTCGGTTGAGTCCAGACAGATCAGCACGCCCCGGATATCGTTTTCGGGGTCGCCCACCAGAAGACCGGCATTATCATAGCTTTCCTGATAAGCCGGCGGGGCTAATTGCTCCAGATAACTTGTCAGTTCTTTGATCTTCATAAATAGCGTTCTAAAATTTCTAATGGCTTTAACCCGGATTATTCATGGGTTAACTCTACCGACTTCGGATTTTTTCCTCGATTGCGGTAGTAGAATATCCTTCAATATAGGGAAGGCTGCGCACTTCTCCACCTTTTGATAAAACGACCTTCGACCCAACGATGTCGGCTACCTGCCAATCACCGCCTTTTACTAAAACATCCGGAAGCAGGGTTTGGATCAATGCGAGAGGCGTATCTTCCTCAAAGACGACCACGGCGTCGACGAATTCAAGGGCTGCGAGCAGCGTTTGACGCGTTTGCTCATCATTGATAGGCCGGTGTTCTCCTTTCAGGCGCCGGACGGAAGCGGCCGAATTGAGACCGATGACGAGACGGTCACCCAGGTCGCGGGCTGAAGCAAGATAGTGAATGTGCCCGTAGTGGAGTATATCAAAGCAGCCATTGGTAAAGACGACGCGAAGGCCGGACTCCTGCCACCGGCGGACGGCAGTCTGGGCTTGTTCCCAATCTTTGATTTTTGCTTCGATCCGTGTCAGAATAGCCATGGTGGAGTTATTTTAGCCGACAGGCGGGCTTTCGCCAAATTGAGCATAAGAAACCGGAGCTGTTTACTTCGGCAGCACCTCGGTTTCGGGGTGATAATCGCGGTTGATGACCGGTAAAAGTATCAAAGCCAGAATACCCAGCAGCACGTTATTACCCAGCTGAATGGAAAAGAAAGCGATGTTGGCCCAGGAAAAAGCGTCATCTCCGCTGATGCCGTACATTTGCAGCGCTGTTTGAACCAAAAAATGATAGGTGCCCATTCCGCCTGGCGATGGGATGACGATACCCCAGCCTCCAAAAACGAAGACGACCAACCCAACCAGCGGGGAAAGCCCGGCCGTAGGCGCAAAGGCGAAAAAGCAAAGATAAGTCATTAAGAAGTACATCACCCAGATGTTGACGCTGTGCAGCAGAAAGAGCCAGGGTTTCTCCAACTGCCCGATCGTCAGCAGGCCGTCACGGAATCCGCGGGCGATCGCAGCGATTTTGGCGTAGAGGGCCGTACGCGCCAGGCGCCGGCGAAAAGCAAAGATCAATCCGGCAATAAGGGCGGCGCCGGCGACCAGGTACAACAAACCCTGGCCATTGCCCATCCGGTTGCTGAGATCGACGTGTTCGTTGACAAACCGAAGAATGGTGTCGTATTCCAGTAAGACGGTCAACCCCGTCACGAGCAGAATGCTGATGACGTCAACGATGCGGTCAACGACGATGGTTCCCATCACTTTCTCCACCGCGATGCGCTCGTACCGGGCCATGGTGCCGGCCCTTACCACCTCGCCCATACGGGGCAGGCCGAGGTTGGCAAAGTAGCCCAGCAGGGTAGAGAAGAAGGCATTCCGCAGCCGGGGGCGGTAACCCAGGGGGCGGATCAGCATATTCCAACGGATAGCACGGCTGATATTACTGACGGTGAAAGAGAGCAGAACCAGTAATATCCAGGAATAATTCGCCCCGCGAAAGTCGGTGATCACCTTATTGATCAGGCTGCATTCTTCTGCGGGAACGCCCCGTAGGGCGCAATCTTCCTGGAAAGCGGTATTCTGGCTTCGATAAACCAGATAAAGTATCCCCACCCCTATGCTCAGGAAAAGGAGAAACTTGACAAAGTTGAGCACTTTTTTCTTCAAGCCGGTAATTTTTTCCGTTGCGCAAAGATAAGGGGAGTAAAGCGTATTTTAATTCAGGAGTTGATTCTTTTCTCCGGGAAAGACAACGGCGGGCTCAAATTTTTTGGCAGCCTCCGCTTCCATCCAACCGTAGGCGATAATGATAACGATATCACCAACCTGCGCCCGGCGTGCAGCGGCCCCGTTAAGGCAGACCACGCCGGAACCACGCTCTCCTTTGATGACGTAGGTTTCCAGCCGTTCGCCGTTATTGTTGTTGACAACTTGTACGGCTTCTCCTTCTATTAGTTTCGCGGCATCCATCAAATCTTCATCGATGGTGATGCTACCCACGTAGTTCAGGTCAGCCTGGGTGATAGTGGCGCGATGTATCTTGGATTTGAATCTTTTGATCATCATAAAACAGTGGAAATATATAATTTGGTTTTACGAATCTCGGGAAGGATTAACTTCCTTTTATCCGTTCTAATACGTGTTGTAAACAAACAATCATCGGCAGAGTTGTATGCTCCTGCTCTTCAAGGACGGCAAAGGTAAGGAGAAGTCACTGTTTTTTAGATGAAGACGAGGCGTATCCCTCATGCTAATCCAATATTCTCATATCCTGACCGGGCCGGCCTAATCCCTGTCCTCTGGCTCTCATTAATTCTTTATATATTTAAGATTTTGCAATATAATATTTTAGGATAGACAGTGACTTTTTTCTTTTTATGTCGTCAAAAAATAGTTCACCAAATTTTCTTTAAAAAACACTTCAAAATGGATTTTAATCTCGACCAAATCTCGGAAATGATTCTCACCTACGCTCCCAAGGTGCTGGGGGCTTTGCTCACCCTGGTCATTGGTTTTTGGGTGATCGCAAGGATCTCCCGTATGCTGAGTCGTACGCTGAAGAAGCGGGATGTAGACCCGACGGTTCGTCCCTTCATGGTCTCTGTAGTCAGCATTGGCCTGAAAGTATTATTGTTGCTTAGCGCCGCCAGTATGTTCGGACTGCAGGTTACGTCCTTTATCGCCATTTTCAGTGCACTGGCTTTCGCTGTGGGTCTGGCCTTACAGGGCAATCTGGCGCATATGGCCGCCGGCATTCTGGTGCTGACTTTCAAGCCCTATCGCGTCGGAGATTTTATCGTCGCTCAGGGCTATTCCGGTACTGTCAAGGAAATTCAGATATTTAACACCATTCTGACTACGCTCGACAACCGGATCATCATCATGCCCAACGGGATCGTTATCAGCGGCCCCATCGAGAACCTGACCATGCCGGGGGAACGAAAAGTAGACCTGACTTTCGGCATCGGGTATGGCGATGACATCGACAAAGCGCGGGAAGTGATCAGACAGGTTATAGAAGGTAATGATACTATTCTAAAGGATAAAGGATACGATATTTTGGTTAAGGAACTGGCTAACAGCTCGGTCAATTTCGCTGTGCGTGTCTGGGTAAATGTCGCTGACTACTGGGATGTATACTTTTACATGCACGAGCAGGTCAAGAAACAATTCGATGCCAATCAGGTGGGTATTCCCTTCCCGCAGATGGATGTACATATGCATTCAGTGAATGCGCTTCCCACCCCACCGCCCGCGCAAGCGCAATAAGTGCCGGAGGCTGTTTAACCCGGCTTAAGTTGTTACTAAAAAGACTGGGAACATGGTGATAAATCATCCTGTTCCCAGCTCTTTTCCAATTGATCAAAATAAGAGGCGATGATCCGGCAGCGGGTAAACTACATCGCTGCTTCTTCCAGCAATTGCTGATCGGACTCCAGCTGGTTATCCATCCAGACCGCACCCCGGTTGAGGGTCTCCACTGCTCCGACAAAATGGTCTTCTATGGAGAATTCAAATCCAGGCGCCTGCTGCCCCAGCCAGGTCTTATCGCTCTGCAGTTTCATTACCGGGCGGATGTGCATCCGGATGTCCGGGCCATGTAGATAACCGGTAGCTTCCCGGAAGTGATTGTTCTGATTGAGATTGTCGATGAAAAAAGTGAAGCTGCGGCTTTCATCCAGGACGATCGTCCCGGAGAAGATATCCTTTGATCGGAGATTGATATCAAAAAACTCATCGAACCAGCTGAGATCGGTTTCCGTCAGCTTGCCGAGGCAGAATACCTCTGCCGCGCCGCCGTCCTCATCCGAAATCTGGAATTGCAGTCGCTCTTTTGCTCCCGAGAAATGCAGGATGAAGGGAAGGTTGTACCCCTTGGTCCATCCGCGTTTTACGCTGCCGGTCTGATAGGGGCCGAAAGATAACCGCTGCTTGACCATCCATCCCTGTTTGCCCTCGACTGCGTAAGTCGTCCCGTTAGTTTGCAATTGTGTCGGAATAGCTATTTTGGCGTGCTACAGGCCGTCAGGCTCAGCAAGGCTATCAGGGTTAAAATATGCTTTGCATCCATCGGATAAAGGTTTTTTTGGGTACAAAATTAAAGCTGTAGATAATGCGGGTATTGAAAAAAAAACCGACATGAAGGAGTTTTATGCTACAAAGCATTAGAACATCACCTTGAACTCCGTCCATCCATCTGTATCAGTTTTCAGGCTAAAGCCAAAATCGTGGTTGAGCAGTATTTCCCGGCTGAGCGTCAGGCCGATGCCCTGCCCCCCGCGTTTGGTGGTGAAGAAGGGAGAGAAGATCTTTTCGGCGAGAGCCGGATCAATGCCCGGACCGTTGTCACGAATGATCAGGCAACGAGGATCAGGCTGCAGGTGAAGCTCTACCGTTCCCTCCCGGCCGATAGACTCCAGCGCGTTCTTAATGGCGTTGAGTAATACCAGTTCCATCTGTTGTATGTCGAGGGGAACCATAACCGGATTTTCGGGTAGGTCGGTGATCAGGCGAATATCGCGCTCGGCGGCACTTTCCTGCATCAGCCCTGCCATGTCGCTGAGCAGCCGGCGCAGGTCGCAGGGTTCGCGGGTGGGATCCGGCAGGCGCACCACGTCGGCGAAGTTGCGCATGAAGCGATTGAGCCGGTCATTGCGTTCGATGCAGACGTCGAGCGCCTCGCGAAAATCGGCTGCTTCGGCATCAGGCAGCATCTCCTCGTAGCTGGTGATGGCTTGCAGCAGGGAGTTGACTGCTCCGATAGAGTTGTTGACCTCATGGGCCATCATCCGGATCACTTTGCCGTAGGTCTCCTTCTCGGCGCGCAGGATATCGGCCGTGAGTTCTTCCACCATGAGGAAGGGCCGGGCAAAGCCCCGGTCGATAAAATGCGCCTTGCTGATCTTGTAGGTCTCGGTACCCTGGATGCTGATACTGCGCGTACTACCCGTCGACAGCTCAGCGGCGGCGTGGGTCACCGGATGATCGATATCCGTCAGCGAAAGGCCGGTGGGCTCGTATGCGGAGTTCAACCGGAGCACTTCCCGGGCCCGGGGATTGACTTCTACGATATGGTTGTCATAATCGAGGATGACGATACCGACCGGGGAGGTCCGGATGAGTTTGTCGAGAAAGAAATGTTGCTGTTGCTGCCGGGTGCGCTCTTCGCGCAGGTGGTCGATCATCTCGTTGTAGACGGCGATGAGCTTGTCGGTTTCGTACTTACCGGTTTTCTGAAATTTGACGTTAAAATCCCGGTCGCGAATGGCATCGATTCCGGTCAGCAGCAGTTTCATCGGTTCGGTGAGTTCGCGGTAGAGCTGAAAGCCGATGACGGCGGAAACGAGGATCACGAGTTCGGAGGCGATAAAGAGGATTTTGTTTTCCCGGAAAACGAAAAATGATAAAGTAAGTGCGGCGCCGTGTACCAGTATCAGGAAGAGAAAAAACTTATTCCGAATCTTCATAGGAGATGCTGTATTTTTCAAGGCGGCGGTACAGGGAGCTACGCGTCAGCCCGAGCGAGCGGGCGACTTTGCTGACGCGGTTGCGGTGATGAGCCATTGCCTTCTTGATCATTTCTATTTCCAACTCTTCGAGGGTCATCATACCGACGGGGGGCAGCTCTTCCTTACCGGCGGCCCGGCGGGCTCCCTCCTGGAATTGGTTTTCAAAGTCGGACACCTCCAGCAAGTCGTGGCCCGAAACCAGGACGGTGCGTTCCACCAGGTTTTTGAGCTGCCGAATGTTGCCGGGCAGGGGTTGTTCGCTGAGCCAGCGCAATGCGGCTGGGCCGGCGCTGATCGCGGGGCGCTGGTAAATTTGCCGCAGGTTGTCCAGAAAAAACTCGACCAGGCGTGGAATGTCGGCGGGTCGCTCGCGCAGGGCTGGCAACCTAACCGTGATCAGGTTGATGCGGTAGAAAAGGTCTTCCCGGAAGCTACCCTGCGCGACCATCTCTTCCAGCGGGCGATTGGTGGCGCTGATCACCCGCACGTCGACGCGGCGCGTTCGGCTGCTGCCCAGCTGCTCGTAAGTCTGATCCTGCAGCACGCGCAACAGTTTGACCTGCGAGGACAGATCCAGATCACCGATCTCGTCCAGAAAGATCGATCCGGTATTGGCATTTCAAAACGACCGGTGCGATCGCGCCGCGCATCGGTGAAGGCGCCGCGCACATGCCCGAACAACTCGCTTTCGAAAAGGGTGGAAGAGATGCCGCCCAGGTTGACCTTCACGAAAGGTTTTTTCCGTCGGGCGCTGTTCTGGTGAACAGCCTCGGCAATGAGTTCCTTACCCGTACCGCTTTCACCGAGGATAAGCACCGAGGCATTGGTAGCGGCCACCCGGCCGACCGTTTCAAGAACCTGCAGGAAGGCAGGGGCCTCCCCGATGATGTGCCCGAAATCGTACTGTTCGTCAAGCTTGCGCCGCGTAGGAGAAGTTTCGTCGTGCTGGCCCGAAAGGTCCAGTGCTGTTTTGACAGAGCGCAGCAGGTGATCGTTGTCCCAGGGTTTATTCAGGAAATCGCGAGCGCCCATTTTCATGCCCCGCACCGCCAGGTCGACCGTGGCCCAGCCCGTGATGAGGATGACCGGCGCTTCGGGCCGGAGTTGCCGGACTTTTTCAAGAAGCTGCAACCCTTCCTCCCCGGACGTATCGAGCGAAAAGTTCATATCCAGCAATATCAGTTCCGGTGATTGCTCCCGCAGGAAGGCCAGCGCGCCGGCGGGAGCTGACGCCTCCTGTGTCTCGTAGCCTTCCTTTCGCAATACCATCGACAGGGAGGTGCGCACCGCTTTATCATCATCTACTATCAGGATCATCGTTTTCTGTTTTCCAAGATCAGTCTATAAAAATATAGATTTTATACTTCGCTGCGGTAGGTTTTGTGCATTCTTTTGGACGCAGCGAAGTGTATGCCGACCGGCAATTGGTTTTTGCACAAAACCAATTGCCGGTAGGTATAACTTTAAACGATAAGTCCATTCGTAGTAGGACTGACGGGGAGCATTATCGCGGGTGACTTCTTCTTGGTTCGTTTATTCATTTCATGACTTCTATTTTTAATCTTTTGTGAAAGAGGCAGCAAAACTAACAACAGCAATGTTAGTTCTGTCGTTTCGCTTAAAAAATAAGCACCTTTTTGACAAGTCCCAAGTTCTTTGG
>CAZWDL010000007.1:0-93519 GCA_964632995.1 uncultured Saprospiraceae bacterium
TGTTTCAAACAGGCCGGAACCGCAGAACAGAGGAACAGAAAAACAGAAGAACAGAAGAAGTTTGTACCGACTAAAGTTGTGGGTAATCGATACACCTCGAAGGTGTGTTGATTACCAGAGGCCACTAAGAATAGAGCATGGATAAAAGATTCATTTATTACTGCCCCAGTCCCTGTATCCGAAACTTCCAGTTGCAGGAAAGGATTCCCCTTTATTTCAATCCGGTCGGTAACTTTTTCCAAAAGATATGGAAGCTGCATACGACGTATCCGACAATCTTCGAAAAGCAATAAAACCGGGAGAGCCTGGGAAAGGTCCTCCTGGTGGCTGTTCAAAACCCCGGCAGCAACATCACTGCGTTCTGCATCAGCCGGGTAGGTCCGCGCCAGAACATGCGGTACTGGGTATTATCGATCAGGAAAACCACTTTCCCATCCCCCATGGGCATGACGGCCGCGAAGGTATTGCCGGCCAGGTGCTCCAGGTTTTCCCGGTTGGCATAGCCGGCTGCCAGTAGTTTTTCCGGATCCTGATAATAGTAGCCTACCGTTTCGAGGTCGGGCGCGGGCGCCAAGACATCCGTATCGAATTTGAGACTGTAGAGTTCCTCATCCACGCCGAAGGCAAGCGGATGCGTGGTGTCGATGTGCACATTCAGGGCGCTTCCCGGGATCCGCTTTTTGCCAAAGTAATCGCGCCTTTCGGCAAAATTGAGGTATTTGACGGTCTCACTGCTGTCCTTTTCCTGTTCGATCAACTTGGCTTCGGTGAATTTCGATTCCCCGGCCGTGAAGACTTTGGCGGAACTTTCCGTCGCTACGATGACGCCGCCGGCGCGCACCCAGGCTTTGAGTTCTTCCAGTTGTTTCTCTTTAAAAAGCTCTTTGAGATCATTGCCTCCGTCAGGCAGAATGAGCACATCGTAATCATTGAGGTCGGCGTAGCCGTAGCGGGCGCCGAAGCGCGGAAGGGCCGTTTGCCGGAGAATGGAAGTACGAATGCGTTCTACCGGCAACCAGGTCTCCTGATCAAACAGGAAGTAGAGCTGCCCGCTGGTGTAAGTAGAAAAGGGCGGCTCCACCATCAGCGCTACCCGCGGCTGCTCCACCGGCCGGTTACGCGAGGAGGCCAGGTCGTAGCCTTCACGTATGCGCCCGGTGTCGTATCCGTGGATCATCACCTGGGTCATTTCAGCCACTTCCCGCATATCTGCTTCTATATCTTCCGCCTTTTCCCGGTTTCGTCCGCACAGGACGATCAGCGAACCCGCGCCGAAGCTTCGCTCCCCGTCACTGAAAGGCTCGGCGGCCGATCGAACGCGATACCCTTTTTCCCAGAGCAGCGACAAAGCGCGCGGCGCATGACGCTGCCGCCACTCGATCACATAGGCGTACTGCGCGTCGGGATTTTCTACACCGGAAGCGATCGCCGGCGGTTCTTCCACCGGCGAAGTGGACAAACTGATGTCTTTAGTGATAGAGTAAGCATCCAGGTTGTAGGCCAGCGGCGCCGCCCAGGTGGCCATGTCGTACATCACTGAATCTTCGATGACCATATTGCGGTCCATGATGCTGTTGATAAACAGGTGACGGGGCTGATCGGTAGAGATAACATAAGTACCGGCTGGCACGGTACGGCTTTCCAGCTCTCCGGTCCGGTAGCTTTTCAAATCAGACAGGTCAGTATCTTCATTCAACTGCTCCACTTGTACGCCCTGCCGGAGCAGCACCGTCACTACATCGTGCAGATAGCCGTTGCCGTTATCCAGCAGCAAGTAAGCTTTGGTATCCGATTTACTGTTATCGGGTTTCCAGGATTCATAGCTATAGCGCAGTAGTTCCTGCCGCCGTTCGGCCGATTTTTTGATGGTAGCAATGGAAGTGGTGTAATGGTCAAAAACGCGCTGACGCAACGTGAGAACGTAGCCGTCGTCCACCTCTATGGCCCGTCCGCCGCCGATGCCGCCTTGCTCGGTCAGCATGCCGATAGCGCCCATCGCGCTCGGATAGCTGGAGCCGTAGCCGGGATAAAAGAAATCGAAGGCATCACGGGTGAAGTAGTTAAGCTGGTAGCGGTCGAACTCCCGGACATTCGCCATGCCGAAGGTGTCAGACCAGGCCTCGTAGGTATCGGGTAACAGCTTGTTGCGGGGCGTGGTGCCCGGCATGGTGAAGTAGTTATTGTTGTAGCCCTGTTCGTGGTAGTCGACGTGCACCTGCGGCATCCAGCGCTGGTATTCGGCCGTATGCCCGCGGGATTCCGGATGGATACCCCAGATCCAGTCGCGATTCAGGTCGAACCAGTAGTGATTGGTGCGTCCGTTGGGCCAGGGCGCGTAGTGCTCCAGGTCGCGGGGTTCTTTACCCACTACGTTGCGCGCCATCGACTTATACCAGTAGGCGTAGCGGTCGCGACCGTCCGGGTTGATGCAGATAAACAGAATAATGACCGAATTGTCGAGCACTTCCTTTGTTTCAGCATCCTGCGCGGCTACCAGGCGGTAAGCCGCCTGCATGGCCGCCTCCGTGGAGGAGAATTCGTTGCCGTGGATGTTGTAGCTCATCGATGTAAATACCGGTTCCTTCTCGATGATTGCGGCGGCATCCGCTTCGCTGATCTGCGAGGGATCCGCCAGCTGCAAATGCCGCTGCCGCAGCGATTCCATGTTTTCAATATTTCCCTCTGAAGAAATGACCACATTGATCAGCGGCCGTCCTTCGTAGGTTTCGCCGTATTGATTCAAAACTAACTTGCCGGAGACTTCCGCTAAAGTCTCAAAATAGTCGACCACATGGGCGTAGAGAGTCATCTCTTCTCCCAACTGATAACCGAGATGGCTTTCCGGTGAAGGAATGGACGCGTCGTAAGAAAGATCCGGTTCAAAGGCAAAGCGTTCTTCAAGCAGGTCGACCTGTCCGAAGCAAAGCAAGGGAGTAATCAAAAATAATATAGCAAGGAAGTTTTTCTGCATGATGGGTTGGTTTAGTCGTTTTAAAACCTGATGTACTGAGCAATTGTGATTATCCTGTTTCCTGGGAGGGGGCCGGCAACCCCCACAGGAGCGAATTAGTTACGCCCCCTACCGCATTCCCCTTGGAATCAGCGTTGTCGGATAAGAGACGACACTTTCGTTGCCGTCTTTCCCCACCGTAGCCACCCCGAATAAGTAGTTGTCGATAATGATACCCTCCAGCGTGTAATCCGTGACATCCTTGGGAACGAAGCGCGAGTGATCCCACTGTGGTGCGGTGGTATCCCGCCAGTAGATTTTGTAACCGGCCACATCGGGATCATCGACGGGATCCCATTTCAGACGGGTGGAAGGTTGCACGGCGCCGCCGATCATAATGCCAGAAGGAGCTGGCGGCGCCCAGGCCAAACCAGCCATGGTGATGGCATTCACGCCGGTTAATTTTGCGGCGTACTCAAAATTCACGCCTTCGATCACGTCACCGTATTCGATACCGTTTTCGGTACGGATATCCTGGTGTTGACGGATGTAATTCTCGTGGGTCTCCATGATGCGGACGCCCGGGAAGCCTTCATCGTTGAAGGGACGATGATGGCCGCCGCGGCCAAAGCGGTCCAGCCGATAGATCATAATGGCATCGAGGTTGGTCATATATTGATCGACCATGTGATCGACGTAGCGGGCCAGTTGACGGGAGGGACCGTCGACCTCGCCGCCGTAGAAGCGTCGCCAGGTGCGGTCGCGCTCGGTTTCGTTGACCCGTGTCGGTTCGGAGAAAACGCGGAAGGTCGAATTGTCGGTGACGCCGTCGACGCCTTCGATATTACCGATCATGTCGTTGTTGAGCACCCCGATGATGTTCCATCCCTCCTCTTTAGCTACGGCCGCCATATGCTTACCGCCGAAGAGGCCCTGCTCTTCGCCGGAGAGACCGGTATAGATAATGGAAGTCGGAAATTCGTATTTGGAAAGCACCCGTGCCGCCTCGATGGCGCCGGCCATCCCGGAGGCATTGTCGTTGGCGCCCGGCGCGTCGGTCTCAGCATCAGTAGAGCTGGAAGCCCGGGAATCGATATCACCACTCATAATAATGTAGCGATTGGGATAGCGCGTACCCCGCTGCACGGCTACGACGTTAACCACATAGGTATCCTCCGGAATGCGGCGATTGTCTTCCGCTGTCACGAGGTTGCGCTGATAGAACACTTCCAGGCAGCCTCCACAATCTTCGGAAATGCGTTCGAATTCGGCTTTGATCCAGCGGCGGGCGGCGCCGATGCCCCGGGTATCGGAAGTGGTATCCGAGAGTGTATTACGGGTGCCAAAGCCGGCCAACTTCCGGATATCCTGCTCGATATGCTCCGGAGAAGGCGCCTCGGCGATATTATAAATGCGTGGGTCCGCCTGAGGCGGTACGCTCGTCGTCTGCTGTGCGCTTAGGATGGCGGCAAAAAACAGTCCGGCCAAAATTGCATAGTATTTCATCCTGTTTGTAGTATTTGTAGTAATCTGATAATGAATGCCAGCATAGCACGTGGGCCGATCACCTGGCTACTGTTTTGGTTCCAGTAAGATCGATTCTTCCTGCGCCCCTTCGATCTTTTCCCGGGAGTAAAAAAGCGGAAAGTACTGATCGTTTACCCAAATGTCAAAAAGATTGCGATAATGCGGATCGTCGGGATTACCCGCCTGGCCAGGACTATTGGTGCTCAGGGTTCGGTCCCAGTCGCCCGTATCCACAATGATGCGGAAGGTGGCGCCGTGGGTTTGATTATCATTCCCGCTGGTGTTGTTGACCGTGTAGCTGTTACCGCCACGGGGCGCCGGGCCCACGTTCAGTTTTTCTCGCAATTCGGGTTTCACGGCGTTGCTAAGGGGATGTTTGATCAGCACGTGTTTGTACTCCTCCTGCCCATACTGCCACTGCGTCATGTCTTTTCCCAGTTTTGCTTCCAGCTTTTCAACCGCATCGGTAAGTGCGGCAAGCAGGAAGTCGTTGCGCCCGGCTACCGGGTCCTTACCGAACTGATCGCCCGGCAGCAGCAGCCAGTCGATCACTTTCTTCATCTGCAGCGAAAAGTAGCGATGGGCTTCCGCCGGCGCCATTTTATCTTCCATCTGCGATCGAATTTCCCGCTCCCAGGCGTTGTAGATCGCCGCCGCTACCGAATTTTTGGTCAGGCGATGATCCCAGTTTACCAACCGTTTCCGGGCCTCCTGTACCCGGTCGTCAGAAGCCTCTATTGGCTTCAGCAACGGCGTCAGGGTGCGGGCGGGAATCGAGAGGTAGTCGGTTTGCAGCTGCATCATATCCATCAGGCTGTGCTTGCGGCCGGAGCTCAAGAACTCTTCTACCCGGGCGCCGCGGTAAGGATCGCTCCAACTAAAGGCCAGAGCATCCATGTAAGGGTAATCATTGGAGGTCACATTTTGGTTGGCGGTCGAGAAGATTCCGTCTTCCGGATTGTAGAGGTGTGGTTTGGCAATGATAGGCAGGTAGCCTTCCCACTCGTAGGAACCGTCACCCGGTACGGGCGCCAGGCCGCTGAAGTTGCGGCGGATCGGGGCGATGCCTACCGCCTGCCAGCCGATATTGCCATCGCGATCGGCCCAGATCATATTTTCACCGGGAATGTGGCTGTAATTGCAGGCCTCCCGGAATTCCTCAAAGTTGCGCGCCTGGTCCATCCTCAGGCTGGCCAGGTAAGGGGAGCCGCCGATTTCCAGCCAGCCGCAGCGGACGGCGCAGGCCGCCTGCCGGTTAGAGTTTTCGTATACCACCGGCCCGTGCCGGGTGTATTTCAGTTCCACGATTTCCGGTTCCTGTCCTTTTACCGGAATGGTATCCCGGATGATCCGCATGGCCTCCCAGGCTCCTTTGTACCAGTACTCGTTGGGATTATCCGGATTGGTTTGATAAACATACAGGTCTTCCGCGTCGGTTTCGAACACCGTCAGGCCCCAGGCGCCGTATTCGTTGTGGCCGATAGAAATCCCGGGAATTTCCGGTTCTCCTCCGCCGATCACGTTCCAGCCCGGTGCGTGCAGGTGCGCCATGTAGCGCAAAGAGGGGGCGGCGAGGCTGCGGTGCGGATCGTTGGCCATTATGGGATAGCCGCTCATGGTATGGCGGCCGTCGATGATCCAGTTGTTGCTGCCGATATCGTTGTGAGCATTGCGCTGAGCGGCTTCCCAGTCTCGCCGGTCGTTACTGGCCAGGTTGTAATATTCCTTTTCGTTGGGATTGCGTACTCCGGCGATGAGGTCCTCCGGCCGGAACTCCACCGGGCGCCGGTAGGCGTTGTAGAGCTCCATGATATCTTCTGACAACAGTTCCGGATCGATTTTGGGGTCTAGGCGCAGGTCTGGGTCACCGGGATGAAACCAGTTCAGTTCGGCAGCGCGCTCAGGCCCCAGTAGCCCTACCAGACGGCCGGTGCGCAGTTCTTCCCCTATATTGCCCAGCAATCCCTGATGCCGGGAAATGACTACTTCCGGGGTCCAGTAATCCGGCTCCGTGCCTAGTAGTTTGAGCTCCAGAGGTAAGGATTCCGGATCTGCCTTGGCCTGCCGGATATAGGCGTTCACTCCATCGACGAAGGCGCCGATGATAGTAGTGCCGCGCGGATGGTAGTGATTCAGTTCGCGCTCAATATCGCCGCGAAACTGGAAAAGGCGGGTACCGATATCGCGTTTCAGTTCGCGAGGGCCGAGCAATTCGGCTATCGTGCCGGTAGCCTGACGGCGCCAGACTTCAAACTGAAAGAGGCGGTCGCTGGCGGCGTAATAGCCCTGGGCGAAGAAAAGATCAGCTTCATTTTGAGCATAGATGTGAGGAACCCCCCACTTATCGACGATAATTTCGACGCTGTCCTGAACAGTGGATTGGACGTAAGTCCGGGGTTGGGCGTAGCTCGTCTGCCACGACAGCAGCAGGAGCATCCCGAGGAGTATGATGCGCATGATAGGAAAACTAGGTTTACTAAAGATCTTTTATCGGGCTTTCAGATGGAGGTGGGGATTCCGCTTTAGGATGACCGGGAGATCCGGAGTGTTTTCACTCTACTTCAACGATCATTTCGATCTCGACGGCAATATTGGAGGGCAGCGATCCCATGCCAACAGCGGCCCGGGCGTGCTTGCCGCGATCGCCGAAGACTTCCACTATCAAGTCGGAGAAGCCGTTGATCACCTTAGGATGATCGGTAAAGTCGGGAGCGGCATTGACCATTCCCAATACTTTTACAATTCGGACCACCCGGTCCAGGTCACCAACTTCAGCCTTCAGGGCCGCCAGCTGGTTGATGCCGACTAGACGAGCAGCCTCGTAGCCCTCTTCTATAGTCAGATCCACTCCCAGCTTGCCTTCCACGTTGGAGCCATCCGTACGACGGGGGCCTTTGCCGGCCATGAAGATCAGATTTCCGGTGCGTACGGCATTGACATAGTTGGCTACCGGCGTACTGAGTTCCGGCAGCTCAATGCCGAGTTCTTCCAGTTTGGTCTCCACATCGCTCTCTTCGGTATTTGCCTGTCCTTTCACCGGTTCGCTGGTACCGGAAGCAGGCCCGCAGGCGACAATGAGTAGTGCAACTAGAAGCAGGTACAGGTTTTTCCTCATCGGTGTTCGTTTTGTAGAATCTGAAGATAAAAAAATAATACCAGTTCGGAAGTCTACTGCTGCAGGACTATCTGGCTGCTCTGCCATCTTTAGGGCAGAGAAATAGAACTCAGGCGGTTTTCATCGAAGAAGTACAAGAGGTCCGAAATCTGTTCCTTCAGGTCTTTACGGTCGACGATGAAATCCAGAAAGCCGTGCTCCAGCAGGAATTCGGAGGTCTGGAAATCTTCCGGCAAATCTTGCTTGATGGTTTCTTTGATGACCCGTGGACCGGCAAAACCAATAAGGGCTTCCGGTTCGGCAAAGTTGACATCGCCCAGCATGGCAAACGAAGCGGTTACTCCACCCGTAGTAGGATCCGTCAGGAAGGAAAAATAAGGTACGCCGGCCTTGGCAAGTTGACTGAGTTTGGCACTGGTTTTGGCCATTTGCATCAGGGAAAAGGCCGCCTCCATCATCCGGGCGCCGCCCGACTTAGAAATGATCATCAGTGGAGAACGGGTTTCTATACAATGATCAATGGCCAGCGCAATGCGCTCGCCAACAACGGAGCCCATGGATCCGCCGATAAACCGGAAATCCATGGCGGCAATCACCAGGGGTTTCCGGTTGACTTTGCCTTTGGATACGGTAATCGCATCAGTCAGGTCAGTTTTCTTATAGGCCTCTTCCAGTCGCTCGGTGTAGGGTTTGAGGTCTTTAAAGTCGAGAATATCCTTAGCTCTCAACTCGGTAAACATCTCCTCGTAGTTGCCGTCGTATATCAGTTCGAAATAATCGTAGGAACCGATGCGTACGTGATAGTTACACTTCGGGCACTTAAAGAAGTTTTCTTTCAATTCCTTGACCGTCGTGGTTTCCTTGCAGCGTTTGCATTTGTACCACAATCCCTCCGGTGCTTCTTTCTTGTGCCTGGTAGCAGTTTGAATACCGTCTTTCAAACGTTTAAACCAACCCATATTGTGCTTTTGTTTTCCTTGCTCTCTCCGTCCCGGCATTCCGTTTGGTATGGCTCAAAACGAAATACCAGAAGATTCAAAAATAAAAATCCTAAAATGATAAAATGCAAAAATGGGGAATTTAATTGAAAACTTAAGCGATCTTTAATACCGGAAGCTTTTTACGGTATT
This sequence comes from uncultured Saprospiraceae bacterium, assembly GCA_964632995.1. GTDB lineage: Bacteria > Bacteroidota > Bacteroidia > Chitinophagales > Saprospiraceae > CAZWDL01. The sequence continues at coordinate 8,723 of CAZWDL010000007.1, forward strand.
CACAAATGTACGCACGTTCTCGAGCGGCGTATCCGGATAAACGCCGTGTCCCAAATTAGCGATGTGTTTTCCACCAAAGCGTTTCAGCATATGCAGTGTCTGCTCGCGGATATCAACGGGGTCGGCGTAGAGCAGGCAAGGATCCAGGTTGCCTTGCAGCACCCGGCCTTCGCCGATGATACGTCGACTGTGCTCCGGCGACATCGTCCAGTCCAAACCAAGCACCTGGCAATCCAGCTGACCGATGTCTTCCAGGGCGAACCAGGCGCCCTTCGCAAAAACGGTGATGGGTTTGTCCTGGATGGAATCACAGATACGCTGCAGGTAAGGCAAGGAAAATTCACGGTATTGCTCCGGGCTAAGAATGCCGGCCCAGGAATCGAAGACTTGTAGCAAGTCTACGCCTGACCTGGCCTGCTGCTGAAGATACACCACAATAGATTCGGTGATTTTCTCCATCAGCTGGTGAGACAGTGCGGGGTGCTGGTACAGAAAGCGCTTCGCCCGGGAGAAGGTCTTACTCCCCTGCCCTTCTACCATGTAGGCGAAAAGCGTCCAGGGAGCTCCGGAGAAGCCAATGAGAGGTACACGACCGTCCAGGGCCGATTTAATGCGCTCAATCGCTTCGTATACGTAGGGCAACTCCGCCGCTGCGGCCTCACCGCTTATCAGCGCCTTAATATCCTTTTCACTTTGAATGGTCCGCGGAAAACGCGGTCCTTTTTTCTCCACCATTTCGTAGGGAAGCCCCATCGCTTCCGGAATAACGAGTATATCGGAGAACAGAATGGCTGCGTCCACATCCAACTCATCCACAGGTTGAATGGTCACCTCAGCTGCCAGATCAGGGGTTTCCACCAACTCCTTAAAACCGCTGAGCCGGTTCCGCAAAGCGCGGTACTGGGGTAATATCCTGCCGGCCTGTCGCATCAGCCATACCGGTGGCCGGGGCACCGCTTCTCCCCTGGCCGTTCTCAACAATAAATCATTTTTCAATTCCATCCGGTAATAATAGGAAGAATAGACCGGCTCGCGTATCCGAGGCTTTGATTTTTACGGTTTTTTTACAGATTTTGATTGAAAAGAAAATTTTAGATGAGTAAAATATTTTATCATTATAATAAAGTAAAATACCTCTCCGGTAGTAACGAGGATGGGGTGATTTTACTGTAAGCGCCGGAGTAATGTCTACGTTTTTAGCATAATTTGGCTATTTTGGCGTTCGATAAAAAACGACCTGGCTACATGAAGAATATAGCGTTACACTGGAAAATCCTGATCGGACTTGTATTGGGTATCTTTTACTCGCTGTTATCCAGCTTTATGGGCTGGAATGAGTTCACAATTAACTGGATCAATCCTTTTGGAGAAATATTTATCCGGCTACTGAAATTCATTGCTGTGCCGTTGGTTTTATTTTCCATAATCAGTGGAGTTTCCACGCTTCCCGACCCTTCCAAATTGGGGCGTATGGGCGCCAAAACGCTACTTGCCTATATCATAACGACCGTCAGTGCGGTTACCATCGGTTTATTACTGGTGAACACCCTGAAGCCAGGCGATTATATTTCCGAAGACCAACGCGTCAAAAACAGGCTCAAGTATGAAATCTGGGTTGAGCAGGAACCTACGGTTACGATACTGGACGGTAAGAATTATCTGGCGAATCCAGCGTACGCCGATCTGGTAGCCGAAGCGAATCAGGCGCTGGCCGAAGAATCCGGCAACACCACTGTTCAGACCCGACAACAGGCAGCCGAGGAGTTACGTCAATCCAGACCGCTGGATTTTATAGTAGACTTTGTTCCCGACAATATATTCGCTGCCCTGTCGGATGGCGGACGCATGCTGCAGGTAATCTTCTTCGCCATCTTCTTTGGGATAATCATGCTACTGCTGCCCGATGAAAAGGTGGAACCCCTGCGGCGGATAATAGACGGCATCAATGAGGTATTTCTGAAAATGGTCGAAATTGTGATGGAGGCCGCTCCCTTTTTCGTTTTTGCGCTTATGGCCGGCGTCATTGCGCAAATGGCGGACACGCCCGCGCAGGTGATCGAAATTTTCAAAGGGCTGCTGAGTTATTCTGTGGTTGTAACGATCGGGCTGCTGATTATGATCTTCTTGTTCTATCCCGGTATGATGATGCTGATCGTGAGAAAGATCAGTTACAGCGATTTCTTCCGCCGTATCAGCCCTGCTCAGTTCCTCGCCTTTTCCACCAGTTCTTCAGCAGCGACCCTGCCCGTGACGATGGAGTGCGTTCGCGATAATCTGGGTGTCTCCAAAAACGTAACCAACTTTGTCCTGCCTATCGGCGCCACGGTCAACATGGACGGGACCAGCATGTACCAGGCGGTCGCCGTCATTTTCCTGGCCCAGATGCACCTCGTAGATTTGACCATGGCTCAACAGATCACTATTGTGCTGACGGCTACACTAGCTTCTATCGGTTCAGCCGCTGTGCCCAGCGCCGGTTTGGTCATGCTGATCATCGTCCTTCAATCCGTAGGGCTCAACCCAGCCTGGATTGCGATTATTTTCCCTGTAGACCGTATTCTGGACATGCTGCGCACCGTTGTCAACGTTACCGGTGACGCCACTGTTTCCAGCATTATTGCCAAGAGCGAGGGCGAACTGGACGTGGAAGGGGCATTAGCCGAATCTCCCGCGCCCGAATCGGCGCCCCTGGCACAACAAGCTGCGGAAGAAAGTAAACTGGCTGAATAGAAAACCGAAATGCGTCGTGTTATTTAAAAATAAGAAAGATCATTTTAGCGGAGCCATGGGAAAATAATGCTGCCCTTTCGCAACAAAGCTGAAAATTCCCCGTAAGATTAAAATCAAATATGGTAACTCTCTGACGTTGCTTTAACCGGCGGGAAACTGCTGCGAGGACATTTTTTTGTTTGTAGAAAAACAAAAGTTTATTTTTAAGGTTTTGGGAATAGTTCTATATTGAGCAAGACGCTCGCAAAGAGTATCTTGCCCGTATTAAAAGCGGCTGTACGCAGCGGCTTGAAAAAAATGCAAGTCAGCGAGGTTTATGAGGATAATCAATTGGTCAATAGCAGCCGGAATTTTGCTCCTATTGTTTTTGTCAGGATGTTTTGTTATAGAAAATCAGTACTCGGGGCTGCCTCCAGGCCCCTGGAGAGCGATCCTTAAACTCGATCCGGTCCTGGTGATTCCCAACCCGCGGGGAGAACCCCTGCCGGAAAAAGTCAATTTAAAATTTGACGAAGTGAGCCAGGGCCAACTCCCATTCAACTTTAAAGTTATCTACGACAACAAAGAAGCTTTCCACATTGAAATCATCAACGGCGAGCAACGCATCCGGATAGAGGATATCACCCTGGGACTTGACCGTCAAACGGCAAAGGATACGGTGAAAATCGAGTTCCCCGGCACCGATGCATACCTCCGAGGTATCTTCGAAGAAAATGTGCTGGAAGGTGAATGGGTAGTCAAAGACCGCGAGGATTACGCCATACCCTTTGTGGCTTATCACGGTCAGGCCCATCGTTTTACTACCCTGCGCAAAACGCCGGACATGGATGTTAGCGGACGTTGGGAAGTTACTTTTGGCATCGACACGGAGGATTCATATTCAGCCGTCGCCGAATTTGAGCAAAATGGCAATAACCTTACCGGCGCCTTCAAAACGGAGCAAGGCAGCTACCGGAATCTGGCAGGGACGATTCAGAATGACAAACTCTATCTCTCTGCTTTCGACGGGGTAAATGCCTATCTTTTCGAAGGGAAAATTCTGGAAGACAGTACCCTGATCGGGTCCTTCCGCTCCGGCAAACACTACAAGACTCTTTGGGAAGCAAAACCCAACCCAAAGGCAGTATTACAATAAAGATCAACTGTTCAGCTCTTTTCAATGCGCTGAACCAAAGAAAAGCCAATAAAGAACATTCATTTTTTACCCAAATGCTGATCCTGTTATGAACGATCCAAAAAAAATTGCACTAGCTTACTGTATTGACAATATTAAAGTAGCAGAAGAAATTGATAACCGTATCAGTCAGCATACGCCTTTCCATTTTGAACATGTTTATTGTAAAAAGACCACCTCGGAACCCAGCGTCGCTGAAAGGCTGAACGACTTTGGCGGCCCCATACTCTTGATTATCAGTGATAACTTCCTTAAGTCTGCCCAGTGCATGAAAAAAGGCTTGTCTTTCTTACAGAATAAAGGCAGCCAGATTCTACCCATCGTAGCTAACGGTTACGCTAAGAAAGAAGAAAGTGGAAAAGTCGTCCGCATCCCTACCGACTTTGAGCGCGTCAGCGATATTATTCAATACATCAATTACTGGCAGGATCAATACCTGGACCTCCGGCGCCAGAAAAGGCAGCTTGAGGGTCTGGATGAAGAAAACTTTAATGCTCATCTAAAGGTGATGCGGGAAATTTCCAGCGAAGCCGGCGAATTTCTCCGCTTGTTGCGCAATATGGAATACGTCCACTACGAGCAATTTGCCGCGGATCACTTTAAGGCGTTTTTCGAATTCGTAAACGCTTTACCTACCTGGGAATCCTTCCGGGAGGTGGACGAGGAGCAAGCAGTCAGTCCGGAACCGGCGCCGGCGGAAGATGAAATCGACACCTCCGGTATTCCGGGTATGGATATGCTGGACAAAAGAGCTGCCGAAACACCGGAAGAAACTAATGCAGCAGAACAACCGGAAATAAAAGAAGAGGAAGAAGAGCAGATGCCGGAGCTCGCTCGCGAAGAGGAAGAAACGGAAGAGGAAGATATTTCAGAAGTCATTGAAACCTCCAGGCGCTATGCCAATGCGGGCGAATGGAACCGAAGTATCGCTGTATTGTCTAACGCCGTCGAGGAACATCCGGATCACACGTACCTGCGCTATCGATACGCGCTGATGCTGGCCCAACGGGAAGAACGCATCCCTGACGCCATGGCTCAACTCTACCAGATTCTGGAAGTAGAACCGGATAATCCACACGTGCAGTTCCTCATGGGCGAACTGGCAGAGTTGCGGGGTAATTTTTCCAAAGCTCGACAATATTATGAAAGGGTTGCCGAAAAGCACCCGGAACATCCCGACATATTTTACCGGCTGGGCGTGGTCATTGCCAACCATTACTCCGATGAAAATGAAAAAGCCGCCGGTTATTTTAAACGCGCCTTTGAGAAAGACCCCGATAATGTTGATGCAATTTACCAGTACGCCATGCTGGTCGGAGAATCCCTCGACCGTCCGGAAGAAGCCATGCAGTATTTTCAGCGCGTGCTCCAAAAACAGGAAGACCACCCTTTCGCCAATTACGATCTGGCGCTTATATACCATCGCCTCGGCGAAACGGAACAGGCTAGGGAGTATTATCTGCGGGCTATCCATATCAACCCGGAACTGCAGACCGAAGAAAATGATGTCGCTTTTAACTTAAAAGAAGAAATGACAGAATCTTCATCACAACCAGAGCTCAAACAAGCAGATATGGAATGGAGCGTCCCGCCTCCGGAAAAGGGCCAGGAGACAGAAGAGACAGAAAAGGTGAAAGAAGAGAAGGAAGAAGCCATCAGCGCCGCCGGCCCTCCTCCACAGTCTACGGATAACGGTACAGACAAAGAAGCGAAAACGGAGCAAGCAGCCGAACCCGAAATGGAAGCCGAAGAAGAACAGGAACCGCAACTGGAAGCGGAAGCCGAATCCGATCCTATACAGGATCTCAAGGAGAATATTCGCCGGCTGGAGGAAATGCTGAGCAAGCGAAAAGTCGCCGCCGCAAAGCCCGAGAAGGAAAAACCCGGAAGTGGAAAGATCGTTATGATTACCGGCGCCACCTCCGGTATCGGACGGGCGTGCGCCAAGGAATTTGCCGAGAACGGATACCGTCTTATTCTCACCGGAAGGCGACAGGAGCGGCTCGACCACTTGAAAGGAATTTTTGAAGAACTGTACGACAGCGAAATTCGCACCCTCTGTTTCGATGTCCGCAATGTGGATGAAATAAAAGAAGTATTTCAGAATAAGCTGGACTTCGAATGGCGGCAAATCGATATCCTGATCAATAATGCCGGAAAAGCCAAAGGGTTTGACCCCATCCACCGGGGGCGTCTGGAACACTGGGAAGAGATGATCGACACCAATATTAAAGGATTGCTCTATCTTACCCGGGCTGTAGTGCCCTATATGATCAAGCGTCGCAACGGTCACATCATCAACCTCGCCTCTACTGCCGGCAAAGAGGTCTACGCCAAAGGTAATGTGTATTGTGCGACCAAATTTGCGGTGGACGCCCTGACCAAGGCCATACGCCTCGACTTGCTGAAGTACAACATCCGCGTGAGTCAGGTCAGCCCTGGCCATGTAGAAAACACGGAATTCGCTGAGGTCCGCTTCGACGGCAACGAAGAAAAAGCAAAAATTTACGAAGACTTCGTGCCGCTCAACGCCCGCGACGTGGCCGGAGCTATCTACTTTATTGCTTCACGGCCACGGCACGTCAACATCCAAGATATCCTGATGACCGGCACCCAGCAGGCGGGCTCCAAAGACGTCGACCGCCGGGGAAGAGAACTAGTTAACTTCTTCATCGACCGCATCCGTCCGGAGCAAGACCCGGAAGAACTGCCGGCGCACGAGCTGAAATCAGAAGAAACACAGGAACAAGAGGATTAACGGAAAACAGGCTGATCAGGGTGGAAGCGAGGATTACCATAAAAAATCTGAAGGAATGGTAAACATTTCTCCGGGTGAATCCGATCCGTCCTGATCAGTGAACTATTCTTTTTAAGAATCCTGTTCCCGCCTTTCCTTTTCCTTGTATTGTTTGAAATAAAAAATCCTTCACCTCCTTGGCGTCCTCCGGTTTCAGACGGCCCGAAAGGATCAGTCGGACTTCCCGGCGACGAGGCGCGCTGTCGTAACGCTGTTGCTCAATTTCTGTCAACGGCAACACCGGAGGCACGGGGATAGGTTTGCCCTGCTCATCATCCAGCGCAACGAAAGTATAATAGGCGTGATTACAACGACGGGCATTTCCACCTTTAATATCATTGGCAAACACTTCGACGAATATCTCCACCGAAGTACGGAAAGCCCGTGTGACTGTGGCTTCAAGGGTGACGATCTCTCCATTTCGTATAGGCCGCTGAAAGGATACGTGGTCAACCGATGCGGTAACCACATGCGCTTCGCAATGTTTGCCCGCGCAGATACCGCAGGCAATATCCATCCAGCGCAGCAGGTTACCCCCCATCAGGTTGCTGGTGGGGTTAGTATCATTAGGCATGACCATTTCGGTCATCACCGTCTTTGATTCGCTTACCCGCTTTGGGGCTGGTTTTCTTTCTTCCATAGTCAGTTTTAAATATGCTTGCCTCCTCAGCAATCGCCGTTCTACCGGATCATCACTCCCTTTCGATTCAAAAAGGGAATCGTCGTAAAGTTTTCCTTGGTGATACTCCCCTTTACGAAAACGTACTTCTTGTCGTACATATAATCATCGTGTACAAAGCTGACCCAGTATTCATTGGTAAGATTGAAGACCCTCGTTTGGATGGGTTCGATCTTGACTACATTCAACGGACCTATTTCTTCAAAATAATGCCGCAAAACGGTGGTGCGCATCTTTTCCCCCTCAATGTTGCCGTATCCCCGGGAATTAATCAATACCGTGGTGATCGAATCTTCTTTCAAATTGATCAGATAGGTATCCCAGAGTTCTTCGTCAAGGGTTCCATCTTCGTTTTTGCGGGGAACGACGGCGATGGCTACATCCTCTACCTTGTAATTTGGGATATCTTTTTTCATGAACTATTTTTTTCAAATTGGACAAATCCAAAACCGAAAAGCCTGGCAAAATGCCCGCGAAGCTTTTCCTTCACCTCTTCTATATCTACCGGAAGGCCATATTCCGCTTCCAGCGAGGTGACCGCCTTATCGGCATCTTCAATTCCACAGGGGATAATATGATTGAAATGCTGTAGATCAGGATTGACGTTAAAGGCGAATCCGTGCAGAGTTACCCAGCGGCTCAGGTGCACCCCTATGGCGCAGATTTTCCGGTTCGGTCTTCCTGCCTTTCCTTCCAGCCAGACCCCGGTATAACCTTCGATGCGCGTGCCCTCAATACCGTACTCGCCGAGCGTCCGGATGACAGCCTCTTCCAGGTAACGCACGTAGCGATGCACATCAGTGAAGAAGCAGTCAAGATCAAATATAGGGTACCCTACAACTTGACCGGGCCCGTGATAAGTGATGTCCCCACCGCGGTTGATTTTGAAAAACTCAAAGCCTTTCGACTCCAACTCATTTTCGCTGAGTAAAAGGTGATCCGTTGAACCGCTTTTACCCAGGGTGTACACCGGCGGATGTTCACAGAATAGCAAATAGTGGTGCTGCGGAGGCATGGACTCCGTTACTCCATTCCGACGGGCTCTTTTCCGGTCTATGAGTTCTTTTTGTAAAGCCTGTTGAAGATCCCAGGCTTCCTGATAGCGGATACACCCTAAATCCCTGAAAATCACTTTTTCCATAATGCGGCGCAAAGGTAAGGATTATTGTGATAAACTGTTTGTTCAAGTACCCGGACATAATTATTTTATGGAATTCCAGGAGGCTATTCTGGGGCTAGCCGAGACGCCCATTCAAGAGCGGGGTAAAGGGGCCCACTCTTGAATTAGAGCATAGCCGGGGTTCTGTGACCGACAGCTTGCCCCGTACCCAAAGGGTCGGAGAGCAACGAAGGATAGCTCCGAAAGAGACCCTGGAAAACTTAAATTAACTGTGTCCAGGTACTTCACCTAGTAAAATGAAATAAGGCGGCAAATAGTTGTTTGATATCACCGACGCATGCTCTCCCACCGGAAGCTGCTTTTCCAGCCCCCGGCTTATGTTTTTTAAAGTAAATTTTAATAATGACAATAATTTGATTTTCATCCTGACAGACGCCCTGTTTACTCTTGTATATTTACTTAAAATTCCATCCATGAGAACAATTATTTCCGTTTTTAGCCTAATGCTGTTTTTAGCAGCCTGCAGCCCGGGGCAAGAAGAGGCGGCCGAAGAAGAACGCGCCGCTTCCGAAATTACGGATACCCTGCGCTACGAACAGGAAATCCACCTGAACAACCTTCGCCAGCTGACCTTCGGCGGCGACAATGCCGAGGCTTACTTCAGCTATGACAATCAGTTTCTTGTCTTTCAGTCTAACTACGAACCCTGGGGTGTAGCCTGTGATCAGATTTTCTACATGCCCGTCAGTGGCTATACCGGCGAACAGCCCCCGATGCTGAGTACCGGCAAGGGCCGCACTACCTGTTCCTACTTTATGCCCGGGGATACCAGCATCCTCTATGCTTCTACCCACCTGGCCAATGAGGAGTGCCCCGAAACACCCCGCACGGTGAACGGCAAATACGTCTGGCCCATCTACGAAGGCTATGACATCTTCGTCGCCGATCTGGAGGGCAACATCACCCAACAGCTGACCGACTATCCCGGCTATGATGCTGAAGCCACCATCTCGCCGGATGGTAAAAAGATTGTTTTTACTTCCATGCGTTCTGGTGATCTGGAGCTTTATACCATGGATATAGACGGCTCCAATCTCCTTCAGGTGACCGACGAGCTCGGCTACGACGGCGGCGCCTTCTTCTCTCCCGACGGCAGCAAACTGGTCTTCCGCGCCTCCCGCCCTCAAACAGCTGAGGAGCAGCAAACCTATAAAAATCTGCTGGCGCAAGGGTTGGTGCAGCCCACCGATATGGAGATCTTCGTCTGTAATGTCGACGGTTCTGATATGCAGCAGATCACCGATCTGGGCGGCGCCAACTGGGCGCCTTACTTTCATCCCGCCGGCGAGCAGATACTTTTTTCCACTAATCACCACGCGGAGGGAGGACGCACTTTCAATATTTTCGCCATCGACCTGGATGGCAGCAATTTGCGTCAAATCACCTACGACAAAGTTTTCGATGCCTTCCCCATGTTTTCCCATGACGGTAAGCAACTGGTCTTCTCCTCCAATCGCAATAACGGTGGATCGCGGAGCACCAATATTTTTATAGCCGACTGGAAAGAGCACGGCGAAGCGAAAAAATAAGTATATTGAAAGTGGCTTTCAGGCGCCGCCTGACTTCACAACCGCAAAGATAGACCGCATAGTTTTATGGTAACGGTATTGCAGCACTTTCAGAACTTCTAAAACTCCGGCATCCCAGGCATGGGGGCAAGCGATGAAAAGTAGGACTACATCATGGAATTTGTTTTTCCAGAAAGTTTCCTGTTTGGTACGGCCACTTCCGCGGCGCAGATCGAAACGGCTCACGGCCATCAGTTTGAAGGACTGGAGGCCAGTGACGGCTTTGTCTTTGAGCGCACCATCGATCATGAGCAGCGGCGAAGTGAAGACCTGGAATACATCCGCCAATTTGGAAGTACCTATCGCTGCAGCCTAAACTGGGCCAGGCTGCAACCGGAACCTTTGTCTCCCTTTAACAGGGAGGTGGTGGACGAATACCGGCAATTTTTTCAGGAACTCCGCAACTCGGATATGAAGCTGATGCTGGTGCTCTACCACTTCGCTCATCCCCGTTGGTTCGAAGACGAAGGCGCCTGGGAGCAGGAATGCAATATCAATTACTTTATCGACTTCACCCGCCGCTGTATCGATCACTTTGGGGACTATATATCTTACTGGAACACCTTCAATGAGCCCAATGCTTACGTGGCTATGGCCTACCTGCTGGGGCGCTTCCCGCCCTTTCGGCGCCGCAAACTATTTACGGCCGACCGTGTACTGCGACACATGGGCGCCGCGCATGATGTTTTATACGATCTCATAAAATTCAGCTATCCGGAAGCCCCGGCAGGCATCGCCCACAGCGTCGCCTGGTTTGATGCTGTGAACTGGCTGGGGAAAATCCCCGCCGGACTCTGCCACTGGTGGTACAACCGCCGCGCCGCCAGGTCCTTTCGCAAAACCGATTTCTGGGGGCTTAACTACTACGCCTACGTGCCTTTCGATCCCCGCCCGGTCACCGAAATCGAACGCCCGGGGCAGCTGGATAAACTGGGAATCAAACACGATCAAATGTGGGGCCTGCGGCCGGAAGGACTGGGGCGCTTTCTTCGCCTGTTTGCAAAACGCTATAATAAACCGGTCATGGTGACCGAACGCGGTATTTGTACCGAAGACGATCAAAAGCGAATCGAAGCCATACAGACCGATCTGCGCATCTGCCGCGAAGTGCTCGACGAGGGCATCGACCTGTTGGGCTATATTCACTGGAGCACTTTCGATAATTTCGAATGGCTCTTGGGTCCTTCCTACCGCTTCGGATTAGTCCGCATTAACTTGTACACCAAAGAACGAAAAATGACCAAGGCCGGTGAATTCTACCGGCAGGTCGCCCAGAATAAAAGCATTAGTCTGTAGCCTCATGAAAAAATCGCTTTTTCTCCTGATGCTCCCTTGTCTGATTGACGGGGTGACTTTTCAGTCGCCCCGTCAATTGATCCGCATGGTGCTCCCCCTATTCCTTTTTACCAGCCTCAACGCCCAGGACGGCTACCCCGGCATCGCCGGCGCCCGCGGACTGGCCATGGGCCACAGTGGGATGATATTCACCGATATTCACAGTCTCTTTTCCAATCCGGCCGGACTGGCGCGCCTTGAGCAGTTTTCTGCGGTTGCCACTGCCGAACAGCGCTTCCTGGTGCAGGAGATGCGGCAGATATCCGCGGCTGCCGGACTGCCCGTGGCCGGAGGCGCGGTCGGCCTCCGCGTCCAGTATTACGGCTTCGACCTTTACAACGAGCAGCAGATCGGACTGACCTACGCCCGCCGACTCAGCGAAAGCTTTCAGATGGGCGCCCAGTTCATCTACTTCGGCAATCGCATTCCTTCGTACGGCAACCGGCACCTGGTTACCTTCCAGTTCGGTCTGCAGGCGCAACTGTTCCCCCAGCTCCAGATTGGGGCCGGGGTTTACAATCCATTGCGCCTGGAACGCAGTGAGGAGGGGGAACTGCTCCCTACCCTCTTTAGCCTCGGTATAGGCTATACCCCCTCTCCGCAATTGCTCATGACCCTGGAGGCCGAAAAAGACATCGATTTCCCCGTCCGCGTTAAGGGCGGCGTCGAGTACCACATCACCGAACCGCTGCTGCTCCGCATCGGGGCGGCCACCAACCCCAGTCTCTTCACCTTCGGTTTCGGGCTGCGACTCAAAAACAACATCGGCATTGACCTGGCGAGTTCCTGGCATCAGTTTCTGGGCTTTACGCCGGGGATTAGCCTGTTGTACGCCGGAAGCAACAATATACGGGCAGGCAACTGAGTAAGAGAGTGTTGCCCCCTGATGCCGGAACGTAGAACAAAAAGTCCCAAAAATTTGCGATGTTTAGGTGAAAAAAACGCCTCTCATCTACCTTCACCTATGCATTCTACCGCTGAAGATACCTCATCAAGCACCGGCCTTTCCCGCCGGCTCGGCCTGCTTGGCCTGGCCGCCACCGGTATTTGTTCCATGCTCGGCGCCTCCGTCTACGTAGTGCCCTTTATGATTCAACGCAACGTGCCTGGTATCGGGCCCTATGTGCTGCCGGCATTTCTATTCGCCGCTGTGCCAGCGCTTCTGGCGGCCCTATCCTACGCCATCCTGGCCTCGGCGATGCCAAGAGCAGGCGGCAGTTACATCTATGCCAGTCGCGGGCTTCACCCCTATCTCGGCTTTGTCGCCAGCTTTTCGCAGTGGTTCGGGCTGTCGATCGCCATTGGAGTCATTTCGTATATCATCATTCCTTTTCTGCGGGACATTGCCGGCGCCGTCGGATGGATGGAAACCGCCGCTCTTCTCGACACGGGCGCGATCCGGGTGGAATTAGCGCTGGTGCTGCTCTGGTGTTTCGTGTGGGTAAATATGCGTGGCGTCCGCTTCTACGAGCGCACTCTGATCCCGTTGATGGTGCTGATGTTCAGCCTGGGAGCGATCGTCATTGTCGTCGGATTTTCATTCGAACAGGCGGATTTTGCGGCAGCCGTTCTCCGGCAGGAGGACCGGACGGTTCCCACCGGGCTGGAAACTCCTTTTCGCATCGAGATATTCCTGGCCGCCGCGGCGCTGCTATTTTCCAGCTTTATTGGCTTTGATTCCATAGCGCAGGCCGGCGGAGAGGCGCGCCGGCCAAACCGGAATCTTCCCCTGGCCATCGGTATTGCGGTGGTAACCGTCGGAACATTCTATATGCTGTTCACAGCGGCTGTCTACCACGCCGTCCCCTGGCCCTTCGTCGCCGAAGAGGCGCTGAATCAGGACATCACCGCTCCCGGATTGCTGCGCTATCTTCTGCCGGCAGGCTGGGCCGTGGCCATCGTCGGCGGTGCGGCTATCGCCCTGATCAACGACCTGCCGGCCATGTTGCTGGCGGTTTCTCGGCTCATGTTCGCCTGGGCTGAAGACGGTATCTTTCCCCGCCGGATCGCACGCGTACATCCGCAGCACCATACGCCGCATATCGCGCTGCTGCTCAGCGGAGGAATGGCCACCATCGGCATCCTGGGCAGTCACTTCGCGGGCGATTTTTTCCTCGGCATCGACATCATGGTCACCTCCATGTTAGTCAACTTCCTGCTCATGTGCGCCACGGTCATCGCCCTACCCCACCGCAATGCAGCCATCGCCGCTCAGGTGCAGGTGCTGCGGAATCGCCGTCCGCAGCTAATCCTGGCCGGTCTGGGCCTCTTACTGCTCAGCGGCTTTCTGGTCATCCACCTCTGGAAAGACCTAACGGCGGAAGCGGATGCCTGGTACTTTCATTCGACACCGGTCTGGGGAATCGTCATGCTATTGGCCACAGCTATTTACTTTTGGGAGCGGCGAAAACTGAAAAAAGCAGGGATAGATGTGAAAGCGTTATTTTTGAAGCTTCCACCGGAATGAAACCGGAAACCGGAAATTTCACCCGACCATGCGAAGCTCGGGCGGGAGGAAACAAGAAAATGGAAAGCGGAACAATCAAAATATTTTAACCTTGAAGAAAACAATGAACTATACCCAACTCGCAGCGGATCTTCACATCTCCCGTGTCCTTACGGGCCTCTGGCAGGTGGCCGATATGGAACGCGACGGCAACGCCCTCGATCTCGACGAAGCGGCGCGGGCGATGGCGCCTTATGTCGAAGCCGGGTTTACCACCTTCGATATGGCCGACCACTACGGATCGGCGGAGAAGATTGCCGGAATTTTCAAAAAGAAATACGCTCCGGACAAGGACGTGCAACTACTGACCAAGTGGGTGCCGGAACCTGGTAAACTGATCCGTGAGGATGTATCCGAAGCCGTGCAGCGTTCTCTCGACCACCTAAAGGTTGAGGCAATCGACCTTTTTCAGTTCCACGCCTGGAACTACGCCGATCCCAGCTGGCTCGACGGGCTCTACTGGCTGCAGGAACTACGTCAGGAAGGACTGATCCGCCATCTGGGCCTCACCAATTTTGACACGGATCATCTTCGGATTGTCGTAAACAGCGGCATCGATATCGTCTCCAACCAGGTTTGCTATTCCCTGCTGGATCAGCGCGCCCGGAACGCGATGACGGAACTCTGCCTCGATCACAACATCAAGATTCTCGCCTTCGGCACCATTGCCGGCGGTTTTCTCACCGAGCACTGGCTCGGCCAACCCGAACCGGATATTGAAGACTTGTCGACCTGGTCGCAGATGAAATACAAACGGTATATCAACGTGTCCGGCAGATGGGAGGTATTCCAGAACCTACTACAAGTTCTGGACGAAATCGCCCGGAAAAAGGAGTGTTCCATCGCCAATATCGCCAGCGGTTATATTCTGGAGCAGCCGGCTGTTGGTGGCGTCATTCTCGGCGCCCGGCTCGGTGAGAGCGAACACATCGAGGAAAACAAAAAGCTTTTCGACTTCTCACTTGATGAGGAGAGCCAAGCTGCCATTGAAGCTGCGCTGGCCCGCCTCTCCCCCATTCCCGGCGACTGCGGCGACGAATACCGCCGCCCGCCATTCCTCACCGCCTCGGGCGATCTGAGTCATCACCTGGAGGAATTTCCCCCACCTTACCCGGTCAAGACCGATAGCAACGGCCGCCGCCGCGTCCTCAGCGGTACGCACTGGGAGGAACTGGCCGGTTACTGCCGCGCCGTCCGGGTAGGTGACCACATCCATGTTTCCGGCACCACCGCCACCCACGGCATCCGGATTATAGGCGGCGAAGATCCGGCCGCACAGGCTCATTTTGTCATCGACAAAATCGAAGGGGCGCTGCAATCGCTCGACAGCCGACTGGAGGACGTCGTGCGGACGCGCGTATTCGTCAATGACATCAAGGACTGGGAGGCGGTCGCCCGCGCTCACGGAGCCCGCTTCGGCCATATTCAGCCGGCTAATACGCTGGTGCAGGCCAAACTCGTCGGTGAGGGGTACCTGGTGGAGATCGAGGTGGAGGCCGTGGTGGGAGAAAAGGGGTAATAATTTGCCCACCTGCCTACAAAGAGATCCCCTAGCAAAGTTTATTGAAAAAATATTTTTTAAAAACAGTCGCTTTCATCCCATTGGCTGAAGACCAATGGGTTTTACGCTCAACTATATAAAGGTTACCTTAGTACTTCATCTCACAGGAAAGGCTTAAGCCTGTGATACGATAACATATTGATTATGAACCTCCTCCTTGTCGCCGCCACCCCCTACGAAGTGGCGCCTTTAAAAGACTACCTCGACCAGCAATTCGTCGAATATGCGCCCTCACAGTATCAGAAGGGCGAGTTGAGCCTGGGTTTGCTCATCACCGGCGTGGGAATGCCCCTGACGGCCTACGCGCTCGGGCGCATCTTTGCCGGTAAGCGCTACGAGCTGGCCATCAATGCCGGCATTGCCGGGGCTTTTAACCGGGAACTGGAGCTGGGTGAGGTCGTTCAGGTGATCTCCGAACGCTTTGGCGACCTGGGCGTGGAGGAAGCCGACGGCAGCTTTACGGATGTGCACCAGTTGGGGCTGATCGATTCCGGTCAGGGGCCCTTTCAGCATGGAGTGCTGCGCAATTCGGAGTCCGACAAGTTTGAGTTCCTCCCCAAGGCCCACGGCATCAGCGTCAACAAAGTACACGGCTATCCACCCAGCATCGAAAGAATTCAGAAAAAATACGAGGTCGATGTAGAATCGATGGAAGGCGCCGCCTTTTTTTATGCCTGCCTGGCTTCTCAGATTCCCTTCCTGGAGATCCGCGCCGTTTCCAACTACGTCGAGGCCCGTAACCGGGAGAACTGGCAGGTGGAGAAGGCGATCCGGAATCTGAATGAGGTGCTGGCAGGGATGGCCAAGATGTTTATCTGATTCAAAATGACTTCTGCTTCTGCAGCGTCACCAGTAAGACGCCGGCAATCACCACCAGGGCGCCCACCCACTGCATACTTCCCAGGCGCTCCTCCAGGAAGATATAGGCCAGAATAATTGTTGATACCGGACTCACACTGCCGATGATCGCCGTATTGCCGGCCCCAATCACCCGAATGCCTTCCGAGATAAGGAAAGACGGTAGAACCGTGGAAATTAAAGCCATCAGCAGCGCCAGCCCGTAAACCTCCCACGGAAAATGAAACAAAGCCCAACGGTACTGAATACCGTGATGAATGATCACTGCGCCGGCTGCCGCCATCATGGCGTAAGAGGTAAAGCGCCAGGTGCCGATCCGGGGTAGCAGGCTGCCGCTGCCCATCAGATAAATCGCATAGGCCAGGGCTCCCAGCAGTACCAGCCCCGTGCCGAGCAGAAAATCCTCCCGCTCAGGCATCAGCAAGTTTTCGGAAAAGACAATCCCTATGCCGGCGTAGGTGAGCAGCAAGGCCAGGGTCTGATTGCGGGTAATGGGTTTGCCCAAAAAGATGGCAGATAAAATAACCACCAGCGTCGGATAGATAAAGAGAATAATACGCTCCAGACTGGCGCTGATATACTGTAGCCCGAGAAAGTCGAACAGACTGGCCAGATAATATCCGATCACGCCGAACAATACGATCAGTGCCAAGTCCTTTTTACCAGGCGACATATAAGCTTTCGACAGGCGACCGGTAGCATAGGTAACGATAAACAAGTAAAATGGTAGGGAGAAAAGCATGCGCAAGGTAAGCAGAGAAACACTTTCTACACCGTATTGATAGGCGAGCTTGATAATCACCGCCTTTGCTGAAAGGCATATCGCACCAATCAGTACAAGCAATCCGGCAAGCAACTGATGCCGGCCGGAGGATAGGGAAGTACTGTTGTCCATGGCGCAAAGGTAAGCGTTGTCCCCGTGGCAATTCAGCCCGAATTAGCAGTTTTTACGATCTGCTGAGCATCAAGCATCAAGCATCCAGTTCCCCCTTCAACATCCGGTCTCTGCCCCCAATATCCCGCCGCAGTTCCACCTGTTTTAGTCCCTTCTCCCGCATCAGATCCCGCACGTCGGTAGCCCGGTATTCGTTGGCTTCGAAATAAAGCCGGCCGCCCGGCTTCAGGTATTCCAAAGCAAATTCGATGATTCGTTCGTAAAAGATCAGCGGCTCTTCTTCGCCCGTAAAAAGCGCCTCGTTCGGTTCGTAAGTCTGTACGTTTTCGGGCACCAGGTAGGCCTCGGAAGGCGGAATATAGGGCGGATTGCTGACGATCAGGTCGAAGTGAGGCAATTCAGGCCAGCATGCTTTTTCGAGAATATCCGCTTCGTGAAAAGCAATCTCTACCAGGTTTTCCCGGGCATTCTCGCGAGCGAGCGCCAGCGCCTGCGGACTAATATCGAGAGCGTGTATCTCCCAGTGCGGCCGTTTCACCTTGAGGGTAATGGGAATACAGCCCGTACCGGTGCCGATATCCAACGCACGTAGTCTATTTTCCGATTCGGAGTGATCCTCCAGGATCCAGTGCACCAGTTCTTCGGTCTCCTGCCGTGGAATCAACGCCCTTCTGTCCACCTTAAAATTGAGGCCGTAGAAGTGGGTCCTACCGATGATGTACTGCACCGGTTCGTTATTCAACAGGCGGGATTGAATCCGGGAGAGCTGCGCCAGCTGCGAAGAAGAAAGCCGGTCGCGGCGCTGCATATTCCGGATGTAAAAGACATCCTCAAATACGATGCGGGCGATGCTATGTGCTTCACCGGCATCGTAAATGGTAGACAGTGCCGCCGCCAATTGCTGAAATGCCTGGGCAACCGTCATCAGGACAGGCGTTTTTTATAGTCTTCATAATGGAATTCGCGGATGATTTCAAGGCCGTCATCTTCGTACCAGATGGCGATCGAAGGATGTTTGACCCCGTTGAACATAGTAGTTTTCACCATGGTGTAGTGAATCATATCCCAGAAGACAATCTGATCGCCTACCGACAGCTCCCGATCGAACCCGTATTCCGCCATGTAATCGCCGGCCAGGCAGCTGACCCCGCCGATCCGGTAGGAAGGCTTGCCCTCCTGCGGCTCACCGGCGCCGAGTATGGTAGGGCGGTAAGGCATCTCCAGCGTGTCCGGCATATGGGCGGTGAAGGAAACATCTACGATCGCCGTTCGCGTATCGCGGTGCTGCACGATATCCAGAACGGTAGACACCAACTCTCCTGTTTCCCAGGCAATTGCGCTGCCTGGCTCAAGAATCACTTCAAGGTGTGGGTAGCGTTTCCGGAAGGACTGCAGGGTGTGTATCAGGTGCTCAACATCGTAATCCCTGCGGGTCATCAGATGGCCGCCGCCGAAATTGACCCATTTCAGCTTTGGAAAAAAGCGGGCGAAGCGCTTTTCAAAGGCTTCGATTACTTTTTCGGTCGCCTGGGCCGAAGATTCGCAAAGAGTGTGGAAATGTAATCCCTCCACTCCTGCCGGCAGCCCCTCTTCGAAAGCCTCCTCCATGGCGCCCAGGCGCGAGCCCGGCGAAGCCGGATTATAGAGCTCCACTTTGACTTCCGAGTATTCTGGATTGACCCGGATCCCAGGGGATACATCCGCCGGTAATTGATTCCGGTAACGATGGTATTCAGCGATGGAATTGAAAGTGATATGACTGCTGTACCCCGCGATCTGCTCGAAATCACCGGGCAAATAGGCCGGAGAGTAAGTATGCGCTTTACGCCCCATCTCCTCGTATATCAGCCGGGCTTCGTACAGGGAGCTGGCTGTAGCTCCTTTCAGGTACTTCCCGATGAAGGGAAAAACCCGCCACATAGCAAAGCCCTTGAGGGCCAGAATCACCGACACCTCACTGCGCTCCTGCACATCCCGGATCAGTTCGAGGTTCCGCCGCAGGCGTGCTTTATCGAGCACATAACAAGGAGAGGGGACCTTGGAGTAGTCTATCGGCATATTAAGTATTTATCTTCTTGGTGAAAAATTCTGGTTAAAACTCAATATCCGCATTGACTTCCTCGTGCCAGGGCAAGCCCCAGTCGCCGAGCCTATCCAGGAAGGGATCGGGATCAAATTCTTCGACATTGAAGACCCCCTTGCCCATCCACTTGTGCTCCAGCATCATAGCCGCCCCCAAAGCCGCCGGCACGCCGGTCGTGTAGGATACTCCCTGGGCGCCCGTCTCATCGTAGGCTGCCTGGTGACTGCAGTTATTCCAGATGTAATAGGTTCTTTCTTCCCCGTTTTTCTTCCCCCGAATGCGGCAACCGATAGAGGTTTGTCCGGTGTAGTTTTCCCCAAGTTCGCCGGGATCGGGCAGCACGTGCTTCAGAAATTCCAGCGGTATGACATCTACGCCTTTATATTTGACTGGCTCGATGCGTGCCATACCGATATTCTGGATCACCCGCAGGTGGGTCAGGTATTCATCGCCGAAGGTCATCCAAAAGCGGGCGCGCTTGAGGGTCGGAAAGTTTTTGACCAGCGATTCGAGCTCTTCATGGTAGATGAGGTAAGACTTTTTAGGCCCGATATCCGGATAGGTGAACTCTTTCATGATCTCATGGGGTTCGGTTTCTATCCACTCCCCGTTTTCGTAGTACTTTCCTTTCTGGGTAATTTCGCGAATATTGATCTCCGGGTTGAAATTGGTGGCGAAGGGATGTCCGTGTTCACCGGCATTACAGTCGACGATATCGAGGTAGTGAATTTCATCGAAGTGATGTTTGGCGGCGTAAGCTGTAAAAATACTTGTTACGCCGGGGTCAAAGCCGCAGCCCAGCAGAGCCAGGAGGCCCGCCTCTTTAAAGCGGTCGTGGTAAGCCCACTGCCACTTGTATTCAAATTTGGCTTCTTGCTTCGGCTCGTAGTTGGCGGTATCGAGATAATGTACACCAGTTTCCAGGCAGGCATCCATGATGGTCAGGTCCTGGTAAGGCAGGGCGACGTGGATGAGCATTTCGGGTTCGAAACGTCGTATAAGCGCCACCAGTTCGGGTACATTTTCCGCATCTACCGCCGCGGTGGAAAGCTTGCGGTGGCCGGTATCTTTTTCCACGTCGGCTACGATGTCGTCGCACTTTGATTTGGTGCGGCTGGCCAGCATAATTTCAGAAAATATTTCGGGATGCTGCGCGCACTTATAAGTGACTACGCGGCCGACGCCGCCGGCGCCGATAATGAGTACTTTTGACATATTGGTTGGTTTATTATCGTTTGCGTTAACGCAACAAATGTACTGAATTTACAATATCTGGCGCCTAATGTTCACGGGGAGTAAAGAAGGCGCTTTTACGGAAAAAGAAAATGTTGCAAACTTACAGTTCCAAAGATTCAAGAGACATAAAAAAAGGTGAGCAGTAACAGCGCGCTGTAAGCTGTGAACCAGCGCAGATCGACGTAATGGCTCAGTCCGACACCATGCCGGTAATAGAGCAACAGGCACAGCAACACCTTGTCGATGGCCGTGGCGAGCACGGTCCCCAGAGCGATTCCTGCCAGGCCCATCCGGCCAACCAGGGCCAAGCTGAGTCCTATGTTTAGCATCAACTCCAGTACGGAGAGCCAGAGAATGACCTGATTATCCTGTAAAGCCATCAGGATGGTCCGGGAAAAAATGAGCCGGCTGATCACTATGAGCAGAAAGAGGTTAAAGACGGGAACACTTGGCAGGAAAGCCTCCGAAAATACAAGAGGGAACCAATCATAGCTACTCAGCATCAGGATAATGGAAAGCGGAAAGAGAAAGTGAAACAAACGCCTCGATTTTGCCCTGAGCGCAGATAACCCTACCTGCAGATCACCGGAAAGCTGCGGAAGCAGCCCCGTCCCCAGCGCGTTGGCCAGCGCCAGCGCCAGGGGTAACTCCCGGGCCCCGTATCGAAAGAGCGCGAACTGCGTCTCATCACCTCTGTAATGCCAGCCGACCAGCCAGTTGTCAAAAGCCTGGTGAAAACCGCCCAACAAGGTATACAGCACCAACGGAAGAGATAATACCCACCAGGAGCGAAGAAAGGCAGACGTAAAAGACCACTCCCCTTCTCTTCCCAGAAAAGCGAGTAACCAAATATGGCGGACTACAGCAAACAGCACCAGCCCGGTGAAAATCCCCTGCAAGCCCCAGCCCAGGAAGACCGGAATGATCACGGCTGCAATTTGCAGGAAAAAGGATGCCAGCCCCAGCCAGGCAATCTCCCCTGGCCGGTCTTTCAACAGCAAAAAATGTTCAAGTAGAAAAGTAGGCGAGTGCAAAAAAAGAAAGAGCAGCATCAACTCGAACTGCGTCAGCCCGGCATTACCCGTCATCAACCTTAAAACCGGTCCTTTTAGCAGCAGCAGACCTAAGGCCAATACCGCGCTTAAAGCAAAAAACAAAAGATAACTTTGAAAAAACAACCGGCCCTGGTCAGCCGTGGAATGACGGGGAAAAAGCGATAACAAACCCTGTATCAGCCCGGACACCCAGAAAAAAGTGAACACGTAGCCGATATACATCAGCATTTCGTATTCCCCTATAGCCTCCGGCGCCAAAGGAGATTTAGCCAGCAAAACAGCGATTCCAATCAAGGCCCCCTGCCGCAGCAGCTGGTAAAACTGTAAGGCTCTGACCTTATCCCACTCTATGAGGCTTCTTGGTGTTGACGATCCTTTCCGCACTTCAGGCCAGCACCCGTTCACGCTCTTCAAAAACGACGCCGTATTCCTCCAATTCCTCCAGAACAGGTTGGTATACTTCCTTCATCACCGGAATATTGACGCCTTTGGCGGTGATATTTTCCTGCATGACCAATTTGACAAAAATGCCCATGGGCAGACCTACCAACTTTGACATAGCTGTATCGACGCTGTCCTCCCCTTTCATCTTGAGTGTTGAGGTCAGCAGATGAGATTCTCCCTCCAGTTCGTATTCGAATTCATGGTGCATAATGATCATATCCCTGTCCTTCCCCTTGAGGCGCCACTTATCCATCAGCAGGTCTTCGAGAATAAGCGCCGGCGTGGCATTTTTCAGTTTGATCCGTTTTTTTCGGAAGAGCCCCAACCATTCCAGGTTCTTCATCACCGGTGAATCATTCGGTTCTCCGATAAGATTGGCAACCCGCTCCTTGACCGATCCGCCTACCGTATCGGGGCTCACGTAGGCATCCATGAGTTCGTGATAGGTCAACAGTGCCGAATCGATAATGGGATAGGAACCGTCGGTCAGCCCGATCTTCACCAGGGCATGCCAGGAATCGCAGAAGCCGCGATAGCGCAAGGTTCCCCGAAGCAGGTTCGGAATCCCTTCCAGCCCGTAAACATCGCGATAGAGCAAGGAGTCGCGGTTGGCGTAAACTTCAAATTCGCCCAATTCCGGAATCTGAACGATGCGATATTCCTTAAACAAGCGATTATAGGGAATGTATTTAAATTTGCCGTCTTCGAGATATTGCGCCGTTCCCTGCCCAGCCAGAATGACATTGCGAGGGTTCCAAGTAAATTTGTAATGCCAGGGGTTATCGTCGCATTCCGGGGCAATGAGTCCGCCGGTATAACTGCGAAAAGCTTTGAGCTCGCCTCCTTTGGCTTTGACCTCATCAATTGTTTTCATAGCTGACATATGATCTATGCCCGGATCCAGCCCCATCTCGCCCATAAAGATCAGTTGCCGGTTGCGCGCTTCGTCCCCCAACCGGTACATTTCCTGAGAGACATAAGAGGCCGTAATCAAATGCTTTTTCAGCTTGATACAATCGTGGGCCACTTCCAGATGCAGGTGTGCCGGCAACAGCGAGACGACTACATCGGCCCGGCTTATGAGGTCACGCCGGTCATTGGTCTTGATGACGTCGAGCCAGGCCGCGCGGCCATTGGGATGATTATTCACCTTTTTTTTAGCCTGCGCCGGATCGGCATCTGCTACTGTAACAAACCAATTGTATTTCTTAGCCTTTTCCAGCACGTAAGTGATAAGTGCCGTGGCGGAACGTCCCGCGCCGATGATGAGGATGTTAGTCATATCAATCTAATGGTTCTTTGAAAATTTGCTGCCGGGAAAAATATTCTTTCCCGACTAGCAGTCTGTCGGAGTTGTTAATGCTCACTGTAGAAAAAGTACGTATATTATCCACAACATAAAAAGCCTTTTAAAAAATGCCTTTAGCCATCAATGAAAACACAATATAAGGTAAAAGTTTATTCAAAACCTGTCATCCGGTCATCCAAGCCATGAGAGAAAAGCGTTTACAAACTGTCGTTCAGGTATTTGACAATCTTGAAGAAGTCTCAAAATCCGATCGCGAACTGCTGATGAAAGCCGGCGAAAGTCTGCAAACAGCTTATGCACCCTATTCGGGGTTTCGAGTCGGCGCAGCCGTTCGGCTCAGGAACGGCCAGGTCATCACGGGCGGTAATCAGGAAAACGCTGCCTATCCCATGTGCCTCTGCGCCGAACGGGTAGCCCTTGCGACAGCGGCTGCCCAATATCCGGAAGTGCCGGTTCTTTCCATCGCCATTACCGTTCGCAGCGAGCGACACGTTGTCGACAGTCCCGCCTCTCCTTGCGGCGCCTGCCGGCAGGTGATCTGCGAGACTGAAGACCGGTATCAACATCCCATTTCCATCCTTCTACGGGGGGAGGCCGGGCCGGTGTATAAAATCAGTACAGGAAGGGATTTACTGCCGCTGGCGTTCACCGGGGCGACCTTATAAGGAGTTTTCCAGAAAGTCAGAATTTCCCTCCTTTCCAGGCTTTTTTGGCCTCCGATTCGGTGTAGGTCATGCTTCCCACATGCACCTGCTGACGGCCCCGGCGCTGATCTTCAAAGTAATTTCTAAGGGTAAAAACCGAGGAGGTAAAAGCAATCTCCTTCCAGGGAATTTCTTCTTCCCGGAAGAGTTGCACTTCCAGGCTTTCGGGCCCGGGTTGAAAATCGAGATGACGCAATTCGCCCAGGAAATGAATGTACATTTGGTTGATATGGGGGATGCTAAAGATGGCGTGAAGACCAAGCAAATTGATTTCGGCCAGTGCTTCTTCCCAAACTTCGCGCAAAGCTCCTTCTTCTACCGTTTCACCGTTCTCCATATATCCGCTGGGAACGTTCCAGTAGCCGTAGCGGGGTTCGATAGCGCGGCGGCAAAGTAATACCTGTTCTCGCCACAGGGGTAAACAGCCGGTAACGACCTTAGGGTTTGTGTAAAATATGCGCTGACAATTTCGGCATACATAGCGTTCCCGGTTGTCCCCTTTGGGGATTTTAAGTTCCAGGTTGGAAGACCCGCAGTTGCTACAAAAATTCATCATGTACATAAAGGGCCATACCGGGGAAAAGGTTCAAACTCGCTCGTTGGCCAGCAAGGAGCGGGCGCGTTCCAGATCGGCCGGTGTATCGACGCCGAGGGTTTCCCCCGCAGTAATGCCCACAAATATTTGCCGTCCCGATTCCAGCCAGCGCAGTTGCTCCAGGGATTCGGCGCGTTCGTAGGTGGAGACGGGCAAGGTGGTCACTTCCAGGAGGGCGGAGCGGCGGAAACCGTACAGGCCGATGTGCTTATAATAAGGCGCATGCTTGAGCCAGTCGGTCTGAGGCGCATTGCGCAGGTAGGGTATGGGACTTCGGCTAAAATAAAGTGCCCGCTGCGCCTGGGAAAGAACTACTTTTACTACATTGGCATTAAAGAGTTCCTCGGTTTGATCGATCCGCCGGGCCAGCGTGCTGATTTCTACCCTTTCGGCTTTCAGCGGGCGGATCACTTGATTAATTTGCTCCGGATCGATGAAAGGTTCATCGCCCTGAATATTGACGATCAGTTCTGCCGATTCGATCTGCTCGACTACCTCGGCACAGCGATCTGTTCCGCTCTGGTGATCCAGTCGCGTCATAAGAGCTTGGCCACCGAAAGCTTTTACGTTCTGAAGGATGCGTTCATCATCTGTGGCAACAATCACCTGATCTACCAATTCTGCGGCGGCTACCCTTTCGTAAACCCGCTGGATCATGCTGCGCCCGCCAATATCGACCAGCGGTTTTCCGGGAAAGCGGCTGGAAGCATATCGGGCAGGTATGATACCTATAGTTTTCATATTTTTGTTATAAGCACTTAAAGCAATAAAACTATGAGCAAAACACTTTGGCTGTTCCTCTTTCTGTTTTTTTTCTTTCCTTCTTCTCAGGCGCAGGCTATCGTGGACAGCACAAGCTACCTGACCCTTAAAGATACGATATTTCTGAGCGTCGGCCCTTATGGGACCAAGCTATTAGAACATCAGATGCAGGAAGACCAAACGCTATTTTCCCTCGCCAGCTTTTACGGTATGTCGGTCGAGGAACTCTATTACTACAACCCCGAACTAAGGAGCGGTGTTGTCGATATTGGGCAAAAGGTTAGGATACCCATCCCGAATCGCGCTATTCTCCGGTTCCAGTTTCCTCCTTTCGGTCCCCTCAACTACAGCTACATCCCTGTTTTTTACCGGGTGCGAAAAGGAGATACGCTTTTTCGCATTTCCAAAAACTTCTTCCGTATGCCGGTCGATACGGTACGTTCCTGGAACTACCTCTGGGACGATAAGCTGGAACTGGGGCAATGCCTGCATGTAGGCTGGATGAATATCCAAGGCGTTCCGAAAGAATACAGAAAAAATATGGAAGATCCGCTGACCAAACGCAACGCACCGCTGCGCGAAAACTACTTTCTCGGCATAGGCCCACAAAAGGAATACGAGCAACAGGGAGTTGCCATCTGGAAAAAAGAAGACAAAGCGAGCTCGGAGTTTTACGCGCTGCACCGCTATGCTCCGGAGAACTCCGTTATAGAAGTAGTTAACCCTATGACCAAACGCAGTATTTACGCGAAAGTTATCGGTAAAATACCGGACCGGACCTATGAAGACAATGTAATCGTCGTGCTCTCACCACTATCAGCAACCGCTCTCGGTGCAAAAGATCATCGTTTTTTTGTCCGGGTTACCTATCTTAAATGATACCTTTGCCGGGTTGAGTTGTTAAAATAGAGATGCCAGTGCGCCGGTGATGATGCGGAAATAATATTTTGATGGTCTGAAAAGGCCCGTCCGGCAACGCTGGTTCGCTCAAATGAACGTCCAATAACTAGTCAAAAGAAAAATTCAACCCTCATGGATTACAAGAAGAATATACTAGAAACGATTGGTAATACCCCCATGGTGCAACTACACAAGGTAGTCACTGAGATACCAGCGCTCGTACTGATGAAAGTGGAAACCTTCAACCCGGGGCATTCTATAAAGGACCGTATGGCCGTAAAGATGCTTGAAGATGCAGAAGCCCGCGGCGACATCAAGCCGGGCGGCACCATCATCGAATGCACTTCCGGTAACACGGGTATGGGGCTGGCGCTGGGCGCCGCCGTAAAGGGTTATAAATGTATTTTCACCACCAGTGATAAGCAATCAAAGGAAAAAATCGATTTGCTCAAAGCTGTTGGAGCCGAAGTGATCGTCTGTCCTACCAACGTAGAACCGGATGATCCCCGCTCCTATTACTCCGTAGCCCGACGGCTGAGTGAAGAAATCCCCAACTCCTTCTGGTTCAACCAGTACGACAACCTCTCCAACCGGCAGGCGCATTACGAAAGCACCGGCCCCGAAGTCTGGGAGCAGACTCAGGGAAAAGTCACCCACCTCGTCGTCGGAGTAGGCACCGGCGGCACCATTTCCGGAACGGGCCGCTATCTCAAGGAGCAAAACCCGGAGGTCAAAGTTTGGGGAATCGATACCTACGGTTCGGTCTTCAAAAAGTACCACGAAACCGGAGAATTCGATCCCAAGGAAATTTATCCTTACATCACGGAGGGGATCGGAGAAGATATTCTGCCCAAGAATGTCGATTTTGACGTGATCGACCACTTTGAAAAAGTAACTGATAAAGACGGAGCCGTCATGGCCCGCCGCCTGGCCCGCGAGGAAGGCCTGCTGATGGGCTATTCCGCAGGCTCCGCAGTCGCCGGATTATTGCAGTTAAAAGACCGCTTGACTGAAGACGACGTGGTGGTCATCGTCATTCATGACCACGGCAGCCGCTACGTTGGTAAGATTTACAACGATGATTGGATGATCCAGCGTGGATTCCTGGAACGGGAACTGAAAGTCAAGGACCTGCTCAATATGAAAGAAGAAAAAGGCTTTTTCTCCGTTCAGAAAGATCAGACGGTCAAGGAAGCACTCGACCTCATGAAACAACGCGATATCTCCCAGATGCCCGTGGTCCAAAACGGCGATATTGTAGGATCCCTTACGGAGA
Organism: uncultured Saprospiraceae bacterium; assembly: GCA_964632995.1. Lineage (GTDB taxonomy): Bacteria > Bacteroidota > Bacteroidia > Chitinophagales > Saprospiraceae > CAZWDL01. The sequence goes on from CAZWDL010000007.1 coordinate 36,370, forward strand.
GCCTGGTGTTGACTTATTTGCTGGAGAACCCGGAAGACCACGCTCTGAAATCTGTGGAAACTGTTATGGGCGCGCCTTTTCCCACCGTCAATGAAGATCTTCCATTTAACCAGTTGAGTAAATTCATCAGTAAACGCATTCCGGCAGTCATCGCAAAAGACAAGGCAGGACGTCAGCATATTCTGACGCAATACGATATATTGCAGGCGATGTAAGCCGGCATCTAGTACACTGTGTACTAAATTTTTCAACATTTTGAAGGGCTCTTTTTCCCTCACTCTTCGTTCCGTGCTCGCCTTCGTAGCTTAGGCTACGAGGCTCCGCAGCGCCTCGATTGAGGAAAAAATCCCCTCTTCAAAATGCTAACTAACTTAATACACAGTGTACTAGTACCTCAGGAACTAGAACAATTCCGCCTGCCGGCTGATGCTTGTTTCTTCAGTCCCGGTAGTCTTATTCTGTTGGGGAATAGGAGGGAGTATGCGTTTTACCAGTCGCAGGCGATGAGTGTACCGTCCGTCTTCTTCATTGTAAGCGCCATAGTGATCCAACTTATCGATTCTGACTTTGCCGTGCACGTGCAGCAGCCCGCCTTCCGGTAAGATGAGGCCGACATGGGCAATGCGGCCTTTGCGGTTCTCGAAAAAAGCCAGGTCGCCTGGAAGGGTTTGTTCAATGAAATCCACCGCTGTTCCGGTTTCCAGCTGTTGCTGTGGTTCCCGGGGCATGGGAATACCCGCCATCTGGAAAACGACCTGAATCAGTCCTGAACTGTCAATACCAAAAGGGGAACGCCCTCCCCACAGATAGGGCGCCTGTAAGTAGCGACGGGCCAACTTGATGATAAAATCGGAATTGATCTCGATATCGGCAGGAAATACGGCCTGCCCGCTAAAAGTATAAATGGCCTCCCCCAGGTAGAAGCGCATACCGTCAAAATTAGGTAAACGGGCGCCCAGGGTGATAGGGAGAAAATGATCCTTGGCCATGACCGCCTGCATCAGCTCCAGGTTATAAGCAAAACGGTTTTGATAGCCATCGAATTCGGTAGGTGTGACGGGTTTGACCTGATGACTCACCACCCATCCAACGTAGTTGTCGTTTTCACAACGGATCTTCCACCACTTGCGTCCTTTGGTTTCCAGCACCTCGAACAACTCTCCGAAGAGGAGCTGAGAAACCATCTCACTCTTGTCAGAAGCCGAGTTGCGAATCGGCACCACACTGAGGGGGCATACACCGAAAGTCATCAGGAAGGAGATTAAATGCCATGTTAATATTTCAAAAATAATAATTATCGGGGAAAGTCCGTTGATTTGAGTATAAATTAAATGGAAAGCGGCCGGCATCCCGGCTTCAAACTTCCGATACTTCACTACCTTTGCGCAAATTCAAGACACGACAGCATCTATGATAAAATACTTTACCATCGCCTTGCTGCTGATCGCCATCATGGTTCCGGCCGCGGTACAAGCCCAGGATCAGCATTTTACGCAGTTTTACGCAGCGCCTCTGACTTTCAATCCAGGTCTTACCGGAGCATTCAACGGCAGGTACCGGCTGGGAATTATTTACCGGGACCAGTGGCGGAAGGCGCTTGACTTTCCAAACGTGTCTTACGCCGCTTCTGTCGATATGCGTTTTGCCGCCCCTTCCCGGCGTCCGCGCAGTCTCGACGGCATTGGCGCCGGCATGGTTTTTTACAGTGATAAATTTTCGGGGCTGGGCTTTTCCACCAATCAGATTTCCGTATCGGGTGCCTACCACAAGGCACTGAGCAGCGAAGGCGATCAGTATTTGACGCTCGGCGCCCAGGTAGGTATTGCCCAGCGGAACATCAACTACGAAAATGTCAGTTTCGGCGACCAGTTTGACGGCACCCAGGGGTACAATAATCCTACGGCCGAGAATTTGCCGGAAAATAATTTTTCCTACGGTGATATTTCCGTAGGTCTCAATTACACGCTGGCTCCCGCCCGCCGCACCGCACTTTTCGTGGGCGCCGCTATTCACCACATCACCGAACCCCAGGTCAGTTTTTATTATGATCCCGACGAGGAGGATCCCGACTTAAACGGCGACAATACCTTACTGCGCAAATACACCGCCCACCTCACGCTACAGATCCCCCTGTCGGAGACGATACAGATCCTGCCCCGAACGCTTTTCTACGCCCAGGGGCCCCACATGGCGCTTAATGCCGGCGCTAACTTCCGGTTTTTGCTCAACGATATCAACGGTATCGCTTTGCACCTCGGCGGCTCAATACGCCCGGTGAAAGATGCCGACAACAGCTTCGAACCGGAAGCCGCCGTACTGATGACCGGCCTGGAACTAAATAATTTTCTGGTAGGATTCAGTTACGATGCTAATATAAAGGACTTCAACGGCATGATGGGCAATCGTCGAAATGCCTTTGAGATATCCATTGCCTATCTGGGAAATTACGATAACGAAACGGTCCTATGTCCTAAATTCTAATTAACACCGATTCGCGCCGCCCCGCCGGCCATCACCTGAGGCAGCTGGTTTCGATCCGGGGCGGTTGGCCGGTGGCCTTTTGAGGGTGCAGGTTGACTCAACCCGGAATACAGTTTGATTACAAGGTCACATTCTCCACAATTTCCAGACCGTAGCCGATCAGCCCGATGCGTCGTTTGGGATGGTTGGTGATCAGGCGGATCTTCCGGATATCAAGATCGCGCAGTATCTGGGCGCCGACGCCGTAATCGCGCTGGGTCATATCACTGTCTTCCATTTTTGTTTTCTGACCGTTTTTATGGGCCTCCTGATAGGACTGCAATTTTTCCAATAAGGCATTGGGGTTTTCATTGTGCCGCATGTACAGCAGGGCGCCCTTACCTTCCTCAACGATCATTTCAATCGAACGCTGCAGTTGTACACCATAACCTTCAAACAGCGACCCCAGGATTTCACCCGTTTCTGTAGAGGAATGAACCCGCACCAAAACCGGCTCGTCGGGATTCCACTCGCCACGTTTGATCGCCAGATGCAGATCACCGCTGGTCAGTTGCCGGAAGGCCGTCACTTCAAAAGTTCCGTATTTGGTTTGCATGGGCACCGTAATCTCGCGTTTGATGATCCGTTCGGTTCGCATGCGATAGGCTACGAGATCCTCGATAGCTATAATCTTAAGGTCGAATTTTTTGGCTATTCCGATCAGTTCGGGCAAGCGGGCCATTGTGCCGTCCTCGTTGAGGATTTCAACCAGCACGCCTGCCGGGTAGAGCCCGGCGAGCCGGGCCAGGTCAATGGCTGCCTCAGTATGACCGGTACGCCGCAAGACGCCTCCCGTCTTTGCACGCAGCGGGAAAATGTGGCCCGGACGCGCAAAGTCGCTTGGTTTAATGTTTTCATCTACCAGGGCCCGTATCCCAGTTGCCCGGTCATAGGCTGAGATCCCCGTAGTACAACCCTGTCCGATCAGGTCGATAGAAACCGTGAAGGCAGTTTCGTGCAGCGCGGTATTGGAAGAAACCATCATATCCAGTTCCAACTCTTCAGCCCGCCGCTCATCGATAGGCGCACAGATGAGGCCCCGCCCGTGCGTCGCCATAAAGTTGATGATTTCAGGAGTGACGCATTCGGCGGCGCATATGAAATCCCCTTCATTTTCGCGGTCTTCATCATCCACTACGATGATCACTTTTCCCCGTCTGATATCCTCTATGGCTTCCTCAATAGTATTGAGTTGAAAGGTTTCGGTTTTACTAGTGTCGTTTTGGTGGTTCCCAGACATTACTTTTGATCCCTTTGATGAATTTGAAAAATCCCTCCAACAGGGCCAGGTTCATCACGAGGAAGTAACGCAGGCCACGGAGTGATAAAAGGTTAATATTCAGCGTATTTAATAACAGATCTACTGCAGGAACAAAAATCATGACTCCTGCCAAGATCAGGAACAAAATTCGGTAAAATAAGTTGCCGCTCCAAGCCAGGAGGCCGGTTGACAACAAAGTAAGCAATAAAAAGAAGGGGCCCAGCCAGCGAAGCACCTTATGGGAGAAAAAAGCGAAGGACTGCGGTTCCAGTGGCGGCCACCATAAACGGTGAAAGGTGAGCAGGTTCTGGAAGTTGCCAGCGGAGATGCGCGATTTGCGCCGGTATTCCTCATACATCTCATGCGATACGGCTTCGTAACAGATTGCTTTTAGCTCGCTAATAGCCTCGCCGCCTTGTTCAAAGGCGCGCATGGCAATATAAAAATCATCGACCAGGTACCGGGGAGGCACCTCGGAAAAGAAAGTAGAACGTAGAGCGTAACAACCGCCAAAAGGACCGATCATGCTTCCCCACAGGATGCCCTCCCGGTGCTTGAGTTTTACCTCCGAAGAAATATAAGTATTTTCTGCTCTGGAGATACCTTCTACCCGCATCCCGGTGTGCACCATATGGGCATCGACGATAGCAATCCGCTCATTTAGGAAATGTTTGGCCAGGTGATGGATGGTAGAGGGGGTCAAAATGACGTTAGCGTCCGTAATGACCAGAATATGATCGGCGCGCTCCTTTCGTTCTTGAAGGGCCATCCTGACAAGTTGATTAATAACCGCCGGTTTGCCACGGCGAGTCCGAAAAGGGAAAAAATGCAGATGGCCCAGGCTGCTTTCGGCAGCCGTAAGCAACGCATCGGTCTGATCGGTAGAATGATCAGAGCCGATGAAGATTTGCATCTTTTCGGCGGGGTACGCCTGACAAAGCAGGCTTTCCAGCTTTTTTTCGATTACCTTTTCTTCATTGTATACCGACATGATGACCGAGACATCGGGAAAGTCATCCGGCAGGAGATGAATGTCTTGATTATTCGATTTCCCCCGGGATAACCATCGAAGAAGGAGCGGATAAAAAACATAGGAATGCAAAAGGGCCGTCACGCTGATCAATAGAAGTATTTCCGCGGGCAGATTCATTGGCAATGATTCCTGTTAGACAGGTGCGTAATCGCGTTTTGTATTCGAGTTGTTGCGACCGGACAATCGCATTGTTTTTCAATTCTATAGCTCACAATGCCTCTACGGTGAGCGTGGTGTAAAACTGAAGCAGTTTCTTGGCGATCGTCTGGCTGTCATAGTGGTCCGTTGCAAAGCCTCTGGCCTTACGCCCAAAGTATTCGAGCTGTTTTCTCTCTTTGACACAAGAGCGGAAAGCATCCAGAAAAGATTGTGGCGTATCAGCTACAAAGACCGTCTCGCCATGTGTAGCAGGGATCCCTTCCAGTCCGAGCCGGGTGCTTAATACCACCTTTCCCAAGGCCATTCCTTCCAGGATTTTGGCGCGCATACCGCTACCTGAGAGCAGCGGGACAACCATCAGGCTATGCTGATTGATGAAGACCTGGGCATCAGGTACTTCCCCATGGACAATGAGATTACGTTGCTTGCGGCGCAATAGCCAATCCGGAGTATTCCGGCCTGCCACGTGCAACTGCAGATCGGGAAACTCTTTACTCACCCGTCCCCAGACTTTATCCAGAAACCATTTCAACCCCTCCTGATTGGGCATCCAGTCCAGTGATCCGATAAAGCTCACCGAAAGGGGACGATGAAAACTATCGTAATCGGGTTCATAGTGCGAGGGGTCCAAACCGATGGGAATGACGGTAGAGGGAGCACAGGGCCCCAGTGCCTGGAAGGTCCGCTCATCCCTGGAGGATATAGGCGCCAGCAAGTCGCACTTACTCAATTGCTCTTTTTCATAGCGCTTCAATTTGGCGGTAAGGTGTTTCAAATACCAGCGTTTCCACCAAATACGGGTATTGCCCGCAATGCGTTCCCATATTTCGTGCTCTACGTTGTGGGTGCGCATAACGATAAGCGCATCGGAGTGTTTTCGGATCACCTGGATATAGGGCGCCAGATAAAGCGTTTCCAGCTGAATCACTTCAAAGTCCTTCTCCTGAAGCAAACGGATGAGTTTTTGCCGGAAGGCCGGTGAAATAAAGCGAGAGATGTGATAGGATTCTTTGGAAAAAAGATTAAGAAAAGCGTCGCTGAGCCGAATCCGGTTATCAACCTCTACAGCAAAAATTTCCTTGTAGTGATTCAATCCTGCCGGAAGCTGAGTGGTATCGTAATAATGCTTGGTAGTATTCATGGCAAGCAAGGTTACCTCGGCACTCATCTGGGTCATACTCCGGCTCAGGGTGTTCACAGCGATGGACTCGCCATCTTTAAGGGGATAAGGAAACTTTTTGCAGAGTTGAAGTATTTTCATCCATTGATCAGTTTATGCAGTTGTCCCATCAGTTCTGGTGTATTTACTATCCTTTCTCACAACCGGTTTTTAATATTCGAAGTTTTTCCAGGAACTCAAGGTCTACAAAATAAATGGCAAATCGCAGCTTCCCGGTTTTAAATAAACGCAAATACAACAACTTGAACCCGTGATCAGCGCTACTCTACTCTTTCATCTTCCGCACGCCAGGGCGGCGAAACAATGCACAAAAAACGGAGCGTCGTTGTTCCCGTATTGAGCACCTGTTGTTCCGCTCCCGGAGGGATCAGCACAACAGCGCCAGGTTCCAGCTTCCGCTGCTCTTCATCGCACAAAACGAGGCCCCTTCCTTCCAAAACGATATAAACCTCCGTACTGGAACGCAGGCGGTGCGGCAGGGAATGTTCTTCGGGTTCCAGAGAGGCGTGAGCCAGACTATAAGGAAGGTCCAGGTTTTCGTTCTTGGGATGAAGCACTTCCCGAATCCGGGTTTCATCGCCCGCAGTGAAGGCGGGTACCTGATTGATCCATTTCAGCAGCATAATCAAATAAGGTGATCCGGGAAGAGCACTTTGATTCGGTCCCCTTCCCGGTTAAGTTTATTCTTTATTAGTAAAAATGTTATTTTCGGCGTCACTGTCCGCCAGACGCCCTGTCGGATCGATGCTGATTTGCTGGATCTCACTAAGCGGAGCATCAATTGTAAACTCGTAGAGCGGGTGAGTCCAGGGCCAGTCTTCCAGCACATTGTATTCCACCTCACCGTACCGGGAAGTTTCTTTTTCCTTATGCCCCCGCATGATGCGTAGGGGAATATGAAACAATTGCGAAGAACCATCCGTGTAAGTGACCAGGAGGTCCAGGGGCATGGGCATCAGGCCGAGTTTACGCATACTGACCTGGGCCTTGTCGTCTCCGGCAGCCGTCACCTCGTTGATACTGTAATCGATGGTCCGGGTGGTATAAACGAAGTATTCTTTGAACCAATCGAGTTCCAGGCCAGACTGTTTTTCCATCACGCGGATAAAGTCATTGGCGTTCGGATGTTTAAAACGCCAGGTGTAGTAATAATCCAGCATTCCGCGGTCGAAATGTTCTTTTCCGATGATGTACTCCACCTGCGAAAGAAATGCAGCTCCTTTGGTATAAGCTGCTCTGGAATAGGCCGTATTGGTGTTGAAATGATCGGAATGCACGCTCAGGGGCTCTTCCAGTCCGCTCTGGGAAAAGTTGACATAGCCACGAACCGATCCGGCGTGCGGATACTCCACCTCATTTCCCGGAAGCAGGCCTTCAGCGCGCAGGAAGTTCATTACCTCGCTGGAGGCATAGGAAGTGAAGCCCTCGTCCATCCAGGCATAAAGACTTTCATTGGTACCCATCATCATTTGATACCAGCTGTGCATCAGTTCGTGCACCGATACGCCAACTAGGCTTGGCAGGCTGCGCTCACCGGTAATAAGGGTCGCCATAGGGTATTCCATACCACCATCGCCGCCCTGAACAAAAGAATACTGATCATAAGGATACGGCCCATAGTGCTCATTAATGAAAGCGAAGGCGCGATCCATAATTTCCGGCAACCGGGCCCAGTTTTCTTCGGTCTGTTCATTTTTCTGATAATAAAAATGCATAACCATGCCGTCCTCGCGTGTAAAGGTATCGTGCGTGTAATCGGGATCGGCGGCCCAAACGAAGTCGTGTACGTTCGGGGCGATAAAGTGCCAGGTAAGCTTTTCAGTATCCGTATCGAGTTCTACGGGTTCCATCGTATAGCCGTGACCGATTTCTTCCGGGTTCTGCAGGTAACCGCTGCCGCCTATGGTATATTCCTTATCAATGGTGATACGCACGTCGAAATCTCCCCATATCCCGTAGAATTCACGGGCGATATAAGGATTGGCGTGCCAACCCTGATAGTCGTATTCGCACATTTTAGGATACCACTGAGCCATAGAATAAGCGATGCCTTCCCGGTTATTCCGGCCGGAACGCCGTATCTGAACCGGCACCTGACCTTCAAATTCCATAGCGAAAACAGCGCTGCTGTGGGGAAGAATGGGTTCATTGAGCCGTACTTCCAAAATAGTCCCGACCACTTCGTAATCGACGGCCGATCCATTATGAGTCAAGGCCTGGACTTTCTGATAACCGATCTCTGTTTCGTCAAGGTCCTGGATGCGGGCGCCCACTCTCGAATCGGGGTCCATGATTGTGCGCGAGCGCACATCCATCATACTGTTGGGTTGAAAAGCATTGAAATAAAGGTGGTAAAACACTTGCCGCAGGGTATCGGGAGAATTGTTGATATAGACCAACTGCTGATTACCGGTAAAACGATGCGTGTTCACATCGAAGTCGATATCCATATTATAGACCGCACGTTGTTGCCACCGGTCGGCCTGCCCGCTGAGCGCAACAGCAAAAAACATCAGGGGACAAAGAAAAAAAATAATTTGTTTTGAAGGTTTCATCGGTAGGCTTTTAAAAGAATGAACAATTTCAACAACCGGACGTAAAGATAACTTTCTGAGCCTAATTAACTAAAACCGGCTTTTTTTGGCTTTTCATTAAACGGCTGGAAGTGGTAAAAGTTATTTTTTAAAGAAGATGTTTACAAGTCATTATCCGTAACCAACCGGATTTTGGTATTATGCCATTATTTGGGTTAATTTGCAATAAAACAACAAACGCTAGATAGATGAACGAAAAAATAAATCCCCGGATCGGATTGCTCTCTCTTATCATCCTGGTTGTTGCAGCCAGCCGACTGTTGCCTCATCCACACAATGTCACGCCGGTTGGTGCGCTAGGGCTGTTTGGAGCTGCCTATTTTTCCCGTAAATACCTTGCGTTTCTGGTACCGCTGGCAGCCATGTGGGCTAGTGATTTACTGCTGAACAACCTCGTATACGCACGCCTTTATCCCGATATGTACGAAGGTTTTGCCTGGTTTGGCAATCCTTGGGTATACCTTAGCTTTGGATTGATTGTGCTACTGGGTTTTGGGCTCTTGCGCAAAATCAGGCTAAGCACCCTGCTGGGCGCCAGTTTAGGCGCATCAGTATTATTCTTCCTGATTACAAATTTTGGTGTCTGGCTCTCCACGCCGCTCTATCCCAAAACGAGCGCCGGCCTCATCAGTTGCTACGCTATGGGCATTCCCTTTTTCTGGAATACAATGCTGGGAGACCTCTTTTTTACAGGAGTCCTGTTCACTACCTTCGAATGGGCGCAGATGAAATTTCCGGTATTGCGTCTGCAAAAGGCCTGAGCGCAAAAGAAAGATTACCTGATATGGAAACTGGAAGCGCTACCCCAACATGGGGTTGGCTTCGAGTTTCCATGTCATCTTCTCTACCACTGGAGAGCCCCTCATAAATTAACTTGCTCTACTCTTCCGTAGCAGACTGTTTCTTCTCCTTTTCTTCCTCTGGTGGGTTTTCTTCGAGACTGGCCGTCTTTTCTTCTTCAGGATACTCGATACGCACGTGGTGAACGGATTTCATCGTCTTTTTGAATACGCGTTTACACTGTTCCAGTTCCCGGAAGGATATGGTGGAGCGCTCCAATTGTCCCTGGGTTATCTTTCCGCTGATAATTTTATCTACTAATTCATCCAGATCTTCCGCCGTCGGATTTTTGAGGCTTTTACAAGCCGCTTCAATAGAGTCCGCCATCATCAATATAGCTTCTTCTTTGGAGCGGGGCCTGGGACCTGGGTAGCGAAACTGACTTTCGTCCACATTCTCCTCCGGATGTTCCTTAAGGTAGTTGCGATAGAAATACTCCACCCGGGTGGTACCGTGGTGGGTGCGAATAAAGTCGATGAGCACTTTCGGCAGGCGGAATTTTTTCGCCATTTTGACTCCCTCCGTTACGTGGCCGACGATTTTCTTGGCGCTTTCCAGGTCTGAAATGTCCTCATGAGGATTTTTCGCCCCTTGATTTTCAATAAAGTAGGCAGGATGGATGGATTTGCCGATATCGTGATAAAGAGCGGCCACTTTTACAAGTAACGGATTAGCGTCCACCTTTCTTGCAGCTTCTTCAGCCAGATTGGCGACCTGTAGCGAGTGTTGCAGCGTACCGGGTGCCTTCATCGCCAGTTCCCGTAACAAGGGGCGGTTCATATCCGACAGCTCAAGCAGCGTAATCGAAGAGGTGAAACCGAAAACCCGTTCCAGCAGTGGAATCAGCGGATAGGCAAGCAGCGTCAAAAAAACATTAAGGAAAAACCAGGTTAACATCGACCAGTCAACACGCTGAATATCACCTTCCTGAATGAGCGACAGCCCCAGAAATCCCAATCCGTAAGCCAGAAAAATAAAAAGCATGGAATAGAAAAACTGACTCCAATCTCTAGTATCTACATTGCTCAGCAACACTACCACCCCTACCAGAATCTGCAGAAAGGTGAATTCGTAACCCAGGGTCGTCAGAAAACTTGCGATAAGAACTACCACGATGTGCGTAAATAGCGCCAAGCGAGCGTTGAAGAAAGTTTTAATAACAATGGGAACGATACAGAACGGGATCAGGTAAGCGCTGAGCACTTCCAGCTCTTCCACGACATAAACCAAATAACTATAGCCGATGAGCCAGAGAAAAATAAAAATCATATTAGGAAGGCTGGTAAAAACCTCCCGGGCATTCCGGGCCAGGTAGAGGACGAATACGCCGATAATCAACCCGGTGATCAGGAAGTAACCAATGAAAACAGTTAGCCGGGATTTATTGGCCACCAATTCCTTTTCATACTGTTCGCGAAGAGAGAGCAGTTTCTGATAAGCTTCCTCGGAGATATTTCCGTCCTCCGGAATAATTAATTCTCCTTCCCGGACCATGCCCCGGGAGGTGGATATATTGTCCATCAAATCCGCCTGAAAACTTTGGGTGAGCGTGTCGTTATAGAGGATACTGGGCTGGAGGTGGTTCTCGAGAATTGGATAAAGGAATTCGGGCTCCTCCAGATTGCTGGAAAAGAGCGTATCGCTCAATTCCTCCCTTGCTTCTTTTGGCGTAAAAAAGGGCTTAACGGACTGCTCCTGAGTCGTGGTGCCCCGAACCAGATTGATCTCAAAGTCCTCATCTTGTTCCCGATGTTCTTCGTCCAACTGTATGATTCCCCGTTGATAAACACGGTCCAAAAAATTTTGTCCAAAGTTCAGGTAGGCCTGCGGCCGGTTCAATACATCAGGAAACTGGCCTGCTTCGCGAACCGAATCGAGCTGCTGGTAAAAATCCTTCTGGAAACCCGCCTTTTGCGAATCGACCACGGCAGGAAATACTTCGTAATAGGGGGCGAATTCGGCACGTAGCAACGTCCGCTCGGCTTCGATCTCCGCTTCCGGTTTTTTGATGGCAAAATCAAAAGCCGCGTGCAAATCCTCGTACTGCCAGGTCTGTCCCCGTTCAAAGTGGTATTTGAACTTCACGTGCTCGGGAAACAGAAAAGCGATGAATATCGCCGCTGCGATCACCAATAAGTATTTGAAAATGCTCGGCAAGCTTTCAATCGCCGTTTTCCACTGATTGCTCATAGAACAAATATAGGCATTTCGAGGTAGTCGTCCAGGCCTGTTTGAAAAACCGGCAATGATAACCTTTTACCAAACAGTTCAAAAACGATTCACCCTATTTGCAAACTGCTACAGCCTTTAAAAACAATTAAAACCCGATAAGGTTGGAAGAACAGACAGCCAGTGCTGACTTAACAATAATTTACTGATTTAAAATCATTTGCGAGCTGTCCACTTCACTTCATCCACCCCCAGGTCCCCGGCGATTTTTCTGGCCAGAACGAACAGGTAATCAGAAAGACGATTGAGATAACGTAAAATCCGAATGTCAACTTTTTCTTCGCCGGCCAGTGCTACGATCCGGCGTTCGGCCCGCCGGCACACACAGCGGGCGATATGGCAATGGGATACCATAGGGTGGCCGCCCGGAAGGATGAAGTTCTTCAGTTCCGGCAATCCGCTAACCGCTTCATCAATCGCTTTTTCCAGTTGCTCAATATCATCGTCCTCAAGGCTGGAAGCCGGCAGTTCCTTGTCCGGATCCATGGCCAGGTTGGCGCCAATATCAAACAGGCGATCCTGTATCTCTTTAAGAAGTGTGCGGGTCCCTTCTGCCTCTACGCCGTCCCGAACCAGCCCCAAAAAGGCGTTTAGCTCATCGATGCTGCCGTAGGATTCAATGCGGACGTGGCTTTTCGGCAGGCGCTTGCCGCCGAAGAGGGAAGTGTCGCCGGCGTCGCCGGTCTTGGTGTATATCTTGAAAGCCATAGCAATATTTTAAAGTGCGAAACAAAGGTACAATTTTGGAAGCGTAATTAGATCTAGCAGTCAACGATCTTGTTCACCCAGCATTCTATCGGCTGTCTTTACCTTGAGGTAAAATTGTTTTTACAAATACTTAATTGTTAGCGAATTTTCAGTAATTTACCGCCCGAAACAGAATAACTTTTCAAACCAGCGCAGAGGAAAATATGAAATTTTTAGACCTATACAGGATTCTAAATATTATTCTCTTTTTGCTTTTCACCCACTGTCTTATCGGTCAGACGCTTATACGCGGACAGATCGAGGATGCGCGTACCGGCGAGCCGCTCATCAACGCCAGCGTACTGATCCAGGGCACTACCGTCGGTACAGTAACCGACTTCGATGGAAATTTCGAGATCGATACGGAAATAGAATTGCCGGTGACGCTTGTGGTCTCCTATGTAGGGTACCTGGAGCAGCAAATCGAGGTAAACGAAGGTGAAATGCCCCTGGATATCAAGTTGGAAGAGGACGCAATCACGACGGAAGTCGTGGAAGTCAGAGGCCAGCGGATCTCTGAGAAGCAAAAAGCTGCACCACTCACTGTCGAATCTATGGACTTGCTGGCCATCAAGGCGACGCCATCCGATAACTTCTACGATGGTTTGGGATCACTTAAAGGCGTTGACCTGACCGCCGCCAGCCTTGGTTTTAAAGTGGTGAACACGCGTGGCTTTAACAGCACCAGTCCGGTGCGTACGCTTCAATTAATAGACGGCGTTGACAATCAGGCGCCGGGACTCAACTTCTCGCTTGGCAACTTCCTGGGCAGCCCGGAACTGGACGTGCTTAAAGTGGATCTCATCCAGGGCGCCAGTTCGGCCTTCTACGGCCCAAACGCCTTCAACGGCGTGATCAGCATGGAGACCAAAAATCCCTTTTTCCAGAAAGGCCTGGCCGCCAGTGTAAAGGTGGGGGAACGATCACTCGTAGAAACGGCTTTCCGTTACGCCGATGTGGTGAAGAACAAAAGCGGCATGGAGATTCTCGGCTATAAGTTCAATTTCTCCTATCTGCGCGCCAATGATTGGGAAGCCGATAATTACGACCCCATAGACGAAAGCCGGGCGCCAGCCACTAACCCCGGCCGCTACGATGCCGTCAACATCTACGGCGATGAGTATTTCCCCTTAGGGGATAAATCCTCCCCTTCCAACCAATGGGGCGACAATGCGGGCCTGGGTATCTTTTATCGTAACGGTTACCGCGAAATCGATCTGGTAGATTACGATACGCGCAACCTCAAAGCGAATGTGGGGCTTTACCTGCGCACCGCCCCCGAACGCGAATCGGAATCCCCTGAGCTCATTTTAAACTCCAGTTTCGGCTTCGGCACTACGGTCTATCAAGGCGACAATCGCTTCAGTCTGCGCAATATCCAGTTTTTTCAAAACCGCCTGGAATGGCGCAAACGGGATAAGTTCTTTATCAGGGCCTACGCCACTCACGAGGACGCCGGCGACTCTTACGATCCATACTTCACCGCTTTGCGTCTGCAGGAGCTCGCCAAGGACGACGAACTGTGGGCCAACGACTATGTCCGCTACTGGAAGCAACAGCGGTTCGGCCGCGAAATGGCGGAACTCGGTTATCCCGAGCTGGATTTCAGCACCTTCCCGCCTTCCTTTGACTTTGACCAGGCTGAGGCCTGGCTGGCCGACTCCGAGAACCAAGAATTGCTCCAGCTGTGGCATGAACAAACCGCTGCTTTTGCCAACCGAGGATCCATTGACAACTCCTTGGACTTTTACCAACCCGGAACGCCCCGCTTTGAAGAAGAATTCAACCGCATTACCTCCGCTCTTTCCAATGATAAGGAAAACGGCACCCGCTTCTATGATAAATCGGCACTCTACCATCTGCAGGGAGAGTACAAATTTACCCCGCTGTGGACCGACGAAATCACTGTGGGCGGCAGCGCGCGTTATTATACCCCGAAATCCAGAGGCACTGTATTTTCCGATTTTGACCGGACCATCACTAATTTCGAGTTCGGCTTCTACGGCGGCCTTTCCAAATCCTTCTTCGATCGCAAGCTACGCCTCAGCGCTACGGCTCGCGTCGACAAAAACGAAAACTTCGACTGGATCTCGACCCCAGCAGCCTCGGTGGTCTGGAATCCTACCCCCAATAATTACCTGCGTTTCTCCTTCTCCTCGGCAATCCGCAACCCGACTCTCACCGATCAGTATCTCAACCTTGATGTTGGCCGGGCGATCCTTTCAGGTAACCTGACCGGCGTAGATAGCCTGATCACCCTGGAGTCCTTTGAAGCCTACCGGCAAAGCCTGCGGCTCGATTCGCTGGCGTTTTTCAACATCGATCCGGTCCGTCCTGAGCGCGTAAGGACCCTGGAAGTGGGTTACCGAACCACGCTGTTCAACAGCCTGTACGTCGATGCAGGGTACTACTACAATATCTACAACGACTTTCTCGGATTCAATATCGGTATCGATGCCGAGTTCGGAGGAACCTCTAACCTGCCCACTGATTTACAGGTATTCCGCTATTCGGCCAACTCGCGGGAGGAAGTAAAAACGCAGGGCTTTTCAATCGGCCTCAATTATTACTTCGCCGATTATTTCCAGCTAAATGGAAATTATTCCTGGAACAAGCTGGTTTCCGAAGTAGATGATCCCATCGTACCGGCTTTCAACACGCCGGAACACAAATTCAACGTCAGCATCTCCGGGAGGGGTATCCGTATGGGGCGGGCAGGGGAATTTGGATTCAACATCAATTACAAATGGATCGATGGCTTCCTTTTCGAAGGATCACCACAATTTACCGGCTTTATTCCCCAGTACGAACTGCTGGACGCTCAAGTCAACTACTTCTTTCAGCGTCTGAATACGACGCTGAAGGTCGGCGCCTCCAATATCCTGAACAATATGCAGTTTCAGACCTACGGAGGGCCACGGATCGGACGGCTTGCCTATGTTTCGCTAACCTATGACTTCAAAAAGCAATAATTGTTCTTAACGAAAATGAGCTTTGGAAGCCTGTTTAAACCACAAATTTTTTTTGTATGAAACAATTCAACGCATTACTTTTATTCCTGGCGCTGTGCTGCAGCTTCAATGCCACCGCTCAGCAACGTTACCTGGATCCTATTTTTGACAATGTCACGGTTACCTCCGACGTAGTCTATGGGGTTAACGCTACTGTGCTGGCTCTGCCCCAAGTAGGCGAAGCCATCCCCCGCCCCTTACTGTTGGATGTTTACGAACCGGTAGGCGATGATCTCACAGAACGCCCGCTGGTGCTGCTCTTCCACACCGGCAACTTTTTGCCCCATCCGCAAAACGGCTCCGTCGGCGGACTAAAAACTGACTCTTCGGTTGTGGAGGCGGCTACCCAACTGGCAAGGCGCGGCTTTGTGGCGGTATCCATCGATTACCGCCTGGGTTGGAATCCCATCGCCCCGAACCAGGACGAACGCGTATTCACCCTGATCAACGCCGTCTACCGCGCCATGCAGGACGCTCGCACTGCTATCCGCTTCTTTAAAAAGGATGCTCGCGATAGCGCCAATTCCTTTGGTGTTGATACCACTCGCATCACTCTTTGGGGCCACGGCAGCGGCGGCTACGTCGTCAATGCCGTACATACGCTGGATGATTTCAATAAGGTGTTCCTGCCCAAGTTTACGACGGAAATCGGCGGTCAGCCCTTTCCCATGGTCATCGAAGGCGTCAACGGCGATATTTATGGCACCTCGGTAGGTGAAGTCCCGGCAGGATACCCCGGATTTCCAGAAGGCGATACCCTTTGCTATCCCAACTGGGTTACCTATGACAACGGTGAGCCCATTAGTTCGGATTATCAGCTGACGATCAACCTGGGAGGCGCTCTGGGCGATTCTTCCTGGATAGACCCCGGACAGAATCCGTGGATTACATTCCACAATCCGGATGACCCGGATGCGCCCTATGTAGAGGGCATCGTCAACGTGCCCGGCATCGGACTGCCGGTAGTGGAAGTGCAGGGCGGCCTGATCATTCAGACGCTGCAAAACCAGTTCGGAAACAATGAACCTTTTGCCGCCGCTACCTTCCTGGATGACCTCACCCCTATCGCTATGGATCGCAGCGGCGGACTGGAAGGCTTGTTCCCCATCCTTGGCGGAGAAGACCGCACCGCACCCTGGCAATTCTACGCTCCGGATAACGTCAACGCCACCGAACCGCCCATGCCGGAAGCCGCCAAATCCTATATGACGGATACCATCATACCTTATTTTATCCCCCGCGCCTGCCTGACACTCGACCTGGGCTGCAACCTGGAGGGCATCGTATCCTCGATAGAGACCATTTTGCCCGGCGTGGAAGTCGGCCTGAAAATGGCGCCCAACCCGGCGCTGGAATCGGTATTCTTGCAGACGGAAGTGGAATTCCCCATGCAGGAACTGCAGCTCTTCGATATAAACGGCCGCCTGGTGCAGTCAAACAACCGCATCGATGACAACAGCTTCATCCTTCAACGAGGCAACCTGCCAACCGGCATTTACGTGGCCAGGATTCGCTTCAAGGAGGGAATTGTGGCGAAACGGATAATGTTTCAGTAAGGTCAATTGACGGGGTGACTTTGACTTTGAGTCACCCTGTCAATCGAGTTTAGAAGTTTAGCACTTCGCCCTTCCTACGGACCGTCCGGCCGGGCTCACTGTTTAGAAGTTTAGAAGGTATAAAAACGAGATTTCCGGGTTCAGACTTTCTACTCACCTCAAACTGGATCAGCTCAATTGACGGGGTGACTTTAAGTCACCCCGTCAATCCTAACAAAAACGCCATCGTATCCACCCCATCTGCGTAATCCCACAATTCCGGTTCCTGCGCCTTGCCGAAGGGAAAGGTCTTTACCGGCAAGATGGAGGGCGCAGCCACCACACACTGGATCTCTGACTGCCTGTTTTCTATAACCCTTTGCATTTCCACCAGGTCGGGATAGTATTCGTAATACAGCTCGCCGAGGCGGGAGTGAATGGAGGGATTTTCAGTCAGCACTACACAGCCGTTACTCATGAACTCCGCTTTATTGAGCACATGTACGGCGAAGTTATAGTCAAAGTTATTTTTGTACTTCCGGTGCCTAACGATATGGCGATACTCGTGCAGAGCTTCCAGCAGCGGCTGGAAGTCATAGCTACGGGGCACGTATATTTTGGAGACATTACGGCAGCCCAGGCCGAAATAACTGAAGATATCCTTGCCCAGTTCGTGCAGGCTCTCCGGACTTTCCTGTCCCGTCAGTACGGCGATGCCGTTGCGGTTGCGACGGATGATATTCGGAACTTTTCCAAAGTAAGATTCAAAATACCGCGCCGAATTGCCGCTACCGGTGGCGATGACGGCGTCATAGTCCCGCAGGCGATCCACGAGCCGGAAGTAATAGGCGCTGCGTTCATCGAAGCGCTCCATTAATTTAAGGAGGTAGGGCAACAAATACGGATCTTTTTCAGAGGGTTTAATCAGCGCGCGATGGCCTGCTATGAATACGCAGAGCAGGTCATGGAAACCTACCAGTGGAATGTTACCGGCTAGGATCATGCCTATATTTTGCAGCTCATTTCCATCGGGAATCTCGTAAGGAGCCAGCCATTTATCGAGTTGTTCCCCTCGCAGGTAATGCTCTGCGATGGCATCAATGGCCTGCTGTTGATTTTCCTCGGTAAACCAGGCATTGTTATAGGCCGTTCGCTTGATGACGGCCTGCAGGTATTCGTCTTCTCCACGAAGGTGATCGCCAAGCTGGACGAGTACATCTATGCGTTCTTGCAATTTCATGAAAGTTCCTGTACTTTTTGTAGAATTTCCCGGATCTTTTCCTTACCCAGGCGGCGCATGGTTTCCATATTCCGCTGCGGGATTTGTTCGGGATGCTCGTAGTGCCGGAGCGCCGTTTCAATACTCTCTTCACGCAGCAGGTGCAGCATGGGGTAAGGAGATCGATTGGTGTAATTTTCGGGCGCTTCTCTTGTCGTCTCCTCGAACTGATAATCGGGATGAAAAGAAGCAATCTGAATAACGCCTTCCAGTCCGCATTGTTGCAGAAGCCATTCGGCACGGGCCAGGAAGTCGAGGTAGCCGGAAAACCGGTTCAATATTTGGGGATGAATGATCAAGGTCGTTTCCAGCACCTCCGGCGATACCTCGGAAAGGAAGAGAGCTTCCTGCACCAGGGTTTCGGCCAGCGCCTCTTCCTCGCTCGCATCGGATACCCGGTAACGGATGCGATCCCGTACAAAAGGATGTTTGGCAAAAGGACATAAGTTGTACCCAATCACCAGTAACTCAATCCAGTTTTTGGTGGCTTGTACTGATTTACGCAAAATTTTGGGTGTATCGTTGTGAAATATTATTGATTACTCCCCCTGCCCAGTTTCGATACATCTTCGTCAAAATGTACCGACTTTTATTCTTTCTACAAAGATATGAGCATCTAGTCCAACTTATCCCCCACTGCAGCCTTGCGTCCCTGCAGATAGCGGCGCCAGCGATCCAGGGCGCCCTGGAAATCTTGAGGCAAGTCGGAATCGAAATGCATTTCTTTTTTTGTACGGGGATGCATAAAGCCCAGTGACTTAGCGTGCAGCGCATGCCGCGGCATTATATTGAAAGTGTTTTCCACAAACACCTTATACTTACTGAAAATAGTCCCTTTGCAGATGCGATCGCCGCCGTACTTCTCATCGCTGAACAAGGGATGGCCCAGGTGTTTCATATGCACGCGGATCTGGTGTGTGCGCCCCGTTTCCAGGTTACACTGAATAAGACTGACGTAATAGAGGCGCTCCAGCACTTTGTAATGGGTGACTGCCCATTTGCCCTGATCGCCTTCCGGAAACACGGTGAATTGCTTGCGGTAACGAGGATGGCGTCCGACATTCATCGATACCGTTCCCTCGTCTTTTTCCGGATCCCCCCAGACGAGTGCGTAGTAAGTACGTTCAACAGTGTGACGGTAAAACTGCTTGGCCAGGTGGGTCATGGCATAGTCGTTCTTGGCTACGACCAGCAATCCCGATGTATTTTTATCAATCCGGTGCACCAGCCCCAGCCGATCCTGCCGGTTGCCGTCTAATACCGGAAGCTCCTGCTCGCCGAAGTGATAAGCCAGGGCATTGACCAGGGTACCGCGGTAATGCCCGATTCCCGGGTGAACCACCATACCCGCCGGTTTGTGAACGATCAGCAGGTCTTCATCCTCATAGCGGATATCCAGCGGAATTTTTTGGGGCACTAACTTAAGGCTGTCGCTGGGCGGGCGCGGCAACACAACAGATATAGCATCACCTGGACGAACCTTGTAATTTGGTTTTACTTCCTCCGTATTCACCAGGATAGATCCCGATTTAATTGCGGTTTGAATTCGGTTCCGTGAGATCCGCTCCAGCCGGTCCATCAAAAATTTATCGATTCGAATAGGACTTTGCTTTCGGTCGACTTTGATCTCCTGGTGGTCAAATAAATCATCAGATAGAGAGTCTTCCCTGTTTTCTTGTTTTTCCTGCATTTTCGAATGAATACACTTTTACCGGGCTGCGTCAATAAGCGTGGCTCCGGATTCTTTAGAGCATAAATAAAATTTTATCCTTCGGCCCCAATTGGAATTCGAAAACGAAATTTAAATCTGCTCTTTGATGATAAGGTAGCAAAATTAGTCGATTTTCTTAACACTCTAAAGTTCCTTTAAGTTGCAGAGGTATTACTATCCTGAAATGTATTAGTTTCGCAGTTCTATTTGACAAAAGCATCTGAAATTATGAACCGATCCATGAATTTTGCCTCCCTATGCGCACAGGAATTGCCGGAAAACAGAACGACTAAAGCACATCAGCTACCCATCTATGCCACTTCCTCCTTTGAATTTGATAGTATAGAACAAGGGATACGCGTTTTTAAAGGAGATGAAAAGGGCCATATTTACGGCCGTTTCGGAAATCCCACCATTGATACGGTAGCCAGTAAGCTGGCGCAGCTGGAAAGCCATGGTACGGGCTTAGCGTCGGAAGCGCTTCTAGTCAGCTCCGGCATGTCAGCAATCTCCACCTTGATGCTGTCCATTCTCTCGCCCGGCGACAAAATTCTCACCCAGGGCAACCTCTACGGAGGCACAACCGAATTGTTCCTGAAAATACTGGGCCCGCTCGGCATTGAAACCGTTGTGGCGGACCTGCAGGATACGGAGGCGGTAACTGCTGCCTTGCAAGCAGACGAGCATATCCGGATGTTGTACTACGAAACACCGGCCAATCCGACGCTGACTTGCGTTGATATACAGGCGCTCTCTGATATTGCCCATCGCCACGACTGCCTCAGCGTGGCCGACAACACCTTTTGTACGCCCTATGTGCAGCAACCTTTTCGCTGGGGTGCCGACTTTGTGATTCACTCCACCACCAAGTACCTCAACGGGCATGGCAACGGCGTAGCGGGCGTCATTATCGGGCGCGATACCGAATGGATGCAGGGAAAAGTATTTACTACTATGAAACTAGCGGGCACCAACTGTAATTCCTGGGACGCCTGGCTCATCAACAACGGGTTGAAAACCCTTGCCATTCGCATGGAACGGCACAGCCTGAACGCCATGGCCGTCGCTCAATTCCTGGAGAAGCATCCCGCCGTGGAACGCGTCAACTACCCGGGACTCCCCTCCCACCCTGATCATCAGCTGGCGCAGCGGCAGATGAACACCTTCGGCGGTATGCTCAGCTTCGAACTAAAAGGTGGTCTGGAAGGCGGCAAAGCCTTTATGAACCGCCTGGAAATGTGCACCCTCGCTCCTACCCTGGGTGATGTGGACACCCTGATCCTGCACCCGGCCTCCATGTCACACGTCAATGTAGATCCCGAAGTTCGCCGGGCCTACGGCATCACGGACGGCCTGGTCCGCATTTCGGTAGGTATCGAAGCAGCGGAGGATATTATCGGGGATTTGGAGCAGGCGATGAAGCGGGAAGATTAACAGGAGTCACTGTAAGGGATACGCCTCCGGTTCTACGCTCAGCTCAGTGGTTGTGACGAAATCGCCGCCGACGATTTGAAATTTCACTTCCGTGGATTCAACCAGGGGATTGCCCTGCTCATCGAGCTGGGCGTAGTGCGTAACGATATCAAAAAGATTGTCGCCGTTGAGGTCCTGCAGCCAGGCATCCTGCTGCTTACACCAGCCTTCCTCGCACCACTTGGAAGCCAGGGAGGCCTGATAGACCATTTGGTAATTTTCCGTTTTATAAAGGGCAATCTGATCGGAAATGTAACGACCGGGGATACGAAGCAGGTAATGATCGTGGTACTTACCGATGGCGTAGACACCCCAACCAAGTTCCTGCCAGTTTTCAGTCTGTTCTGTTCCAAAAAAATGGTAGAAGTCATAAGGAATCTCCGTACCATGGTAAGGGTAATCCGTAGCCTCATTGGGATAAGGAACGGCATAGAGATGAAGATCTTCCTGCGGCAGGTCGGAAGCGAACAGGCGATCGAGATGATTCCAGTCTTGTCGCATTTCCATAGCAGCCGTTTCGGCTTCCGACAGGCGGGTGAAATACAGGACCTTTTCCTGTTCCGTTGTCACTTTAAGTTCATCCCGACGAATGGAATACTTGTCGACAGCGTCGAGCCAATTAAGGAATTGTTGTTCCAGGTCCATGTTTTCCGGGCAGGTCTTTCGAGTAGCCCCCAGGCCTTTTATATGTAAACTCCCCCCCTCTACGGTGTATTCGCCAAAAAAGCTGTTGCAGCCACTGTTGCCGCTGATTTTATTCACCTCAAAATGGAGCAGGATGTGGATGGAATCGGGAACCGTATCTGTTTCATTGATCAGACTGAGTTTCCAGCTGGAATGATCGAGGGAGCCACCGGTGGGATGAGGATTACACCCTGAGAACAGCAAAAAGCAGCAAGCCAGACAGAGGGTAAAATTTTTCATCTCGATGATCCTTTATTGTTCAATGTACCCGCCTGCCGCTTTGTTCGCCCATTTTCTTGTCTTACTCGCGAACGAGCCGTCCGATGCTATCGCCGTTCTGGCTGATCAGGGCGCCTTCGGGAGAAACCACCAGATTGGGGCTGTTTTCCAGAATAATGATAAAGGGGTACTTTTCATTACTGGTGCGCCGGAAAGAGCCGAGGGGGTACACTTTACCGTTCTTCACCAGCACGAACTCGTTACTTTTTGTGATATAATAGTGGCTTTGTGGGTTTTTGGACATGTCGACCCGCCATTGTGCGAAGGTAGGGGTCGGAAGCGTGTGTTGAACATTGACCGGCGGCATCCCCGGGTAGGGATTTACCGTTCCGATACCCGCACTGGTATTGGACGTGGGCGGATGCGGCAAATCGGGCTGTGCGCTTGCCATCATATCGTCGGCGCGATACCAGCCCTTGGCGATATACTCCAGCCGCCGGTGGCGGGGCGGATGGGTAGCCGACCCCTGAGGGCCGGCCAACAGCCGGATAGCAACCTGTGCCTCTTCCAGGGTTGCGCCCATTTTGCGCAAAACAAAGCCGGAGAATTCATCCGCTTCCAGTTCGGTGTCGGGGCGGCTGCCTGTTTTAGTCAGGGTGTGTCCATTGAGGTGATGACCGATTTCGTGAGCCATGATACTGATGGCGCCCCAGTCAGTGCGCGTATCATCGCGCACATTCTGAATAAAAGTGGGGTTGTACAGCACATATCGTTTCGACTCATTGATCCAGGCTGCCGCGTTGGGAACGTTACCGGGCTCTACCACGAAATTGGGCACCAATCCGAGGACCTTGACGATGTCGTTCATCACCGCCTGTGCTTCTGCCTTTGAAGAAAACTGATGAATTGCCTTGATCTGTACAAGTTCGGCGCCGCCGTAGTTGCAATACTGTTCTACGACTGCATTACCGGCGGAGGATTGGGCCGTTGCTACCTGAGCGATCAGTAGAAACAACCCGGCCAGAAAATTGATGCACTTCATCTGGGAATATCTTTTAGGTTTTAAGAAGGATGATTATAAAACGAAGTGCAGTGCCCAAAGTATTGTAAAGAAAAATCTTAAAATTTGTTATTTACCTATTGTCAGGGCAATTATTTGGTGTCGTCATCTCCTTCTTAAGCTCCTTTTATTCCCGCCGGGTATCGTCTTGTAATAACCGGATTTTTCTGTTTTACAGTTCCTCTCTGAACCGGTATGCTTTCCGCAGGCGCTCGTACAGTTGCTCCGCTTCCTGGAAGCTGAGCGTCTGCTGGGCATCGGAGAATGCCTTTTCGGGAGTTTGGTGCACTTCGGCAATGATGCCGTCGGCTCCCGCCATCACGCTGGCCAATGCGATGGGCTCCACGAAGCGGCGCACCCCGATACCGTGTGAGGGATCGGCGATGACCGGCAAATGGGTCTTTTGCTTAAGCATGGCGATAGCATTGATGTCCATGGTGTTGCGGTAAGCGGTCTCATAGGTGCGGATGCCTCGCTCGCAAAGCATAATGCGCTCATTGCCGTTGGAAAAAATGTATTCCGCCGAGTGCAGCAGTTCGTCCAGGGTGCCCGACATGCTGCGCTTCAGGAGAACGGGTTTGTCCACTTCTCCCAGTGCGTCAAGCAGGTTGAAGTTCTGAGCGTTGCGGGCGCCTACCTGGAAAATGTCTACGTAGTCGGCCATTGCTTCTATCTGCTTGACCATCATCACCTCCGTAATGATCTTAATACCGTATTTGCTGGCGATGCTATGCCAAAGTTGCAGTCCCTCCTGCCCCAGGCCGCGAAAAGAATAGGGCGAACTACGGGGTTTATAGACGCCCCCGCGCATTATACGTACCCCGTTATCAGCCAGGTGCTGCACCGTTTTTTCGATCTGCTCCTCCGATTCAATAGAACAAGGCCCTGCCATGAGGGTAAAGCGCCCGGTGCCGATTTTGACATCCTCCCCCAGGTCGATGACCGTATCCGCCACCCGCCATTTGCGGGACACCAGCTTGTAATCATCGCTGACGCGATGGATGTCGCGCACGCCCGGCAGGTTTCCCAACTGCCGGATGTCGAATTCCTTTTTGCCGATACAGATGAGGTAAGCGCCAGACTGGGTGCTTACTTCGTTGGCCTTGTATTTGATCTCTTCGAGTTTTTTGCGAAGATCCTCCTGCTGCTTCGCACTTATATCTTTATCGAGTTGAATGATCATGGTAGATGCTGTTCGTGATAATTCAAAATTGTTCAATATCCTCTGAGCAACTCACGCTTAACTTGCGCCTACTGCTTTCTCTTCCACCCCTCTGATTCGCTGCACAAAGTTCCGGGTTGTTTCGGTCACATCGGGGCTGTCGCGCAAAGCGTTGATGAAAGCGCTGCCGATGATGGCCCCATTGGCGTAGCGGCAGGCTGTCGAGAAAGTCTCGTGACTGGAGATACCGAATCCGATCAGGCGCGGATTGTCGAGTTGCATTGCATTCACTCTATCGAAGTAGGTGAGCTGTTTTTCAGAAATTTCATTTTTTGCTCCGGTAATCGAGGCGCTCGATACCATGTAGATGAAGCCACGTGTCAGCTCATCGATTTTTTTAATCCGTTCGGCGCCGGTTTGCGGGGTGATGAGGAAGCTGACAGCCAGACCGGCGGCCTCGAACATGTCCTGATAGAAATGCTCGTACTCATAGAGCGGCAGGTCGGGCAGGATGATGCCGTCAACGCCGGCTTCTTTGCAGCGATCGACAAAGCGCTGTTCGCCGTACCGCATGACCTGATTGAAATACCCCATCATGATGAGCGGAATTTCCGTTTTGGTGCGTGCCGATTCGATCTGCTCGAACAGGAGCGGCAGATTCATCCCGTTGCGGAGGGCCGCCGTACCGCTGTGCTGTATGGTGGGCCCATCGGCCAGCGGGTCCGAATAGGGCATACCGACCTCGATCAGATCGGCGCCAGCCTTATCCAGAGACAGGATGAGTTGTTCGGTGTCGTCCCTTTTCGGGTAACCGGCAGTGAAATAGATGTTGAGAATATCGCGCTGCTTGTTGGCGAACAATTGCTGTATCCGGTTGGTCATGGTCGTATTATTTTTTGAATGAACGGGTAGTGCTAAGCCATTGACGGGGTGACTGCGAGTATTTATATTGACGGGGTGACTGCGAGTCACCCCGTCAATGGCTCAACACCACCCATCAATCTACTAAACGCTCGTAATGCTTTATAAATGTTTCCAGGTCCTTATCGCCGCGGCCGGACAGGCAGACGACGACCACGTCATCCTTTTTGTATTCGATGTGGTCGAAAGCGGCGAAGGCGTGGGCCGTTTCCAAAGCGGGGATGATACCTTCCTTACGGGCCAGGAAATAGGCGGCGCGCAGGGCGTCATCATCGTTAATGCTCACTGCTTCCGCCCGGCCGCTGGCGATCAGGTGCGCGTGCATTGGACCGATGCCTGGATAGTCGAGACCGGCCGATAAGGAGTAGGGCTCGACGATCTGTCCGTCATTGGTTTGCATCAGCAGGGTACGGCTGCCGTGAATGATGCCTTTGGTTCCCAGAATGCTGGTAGCCGCGGAACGCCCGCTGTGTACGCCTTCTCCTGCCGCTTCAACGGCGATCAGGCGTACTGCCGGTTCATTGAGGTAGTGGTAGTAAGCGCCGGCAGCGTTACTGCCGCCTCCGATACAGGCGATAAGCACATCGGGTTCTGCCCGGCCGGTGTGTTTTTCCAGTTGCCACTTCATTTCTTCGCTGATCACCGACTGAAACCGGGCTACCATATCGGGATAAGGGTGCGGGCCGACGGCTGATCCGATGATGTAGTGGGTATCTTCCGGATTGTTGATCCAGTCCCGAATGGCTTCGTTGGTTGCGTCCTTCAAGGTCCGGCTGCCGGAATTGGCAGGGCGCACCTCCGCACCCAGCATCTTCATACGCGCTACGTTAGGGGCCTGCCGCTTTATATCCACCGATCCCATGTAAACGATACATGGCATTCCCATTAGGGCACAAACGGTAGCGGTAGCCACTCCGTGCTGGCCGGCGCCGGTTTCGGCGATGATGCGCGTTTTGCCCAGCTGCTTGGCCAATAAGATTTGACCGATCGTATTGTTAATCTTATGCGCACCGGTATGATTGAGGTCTTCCCGTTTCAAATAAATACTAACGCCGTAGTGCTCGGACAGCCTTTCGGCTAAATAGAGCGGCGAAGGCCGGCCGACATAATCCTTTAATAGTTGCCGGAACTGGCGCTGAAAACCAGTATCCTGCATGATGTCGAGGTAGTTTTCACGCAACTCTTCTACATTCGGATAGAGCATTTCGGGAATGTAGGCGCCTCCGAATTCGCCATAGTATCCCCGCTGGTTGACTGCGATCATGATTGTTATATTTTGTCGTTACTTTTAAAATTACTTGCTCAACTAAACTTTAAAAATCGTCACAAAGGCTTTCAGCTTTTCGATGCTCTTCAGCCCTGGCTCAATTTCGAATCGGCTGTTGAGATCTACCCCGCTGAATTGCTGATGAGGGAAGCGCCGCAGCTCGTCGGCTGACTCGGGGCCGATACCTCCGGCCAGCAGGAAAGGCGTCGTACCCTGGTAGAGATCGAGCAGCTTCCAGTTGAATTGCTCGCCGGTGCCGCCGGGCGCCGATCCCTTCGTATCAAAAAGGAAAAGCGAGCAAAGGCCGCTGTAGTCGTTCGTTCGCCGGAAATCAAAGTTTCCGTCTATGGAAAAAGCTTTGATCAGTTTGGCTTCCCGCATGGAACTGACTTCCCAGAAAGACAGCAGCTCGCGGCAGTACTCCGGACGTTCGCTCCCGTGCAGCTGTACGAAGTCGAGCTGATAGTCGTGTACCGCATTGAGAATCTCGTCGATCTCGGCATTGACGAATACCCCTACTTTTTTGATATCCCCAAACTTTTCCTGGTTCGCTTCAATCCATTTGGGAAGGGACTTTCCCTTTCCCACAAAGCGAGGAGACTGGGCCGAGAAAATAAACCCCATGTAGTCAATAGGTAACTGCAGGACGGCTTCAATGTTCTTCGGATCCCGCATACCACATACTTTGATTTTCATATCTCTTGTTTTCAAGCAATAGCGTTGTGCAAAATTTCCTCAATATGCCGCACTCGCTGGATAAAGGTCTGACAAGTTTTGCCCGGGTCGCTGCTGGTCATAAAAAACTCTCCGATCAGAAAGCCCCGGTAGCCGATACGGCGCAATTCTACGATGGCGTTTGGATCACTGATGCCGCTTTCTGAAATCTTAACAACTTCCTCCGGTATCGCTTCATAAAGCTCCATTGAAGTTTTAATGCTTACTGTAAAGTCTTCCAGGTTACGGTTATTGACCCCTACCATATCTATATACTCGTTAAACTTCTCGAGTTGCGGCGCCGAGTGCACCTCCATCAATACTTCCAGGTCCAGGTCTTTGGCCCGTAGCGCCAGCGCCCTTAACTGCCCCTTGTCCAGACATTCGGCAATCAGAAGCACTGCATCAGCTCCGATCGACTTGGCTTCAACCAACTGGTATTCATCGATGATGAAATCCTTGCGCAGTATGGGGCAGAAATTGAACTTACGTGCTTCCGTCAGATCGGCATTACTCCCGCCAAAAAACTGCTCATCGGTTAGTACCGACAGGCCTGAGGCGCCTGCCTGCATGTATCCGATGGTGACTTTTTCTACAGAAGCATAGGGATTGATATCGCCCTTGGAAGGAGAACGGCGTTTGAATTCCGCGATGATGCCCGACTTGTCGGGCCGCAGTAAGTACTTTTTCATCGAAACAACCGGCGTCTCGAAATATATACTTTGTTCCAATAGCTTCACCGGATAGAGTTCCCGCCGCCGGGCCACCTCTTTTTTCTTGTGTTCAATGATTTGATCGAGAATATTCATGATGTATCTTTTAAATAAAAAGACCCGTTTTGGTCAATATGCTATTTGCTGATTGGAATTTTCTCCACTGTATTCCCGGAAAAAGCAGCTTCACTGCGCTGCGATCTGAAAAGCGGGATATCGCCGTCGGCGAAGCATTCTTTCACCCACAACATCAAGCCGCCCTCAACGGCTGTTGTGTGACTTCCCAATTTTCAATTTCCGGAAAGTAACTTCTTAAACTGCCGCAGGGCATTGCCACTGACTATGCTCTCGCGGGCCTCCGCGATGCAGTCTTCATAGGACTGATTGGGTTTGACACAATGTATGGCCATACCGGCATTGGTGCTCACGACATCCAGCTGGGCGGGAGTCGCTTTATTTTCCAGTACATTGCGGAAAATCGCAGCAGCTTCCCCGTGGGTGTTGCCGCCGAAAAGGTCTTCCTGCTTGAGCCGGGGCTTGCCCACGTCTTCCGGAGAAAGGATGCGCTCGCTCTCATTCGTGGCTAGCTTAAAGTCGCCGGTTAGAGAAATCTCGTCGTAGCCGTCCAGTGCGTAAACGATGGCGAAACGCCGGTTGCTGCGTTGCATAATATACTGATACATACGGGAAAGCTCCAGACTAAAGGTACCGAAAAGCTGGTACTTAGGTTGTATAGGATTGACCAGTGGCCCCAGCATATTAAAAAAGGTTTTCATGCCCAGGTTTTTGCGAACAGGCACCACTTCCTTCATCGCCGGGTGAAAAAGCGGTGCGTGCAAAAAACAGATATTTGCCTTGTCCAGCTGCCGGCGCAACGTATCCTGGTCATTGGTAAACTCATATCCCATAGCCATGAGTACATCGGAGGAACCCGTAGCTGACGAAACACCATAACTCCCATGCTTCGACACCTTATAACCCGCTCCTGCCACGACGACACAGGAGAGCGTGGAGATATTGAACGTGTTTTTACCGTCACCGCCAGTGCCGACGATATCAACCGTGTCCATGCCTTGCTCCAAAGTAAAAGGAACACAGAGTTCCAGCATCGCATCCCGAAACCCTTGTAATTCGGGCAGACTGATGGGCCGCATGTTGTAAACTGTGATAAAACTGGACACCTGAACGTGATTGTAGACGCCTTTGGAAATATCCAGCAAAACAGCTTTGGCTTCCTCCCGGGTCAGTTTCTGGTGTTCAAATAAGCGATTTAGAATATCTTTCATGTCGAGTATTACATTTTTTAAACCTCGAGGGCTTCCTGCACAGGATTTTTACAAAAAGACAAATAGTTTTCCAACATTTTCATGCCGTATCCGGTCATGATTGACTCGGGATGAAACTGCACACCACGAATATTGTATTCGCGGTGGCGCAAAGCCATAATCTCAGCTTTTTGATCAACGGCCGTCACTTCCAAACAATCAGGCAGGCTGTTTTTGTCGATCACCCAGCTGTGATAGCGGCCTGCCTGAAAGACCCCGGGTAGATTGCGGAAAAGTACTTCGTCATCCACCGTCGCTTGCACCGGTGTTTCAATGCCGTGATAAACCTTGCTCAGGTTTTCCAACCGGGCGCCGAAGGCTTCGCCGATCGCCTGATGGCCCAGACAGACGCCCAGAATCGCCTTTTCGGCAGCGTAGCGCTTGATCAAGGCAGGCATGATCCCCGCATCGACCGGCAGCCCCGGACCAGGCGACAGTACGATTACATCGTAATGAGCTACTTGTTCAAGGCTAATGGCATCATTTCGAAAGACATCGATGGGGTGCCCCAAAATTTCCTGGATATACTGAACCAGGTTGTAGGTGAAAGAGTCGTAATTATCGAGAACCAGAATATTCATATCGGTGATGTTTAAGGTCGTTTACAGTTCGGGATTACAGTTTTTCCGCTTCCAGCAGCGCTTTTTTCAGTGCGCCGAGTTTATTGTTTACTTCCTGCAGTTCCTTTTCCGCTACGCTGTCGGTTACAATGCCGGCGCCGGCCTGGTAATAGAGCGTGTTGTTCAGGCTGAGGAAAGAACGGATGACGATGGCCTGGTTCATCTCGCCGTTGAAATCGATGAACCCCAGTGAACCACCGTAAAAATTCCGGCTCTGGTTTTCGTACTGATTGATCAGTTCGATCGCTTTATACTTCGGAGCTCCGGACAGCGTGCCTGCTGGGAAAGTATCGGCGAAGATCTGCACGGGGTTAGTGCCGGGAGGTAGTTCGCCTTCAACCGCAGAGACCAGGTGAATGACGTGGCTGAAAAACTGGATTTCCTTGAGCTTTTTCACTTCCACTTTTTCGGCATGCCGCCCCAGGTCGTTGCGCGCCAGGTCGACCAGCATAATGTGTTCGGCATTTTCCTTCGGATCCGCGATCAACGCCTTGGCGTTCTCTGCGTCTTCTTCATTGTTGCCCGTTCGTCTATAGGTGCCGGCGATGGGGTTGACACGGGCCACACCGTCGCGGATAACCATCTGTGCTTCCGGAGAAGAACCAAATATTTTGTAGCTGCCGCAGTCGAAATAGAACAGATAAGGAGAGGGATTGATGGAACGGAGGACGCGATAGACGTTGAACTCATCACCACTGAATCGCTGCCTAAACTGCCGGGAAAAGACGATCTGGAAAACATCGCCCAGCTGACAGTGCCGTTTGCCATGACTGACTAATTGCATAAACTCCGCATCCGTCAGGTTACTTTCCTCCGTTCCTTCTACCTGAAATTCGTGTTCCGAAACTTTCTGGCTACGGATTCGCCGCTCCAATTGCTCCATTTCCGACTGCTGGCCTGCAAGCAGGTTTTCCAGCAGGTACAGTTCATTTTTGAAGTGATTGATAGCGATAATAAAGCGGTGTAACGTGAAGCGGAGGTCAGGAATATCGATCCGGCGTTTTTCCGGATCGAATTCGAGCGTGTCAAAGTATTGCACTGCATCGAAGCCCACATGTCCAAACAGTCCGTTGAAGCCGTTGAATTCCTCTGGAAAACGGACATCGATCTGCGCCAGGTAGTCCTTCAGCGCCTGTGGAACCGTATTGGTATTTTCCACCTCGGTCTCCACTCGCTCCCGTCCGGGTAGTTGCGCGCGGATACGCCCGCTTTTCACCTGAAAGCCGCCAATCGCTTCCAGCCCGAGAAAGGAAAAGCTGTCTTCGGCGCTGCTGAAATCATTACTCTCCAGCAGGACCGGCTCGGTATAGTGATCCCGTACTTTCAGATACAGTGAAACCGGCGTAATGATATCGGCCAGGTGACGTCGAACGATGGTTCGGAGTTTAACTTTCTTGGTAGTCGGTATATCCATGATACAAATGGTGTTTCAAGTTCTACAAAAGCTGAAAGTAAGCGATACAAACTAAAAGCGGCTTGCCGGGTGAACCGACAAGCCGCTTTATTCGATCAAAATAATCAATGGCGCGTCATCTCACCCAATGTTGAGTTGAAGACTGTGCCACCACCAATTTTTGATCGAGAAAGTCATATTGTTTCTTTTTTCGCTCGCCCAAAGATAAAATCATTCATTTTACAAAAACAAGTAAAATGGAAATATTTTTTAATTAATGTAAAATGCGGTACACCATTTCCTTAAGTAATTCGCCTTCCGGTTTGCCGGAACTGTTGAATCCCACGCCTTTTGATTTCAGGTCGTATTCTTTGAGCAAACCGATGACCTGTTCGGTTTTATGCCTTGGAAAATGCCGCGCTGCCAGCCGGTATTCCCGCAGGAAGAACCCCGAACGCAAGCCCAGCGCACTGAGTAGCTCTTGCTCGGGTGTTTTCTGGAGAAAATGCAACATGTAAACTTTGCTAAAGTAATTGTACAGCGCGCCGATGAGCATAGGGATCGGGTTTTTTTTCGGATTGGCGATAAAGTAGTTGACGATCCGGTTAGCCTTGAGCGTATCTCGGGCAGCCAGTGCCCGCTGTAATTCGAAGACATTGTAGTCTTTGCTGATGCCGATATTTTCTTCAATGTGCTGCTCGTTGACCTGGGTGCCGGCTTCGAGGTTGATGGCCAGTTTGTCCAGTTCATTGGCGACCTTGCTCAGGTCAGTACCCAGGTACTCAGCGATGAGCGCACTGGCGCCGGGCAAAATGCTCAGCTTCTTACTTTTGAGATAGGCCTGAATCCAGTCAGGCACCTGGTTGTCGTAAAGCGGTTTCGATTCAAAGACGAGGGCATGCTTTTTGAGCGCCTTGCCAAACTTGGAATTGAAATTGAAGCGTTTGTGTTTGTAGGCGATGACAAACAGTGTAGTGTGCAGTGGTTTTTCCACGTAGCGCTGTAATTCCTTTAGCGTATGCATTTCCTGCGCTTCCTTAAGGATGAGCACCTGCCGTTCGGCTCCCATCGGATAGCGCCGGGCGATGTCGACCAAGGCCATATGATCCACTTCTTTGCCGTAGACCACCGTTTGGTTAAAAGCCCGCTCGGCCTCCGTCAGCACCTTCTTCTCAATATGCTCCGTGATCGAATCGATGAAAAAGGATTCCCTGCCGTGCAAGAAATACACGGGCCGGTATTTTTTTTGCTTAAGTTCCTGAATAATTTTTGCGTAGGTCAAAAGTCAGGATTTAGAGTTCATTATTTTATAATCTCCGTGTTTCATGGTTTCATTATCCAAAGAACTGGCGCTACCTTCATTGGAAATTTCACCACTCCTGAACGTTCGGCGACACTGAAGCCAGGCTGGTCATCCTGATTATCCGGCCTGTTCTACCGCTTTAGTCTCCCCGGCGTAATCCAGCACAATATCCCGCACTGCATCCATCCAGCGGGGATCATCATTGAGGCTGGGTACCAGATCCACTTTTTCGCCCCCCATTTCTTCAAATTCCTCCTGATACTCGAAGCCGATTTCGACGATCGTCTCCAGACAGTCGGCCACGAAGGCGGGACTGAAGACCAGCAGCCGCTTGGCGCCCTGTTCCGCCTGTTTCTCAAGGATATCGATTGTATAAGGCTGAGCCCATTTTTCAGGACCAAGTCGACTTTGGAAAGAGGTGGTGTAACGCTCCGGCGACAGGTTCAGCTTACCGGCGATAGCCCGGGTTGTGGCATGACACTGAGCAGAATAGCAAAACTGATTGACCGAAGACATTTTGTGGCAGCAGTTTTTCGCCTTCGTACAATACTTCCCGCTGGGATCGGCCTTGCGCAACTGGCGTTCCGGCAGCCCGTGAAAAGAAAAAATGATATGGTCATAATTATCCAGATCAAACTGCCGGGCATTGTCGACGAAGATATCGATCATGGGGTCATAATCGAAGTAGGAATTGATCATCTTCACATTGGGAATGATTTCCTGCTTACGCAAGATGCGCATAACCTCCTCGTGCACCGAACCCGTAGTCGCCGAAGCATACTGAGGGAACATGGGGAAAACGATAATTTCCGACACCCGCTTGGCCATTAGTTTGCCGATGGCCGATTCTATGGAAGGCTGCTGATAGCGCATGGCCAGTTCTACGATGTAATCCTTGCCGAGCCGTTGTTGTACGCCTTCAGCCACCCTTTCCCCGTAGAACTTAAGCGGTGAGCCCTCTTCAGTCCACAGTTGTTTGTACAATTTGGCGGAACTCCCTGAGCGGAAAGGAGCGATGATTCCGCGAACGAGCAGGTTGCGGGGCAACCAGGGATAATCGATGACTCGCGGATCCAGTAAAAATTCTTTCAAATAGCGATACACCGCGCCGCGTGAGGGCGCATCCGGCGTACCCAGATTAACGAGCAATACACCTTTTTTTCCGATCCAATGCATGTTTCTTCTCTTTGCTTTTGCGCTGATCCGTGAAAATAGAAATATAGTGAGTTTTCCCGCAATTGGGAAGTGAAACTACAACAACGAAGGAACGATCCGGTTTAAATATCCGTAAAATAACTGTCATAAACAGTCAAAGGATGCTACCTTTGGCATTCGCAATAAATGATGTGCTCTTATGAAAAAACCATTAATCCTGGTGACCAACGATGACGGAATTACTGCACCCGGCATCCGGGCCTTGGTAGAAGTAGCCCGGCAGGTAGGAGAGGTCGTAGTCGTGGCGCCCGATTCTCCACAGTCCGGAATGGGTCATGCCATTACCATTGCCGATCCCATCCGGCTGCATAAATCCAAGGCTTTCGATGATTTCAACATCGAATCTTATGAATGCTCCGGCACCCCCGTTGATTGCGTCAAACTGGCCAAGAACGTCGTGTTCAAGGATCGCCATATTGACCTGTGCCTGTCCGGCGTCAACCATGGCTCCAATGCCTCCATCAACATCATTTATTCCGGCACCCTGTCGGCGGCCATGGAAGCTTCCCTGGAAGGCATACCGTCCATCGGACTTTCCCTGCTCGACTACTCCTACTCGGCTAATTTCGAATCCTCCAAGCCCTATGTACAGCATCTGATAGAATACATTCTGGAGAACGGGCTGGAACAGGGTAGCCTGCTCAATGTCAACATCCCCGACCTACCGGGCGATCAGATTAAGGGGATGAAGGTGTGCCGGCAGGCCGACGCCCGTTGGGAAGAGGAGTTTCAGGAGTCTATCGATCCGCGGGGACAGAAGTACTACTGGCTGACCGGCCACTTTGTCAACAATGACTCCGGCGAAGATACAGATATCTGGGCCCTGGAAAACGGCTACATCTCGGTAGTGCCCTCTAACCACGACCTGACCAATTACCGGGCCATGGAGAACCTGTCGCCCCTGGAAAAATTGTCCATCCCTCAAAAGGAGAACGTATGATCTGGGAAAGAAACGCCATCTGGGTCGGTCTGCTCATCGGCCTCTTGCTGCCCTTTGTGGGCTATGCGCTGCTACTCACCATCTTCGAACAACTCAGTACCGCAGGTTTTCTGAGCAGCGAAGGGTTCAGCCCCAATTTCCGGCAGCGCACCCTCAGCATCGTAGCCCTCTGCCTCAATATTTTTCCTTTCAACTATTTTTTCAAAAGAAGGCATACGCGCTCCATGCGCGGTATCGCCATCGTTACGGTGCTTTACGCCATCGCCTGGGTAGTGTATTTTAGTGAAGACCTTTTGGGGTGAGAAGAAAGGAAGAAACCGGAAGGGCGAAGGTTTAAAACACTCAATGAATGAAATACTACATCATAGCCGGTGAAGCATCAGGTGACCTGCACGGCAGCAACCTCATCAAGGCGTTGAGGGAGGAGGATCCCAAAGCGGAGTGCAGGATCTGGGGAGGTGATCTAATGGAGGCAGCCGGTGGAAAACTGGTCAAACACTATCGCGATCTGGCCTTTATGGGATTCTGGGAGGTGTTGCTCAACCTGCGCACTATCCTGAAAAATATCAAATTCTGCAAGGCGGATATCAGGCGCTTTCAACCCGATGTGCTGATCCTGATCGATTACCCAGGCTTTAACCTGCGCATCGCCAAATGGGCGAAAGCGGAAGGCATCCGGGTCTTTTACTATATCTCTCCGCAGCTCTGGGCATGGCATTCCAGCCGGGTGCATGGCATCAAAGCAACGGTTGACCGTATGTTCGTCATATTGCCGTTTGAAGAAGCATTCTACGCCGATTATGACTATCCGGTCGACTTTGTTGGGCATCCCTTACTGGATGTCGTCGAAAACCGTCCGGTCGATGAAGACTTCCGGCGAAGCTACGGACTGACCGATCAGCCTTTAGTAGCGCTGCTGCCAGGTAGCCGACGGCAGGAAATCAGCCGGATGTTGGAGGTCCTGCTGCAGGTGACACCCTATTTTCCTCAGTACCAGTTTGCCATCGCGGGAGCGCCCTCTATTCCGGCATCCTTTTATGATGCATTGGTCCGGGAAGTTGCGCAAAAGGCTCCAAAAAGCTTTGATCCGGAACGCGTTCAGGTCATTCCCAATCGAACTTATGAATTGTTGCAGCACGCTGACGCCGCTCTTGTCACCTCCGGTACGGCAACCCTGGAAACCGGTCTTTTCGGCGTGCCTCAGGTGGTCTGCTACCGGGGCAGCCGCTTGTCCTACCTCATCGCCCGGCGCCTGGTCAATGTCAAGTATATCTCCCTGGTCAACCTCATCGTCGATCGTCAACTGCTAACCGAACTGATACAAGACGAATTCAATGTAAAAAGGCTGAGAACTGAACTGGAGCGGCTTTTCTTTCCCGAAGAACGCCGACGCATTCTCTCGGGCTATGAAGAGTTACGCGAGCGCCTGGGTACAGACGGCGCCTCCCGCAGAACGGCAGCCCTGATGGTTCGCTATTTGCGAGAGGACGAGAAGATAGCACATCGTTCAGATCAGACCGGTAACTGATTATCCTATAATACTCGCCCGGCTACCAACAGCTAATCGCCACCGCCATCAGAAGATTTTTTTGGGGAAACGCTCAATATGGCGTAACTTTCCAAAACGCCCAGTTATTACAATGGCTATGCAGAAACCCTCCTACCTGCTGATTTTAACGCTCTGCCTCTGGTTTTCCTGCCAGCAGGAAGATGATCGTGATCCGGATTCAGTTAAGCCTCTGAGCATAGATTCCCTTCAGCAGCTCCCCGAAAAGCCGGCTCCATCAAGATCTTTGCAGCAGAATGGAAAATTCATCAACCAAGCCGTTTTTAACAATATCTACCGTCCAGCTAACCTGGATACCATTCCTTTTCCCATCATTGACGAACCAACCCTTAATGTATTACAGCACCAGGAACGCTTGCTAAAACTGATCAGGCCGCGCAAGAACCACCGGATAGGCAACCTGACGTTCAGCACGGATCAACTGGCAGAAACGGTTGATATCCTGAAGTCAAGACAGCACACCCTGCCTTTCGACCTGAGTAAAGTATTGGATGGGTATCAGATCTGGGGGCGGGACCGGCGTGGTCATGTCCTGTTCACTGC
Source organism: uncultured Saprospiraceae bacterium (assembly GCA_964632995.1). GTDB lineage: Bacteria > Bacteroidota > Bacteroidia > Chitinophagales > Saprospiraceae > CAZWDL01. The sequence continues at coordinate 73,588 of CAZWDL010000007.1, forward strand.
CTATTATACACCGGTTATCCCTGTGGACGATACACAAAGCGCCGAATATCCCTATCCTATTTACGATCGTCCCAGCAACTGGATCGGTCCGCTTCCGACCCGAAGGGAAATTGAACAGGAAGGCGCCCTGGATTCATTAGACCTCGCCATTGCTTATGCCAAGAGTAAAGCGGATATCTACTACATGCAACTGCAGGGTTCCGGCTATGCAGAATATCCGAATGGAAAAAGGGTGTTGCTGAGTTACAACGGCACCAACCGACACCCATACCGCAGTATTGAAAAATACCTGCTTTCCAGAGACGACTGGAATGTAGGCAGCGTTTCTATCCCCGGCGTGAAAGAATTCTTTCGACAGTTTCCGGAACTACGGGACAGCGTTCTCTTTCAAAATCCGTCCTATACCTTCTTCAGGGCGCGTTTCAGATCTCCACAGGGGGCAGGTAATGTTCCGCTGACCGGCGATTTTTCTATCGCCGTTGACAAACGCTATATTCCTCTCGGCAGCTGTTTGCTCGCCGCCGTTCCCATCTACGATCCCAAGATCAACCAGGTTACCGGCCATGAGTTTCGCTTCCTTTTCGCTCAGGATACGGGAGGAAGCATTAAAGGCCCCGGTCATATCGACTTTTACTTCGGAACCGGCCCGGAAGCCCGGAAGGCTGCCATGAATATGCGGAGTTACGGTCGGCTTTGGCTTCTTCTACCTAAAAAGCCGGAAGACTTATTCTCTATGCAGCAGTGAGCGTCTTTCCATTTTCCTCAAAAAAACCAGTAAAAATGCACTTTGGCACAGTTGTTGTAACAACTCTGGTGAAAGGCATTGCGTGGCACTCGGCAAAGAGAATTAAAGAAAAGTTTAATATATTTAATATTTTTTTAATATTTGCAGCGCACCTACACCAATGTCCTCCTGTTCGAATCCCCTCCCCCCTGGATCAGCAAATCCCCCAATTTCTAACCACTACTAACAAATCAACTATGAAACACAATTACACCAAGAAGAGCAAAAGTGCGGGGAAAACGGAAAACTGGCTGCTGATAGGTATTCTCCTGTTCAGCTTATGGGGAGCCTATCATCTTTTCTTTCGACCGGACCCATCCGCACAACAACTGCAGATTGAGTCAGTCGAATCCATCGAGACGGCGGCAGGCTGATTTACTCCGGCAAATGAGAAAGGATGACGACCCCTCTGAGATCAATCACAGGGGTCGTCCTGCTTAACCCGCTTGCTTCCTTTTAAAAACCAAAACAGCACTTTTTACTAATTCCGGAAAGCTAAAGATTACCAATACCTTCTTTTTATCGGCATCTTTACTGTTATGAACCTCACGGGAAGTTTTCAGCAGCACAAAGGAAAAAAAACGCAAAAAACTATTAAATATTCAATGATTTTTTAATATTTGTAGTGCAAACATTTTAACTTTATTCATATGCTATTTCTCCCCGGCATACATTGCACCTCCTCCAGCAAGAGAGCATAGTATACATCCCAAATACTTATTCCTTAACTGATTTGATTTCTGTCTAATAAATACTTTAGACAAAAGATCAAATTTTGACGCTGTCCGGGAACCATTGAATGAATCACAAGGGAGACTAAAATCTATACTTCTACGAAGCAATCGAGGGCTTTCTGCATTGATGTCAACAGCGTGATAAAACTGTCTGGCCTAGCAGTTTTCTTCATACATTTCTAACCACTAACAGACTGACCATGAAACGACATTACTCCAAGAAGAAGGCCGGAAGTGCAGGGAAAACGGAAAACTGGTTGCTGATAGGGATCCTTTTATTTAGTTTATGGGGAGCCTATCACCTTTTTTTCCGGCGTGACCCACCGGTACAGCACTTTGAGATCGAATCGGTTGAATCCGCCCGGGCGGAAGCAAGCTGATTGGTCATGAACAGCTGAAAAAAGAATGCCCCATGTGCCATAAGCACATGGGGCACCTTTTTTGGTACGGCGGCTTCCTTCGAACGGAAGACGCCTTTCAGCATACCCTGCGTCAATTACCACTCTCCGTATAGGCCCGCACCATTCGGAGCTCGTTATAGGAATAAGCCTCTCCAAAATGGGCTCTTGCTTCCGACAAGGTGGCTTCCTCATTGGCCCGAAAGAAAGCTTCAATTTTTTCGACGGCTGGTTTATCCACCAGGTCGTAAACATTTAGTTCTCCCTGTACGACGAAGTGCGCCAGATGTCCTTCGATTGTGGAGCAGGCCAAGTCACGGACTTTGGCGATTTCTTTTATATTCTTCCCGGAACGAAAGAGTTCAAAACTGATTGTTTTCGAATCCGGTTTCAAAGATTTCAAAGCCCCATTTGTTGGCGGGGTAATATGGTTTGCCTCGCAATAATCCCGGATCATGGCGATCAGGGCTTCTCCGTAATTATTTACTCTTCCTTTTCCAATACCGCTGATATTTTTAAGTCCGGCTTTCGTCACCGGTAATGCGAGCGTGAGATCCAGCATAGAACTGGAAGGCAGCACCTGGTAAAGCCTGACTTTCTCTTCATCGGCGACTTGATCGCGCCATTTGATCAGACGAGCGTAGAGCTCGGGATGGGGGGATTCCCGGGCGACGGGAACTGGACCGGCGGCGGTGTTCCTGCGGCCGGCCGATTTAAAGTCCAGTTCGGCGTTAATTTTCAGACGATGGTAATCCTGGGTAACAAAGCCTTTTTGGGAGGCGGCGAAACAAGCCTGTTTGACAAATATTTCTCTTTCCAGGTCTTCCAGGGCCTCATCGCCCATTTTCCGGATTTTCCGGTTGTCGGTAATGATCTGAATACTTTCCACGCCCGGCCGGAGTTCCTTGTCGAATTTTTTTTCAAACCAGGCGCATCCCTTTCGGATGCGGTCCTGAAGCGACTCATTTTCTTCCGGCAGCCCCTCGTCCTGCCGGAACAGGCCTTGCAGTTGCCGGCAAAACTTTTCCCCAACGGGAATTACCTCTTCTTTTGCTTTGGCAGCCAGCGTTTCAAATGCCTGACGAGCCGCCGGATTCAATTTCTTTTCGTGTTCCAGCAATACCCGGTTCATTCTTTCGAAATACTTTTTCAGCATTGCAAAGCCGAACAAGTCCAGAATCAGCGATTGCTGGAAAGCAATCTTGGACTGTTCGAGTTCTGCCGGCCCCGGTGCATTTTTTTCCGCTGCTTCCGTATACTGCTTGACCGTCCTGTCCGTCTTGACACTGTTTAAGGCAATTTTGCTGCGCAACACGATACCTTCAAAGCTCTTGCAACGGCTTAAGGCTACGTATACCTGGCCGTGGGCAAAAGCGGCCTGTGCGTCCAGAATAACACGCTCGAAAGTAAGTCCCTGACTTTTGTGAATGGTGATAGCCCAGGCCAGCTTTAAGGGATACTGAGTGAAGGTGCCGGCGACATCCTCTGAAACTTCATTATTTTGTTTGTTGATAGAATATTTTACGTTTTGCCACTCGAGCCGTTCCACCTCGATGGCCCGCTCATCGCCGGGACACTGCACCCTGATGTCGTCTTTTTCAATCCGGGTGATCTTGCCGATCTTGCCGTTGTAAAAGCGTTTTTCAGCAGACAGATCATTCTTGACGAACATCACCTGGGCGCCTACCTTCAGTTCCAGCTCTTCGTCCGTCGGATAGGCGTGAGCGGGAAAGTCTCCGGTGATGGTCGCTTTAAACAGAAAGGAACGGCCCGGCGTATCTTCCAGTTTCCTCCTGTTAATAGCCTGAGCCGAGGCGTTGTGCGTCGTCAGCGTGATGTAGGAATCTTCCTCCCGGATTTGATGATGAGGAACGAAGCGGCTATTGAGTTTCTCCAGCAGTTCCCGGTCCACCTCATTATTGCGTACTTTGTTGAGCAGATCGATGAAGGTGCTGTCCGATTGCCGGTAGATATGCTTGAGGGCCACCACCTTCGGGCGGATTTGTTGCAGGGCATTACTGCTGAAAAAATAAGGCGTATCATAATGAGGACGCAATAGGCGCCATTCCTCGTCTTTCACTACCGGCGGCAGTTGATGCAGGTCGCCGATCATCAGCAGTTGTACGCCGCCGAAAGGCTTCAGCGGGTTTTTGTAACGGCGCAGCACATCGTCAATTCCGTCCAGCAGGTCGGCGCGCACCATGCTGATCTCATCGATAATAAGCAATTCCAGGCTCCGGATCAGCTTAATCTTTTTGCCGGAAAATTTGCGTTGCCGGGTCAGCTCCCGCGTATTTCCGGGCACGTAAGGACCGAAAGGTAACTGAAAAAAAGAATGAATGGTCATTCCCCCGGCGTTGATAGCCGCCACGCCTGTCGGAGCTACTACGACATTCCGCTTGACCGCTTCGTTTTTTATACGGTGCAAAAAGGTGGTTTTTCCAGTACCTGCCTTGCCGGTCAGAAAAATACTATCGTTAGTGTAGCGAACGTATTCATACGCCAGATCGAGTTCGGGGTTGGATTGAAGAGCCATAGGCAAAACCTTTGTAATGTTTCTTTGCGTCATCAATGCGCGCGATGCTAAAATTAAAAAATCATAATGAGGACAGGAAACCAGATGATTTGACTGGTGTAGGTTTTTTTTCGCAGGTGGGAACTGCTATCAGCAGATTCTGCAAGATACATTTTTTTTATGTAAATGTAAACAGGACATTTACAAAAGTCCTATCCGACGCTTCCTTATTTTTTCACTTTGACAGCCGAAGAATACAATACCCAAGGTCATCAAATCCGCATCAGGCAGCAGGAGCGAGGCTATCTGGCCATGCATTACAACTACCGGCAAGGACCGCCCCCACCCTTCCTGTACGAAGAGGAACTGTTACTCAAAACGTTGGCCCAGGAGATCGGCGGAATCATCGAGCGGGATGAGCAAAAGCAGCGTGAGGAGCTGTTGCGTCAAAAGTTCGAGCAGGCCGACCGTTTGTCAATTCTGGGTGAAATCACGGCGGGGATCGCCCACGAGCTGAATACGCCACTCGGCAATATTCTGGGCTTTGCACAGCTCATTCAGAAGCGCACCCATGACCGGCAGGTAGGGAGGGATGTGGAAAAGATCATCAATTCGGCCATGCACTCCCGCGAGATCGTAAAAAAGCTTATGTTTTTTTCCTGCGAAATGCCGCAACAAAAACAGCAGGTATCAGTAACCACCCTGATTGAAGAAGCCTTACAATTGCTTCGTATCACCTTTAAAAATGCCGGCATCACCCCCCTATTTTGCGTCCCGCAATACCCTGTGGAAGCACATGTTGATCCCATTCAGCTTACACAGGTTATTTTCAACCTGCTCATCAATGCGCTTCATGCTTCCGCGCCCGGGCAGGAAATACACATCGAACTGAAAAAAGAGAACCAGGAGATGATTCTCGGCATACGTGACTTTGGGCATGGCATTCCGGAAAGCATCCGGGAGCGCATCTTTGAGCCTTTCTTTTCCACCAAGGCTCCCGGCGAAGGCTCCGGTATGGGTCTCAGCGTAGTGCACGGCATCGTAAAAAGCCACGGAGGGAGCATCAAGGTGGACAGCAGCCCACAAAAAGGCGCTACTTTTACGGTTCGTTTACCTTTAAACCCGACGACGTGAAGAAGATAAGCATATTGCTGGTGGATGATTCCTACGACATGCTGGAGGTGCTGCACCGCCAACTCGGCGCCCTGCAGTACACTACCTTTCAGGCTTCGGCCGTCAGCGACGCTATTGATATTTTGCAAAATTCGCCGGTCGACCTGCTTATTACGGATATGCGTATGCCCGGTCTTGACGGCATGCATCTGGTGAAGTACGCCAAGATGCACTTTCCGGATATTCCCGTACTGGTCATTACCGGCTTCCCTTCGGTCTCCGGCGCCGTGGAGGCCGTTAAGTCCGGAGCGATGGACTACTTATCCAAACCTTTTACGGCCAATGAGCTGAAGGCGGCAGTGGAAAAGATTTTAAAACAACGCTACGGACGAGCTGCCCTGCCTTCCGAAGCAGCCTCGAAAGAAGGCGAGGCCTTCAATTACTACGGCATCATCGGCCAGTCAGAAGCGGCTAATGAACTCGTCGAGCTCATCGAACGTGTGAAAGACACCAGCGTGACTACCCTTATCCAAGGCGAAAGCGGCACCGGTAAAGAACTGGTGGCGAGGGCTATTCACTACAGCAGCCGGCATCAGCAAGAGCCCTTCGTGGCCGTCAACTGCGGCGCCATACCGGAAAACCTGCTGGAGAGCGAGCTCTTCGGCTTCGTTAAAGGCGCCTTTACCGGCGCGTACGAAACCCGGCCCGGTTTCTTTCAGGCCGCGGAGGGCGGCACCATCTTTCTCGATGAAGTCGGCGCCGCTTCCCCTTCCGTACAGACCCGGCTACTGCGCGCCATCCAGGAAAAAGAAATTAAAATGATCGGCGCCAGCAAGACACAGCGTATCGATTTACGCATCATCGCGGCGACCAACAGCGACCTGTATGCCCTCAGTCAAAGTGGGCGCTTCCGGGAAGACCTCTACTACCGCCTTAACGTCATTGCCATACCTACCCCTACGCTGCGGGAGAGGCGCTCCGATATTCCACTGCTCGCCCATCACTTCCTCGATAAATACGCCAGGGAGTTCGACCGGCCGCGGCCCGGCATCAACTACACAGCCCTGCAGTTGCTGCAAAGTCATTCGTGGCCCGGCAATATTCGCGAACTGGAAAACATTATTCAGCGGGCGCTCATCCTCTGCGACGGGCAGATCGAGGCCACTCACCTGCCCGATTACCTCAAATCACCGGCAGAGCCGGCGCTCTTGGAAAATAACGGGCAATTACTGCCCCTCAAGGAAGTCGAACAGCAGTATATCCGCAAAGTCCTCGAAGCCACAGGAGGAAATAAAACAAAAGCGGCGCGGATTTTGGGAATCAACAGAAAGACCTTGCGAATGAAGTTGCGAAAGATCTGAAAATATGGGAAATTTAATCCTTATTCAAAAAAGTTATCGTACTGATTTCTGTGCCCCGGTTCCCGCACCGGCTCCTTGAGCGGCTCGTCCAGGTCCAGTATATCTTCTTCACTGTTGGCCTGCAGGAGTAAGTTTTCTTTTTCTGCCCCCAGCAGCAGCGAGGCGCCTTCTTTTTCCCACTCCTCGAGCATTTTAAGGCCTTCCTCTTCGAAGATGCCGTTTTGCAAATCCAGGGAATCCATGAAGCTGGAGGACATTTCCATGAAGCGCTCCATCTCACCTACCTTTTGGCTTACGTCATCGGCAATGGCTTCCATCGCTGCGTCAAACATGGCTCGCTTGTCAGGATCGCCCGACATCATGCTCATGGCCGACTTCATTGCGCTGTGACTGGCGTGAATGGCCTGACGCTCCTGTTCCTTGATCGCAACCTGATCCTTGATATCCTCCATCAGGATTTGTGAATTCTCATACATCTTGCTCAGTACGCGGTATAGCACTTCCATCTTGCGGTACAAATCCTCCAACCGCATATTTGATTCCTTCAAGCGGCCGGCCTTTCGCGACTTCAGGATCATCATGGCCTCCTTGTTGCTCGCTTTGGCTTTGCTGGCCAGCTTCAGATTACTCTCAATCTGTTTTTTATTGTTGAAGATAATCTCTTGCAGCTTGTGCATCTGCCCGCGCAGCTTGCTGATCTGCTGGTTCATCTTCCGCAGATTATCCTGCAGTTCTTCCACATAGGACTTCAGGATTCCAATCGGGTCAACCTGGACAAATAAACCCGTCACCCAGCGCATCACGCTCTTGTACATATACCACACCAGGTTCCGCATCTTCGGATCCAGCACCACGTAAACAACGGCCGCCAGCGCCATCAGCATCAAACTCAGGTACAATACATTCTGCGCTAGCCCGATCAGCACCGGTAAAAACGCAAACAGCAAATACCCGCCGCCGATCAGCAATGCCGCCAGCACGAGCATCCCCGTTACGCCCTCCGGGCGTTCCCAAAAGGATTTCTGATTAATCTCTTTGTTATAGCTATCCATTTATTCTCCTGTTTAAAACCTCTTTTCTGGTAACGAACAAACCCTGCTTTTCGCCTACAAATTAAACAAAAAACACCTAATTCACCAATTGCGGTTTCGCGGTTTCCATGTTTCCGGGTTCTCCACTATTCCTCCACCCCTGTCCGGAGCTTCCTGCCGTCCATATTAGACATTCGGATAAGTCCTATCTTATCTATATTTGCATTCAAAACTACCGGCATGACTTTCGACATTACTATTCCCGTTCTCAATGAGGAACCTACCCTTGCCAGGCAGGTCGGCATTTTACACGACTTCGTACTCACGCATTTCTCCGACCCGCGACAGTGGCGCATCATCATCGCCGACAACGGTTCCACCGACCGGACTTTTGACATTGCCCACGATTTGCAACAACGCTACAACAACGTCATCCCGCTTACTATTCCCCGCCGCGGCGTCGGCCTCGCTCTCAAAACCTCCTGGGATCAGTCAACAGCCGATATTGTAGGCTACATGGACCTTGATCTGGCTACCGATCTGGGTCACTTCCCCGAAGCCTATGATGCGATCAGTGGTCAGGGCTGCGATCTCGTCTACGGCAGCCGCCTGCATCCCCAATCGGAAGTTATCAACCGGCCGCTCAAGCGTGAAATATCTTCCCGCGTCTTCAATTTCATCCTCCAAAGCTATCTTCGGGTCGGCTTTTCCGACGGCATGTGCGGCTTCAAATTCCTGCGCCGCGACGTATACCCCCGCCTCTATGAGCACGGTGCCCGCAACGACGGATGGTTCTTCTCTACCGAGCTTCTTACCGTCGCCGAATGGCTCAGCCTTCTCCTCTGCGAACTCCCTGTCCGCTGGACCGACGACGTCAGCAGCAGCCGGGTCAAAATCGTGCCGCTGGCGAAGCGGTATCTGCGAGATATGCAAGAACTAAAAAAACACAAGCCTTAGAACATCAATGAGAAACTACTAAACGATCTCAAACTATTGCCACCCGACATATTTACCGTATCTTCCGGCCAAATTCACCAAGCACCGACGACTATGCTCATTCTCGGCACTGCCCTCTGGGGATGGACCATTCCCCGGGCCCGCGCCTTCACGCTGCTGGACCAATTCTATCAGGCCGGTCACCGGCAGGTAGACGCCGCCACCAATTATCCGATTAACAAAAATCCCGGCGACTGGCGCCGCTCTGAGCAAATTCTTGAAGAATGGGTGCAGAGCCACGGCGTACGGGACCTGGAGATCATCATGAAGGCAGGCAGCCTGAATAATATGCGCAGCCCCGAGCACAACCTGTCGCACAGCTTTCTGCTGCTCAGCCTCGACGAGTACCAGGCCCGTTTTGGCGAAAGCCTGCACACCTTTATGGTGCACTGGGATAACCGGGATGACCGAAAGCAGGTCGAAGGAACTTTTCAGGCTCTAGACGAAGTCCGGCGGCGTGGGTTGCACCCCGGCCTCTCGGGCATCCGCCATCCGGAACACCACGCGGCGCTCAATCAAAAATACCGGTTGCCTTTCCGTATAGAGATCAAACACAACCTGCTGCACTCCGACTATCCCTGCTACGCACTCTTGCGGGAGCAAGCCTCCTTTATCGCCTACGGCATCAATGCCGGCGGCATCAAGCTGCTTACCGGCGACTACCGACCCGACAGCTCCCTGAAGGTCCGGGGCGGCGATACGGAAAATACACATCCCGTTATTCCGGAGATAGAAGCCCTCATCCGGCAGGCCAACCGCCGGGAAGAACGCCCGGACATCAGCGCTTTCTACCAGTGTGGTATGTGCTTTGCCTACCACAGCCCGGCCATCAGCAACATGATCCTGGGCTGTTCCACGGAGCAGCAACTAAAAGAAAGTTTGCAATTCTACCAGCAACTTCAGACCTTCGACTTCCTTGATTTTTACGAAAGTTTGCTAACCCTCCATCGCGCCCATGCCGAAGCAGAAAGAAGTATATGATTACGCGGTGATCGGTGGCGGCCTCTTCGGTTGTTATGCCGCCCTGTACCTGTACCGGAAGGGACTGCGCGTGTGTCTGATCGAGAAGGAAGATCAGCTGCTTCGCAAGGCATCGCTCGTCAATCAGGCGCGGCTTCACGGCGGTTACCACTATCCGCGCAGCGTGGCTACGGCCCGCATGTCAAATGATAACAGGGCTCGCTTTACCGCAGATCATGAGCTTTTCATCAATTTTAATTTCCGGCAATTCTACGCTGTTGACCGTTACGGCTCTTTTACCGATGCGACGCAGTTTGAACGCTTTTGCCAATACCTCAAAATCCCCTGCAAGCGCGTGGGGGGGCACCCGATGTTCAACTTCCAGCGCATCGAAGCGCTTTACGAAACTACGGAGTACAGTTTCGATCCGGTACTTATCGGCGATTATTACCGGCAGCAGTTACAGACACTTGGGCCTAATCTGCAAATTTATCAGCAGAGTCATATCACCAATGCCAATGCTGATGGATCCGCCTGGCAACTCGAGCTCGCGCAAACGCAAGGACCAACTTACCGCCCCATCCAGGCAAAGGCCGTCATCAACGCCACCTACGCCGCCAGCAACGCAGTAAATGCTCTTTTCGGCGTGCCCTCCCTTCAGCTGATGCACGAAATTTCAGAAATCGCCCTGCTCAGCTCCCCTCCTCTTCAGGCCCTGGGGCTCACCATTATGGATGGTCCCTTCGCCTCCCTGATGCCCTACGGGCGCAGCGGGCTGCTCTCCCTGTCTTCCGTCGCCTACACCCATCACCAGATATCGTACGAAAACAAACCGCGGTTCGACTGCCAGAACCAGCGCTCCGATTGTCGCCCCGGCCTGCCGGCCGACTGCAACTACTGCCCGGTCCGGCCCCGATCCAATTTTGCTAAAATGGAAGGGCAGATCCGGCAATATCTGGCTGAGGGCATTCCCCTGCATTACTACCGCTCGCTTTTTACCATCAAATCCAAATTGAAGGCCAGCCACATAGATGACAGCCGGCCTACCGAAATCTCCATTCTCCGGGAAAATCCACGATTTTATTGCATATTTGCCGGCAAAATCAATTCTATCTACGAAATTGAAAAAGTACTTCCGGTCTGAGTTTTTCAGAACCCCACTGAGCAGCCTAGTGGCTTCGGAACTAAGTAATTGGGTATACAGACGAAGTTATTTTTCGGCTGAGCAAGGCGAAGGTTCGGGATCGTGGCCTTAGCCACGAAGCCCGGTTCTTTAACGCAGTTCAGCCGGAAAAGAACGAGTATAGATGCCCCTAATTATTTAGTTCCGAAGCCACTAGCCACTATCAACTGTGAATTTTACAACTTGAAGCCACCTATGAGCACACCTGTAAATGTCAATTCCGAAATCGGCGCCATCAAAAAAGTGATGGTGCATCGCCCAGATGAGGGCATCGCCCGCATCTCTCCCAAACGCGCCGAAGAGCTGCTCTTCGACGATATCGTTTATCTGCCGAGAATGCAGGCCGAGCACGACATCTTTACCCGCGTCCTTAAAGCCTTCGTCGGCCCCGATAATGTCATGGATACCCAACAGCTGCTTCTGGAAGCCCTCGCCGAAGATCAGGACAGCAAGGAAGACATGATCGGACGCATCGTCGACTACGAGGAACTTCCTTCTACCATCAAGGACCTGCTCAGCAACCTCAGCAATGAAAAACTGACCGAAGTACTCATCACCGGCTACTACGATGAGGACGACTACATCCTCTTTGACCCCATTCCGAATTTTATTTTCACCCGCGATATCGCCGTGACCATCAACGACCACGTCGTGATCACCAAAGCCGCCAAGGAGGCGCGCTTTCGCGAAAACTTCCTCACCCGCTTTATCCTTTGGGCGCATCCGCTCTTCCGGAAAGTTCGTAAAGAAGGTCATCTCATCAACATGAACGACGTGGAAGAATTCCCGCCCTCCAAACGTGGCGAGATGGTCTCCGTGGAAGGCGGCGATGTCATGATCATCAATAAAGATTATCTGCTCATCGGAAGCAGCGAACGCACTACCGCGCACGGCATCCACTCACTCCGCGAAGCGCTTTTCCGCCGGAGAGTCGTTAAGAACGTAGTTCAGGTCAATATTCCGAGCGACCGCTCGTACATGCACATCGATACCATTTTCACTCAGATCCATCACCACCAGATCGTAGCTTACAAGCCGATCGTCCTCGACGGGCTAGGCTCCAACATCGAGGTACACCATATCGACGGCAGCACCAATTTCTATACCACGGTGAAGGACTTCTTCATCGCGGAGATCAACCCGAAAATGGAATTTATTCTCAGCGGCAACGGGGAGTCGCCCTATCAGGAACGAGAACAATGGACCGACGGCTGTAACCTCGTGACCATCAAACCGGGCGTCGCGCTCACTTACGATCGCAACCCGAAAACGGAAGAGGCGTTCCGCGATGCCGGCTATCAGTTGATCCATGCTTACGACTTCCTGGAAGGCGTCGAAAAAGGAGATATTATTCCCGAGCGCCTGGATTACACCATCATTACGTTGCCTTCCACCGAACTTTCGCGCGCCCGCGGCGGCTCGCACTGTATGACCTGCCCCATACAGCGGGAGCCGGTGTGAGAGCAGGGCCATTATTTCATGGTCCCACTGCTTCCCGGTTCCCGGCTGATATGCTGAAGCGATCACCCCGGGACCGTAAAACTGTAAGATCACAGGTCACTGAAAGCATGAATTACTGAAACTATGTACAGCCACGACTACCATAAACGCGTCCGCTACGGGGAAACCGATCAGATGGGGTACCTCTACTACGGAAACTATGCCCAGTACTACGAGATTGGCCGGGTGGAGATGCTGCGATCCCTGGGCCTGACCTACAAATCCATGGAGAAGGAGCACGGCATCATGATGCCCGTGATGACCCTGCAGCAGCGTTTTGTGCGCCCGGCCTATTACGACGAGCTGTTAACTATACGTACCAGCTTACGCAAAATGCCGGATCAATTCATTACATTCCACGTGGAAATATTCAACGAAAAGGGTAAACTCGTTAACGGAGGAAGTGTTAAATTGTGTTTTATTGAAGTAAAAAACAACCGGACGGTCAGCGCACCGGCATATTTATTGAAAAAATTAATACCATACTTTACCAACAGTGAAGATTCCGAAGATTAAGGACATCAAGAATTACGTACAGGAACATCATTTAGTCAACCGGTTGGAGCATTGGGCTAAAAACCGTTCCTTTCCAGGCTTTTTTAAAGTTCCCGTCTTCGATGTCGTAATCTTCGTTTTTAATGAACTGCGTCGGTACGACCTCATCACACGGGCCAACTCCATCGCCTACAGCTTTTTCATGTCGCTGTTCCCCTCGCTTATCGCACTGTTTACCGCCTTGCCTCTGTTCAAGGACTACATCCTGCGTTTCATCATCCCCGAGAACTACGAGAATTTCAATAATATTCTGCAAACGGAAATCAAACGGATTATGCCTGGCCTGGCCGGCGACCGCCTTTACGATTTCATCGAGGATCTTATCAATAACCCACGGTTCGGCCTGCTGTCTTTTGGTTTTCTCATTGCTATTTTTATCGCCTCCAACGGTATGATGGCCCTGATGCGAGGCTTTGAAAAATCCTATATGCGCACCTTCAAAAACCGCGGTGGTTTCAAAAAGCGAATGATCGGCATTCTACTGACCATGGGCGTCGGCGGTATGGTCGTAGGTTCGGTCATCCTGATCATTGTGGGGCAGGTGGTCATCAACTGGCTTACAACTTTGGAGATCCTGACCGCTTTTTCCAGCTTTCTGCTCAATCTGGTGCGATGGATCGCTATCTTACTGCTCTTCTACATCTCCATAGCGGTTATCTATCGCTACGGCGCTCCCACCAGACGCCGCTTCAAAATGTTTACCCCCGGTGCTTTTCTGGCTACCTTCCTGTGTATACTTTCCTCGGTGGCGCTTTCTTTTTATATCCGCATCTTCGGCGGCAGCGCCTATATCAATCTCTACGGCTCTATAGGCGCTATTCTCGTCCTGATGATCTGGATTCAGCTCAACTCTCTTTTCATCCTCATCGGCTTCGAACTCAACGCCTCTATTGCCGTCAACCGCGATCTGAAAGAGGCCAAGCTCGACGAGGAGAAGGATTTATGAAGGGGATGAAAATTATTCGATTTGACCGGACAGGCTTTCCCGTTTCGTTTTCTGTCGTCCAACGACAATATCCTATATTTGCCACACTACAGGGCCGCTCTTGTCGTTAAATGTATATCTAAATTCTGGTTAGCATGAAGCAAACCTTACAAGTTTTCTTTTTCCTCCTCTTTATCCTCTTGCTGAACGCTCCGCTGCGGTCGCAGAAATACAGTAATGAGTTTCTCTCCATCGGTATCGGCGCGCGCGCCCAGGCCATGGGCAACGCCGTAGTGGCCAGTGTGGATGACGTGACCGCCGGCGCCTGGAACCCCGCCGGTCTGGCGGCAATTCCCATGACACAGGGCCTGCAGGTTGGCGCTATGCACTCCGAGTGGTTCGCCGGTGTGGGAAAGTTTGACTATCTGGGCGTGGTGCTGCCGCTGTCTAATGGCAAGCGCCGCCTGGGTCTGTCGCTTATCCGTTTCGGGATCGATGAAATTCCAAACACGCTGTCCCTCTATGAAAGTGACGGATCTATAAATTTTGACAATGTCAGCGAGTTCTCCGCGGCCGATTATGCTTTTCTGGCCAGTTACGCCCAGCGCCTGAATACTCAAAACGGCGAGTTGAGTATCGGCGGAAATGTCAAAGTGGTCCACCGTATTATCGGTCCCTTCGCTACCTCCTGGGGCTTCGGGGTGGACCTGGGCGCTCAGTACCGGCGTGGCAATTGGCGCTTCGGAGCGATGGCGCAGGACATTACCACCACCTTTAACGCCTGGTCCTTTAATTTCACCGAAGAAGAGAAGGATGTACTGGAACTCACCAACAACGAAGTACCGATCAGCAGCGTGGAGGTCACCAAACCTAAAATCCTCCTCGGAACCGCTCACCAGCTGCGTTTCAATAAAGTGGGACTGCTGCCCGAACTCAACGTGCTGGTCTCCACCGACGGGCGCCGCAACACCCTGCTTTCCTCCGATCCTTTCAGTATCGACCTTGCTTTCGGCCTGGAAGCCGATTACAACGAGTTCGTATTTCTTCGCGCCGGGGTCAATCAGTTTCAACGCGAAACAGATTTTGACAACAGCGAATTCATGACGCTCCGCCCCAGTATCGGCGTCGGCTTCCAACTCGGCAAGCTCAAAGTGGACTACGCCTTTACAGACCTCGGTGACAGCCGCAACACCTTTTCCCATATCATCGCCCTAACGCTGGATATTCAGCCAAGGCAGCCGTAATGCCTTAGCCCTTTTCATTCTATCAAAGATTTCGTAACTTGCGAACCGGACTACAACTCTCGTTGTTGTCCAAATACCGCGCAAGTGTCAAAAAGTTTTGCCTGAACACTTAACAAATTAAGGTTAGACTCAGCGTGACTAAGGCGGGCCTCAGTCCGGCCCAAAGCCGGATTCTCATTGTGAGACAAGGGGATTACTGAACCATGCTGGCTGCCTTATCCATGTCCTTATGCGGGTACAAAACGTCCCTGGCACTTGTGTGGTTTTTTTTCGCCTCCTGACTTAAAACTTAGGTGGCTTCAGATTCCGGAAATGCCCGTTCATCTTAATTTTCTCCCGGATCCGCTCCATCTCCCGCACCCTGGGGAGAAACTGCTCCAGGTGCTGCAACATAAAATCCTGCCGCTCCTTTTCTTCCGGTATATTTAAAAACTCGTATTCCATAGGTAGCGAGAAACCTACCTGATGGGCAATTTCGTAGGTAACGAACTTTTCAGGATCGGAAGGCGCTTCCTTTTCTACTTTCAATAGCTGGAAAAGCTCCTGAGTGAGATGCAGGATTTTTTTACTTTTCAAATAATCGCCTTCCGTCGTGAAAGGCAGCGGTTTCACCTCTCCACCGGCATAGAGCTTACCCGGCGCCTGCTGATAAAAGTTTTCTACTTTGAAGATGGAAAGCCCCCTGGTTTTGACATCCATTTCCCCGTTGGGGTATCGCTTTACGATCTCTACCAATTCTACCTCTGTTCCAGTATCCTGTACGGCCTCATTGAAGTAAGCAGGGATGCCAAAGCTGTTTCCTTCCCGTTCGCACTCTCCGATCAATTGCTTGTACCGCTCTTCGAAAATGTGAAGATTGAGGGGCTCTCCGGGGTAAACCACCAGTTGTAGTGGAAATAAAGGCATGATCGCACTCATAGATATTGATTTTCCCGCGCACTGTATTCGATTATTCCTTAAATTATGCCTCGATTCACCACCGGCGCGATTAGTTTCGGCGATAAACTACAAGGCATTTGCCTAACAGCAAACTGGTCAGGGGTGTTTTACAAAAGGTTAAATATCCCCTTTCAAAAAACTCCAATAAGCATGCAACAAATTAAAATTCGCTTCTCCTTCTTTACTACCCTGCTTTTAATCTTGCTTACCCTCCCTCAGTGCAGGCAGGAACGCCAGGCTGCTCCCATCCCCCCTGAGGTGCGCGCCTACGTCTATGCCTACACCTCCGGGGTGATTTCCCGCGTAAGCCCAATCAAGGTACAGTTCAGCCAGGCCGTCGCTTCCCCCGAAGAAGTCGGCCGCAGCGCATCGGATGAGTTCCTGAGCTTCACCCCTTCGATTGACGGTGAAGCAGCATGGGAGGACGAACGCACTCTGCGTTTCGACCCCGCTGCTCCCCTACCCTCTGCAGCCTCCTTCATCGCTACCGTCCAGCTCGGCAAAATCATAGCCGATGTGCCGGCCGCCGCCGGAAGTTTTGAATTTGGTTTCCAGACCCGCGGTCAGTTTCTTGAGCTCACTATCGACGGATTATACGCCGCCGACGCCAACAACCTATCGGAACAGGAGTTGCGCGGCGAGCTTTACACCGCCGATTACGCAGTTTCCGAAGCAGTGGAACGGGTATTGCAGGCCAAGCAGGACGGAGAAAGCCTCGATATCAGCTGGAGCCATTCCGCCGATCAGCAAGAGCACGCCTTTACTATACGCGGTATCGAGCGAACGGAAAATCCGGGAACGGTGGAACTGCGCTGGCGAGGCAAAGCCCTGGGCATCGATCAGAGCGGCGAACGCAGCGTGGAAGTACCTGCGCTCGGCGATTTCCGGGTAACGGAAGCCGAAGTAATACAGAACCAAACGCCGTATATCTCCGCTCACTTCTCCGACCCGCTGCAGGAATCGCAAAACCTGGCCGGCCTGGTTGATATACAGGAGTACAACGGGCAGATACGTTTTCTTATCGACGGGCAGGAGCTGCGCGTCTATCCGGTGCAGCGACTCAACGGGCAGGTGCGTATCGTATTCCGCCCCGGCATACGCAATAGCCAGGGAGATCGAATGCAACAAAGCAGTGAATGGACCCTCCGCATCACCGATGTCAAACCGCAGGTACGTCTCGTGGGCAGCGGCGTCATCCTGCCGCAGTCGGAAGGGCTTATCTTCCCTTTTGAAGCCATAGGCCTGCGCGCTGTGGACATTGAAGTTCTCAAAATTTTCAATACCAATATCCTGCAGTTTCTTCAGAGTAACCAGCTTGACGGCTCCTCCCAACTCCGCGAGGTGGGCCGCATCATCCGCAAGGAAAAGATTGAACTTGCACAACTAAACCCCAACGCCCCCTCCGGAGAATGGACCCGATATGCCCTCGACCTGAAAAAACTCCTGCGGGAAGATCCCGAAGCGATCTACCAGGTGCGCATTGGCTTTCGCCCCGAATATGCCTCCTACTTCTGCAACGGCAAACCGCTGGCCGACGCGGGCGCCGACAACCTGCAACGCACCGAAATGGTGCTCGCCGAAGGGGAAGAACCGGAGAGCATAATGAACCAATGGTACGGGGTGGACGGTTACTACGACGGGTATCGCTGGGAGCATCGTGAGGATCCCTGTTTTCCGGCTTACTACAACAGCGATCGTTTCGTAGCCCGTAATATCCTCTCTTCCAACCTGGGTATCATCGCCAAAGGAGGAGACGATAATCGCTTCTTCGTGGCCGTCACCGATCTGCGCAACACCCAGCCGGCAGGAAGCACCACCATTGAATTCTACGATTACCAGCAACAGCTCATCCAGTCGGTAAATACCAACAGCGACGGTACGGCTATGGCCGACCTACCTCGCAAGCCCTTTGTCGCCGTGGCCCGCAAAGCAGAACAAAGCGGCTACCTTCGCCTGCAGGACGGTGACGCGCTCTCGCTGAGCCGCTTCGACGTATCAGGCGCTATAACCCAGCAAGGGCTCAAAGGCTTTCTTTACGCTGACCGCGGCGTGTGGCGTCCAGGTGATTCGGTTTACCTGCAATTCGTCCTCGACGACCGCTACGACAAGTTGCCTTCCAATTATCCCATCGCCTTCGAACTGCAAGACCCGCGCGGGGCCCTGCGCGAACGCTACGCCACCAGTAATAATACCGGCAGTATCTACCCCCTGCATTTTGCCACCAGCCCCGATGATCCCACCGGCAACTGGATCGCCCGCGTGAAAGCTGGCGGCGCCGCTTTCGATCGCATCATCAAGATCGAAACCGTCAAACCCAACCGCCTGAGTATCGATCTCGACTTCGGCAGCGAGGCCCTCTACGCCAGCCGTGAACCGGTGCAGGGCCAACTGGAAGTCAAATGGCTGCACGGAGCGCCCGCCCGCGGCATCCGGGCAAAAGTAGAGGTCAACCTGCAATCTGTCCGCCCCAGCTTCGAAAATTTTACCGGCTACACCTTCCAGGACCCCAGCCGGGAGATCGACTATGAGCCCAAAACCATCTTTGAGGCACAGCTGGACGCACAGGGTAAGGCCAGTTTGCAGGGCGAAATTTTCCAGCAACCCAATGCCCCCGGCCCGCTGCAGGCCGGCTTCCGCACCCGCGCCTTCGAACCCAGCGGCGACTTCAGCACCGGTTACAAGGCCATGCCTTACCATCCCTACGACGCTTACGCCGGTTTGCGCTTGCCCGAAAACGAATACGGCGAGCCGACGGTAGAAGTCAACCAAAACGCCTTTATCGAGCTCGCCGCCGTCGATCCGCAGGGCAATCCCCTGCGCAACCGGCAGCTGAGCATCGGCGTCTACCGCGTCGACTGGCGCTGGTGGTGGGAACAGGGCTATGACAACATCGCCCGCTTCAACTCCAGCAACCACGTCAACGCACTGCAGTCACCCAGCCGGCTGAGTACCGACAACCAGGGCAAGGCCCGCTGGAAGACCAGCTTCGACGAATGGGGCCGCTACCTCGTTCGCGTATGTGATACCGAAAGCGGCCACTGCTCCGGCAATTTCGTCTACGCCGGCGCGCCTTCCTATGGCGATGATCCCGACAGTCGCGAAGCCGCCGCCACTTTGAATTTCCGTGCCGACAAGGATAAGTATGCAGTCGGGGAAACCGCCACCCTGACGATTCCCACCGGCCAGGAAGGCCGGGCGCTGGTCACCCTGGAAAACGGCACCAAAGTCATCCGATCCTTCTGGTCGGAAGCAACCGAAGGGGAGAACACTTTCACTTTCGAAGTGACCGAAGAGATGCATCCTACAGTCTACGCACACGTGTCGCTGCTGCAGCCGCATGCTCAGGTACAAAACGACCTGCCTATCCGCATGTACGGCGTCATTCCTGTCAGCGTGGAGGATCCCGGCACCGTATTACATCCGGAAATCGCCATGCCTGACGAGCTGGAACCGGAACAGGAGTTCACCTTGGAAGTCGCCGAACGGGAAGGACGCCCGATGGCCTACACGGTTGCCGTAGTCGATGAAGGACTGCTGAGCCTGACCAATTTCCAGACGCCCAACCCGCACGAGGCCATCTACGCCCGCGAGGCGCTGGGCGTACGCACCTGGGACGTCTACGATCAGGTGCTCGGGGCTTTCGGGCAGCAGCTCGAACGGGTGCTCAGCATCGGCGGTGACGACGCGCTGGCGC
>CAZWDL010000008.1:0-29215 GCA_964632995.1 uncultured Saprospiraceae bacterium
TCCAAAATTTTGCAATTGTCAGGGTTAACCCTGACACAAATGTTTGAAAATCAAAAATTTTCGATCATTTGTCGTCATTATTCATGGACTTACCATGAATAATCCGGGTTAACAGGCGACGTATGCCCGGAAGCGACCCAATCACTTAAATTAAGTGCTCAGATGAAAATAATGTTTACCTCTCTCAGCCTTGTCTCATCAGGAATTTCGCATCCGGTAACCCTGTCTGTCAACACACCTGTGTATCGAAATCTCCTTAATGGCTTGTTTGCCGGTTCGCTGTTGACCAACGTCTTTTTCATTTTTTGGATCATATTATCCGCTCCGGTCACGGAAGCGTTTGTCATACCGGGATGGTGCTTGGTCCTGATGCTCTTATTCCTGCCAATCGTTCTCATTTTTTTGAAACGGGGTCGCCATTGGGGTGAAAAAGCGTTCGGGCAGGCTGGTTCGTCAACGATCAACCACAGGTGCGCAAGAGTAGATAAGAAAGCCTCCTCCTACTGGTTATCGGAGCAGGAAGCCCGGCAGCTCCGGGAAAAAGTGGACCGGTATCTGTGGCGCGAAAAACCTTTTCTCAAAAAGGGCTACTGTGTGGATGAGCTGGCAGAAGCTGTCGGCGCCTCCCGCCACAAACTGGCGGCCTGCTTTACGCAAGCCTACGACGCCAATTTCAACGAAGTGATCAACCGGCGGCGAATCGAATACGGAGTGGCGGAAGTGGAGCCGGAGAACTGGGAACGCTATACCATGGAAGGCATGGCCTGCCATCTCGGATTCGGCAGCCGTTCGACTTTTACCAAATCCTTTAAAAGGGTAACGGTTATGACGCCGTCGCAATACCGGCGCCGCCATCTGTCCGGGACCAGGCAGGGCTCCGCCTGTCGCCGTACATTACCTGCACCTGTCAGGACCGGACAAGCCAGGCAATGCCAAGCGGTATGATAGGTACCGGGCTTTTGATTTGAAAGCCGAATTAGTGAATAATGAACTCCATTCTCATCTCAGGGCGCCTTTTTATATGTGCAAATTGCTTCCGGATGGTTTTACGAATTGGCGCCCGCTTTTATAAAAGAAAATCAAATTGCGATCTCGCTGTATTATTTAAATAATTTCTTCATTAAAACATCCCAAATGTTTTACAAGTATTCTTCAATGGTGCTGGCGCTGCTTATGTGGACGGCTGCATCTGTTTTCGCCCAAACCAAACCCAACATTCTCGTCATCTGGGGCGATGACATTGGCACCTGGAACATCAGCTTCAACAACCGGGGTATGATGGGTTACCAGACACCTAATATCGATCGTGTTGCGAAGGAGGGACTGTCGTTTACCGATTACTACGCACAGCAGTCCTGTACGGCCGGTCGTGCCGCCTTCATCGGAGGCAGCGTGCCCGTGCGTTCGGGAATGACGAAGGTGGGCCTTCCCGGCGCGAAGGAGGGCTGGCAGGAGAGTGATGTCACTATGGCCACGGTACTCAAAAGCCAGGGCTATGCCACCGGGCAGTTTGGTAAGAACCACCAGGGCGATCTCGACGAGCACCTGCCCACCAACCACGGCTTCGATGAGTTCCTGGGCAACCTGTATCATCTGAACGCGGAGGAGGAACCCGAGAACCGCGACTACCCCCAAAACCCGGAGTTTCGTGAGAAATACGGTCCGCGCGGTGTCATCCACTCCTACGCCGACGGCCGGATCGAGGATACCGGACCGCTGACGAAAAAGCGGATGGAGACCATCGACGACGAGACCGTGGCGGCAGCGAAGGATTTCATCCAGCGCCAGCATGAAGCGGGCCAGCCGTGGTTCGTTTGGTGGAACGGCACGCGCATGCACTTCCGCACCCACGTCAAAGAAGAACACACGGGGCTCTCCGGCCCGACCGGCAATGAATACCAGGACGGCATGGTGGAGCACGACATGCACGTCGGAGAACTCCTCGACCTGCTCGACGAGCTCGGCATCGCCGACAATACAGTTGTCATGTACTCGACGGACAACGGCCCGCATTTTAATACCTGGCCGGACGCCGGCACGACCATGTTCCGCAGCGAAAAGAACTCCAACTGGGAGGGCGCCTACCGGGTGCCCGCCTTCGTCCGCTGGCCGGGTCATTTCCCGGCAGGCAAGACGCTGAATGGCATCGTCTCGCACGAAGACTGGCTGCCGACCTTCGCGGCGATCGCCGGCAACACGGACATTAAAGAACGCTTGCTCAACGGCATCTCCCTGAATGGGCGGCGTTACCGCAACCATATCGACGGCTACAACCTGCTAAGTTACCTGAAGGGAGAAACTGAAGAGTCGCCTCGAAAGGAGTTCATCTATGTCAATGACGACGGGCAGGTGGTGGCGATGCGCTACGACGCCTGGAAAGCTGTCTTCCTCGAAAACCGGGGCCAGGCCTTCGGTGTGTGGCGCGAACCGTTTACCGAGCTTCGCGTACCACTGCTCTTCCACCTGCGGCGCGATCCCTTCGAGCGGGCACAACACAATTCCAATACCTATGACGACTGGTTCCTGGAACGGGCCTTCGCGCTCGTGCCCCTGCAGCAACTGGCCGGCCAGTTCCTGAAGTCCATGGCGGATTACCCGCCCAGTCAAACTCCCGGCTCCTTCAACCTGGAGAAGATCCAGAAACAGATCGAGGCTGCAGTTGGCGGTAAATAGGAATTAGTAGTTGCACAAGTCATCCCGAATTTTCGGGTATTTAGCCTTTGGGTACTGGTTTTTCACTATTCAGGGCAAAAACCGGACCCTTTAGAATTTTTCAAAAATTCGGGATGACTCATATCGCCGGCCCCTAACCGCCACAGTGCGATAGGATGCATGGATCGGCAGAAAGAAGCTCTTAAATTTATATTCCTTCTCAATTGATAATCACAAATGGACCCATCATGAAGATCTACAGCCGCACAACCGGTTTGCTTGTTCTTTTCCTCGCGCTCTGTTATTTTCAATCCTGCACCTCCAATACGGAAACCGATTCCGCGACCTCCGCTCAGGCGGAGGCGCCGGTGGCGAATACTGACCCGCTGCCCTCCTGGAATGAAGGAGCTACTAAAAATGCCATCATCAGCTACGTAAAAGAGGTGACCGACCCGGCAAGCGCCAACTTTATCGAAGTCGCCGACCGCATCGCCACCTTTGACAATGACGGCTGCCTGTGGAGCGAGCAGCCCATGTATTTCCAGCTGGCTTTTGCGATCGACCGCATCAAAGCCATGGCGCCGGAACACCCTGAGTGGAAAGACGAGCAACCGTTCAAGGCGCTTCTGGAAGGCGACCTGAATGCAGCGCTAGCCGAAGGGGAACACGCTATTCTGGAAATTGTGATGACCACACATGCCGGCATGACCGCCGAGGCCTTCGACAATACGGTAAAGGATTGGTTGACCACAGCCGTGCATCCGAAGACGGGAAAGCCTTACAATGAAATGATCTTTCAGCCGATGGTGGAATTATTGCAGTATCTCAGGGCGAATGACTTCAAAACGTTTATCGTCTCCGGAGGCGGGGTCGACTTTATGCGGGCCTGGGCAGAGGAAGCCTACGGCATTCCCCCGGATCAGGTGGTCGGCAGCTCCGGCAAAGTCAAATACGATGTCGTAGACGGAACGCCCCGGTTAGTTAAGCTCCCCGAGCTCAATTTTATCGATGATAAGGAAGGTAAGCCGGTGGGTATTCACCAATACATCGGTAAACGCCCGGTTTTCGCGGCGGGCAATTCCGACGGCGACTACGCCATGCTCCAATGGACGACCACGGGAACCGGCTACCCGCGCTTCGGTATGCTGGTTCATCATACAGATGCGGACCGCGAGTGGGCTTACGACCGCGAATCGCACGTTGGTCGCCTCGATAAAGCCCTGGACGATGCGGAGCAATACGGTTGGGTCGTCGTGGATATGAAAAACGATTGGAATGTGATCTATCCGTTTAACTGAGAATAACTGAATTTGGGAAGGCAAAATAAACTGTCCGGGATTATGTTTTCACTCAATTCACAGGTGTGAATAGGATATTTTCCCGGAGATTAGAAATAATTTGAATCATTCATTCACTAAAACCATCCCAAATGTGTTACAAGTATTTTTCAATGGTGCCGGCGCTTCTGATGTGGACGGCCGCATCCGTTTTTGCTCAAACCAAACCCAACATTCTCGTCATCTGGGGCGATGACATCGGCTTGGCCAACGTCAGCGCCTACAACCACGGCATGATGGGGTATAAGACGCCCAATATCGACCGCATCGCCAAAGAAGGCGCCATGTTTACCGACTGGTATACCCAGCAATCCTGTACGGCCGGCCGGGCCGCCTTCATTCCGGGTCAACATCCGTTCAGAATCGGGCTGCTGACCATCGGCATGGTGGAGCACGACAAGGCTATCGGCCGGGTGCTGGACAAAGATGATCAATGAAATACAACCTGATATAATGTTCAGACACTTTGTCCCTTCACATTAGTTGGTTCAAATCATTTCATCACTACTTCCTCATAATGCAAAAAAGGGAAGCTAATACCCGAGCAGTATGCCTCAAATTATGTCCTTTCATCTGCCATTTTTCAGGAGCCTTCCTGTGTTGACAGGCCTGTTGCTGATTAGCGGCTTCCTTACAGCCCAGCATGCGCCGGAGGCCGGCCATGCCGCTGCAAATGCCGAAGAGGCCTTTCATCCCCATCATTCCCTGTCTGTCCTGATCGGACACACAAATGTCCGGGAGGGTGTGCGGGAGGGGAGTAAAAAGTGGCTGACGCTGCCCTCCTGGGGGCTGGATTATAATTTCATTTTTCATTCGCGCTGGGCGGTGGGGCTGCACACGGATATCATTCTCGAGGAATTTTTGGTGGAAACGCATCTGGAAGGCGGCGAAGAGGGTGAGGTGATCGAGCGAAATTTTCCCATGGCGCCGGCGCTGATGGCGATGTACAAGCCGAAGCGCTACTGGTCGTTTCACCTGGGAGCCGGGATGGAATTCACCGATGGCGACAGTTTCTTTTTAAACAGGGTTGGAGTGGAATACTCTGTGGAGATAGCCAACCGCTGGGAGTTCCTGGCCACCGTTCAGTACGATTTCCGCTACAACGCGTACGATACCTATATGCTTGGAATAGGCGTCGCCAAAGTGTTCGGCGGGCATCACGCCGCCGGCCAGGCGGAATAATAACGGATGGAAGACCCGACTACGGCGACAGTGACTTTAAAATGGAATGTTAACGTCAATTACGACAACCGCCCGGTGGAGGGCGCCACGGAGATCGACTACGTGCTGCAGTCAGGATCGGGGTGGGAATGGTAGAACTAGTGCCTCCGGCAATTTATGCTTGACAGACCACTAGCACACAATTGACTGACAACTTTTACTGGTCACGAAGACTTAATAATTAGTTTTCACTAAATTTGAAAAACAGTCAATTGGTTTGTTCCTTCACCACCTGCCCGAATTGAAAATCCGGCTGATACGCACCTAAATATCCTCAAATACCACTAAACCTGTTTCCAAGTTTGTGATGTTCCAATCTTTTTTGTGGTTCGGCGATCATTGATTGTGGAAGACTTCTATTATCTTTTACCCACCAGGCTGAGAACTGCCACATAGATATTGAAAATTTAGTTCCGGGGTAGATTTGAAACCAGGAGGCCCTGGGAAAGAGCCTCCTGGTGAGACACCGTAATCCGGCAGTTCTGGACGGACGAAAAAATGCGTTTAAATATATAAAAATATAATTTATGAAAATCTGCCAGTCACTCATCATCATCTTCTTTCTCACATTCAGTTTGCTATCCTGCACCAGCGAAAAGGCGCAGGAGTCGGACGTCCCGGGAGCCGCGCCGGGGGAAAGCCGTCCCAACGTCGTTATCATCTTCCTCGATGACTCCGGCTGGGCCGATTTTGCGCCTTTCGGCACGGAGCTGATCGAAACCCCCGCCGTATCGGCGCTGGCTTCGGAGGGCCGCCGGTTTCAGAATTTCTACGTCCCCCAGGCCGTCTGCTCCGCTTCCCGCTCGGCGCTGCTGACCGGATGTTATCCCGGGCGGACGAAAGTGTTCGGCGCCCACGGTCCCAAGGCGCGGGGGCTGGAGCCCGACTTCGCCACCATGGGCGAGGTATTCCGATCGGCCGGTTATAAAACTGCCGTCTTCGGCAAGTGGCATTGCGGCGATCAGCCCGATACGCGCCCGCCCGCCCGCGGTTTCGATGAATCCTGCGGGCTCATGTACTCCAACGACATGTGGAAGCACCACCCGGAAAATCCGGAATACTGGGGCAAGTATCCCATTCAATTCTGGAAAAACGGCGAAGTGACCATCGAAGATGTATCAAAAGAGGATCAGAAGAATCTCACCAAATGGTATACCGAGCACGCCGTCGATTTCATCAACCGGCAACGCGAAGAACCTTTCTTCCTGTACGTTCCCCATTCCATGCCGCACGTGCCCTTGTTCTGCAGCGAGGAATTCGAGAGGAAATCGGGTAAGGGATTATACGCCGATGTCATCATGGAACTCGACTGGTCGGTCGGACAGATCACGCAGGCGCTGGAGGACAACGGACTGGAAGAGGAGACCATCGTCATCTTCACCTCCGACAACGGCCCCTGGACTTCCTACGGCAACCACGCCGGCTATACGCCCTTCCGGGAAGCCAAAGGCACTTCTTTTGACGGCGGCATCCGCTCCGCCTGCATTATCAAATATCCCGGGCAGCTGGAGGCCGGCAGCACCTCCACCGCCGCCTTTTTCTCGATCGACCTGCTGCCCACGCTCTGTCATCTGACGGGCGCGGCTTTGCCGGAGAACGAGATCGACGGGAAAAACGTCTGGGACCTGATCCGCGGGGTGGAAGGCGCCGAAAATCCGCATGATTATTACGCGATTTCCAACGGTTCCCGTTTTGAGGGTATTATGAGCGGCGACGGCGCCTGGAAACTCCACCTGCCGCACCCCTACCGCACCCTGCGCGAGCCGGGTTTCGACGGCGCCGCCGGCCAATACGATCAGGCGCAGATCGACACCGCGTTGTTCCGGATGGAAATAGACCCGTTCGAAAGCCGGAATGTGATGGCGCGGTATCCGGAAGTGGCGGAGCAGCTGCTGAACTACGCGGCTGCGCACCGGGAGCGGTTCTACGAGGAGGCGCTGGCGGATTAGTATCACCACGAACAGCACAACCTATGCAACTTAATGACTTCGAAAACTTCGTGTCCGGTAAAGTCCTTCACCGCGGCCGGCGTTATTATAAGTCAGGTCATGTCGTCGGCCTGATGCTTAGGGAAGACGGAGAACATTGGTCGGCGCTGGTAAAGGGATCGCGGGGCGCGTACGACGTATCGGTGCATCTGAAGGGCGAGGAAATCGTCGACTGGAACTGCACCTGCCCCTACGACTGGGAACCGCTTTGCAAGCACCTGGTGGCGGTGCTGCTGGAAATCAGGGATGAAGCCGGATCGGAAGAGGCAACCCTGAGGCGCAAGGCGCAGCACCATAAGGTAATGCCCGCCCGCCCGCTTGAGGAAATGCTGGACCATTTCGAGGAACTCGGCGCGGCGGAGCAACAGCTGCTGAAAGTCGCCGCCCTTATTTCCGAGCCCTTCGCCAAAACCAGGCTTTTCAATCTCTTCATTGATAACGGCTATCAGTACCGGGGCAAGCGCTTATATCCGAAAGACGGTAATCAGCTGCTCGAAGGGTTGGCGGAAAAAGGGTTTCTGATCCCAGTGGGTACGCAGTGGAAAATGGACAAGGCGTTGTCGCACCAACTCTGCGAGCGCTATTTTTCTAAGGAGGAGGATTTTCCGAAGGTCGCCCGCTCGGTGGCTGAGGCTTTTCCCTCCTATCATTGGTCCTATTCCAGCAACCACCGGGGGTTCTTCCGGCAGATGCGCATCGCCCGCTATACCGGTCAGCAGGGTATCTTCAAGGATAGTTATTTTACGCTGGTCAACCGGTTTTACCAGCACTATAACCAGGATATGCTCTGCGATTTCTGGCTGCCGCCTTCCTTCGACCTGGAGGCCGTGCAGCGGCTGCCGGATCGCATCCGGAATTTCCTCCTGTCGGAGAAACTGACGCTGCAGACTTTTGACCTGTCGCCGGCCGGCGGCTATTACCACTATGCACAAGAAAAGGTGGGGGATATGCCTATGGAGGATCGCCTGCTGGTGGGACGTTTGCTGGCTCAATTGTCGCTGTTGCGCGGGGAGTGGGAGGCGGCCCGGCGATTTGCCCGGCTCAGCCACGATTTTATCGCTTCGGCTATCGAGGCTTGCCTGCAATTTATTAGCGGAGATACCGATACGGCGCTCGATACTTTTAAAAAAGCGACCAAACAGGTCCGCATGTATACCGACAATAAGAAAGAGGTGTTGCAGGGGTTTCCGGGGGTGATGCACGTGCTGGCGCAATTGAAAATCCAGGACAGCGAGTCGTTGCCCAAAATCCGGTCGCTGATCGCGCGATTATACAAAGGGCAGTCCTCCTACCGGTACGTATTCGGCTGGCTGAATGCCGTCGTATCGTTTTTGCAAAATGACAAGCAGGCAGCGGTGGCTGAGCTGAAGGACCGACGGCAGGAGCAGGTCTTCTTTCTGAAGTTCTTCCTCTATTTCTGCCAGTTCTGGGTAGACGACCGGCTGGTTGACCCTGAGCAGCTGAAGGAGGACGCCTTGCAGATGAATGCCAACGGCTACCTTTGGCTGTCGACAGAACTCCTGGCCCTTATGAATGAACTGGATCGGGAACAGCCGGTTTGGGAAGTGATTCCGGATAAGCAGCGGGAGGACCTGGGCAATGCCCCCTTCTGCCGGCTCCTGCCCCGCATTGAAGAATGGGAAACTGCTCTGGACGTCTTGCTGAACCTGGGCCGGGAGCAAACCTCGACTGACTCCCGGCTGGTCTGGATCGTGGATTTTGAAAATGAACGCCTGAAAGCCAAAGAGCAAAAACTTGGTAAAAACGGCTGGACGAAGGGCCGCCGCGTGTCTTTTGACCGCCTGGACAGTGGCGAGCTGAGTTGTCTGACCGAACAGGATCGTCGGGTGGTCCGGGCTATCGGTTATGCTTCGAGTAGTGAAATAGAGCTCTACGGACAGGAAGACCGGGTCTGGAGAGCACTGGCAGGCCATCCCCTGTTGTTCCACTGGAAGTCGCCTGATACCGCTATACAGCTGGTGGACACCAAGCCCTCGCTGCTCGTCCGGGAGCGGGAGGGTGGCTACGAGGTTCGCTTTTCTCATCCTGTTGAAAGGAGCGGCGTGCAGGTCATCAAGGAAACGCCGACGCGCTATCAGCTGATCGACGTCAGCGATCGCATGGCGGAGATCGCCCGCGCCCTTAACGGCCGGAAGCTCTTCGTGCCCCAGGAAGGGGCGGAGCGATTGCAGCAGGCGGTCAAAGGGTTATCAGGGCTTGTATCGGTGCAGTCGGCCTTCGACGAAGAGCAGTTGCCTTCGGTGGAGCCCAACTCCCGTCTTCATATGCACCTGTTGCCCGTAGGCGACGGCTTCCAGGTGGAGTTGTACGTAAAGCCCTTCCGCGTCGCGCCGCCCTACGTCAAGCCCGGGAAAGGGGAAGCCACGCTGATCGGCCTGCTCGACGGGCAGCGTACGACGACGACGCGCGATCTTAAGGCGGAAGAAAAGGAAGTGAAGGTCTTGCGCAGTAAAGTGGAGATACTGGGGGAAAAACGTCCCTACCAGGGCATCTGGACGCTGGAAGATGCGGAGGAATGCCTGGAATTGCTGTTCCAACTCGACCCATTGTTGCGCTCGGAGGAGATCGTGCTGGAGTGGCCGCGGGGCGAAAAGCTGCGCGTGTCGAATGTCGTCAACACCGATCAGTTACGGATCAGTATTCACGGGCGCGGCCATTGGTTCGAAGTGAGCGGCGAACTGCCGGTGGATGAGGAAAAGGTGCTCACTATGCAGGAGTTGCTGGCGCTGAGCGAGCGCGGCGAGCAGTTCGTAGAGATCAGCCCCGGTCAGTTTGTAGCGCTGACGAGGGCCTTTCGCAGTCGTTTGCAGGAAGTGGACGGATTGATGAATGCGCCCAGGAAAGGCGGTCCCGTGCAGATACATCCTCTGGCCGCCCCCGCGCTGGAGAATTTTCTGAGTGAGGTGAAGCAACTGGAGGTCGATAAAAAGTTCGAAGAGTCCCGGGAGCGATTGCAGCGGGCTTTCGCCAAAAAATTCCGGACGCCGAAAAAATTTAAGGCCGAACTGCGCCCCTACCAGCAGGAAGGTTACAAGTGGCTGCGGCGTTGCGCCGCCTGGGGCGTCGGCGCCTGTCTGGCCGACGATATGGGCCTCGGCAAAACCATACAAGCCCTGGCGGTGCTGACTATCCGGGCTTCCAAAGGACCCGCCTTGGTGGTGGCCCCCGCCAGCGTGTGCCGCAACTGGCGGGCCGAAACGGAAAAGTTCGCTCCCAAACTGAGCCCCGTTCTCTTCGGCGACGGCGACCGCGAGGCGACGATCGAAACGGCCGGGGCCGGCGACCTGATTATTGTCACCTACGATCTTATGGCAAGGGAAAGTTCCTATTTTGCCGCCAAGGAATTCGCTACGGTTATCCTCGACGAGGCCCAGGCCATCAAAAACCGCGATACCAAACGCTCAAAGGCGGCAATGAAGCTACAGGCGGACTTCAAGATCATCCTTACGGGAACCCCGGTGGAAAACCATCTGGGCGAGCTGTGGAACCTCTTTCAGTTTCTCAACCCCGGCCTGCTCGGCTCCTTCGACCGCTTCCGCGAACGCTTCGCCATCCCCATCGAGAAGTACAAGGACGAGAAACGGCGCGAACAGCTGCGTCGCCTCGTACAGCCCTTCATCCTCCGCCGCCGTAAAGACGAGGTACTGAAGGAGCTGCCGGAAAAGACCGAAGTGACCCTCACGGTGGAGCTGCCGCCCGAAGAGCGCGCCTTCTACGAAGCCCTGCGTCGCAATGCCCTGGAAAAGCTGGTGGCGGATGACAGCGACGGCGGGCAGCAACACCTGCGCATCCTGGCCGAACTGATGCGCCTGCGCCGCGCCGCCTGCCACCCGAAGCTGGTCGACGAAAACGCGGGCTTCACCAGCAGCGGCAAGCTGCGCCTCTTCGGCGAAATCGTAGAGGAACTGCTCGACAACGACCACCGCGCGCTG
Organism: uncultured Saprospiraceae bacterium; assembly: GCA_964632995.1. Lineage (GTDB taxonomy): Bacteria > Bacteroidota > Bacteroidia > Chitinophagales > Saprospiraceae > CAZWDL01. Next base: position 11,152 of record CAZWDL010000008.1, read on the forward strand.
GTCTTCAGCCAGTTTGTCGGCCACCTGAAAATACTGGAAAACTACCTGAAAGAGCAGGGCATCACTTATCAGTATCTCGACGGCCAGACGCCGCTCGACAAGCGGCAGCAGCGCATCGAGGCCTTCCAGGCCGGCGAAGGAGAACTCTTCCTCATCAGCCTCAAGGCCGGCGGCACCGGCCTCAACCTGACGGCGGCCGACTACGTCATCCACACCGATCCCTGGTGGAACCCCGCCGTCGAGGACCAGGCCACCGACCGCGCCCACCGCATCGGCCAGGAAAAACCGGTGACCGTCTACCGCCTGGTCACCCAAGATACCATCGAGGAAAAAATCATCGCCCTCCACGAACGCAAACGCGACCTGGCCGACTCGCTGCTGGCCGGCACGGATGTGAGCGCAAAGCTGACCGCGGAGGAACTGCTTGAGTTGATAAAAGGTTGACCGGAATGATGACAGGCGGCGCCTTCCCGGCGCCTCCTGTCTTCATGACCGAAAGGAAGAAATCTGAGAAATCTTACCCGGATTTTCGACAGAGGCGCAAATAGAATTCCTTTATCCAAAGAAAAAGAAGAATACCGGAACAGCTGATTTCTTAAATCTCCTCCACGATTGGCCGGCGAACGGCAAATAGCGAGCAGCGAATAGCAAGACGTCAGACTTTTTCGATGATTAAAGCAGAAGCACCTGTTTTCACCGGGTCTCTTTGTCTGCCTTCATGAACTCTCCGTTGTTGTTTTTTTGTTATCTTTAAAAGCAAATCTTGAAGATATGGCAAGTGAATCCATCAATTCTCCGGTAAGTATCGATCTTCAGGCTATCCTTGACGGGATTGCCCGCTTGGATATAGATACGCTAGAGTCATTTGCAGAGCGGGTAAATACGATTGTGGCCCAAAAGAAATCAGCTCACTTACCGAAAAGAGAGGCGGAGCTTATCCGAAAGATTAATGAAGGATTGCCGGATGAGATTCAGCGTCGATATCGTATTCTTTTGTCAAAAGCACAAGAGGAGACCTTAACCGAAGAAGAACATGAGGAAATGTTGGAGCTGGTCCCGGTTGTGGAATCCAAAGATGCAGAGCGGTTGGAGTATTTAGTGGAGTTAGCTCAGGTAAGAGGTAGTTCTGTCGATGAAGTGATGAAGCAATTGGGAATAACACCGCCCTCGCATGTCCAGTAGGTATATTCCAAAAGAGATTAAAATCACCGTCAAGAATCGTGCAAAAGGAAGATGCGAGTATTGCAAGAGTCTGGCCAAGTATAGCACGTAACCTTACGTAAATGAACATATCATTCCGTTGGCCAAAAACGGAAAATCAGAAATGGATAACTTGGCCTATTCCTGCGGCGGATGTAATAACCATAAATACACTAAAATAGAAGCTGCAGATCCGGTAGATGGTATCATCGTGCCTTTATTTAATCCCCGGAAGGATGATTGGAATAACCACTTTGGTTGGGATGAAGAATTCCTCGAAGTTATTGGATTAACGCCTACGGGGAGAGCTACAGTAAATTCTTTGCATCTAAACCGTCCTGAGTTGGTTCATCTTCGAAGGATCACGAAGCTTACTGGAGAACATCCTCCTTCAGAATAGCCGATATGGGCGAATTTCGAATCAAGGCGGAGGCGCTCCCCGGGCTGCCGAAGCTCAGGCAAGAGATACATTGGAAACTAGAATAGTCGAATAATTGAAAAGGAGTTAGACCCTTTCGATTATGAGAGCGGAGGCGCCCCCACCCCCATTACACAAGGTCGCCATGCCCAATTTCCCCTCCTTCTGCCGCAGCACATTCGTCAGGGTACACACGATGCGCGAGCCCGAGGAGCCCAGCGGGTGGCCCAGCGAGACGCCGCCGCCGTACACGTTGAGTTTTTGTTCATCCACTTCCAGGTCTTTGGCGAAAGCCATGGGCACCACGGCGAAGGCCTCGTTGACCTCCACGTAGTCCATATCTTCCATCTTCAGGCCGGCGCGTTTCAGCGCTTTCGGCGCCGCCAGGGTAGGGGCGGTGGTGAACCACAGCGGATCATGGGCCGCGTCGGCGAAACTGACGATGCGAACCAGGGGTTTCAGGCCCAGTTCTTCCATCTTTTCTTTGCTGACCAGCACGAGGGCAGAAGCGCCGTCGTTAATGGTCGAAGCATTGGCGGCGGTGACGGTGCCGTCTTTGGAGAAGGCGGGGCGCAGTTGGGGGATTTTGTCAAAATCGACGCGCTTGTATTCCTCGTCTTCATCGACCACTTTCGGATCCCCCTTGCGCTGGGGAACTTCCACGGGGACGATCTCATCCTTAAACCAGCCCTTGCCGGTAGCTTCGGCGGCGCGCTTGTAGGAGCGCATGGCGTATTCGTCCTGCGCCTCGCGCGAGAAGCCGTACTTTTCGGCAGTCTTATCGCCCGAGACGCCCATGGACACGTGGTCGTAGGCGTCGACCAGGCCGTCGCGGGCCAGACCGTCGACCAGCTCGCCGTTGCCGTACTTGTAGCCCCAGCGGGCCTTGGGCACGTAAAAGGGGATATTGGACATCGACTCCATGCCGCCGGCCACGATGATGTCGTTATGGCCCAGCATAATGCTCTGCGCGCCGAACATAATGGCTTTCATGCCGGAAGAGCACACCTTATTAACGGTGGTGCAGGGCACGGTTTGGTTTAGTCCGGCGCCGAGGGCCGCCTGCCGCGCGGGCGCCTGCCCGAGATTGGCGGAGACGACGTTGCCCATAAAGACTTCTTCGACGTCGGAGGCGTCGACCTTTGCGTGCTTCAGCGCGCCCTTGATAGCAGTACTGCCCAGTTCGGTAGCGGATAGCGAGGCGAATGCGCCGCCAAAGCTGCCCATCGGCGTGCGTACGGCGGAAACGATGAATACTTCTTTCATGATCGTGTGGTGATTTTTGTTGGTTAGGAGCTTGAACTTATCCGGATGAAGTTTCCAATAAATTGTAAAGGGAGGGCATTTTTGGATGCTAAGTAGATCCTAAGTGGATGCCCTCGTCCAATTTTTGAAACTTCAACATGGGATACCGGTTTTGTCAGCGAATTTACGCTATTACTACAACATCAACGGCGCTAATGTTTGGTTTTTGGAAAAAGGGGAGGGGAGGAAGGAACGATTTTTAGGCGCAGGGTGTTTGTTGTTTGAAATTGGTTATCAGGCAAATACAAGCGGTCCTGGAATACCCATGACTTTGTCTTTTCTCCACTTTTATAGGAAAAAAGCAAAGCGGGGTTGCATCTTTCCAAAAACACGCTTATATTTGCACACCTTAACATCGCGGAGTGGAGCAGTTGGTAGCTCGTCGGGCTCAAGATTGCGGTCTCCTGAAACTATGATCCTGCCTTACACGAGGTAAGATCAGGGTCCTGAAAGCAGGACTATCACGAGTTCGCTTGGGCTGTCCCGCGCAGAAATGCCGGGATGAACATTCGTCAAATTCGGGGAAGCCTGTAGTGTGGTAATCCCGAGCCAAGCCCTGAAGTCTTGTACTTCAGGGAAGGTGTAGAGACTTGATGGCGAACACCTACCTTCCGGAACTAACCGGAACACGGTGAAGAGAAAGTCCAGACTGCCAAACCCTGACGATAAATGTCAGGGGCAGCGAAAGCTGTAGGAGTACGCATAACCCGAAGGTCGCAGGTTCGAGTCCTGCCTCCGCTACTAAGTAACCCTCATAATCGGCTAATTATGAGGGTTTTTTGTTTTGTGGGTAACGGAGGGTTAATTTTCAAACAAAATCCTAGATATCTTTTGGCAAGGAATTGATGATTTCTACCTTTAGCTGGTTCTTTGCTCTGGCCACAGTCGAAAGATTGATTGGGTTACCTATAATAAACTCTTTCAAAGGAGGATCAACATTTTTCCCTTGCATCCAAGGTTGATTCAAATTACAGAATATTTTAAATCCAGGTACCCAAGTCTTATTATGCTCTTCCTCATAATTCCCTCCGTGGTGTTTAATACAGTTCCCAATTAGTTGAATAGCAGATGTAGCTGGGAAAGATTTTATTGGTCTCTTTTGACTTGCTACAAAATGCTTCCAACCATATCTCTCAGTGAGTACATACAACCATTGGAAAGCAGTCTGATTCAAAAGGTGACCAACATTGGTTCCATCGAAAACTTTCTCGTATTTATCACAAGATTCTTTCCAAGGCTTATACCTTTTCCAAAATCCATCAACTGATTCCAATAGGATTCTTCCATTACCCTTATCAAAGGGTTTTTCCACTTTTTCTGATTATTATATCAGATAATTGCTAGTAATCAACAGAACTTCATCTAACCCTATTTTGACTTTCAGGTTATTCGTTATTTATCATCTCTAAAAACTGACTTTCAGTAAGCAATTCAATTCGTTTACCTTGAGATAAGTACTTTTCAGACTTTTTCATTTTCGAGCTTTTAAAACCTTCTCCATAGCGTTGGTAGTCTTGTTCTCCTATTATCAAATAGTCTGTTTCCATCGTGACTCCGCTACCACATTCGCCTCCTATTTCTAATACGGTTACCTGGGCCTCTTTTCTAACCATTGATTGCAGAGTCCCTGTGAAAACTACTGTTTTACCGTAGAAAGGATTGTCGAGTTGAAAATTAGAATCATCATACTCCAAATCTGAAATCTTGTATCCCGTGCCTGAATACTTTACTGCGGAAGGGTTGTACCCACCAGGGAATAATTGCCCGATCCGCAAATTAAAATGCTCACTTATCTGACTGAATTCGGTAATCCCTTCTTCTTGGAATATCCTTGTGGCGATTTTGGCACATGCAATTGCATCTGGAAGTGCTCGGTGGTGTTCTAACTCTATTCCATAATGATTGCAAACCGAGTCTAGTCTGTAGGAAAGCAAGCTATTTGATCCTTCTCGGACCATTTGGTAAGTACATGAATATTGAGTTTCTGAATAGTCTATTCCATACAAATCCAAAGTATGTCTCAAAACACTCATGTCGAAAGAGGCATTGTGAGCAATAATTGGATAGCTTTCAAAGTCTGACTTGATTTTCTCATAAACTTCATCAAACTCAGCCTCATTTTCTACCATCACCTCATCAATTCCGTGCAAGTAGGTATTGTAAAAATCAAAGTAGTTGTCCTTGGATCTAATTAAGAATGACTTTTCTTCAATTATCTGAAAGTCCTCTACTTTGACTAATACGATCTCACATGGACTATTTCTACTTGAATTTGCTGTCTCAAAGTCAATTGCTATAAACCTCATATTAGTAATTTTTCAATTCATATAATTTCTTTTTCACTCCAATACTCGGATTGTTTTTAATTGCATTTTCAAAACTGGTAATAGCTTTCTCAGTAAAATTGATTGACAAATACTTTTCACCAAGCTCTTTGTATACTTCGGCGGCTCTTGGAGGCGAACATCCTTTTGCAAATTCTTCAAGGTGGAATAAGGATTTTCCAGCTCACCTAATTTTTCATAGAACTCGAAGATCCACTGGTGAGGAATATGTTTGTCACTTTCTTCCAAATGGGTTGAGTAAATTTTATAGGCTTCAATTGCATCCAGAAAGTTTCCTTCATCTTCGTGCTTCTTGCCTAAGAAGTAGAATTGTTGACGTTTTTGGATTTGACTTGGGCTTGTATTCATTTTTTCAGAATTAGTATTGTCTATTATTAATATGGATTTTTTACAACAAAAAAACCGCAACCATCCTTACGCGGACAGCTGCGGCCTCTCTGTGTAAATGTATTACTTTTTTCTTTTATGTCAAGAGTTTCTCTCTTCGAGAGATCAGAAAATTCAGGGGATCGCTTTAAGGCGGCCCCTGAATAGACCAGCTTAAAATCCTTAACCTGACGACATTCAGATCTGGTTGCCTTACTCGACTATGAAACGTATGAAGAAAAAGAATGGTTAATAGAGGAAAAGTACTGACCACCCTGCTCCCCCGGCCCAAAAAATGTGAAACAGCCCCCGGAGCGGTATCACCCGGTTGAGGGGTTGGTTCGTGAGCTGTCGGGTTGTAGGATCGTACCATTCAGGATCAATGTCGATCCAGGTGGCTTCACTAGAAGCGCCGCGTGGCTGGCCCCCGCCTTTTGCTGAACTTCCCGTCTAATTATCCGGTCGAACTTTTCAGAAATTCACTAAAATAGTTGTATCTTTTAAAAAAAGAATTGATGGTATACCACTTCGTCTTTGATGAACTAGCTGACTTGCTGGCCAGCATGGATCCAGACAAGGTGTTAGCTTTTAAAGTCTCCGAAAAGGCGCAAGCTCGTCTGGAAGAACTGCTTGAAAAAAACAAGGAGGAGGAAGGACTGTCTGAATCCGAGCAATCAGAGATGGAGCAGTTCATGCTTTTGGAACACATTGTCAGTCTGGCAAAGGCTCGTGCGTTGAAGCGACTAGCGCAAAAAGAGAATTGATGGGCAGTCGATTTTCTCCAGCCATTCGAAAGTTTGTTGCTTAACTACTAGCAGAAAGGAAAATCGGAAAAAACTGGGATAGTCAAAAAAATAATGCACAGAGTGAAAAACAACAAATTGTTGAAGTTATTAACACTCTGTTAGTTATTTCGTTGGGAAAAAAGGTATATAAAATTTAACTTTGGTGTGATAATAAGAAAAGCCCTGTGTTGCAGCACAGAGCTTTTTCTTGATGTTATTTAATCTGGCTCGGAAAATGTCACCAGAAGTAAACCTTAAAGGTTGATACAAATTTAGACAAAATCAACCAAAAAGTCTAAAAAGACTAAAAACTTTATTCATAGAAATGAATAAAAATTTGCTACTGGCAGGTTTCTTGAGCCGTAAAACCATTGTATTATGGCACTTTCACTTCAAGAACCACCTAGAAAAAAAGGTGGTAGTTTGCTGGAGAACCTTGCAAATGCCGCAAAGTTGACTTACTATCTATTCCAGATAGTTCTTGATTATTTGCTTCGCATTGACAGGCTGTAGCAAATTGAACAGTGAAAACCTCTCTACTGCTATTCGTGGTAGGGAGGTTTTTTTGTTGCAAAAACATGGTTCATAAGATATGTGGTTTGTCCACTCCCTGCGTCCCCGCCAGCAGGGGATACTGCTCTGACATGCTGCTCCGACAGGAACCCAATATCCTTTCTTCTTTGCACCATCTTTACGGTGTCAGATAAATACCTGAAAACCTCCCCAAATCCAAGGACCAGAAGATTGGGAAAAAACTGTTATATTCACTTTTCCCAAACACAACCTATGGATATTATTTTTCTCGCCTACGCGAACTCCTCCACCAGTCCGCTGCCGACTTTGAGCCGCGAGGATGACGGGGTGTTCAGCGTGCTGGTCAACCGGCAGCTGAAGGGGCACTTCTTACTCCATCGCGATTCCTTTACCACGCTGGAAAAGATCAACGAATATCTCGGGAAATACGGGGAGCGGCTGGCGCTGTTCTCCTTTAGCGGGCATGCGGACGGGGCGACGCTCCATCTCGGCGACGGCAGCGCGAATGCCCGCGGCATTGCCCACCAGCTGGGAGCCAGCGCCCGGGCGGGCAAGCTGAAGCTGGTGATCCTGAACGGCTGCTCGACGGCGGGAAAGGTGAAAGCCCTGCTGGAAGCAGGCTACGCTCACTGCAGAACAAAATTTACAGCGGGCGGTCGAAAATGAAGAGGAGGCGAACAGACTGGCCCAGGTTGCTGAAGATTCTGCCCAGGCAGCCCGGCGGGAGAGGGCACAGGTAGTATTGGAAAAATTGAGGTCGGATTCACTGGCAGAAGAAACCCAACTCGCCTTGGCCAGCTTCCAAACGGCCACCGCCCGCATCGTCTTGGATGTACTGGCGGATGCCGAAACCGATATCTATCATCTGCGGTACCGGCAGGCCCTAAGTAAATACGAGAATGCCCGAGAGACGGGACTCAACGCCGAAGCCCGACCCATTTGGATTAAGGGGATGATGGACCGGGCCTACTTCTACAACGAGATTGGCCGGGAGGATCCGCTGCGACGAGATACGGCGTTCACCATTACACGGCAACTGGCAAGGGAAGCCAGTGTCAGAAGCCCGGCAAAAAATGAGTATGGGAATATCGAAGCGGTGCTGAAGGAGATCGATCCGGCTTGGTATGATTCCCTGAGGCGTCGCTACTATCCGGTGATGCTGGATGTAGCCGGAGGGATCGCCTCCGGAGAAAACTTTGCGGGAGATACGATCGAGCCCTTTCAGCTGGCGCAGACCGAAACGACGATGTGGCAGTATAGTCTGTATTGCGAGAGCACTGAGGAAGATAGTATGAAGAGAATAAGGCCCTAGGTCGGGTGGGGACTGGATGGGGACAATCCGGTCGTATTCGTCAACTGGTACGATGCGGCGCGTTACGCCAATTGGTTGAGTAATCGCCGGGAGCTGGATACGGTGTATCAATTTGTTAGGCAGATCGATGAGAGTAATTGGGAAATTGAGATCCGTGAAGAGGCGGACGGTTATCGCTTGCCGAAGGAATCGGAATGGGAATATGCGGCCCGGGGCGGGCCGAATCAACAAGACTTTAGGTATAGTGGTAGTGATGAACTGAAGGAGGTAGGATGGTATTACGGGAATAGCGGCAATCGTACGCACCCGGTGGGACAACTAGCGCCGACGCGCCGGGAACAGCTGGAGCTTTACGACATGAGCGGTAATGTGTGGGAGTGGTGTGAAGATTGGGATACTGAGCGCCGGATCCGTGTTCGTCGCGGCGGCTCTTGGCGCAGCGACGCGGTCTTCGCGCACGTTTCCTACCGGTACCGCGTCATCCCGGTTTTCCGCTTCGGCGTCTACGGCTTCCGTCTTTCCAGGAGCGGGCGGCAATAAAATTACCTTTTGATTTTTTACTTTTTTACCTTTTGCGATATTCAAGTCTGGGTGGAGCAAGGGAAAGGCATCCGGTTCCGAAGGCCTGCGTAGCAAAGGCCCGGAAGCGGATGTCTGCGGGAGGCCCGCGCGGGGCGGTTTACTGTTAGGGGGTAAAAATTTTATTTTCAAATGCCTTATCAGTTTCTTGTTTTACCTTTTTCGGAGGAAAAAGAAGCCTTCGAAGATCAGGCCCTCCGCGAGCTGAAGAAAAAGAGCGGGATCAGGAATTGCCAGGCCACTTTTTTCCAAAGCAAAAGGGGAAAAGCGTACTGGGCGGTATTTGTGGCATATGATGTGGGGCGAAGATATGAGGATGAAAACCGGCAAAGCTAACAGATGCCCAAAAGATCATTTACGAAGCGCTCCGGGAATGGCGCAACAAAAAGGCCGAGGAGGACGGGGTGCCCCTTATCTTCTTGCTACGAATCGGCAGTTGGAGGAATGCGCTTTAATTGATTCAGCTACGTTAAAGCGCAGTCTCCGACGGCTGAAAGAAAACTTGTCCGTCAATGCTCCGGACCGGCCCGAACCGGTGTGTTCAAGGATACACCGGCAGTGCCCTGTGTTGTTGTCCGGACTGTATTCCGGCACGGCTGCGGCCGTCAAATATTCCCTTCCCGGGCAAGGTTAGTAGATCGAAATTTTAATTGGTCGAAGGCCTTGTTCGGAACAATAGTAGAAAAAGGTGAATTACCAGCTGTCCTTTTCCCCCTCCCGATAATACACATGCGCATTCACCACCCCGCTGCCCCAGCCGGAAAAAATACGGAACAGTCCCCGGAGCGGTGTCACCCGGGTGAGCGGCTGGGTGGTGAGCCGGCGGGTTTGAGGATCGTACCACTCGGGATCGATGTCGATCCAGGCGGCTTCGCCGGATGAGCCGGGTTCTTGTTCTTCGTAATATACCTGCACCCAGGCGTGGCCGGAGATTCGGCCTTCCGGGAACCGGTTCCGGATGGCGTGTACTACCCTTGCCTGAAAACCGAGCCGCTGCAAAATATTACACAGCGCAAAGGCGCGCTGCTGGCAGAAGCCCATGCCGCGGGAGAAGGCCGTTTGGTAGTGCTCCCAGTTATTGCGCCGCCCGTAGCGCATGCGCCGGCCGACTAGTGCGCGGGCCGCTTCTATGAGCACCCAGCCGGTTTTGTCGGATGCCCGGAGCCTGGCCACCGCCTCGTCAATGGTCATTGGAACCAGTCCGGCGCGCGGGCCGGAGGGAAGGCTGAGCACGGCCGGCAAGGCGTACAAAGTGGCCAGCACCAGAATGACGAGGGGGAGGAGCAGTAGTAGGAGGATAATTTTCTTCATTTTAAACAAGCTCTAATACGTCCGTTCATATCATAAATGTCCTCCAAAGCCGGGGGAGTTTCCGAAAACTCTATTTTTTTAGTAATAACCTGTTCTTTAATATTCGGGCAAGTTGGTAATCGCGACAGGTAGTAGCGGTCAAAGATTTAGCCGCAGCACTATCGGCGGAAATAGGTTAAAAACCACAGAGACACGGAGGGCACAGAGAAAGTGCTGGGCCCGGTTGAAACCAGGAGGCTCTGGGAAAGAGCCTCCTTGTGAGGCAGTGCAACACTTAAAAACCACGAATTACTTTTTCAATCCTAATGGGCGGAAAGGAGTTCGACTAAGGAAATATGCTTCACTTCAGAACATTGGCGACTTCTTCCCCGCCCTCATTCCTCAGGTCGAGTAAATGTCAACCTGTTTCTCTGTTCTACGGTTCATTATATATGTAGGATTAGAGGAACCGCAGAACAGAAGAACCGAGGAATAGCCAACCGCAGAGGTGACCAAAACCGGTAAAGTTGACGATATTCACAACCCCTCCCCCGGCCACGCCACCGGCTCCCCATCCTCTTTCCTCATGGGCATCACCGCCCCACATTCCTGAAGGTAATTACTGAGCTCCTCCGCCAGCCGGCGCAGCCGTTCCGGTTCCGCTTCGGCGAGATTATTCTGTTCCCCCAGGTCTTCGGCGAGGTTAAACAGCTCGAAGCGTTGGTCGGAGTGGTAGTAGATCAGCTTCCAGTCGCCCCGGCGGATAGTGCTGGAGGGGCCCATACCCGGCCCTTTGACCGGCTCCGGATATTGCAACGGTCCCCAGAAGTTGGGGAAGTGCCAGACCAGCGGCCGGTCCGGCGCTGCGGCATCCGGGGTGGTGAGCAAAGGCAGCAGCGGATAGCCATCGGTTTCTTCCGGGGCCGGCGCTCCGGCAACTTCCAGGAGGGTGGGGAACCAGTCGTACAAAATGACCGGCGCGTCCGATGTGGTCTGTTCCCCGATCTGGCCGGACCAGCGCACGAGCAGCGGCACCCGGATACCGCCCTCATGATGGGCCCCCTTGCCGCTGCTAAGGGGGCGGTTGTGCGTATGGGACGGGCTCATGCTGCGGCGGTCGTGGCTCAGGCCGCCGTTGTCGGAGGTGAAAACGACCAGGGTGTTGTCGGCTACGCCCAATTCATCCAATAAAGACAGCAGGTCACCGACGCTTTTATCCATGCCCTCGATTAGAGAGGCATAGGCGGCTTCGGTTTCATCCAGCCCTTCCTCGCGGTAGCGCGGGGCGAACCGTTCATCCGGTTTGATAGGCGTATGCGGTGCGTAGTGCGCAAAGTAGCAGAAGAAAGGCTGCTCGTCTTCCACGGCCCGGCGGATCTCCTTTTTCGCTTCCAGCGTCAGCGCTTCGGTCAGGTGGATATCCCGGCCGAAATAGGCATCCATATCCCAGGCGCGCCAGGGGCCGTCCGGATGTGTCTTTGCGCCGAAGTTTTGGGTGCCATAGTAGCTGCCGCAGCCCCCCGCATCCCGACCGCCCATCCGGATGTCGAAGCCAAAGGCCTTCGGATCGGCCCCCAGGGTGCCGGCCGCCCCGAGATGGCCTTTGCCGAATTGCATGGTGCGATAGCCGGCGGCTTTCAGCAAGGCCGGTAGCGTGGGGCTGCTGTGGGCATTAGCCATCCCCGGTTCCGGCTGTAAGCCGTTCCAGTTCCAGTCGGCCGTCGACAGGCCGGGATGCGGCAGATCGGAAGAGGGCTCGTCGCCGCTGAGGTAGGTCCACTGCGTCACGCTGTGCCGGGCCTCGTTCAGCCCCGTCAGCAGACTGACGCGCGACGGCGAACAGACCGCGCAGGCGTAGGCCTGGGTGAATTTTTTGCCTTCCTCCGCCAGCCGCTGCAAGCCCGGGGTACGGTACCGGCGGTTGAAGGGCGTGGTTTCCGGTCCGAAGGGAACGCTGGTATCCTGCCAGCCCATATCGTCGGCAAGGATGAAGAGGATGTTGGGTTTCCGGCTGTTATCCGTATCATTGGAACAATCGGCCAGGAGGCTGATCAGCCCAAGCAGGAAAAGTCCGTACCGAAGGCTTCCCATGGTGCTTTTTTGTGGTCGATGAAATAATTGGAAGGTTGCAAATTCAAAAGTAGGAATTTTCTGTAACACAGCCTTCTGGCTGTTCATTTCTGAGTTTAGCCAACTTATTGGTATCGAAAATTTAATTGCGGGATAGATTTAAAACCAAGATGCCCTGGGAAAGGGCCTCCTGGTGAGGCACGGCTACCCTCAAAACCATGAATTCATTTTTCAACAATAATTAGTTGGCGGGAAAAACTTACATTTGTTATGCTGCGCTTTTTGCTCTCTCCGGCCTGAAAGCCGGTAAACCGGAAAACAAAACAGGCTGAAGTCTGTGTTGCAAAAACCTGAACATGCAAAACCCATCTTTCCTACCCCTGTTCTTTTTCTCCTTTCTACTGACTCTGCTTCCGGGGAGCATCCAGCACCTAGCATCCAGCTCGATTACCTCTTCCAAAGCGGAACCGAAGGCTACCACACCTTCCTCATCCCCGCGATCATCACTACGACGAAAGGCACCGTGCTGGCCTTCGCCGAAGGCCGCAAGAAGGGTTCCTCCGACACCGGTGACATCGACCTGGTCATGCGGCGCTCGGAAAACAACGGCCGGAGCTGGAGCCCGCTGCGGGTCCTTTGGGACGACGGCGAGAACGTCTGCGGCAATCCCGCACCGGTGGTGGACCGGGAAACGGGCGACGTCTTTCTGCTCAGCACCTGGAGCCTCGGTGTCGACCACGAGTCGGAAATTATCCGGCAGGAGAGCCGGGATACGCGCCGGGTATTTCTGATGCCCTCTTCGGACGACGGAAAAACCTGGACGGCGTCGAAGGAAATCACTAAAGATGTGAAAAAGCCGAACTGGACCTGGTACGCTACCGGGCCCGTGCACGGCATTCAGCTGGAGGAAGAGCCGTACCGGGGGCGGCTGATCATTCCCTGCGATCACATTGAAGCGGAGACCGAAGACTATTACTCACACATCATCTACTCGGATGACCATGGCGTCACCTGGCAGCTCGGCGGGCGCACGCCGCAGGACCAGGTCAACGAATGCACCGTCGCTGAGCTCAGCAACGGCACCCTGATGCTGAACATGCGCAACTACGACCGCAACTTCCGCACGCGCAAGATCTCTCTCAGTGAGGATGGCGGTATGACCTGGAGTGATATCCATGCCGACAGCACACTGATGAAACCTATTTGCCAGGCGAGTATGCTGAATTATGTCTTTGAAAATGCTGAGCAAAAGGTACTTCTATTTCTGAATCCCGCTCATCGCGAAAAGCGAATAAACATGACCCTCCGGATCAGCGAAGATGAAGGCAAAAGCTGGGACCGTGCTATTCAACTCTGGGCAGGCCCGGCAGCCTACTCCGATATGGTGCAGCTGACGGACGGTAATCTGGGTTGCCTGTTCGAAGCGGGCGATGACTCCCCCTATGAGGGCATTGTTTTTAGACGCCTCCCCGATACGCTCTTATTGAATTAGACAAGGTCAGGAGTAGAAGAAGTTAATTTTTTCCTGATACCTATCCCCGATCTTCGCCCATTGCAAGGTTTCCGTAAGGAAAATAAGTATATTGGCCGCGATTGGAAGCCCTTTTCAGGATGGGCTTTGGCGAGGCTGAGTGATTATTGGATAAGCGCTAAAAAAATCAGGTAAGATGTTCGATCAGCTCAAATTCCGGTACCGGGCCTGGAGATATGCCAGTTTACTGGACAGAGCCGAAATTGAATGTATCAACAGGCAACTTCAGGCAGGGCAACTGGCGGTCGACGTGGGCGCTCACAAGGGCGGGTATCTGTATTGGCTTCGCAAAGGTGTAGGCAGTACGGGAAAGGTCGTTGCCTTTGAACCCCAACCCGTTCTTTCCGCCTACCTCAGTTCCATTGTACGGAAAATGGGCTACGGCAATGTAGTCATTGAGAACAAGGGCGTGTCTTCCGAAAGCGGCTTTTTCGATCTGTATATCCCTGATAACGGCAAGTTATCTTCTCCCGGGGCCCGGTTGGATGCCGGAACGGAGGAAGACGATACCTACCGGAAAGTGCAGATAGAGACGGTTGCGCTCGATTCGTATTTTCAAGAAAGGAAAAAAAAGATTGCCCTGTTAAAGATAGATGTGGAAGGGCATGAACTGGAGGTATTCAGAGGGGCGGAAATAATTCTCGGGGAGGACAGGCCTCTGGTGCTCTTCGAATGTGAACAACGGCATCATCAGGATTTGGATATCGCGGAAATCTTTGCTTTTCTGAAGGAAAGAGGATATGAGGGCAGCTTTATATACCGGGGGCAACGGCTGCCCATCGAGCAATTTTCCGTAGAGCAACATCAGACGAGCAAACACTTCAAAGACGCACACTATTGTAATAACTTCGTTTTTCAAGCGGTATAGACTATCTTGCCTGATGACGGGTAACTGCTCAAAAAACTGCGGGTGATAATCGAATACGGTTGAAGGGACTGCCTGAAGCAAGCATCTTGCATCCCGAACCAATCAAAACCACCCATGACCAAGCAAACCGTAGTCAATCCGCTTGAGGAAGTAATTTCTATATAACGAGGGGTATAAATTCCGGCACGGTTACTGGTGGCTGAAGTATCTGTAATGCCGACTGCCTGGTCGGCGGCGGGCGGCGCTTCGCATTACATGCGCCGATGAACATTCTGGGCGGTAGGTTCTGGGAAAAGGAAAAATTGCTTATGTTCAATATTTCCAAAAATCAATCCAACCCAAGATGTATCAAAAACCCAATGATCGACTCGACCGGCAAACCTGTATCGTTACCGGGAGCAATTCCGGGATCGGTAAAGCGGTGGCTCTGGCCATGGGAAAAGACGCCGCCAATGTTGTTGTAAATTACGTGACCGATCCGGAGGCGGCCGAAGAAGTAGCCGAAGAGATTCGCAACAATAACACGAACGCGGATGCGATGACCTACGAGGCTGATGTCAGCCGGGAGGATCAGGTGCAGGCGATGTTCGCTGCGGCCGTTGAGGAATATGGAACCGTTGATATTCTGGTGGCTAATGCCGGGATACAGCGCGATGCGCCTTTTCATGAGATGACCCTGGACCAGTGGCAACAGGTTATCAACGTCAATCTGACCGGTCAGTTTCTCTGCGCCCGGGAAGCTATCCGTGAGTTTTTACGACGAGGGCGCAGAGAAGATGTGTCTCACGCCCTCGGTAAGATCATTCACATGAGTTCGGTGCACGAGGTGATACCCTGGGCAGGTCATGCCAATTATGCTGCTTCCAAAGGCGCCATCGTGATGCTGATGCAATCGCTGGCCCAGGAGTACGGACCGGAAGGCGTACGGGTCAACAGCATCGCTCCCGGGGCGGTCAAGACGCCTATTAACAAAGAAGCCTGGTCCGACCCGCAGGCCCGCGAAAGATTGTTGAGTCTGATTCCGTACAAGCGGATCGGCGAGCCGGCCGATATCGGTGCGGTAGCCGTCTGGCTGGCCTGTGATGAATCGGACTATGTCAACGGCTCGACGATCTTTGTCGACGGGGCGATGACTTGTTATCCGGGATTCACAGAGGGTGGTTAATTTAAAATACGACTCTTTCTGGAAAGTTGCCCGTGCCGCCGGCCATAAATGGGGAGAATTTCGGGCCGCCAAAGTGCCGGCTGATATCACTCTTCGATTTCCAACAGGTACACTTCTCCCTTGCGTTCCTCCAGCGGCAGGATCAACTTGTCGTCGGCGACGGCGAATTTGGTGTTTAGAATGGATTCCGGGAGCCCGACGGAAAGCTGTTCGAAATTGGTGATGGGAAAGGCTTCGCCGCCGCTGGTTGGTTTGGCCCAGAGGTTACAGGCGTCATTGCGGTCGGAGACGAAGAAGAACCAGCGGCCATTGGGAGACCACATTGGCCAGCCTTCCTGGGCCGGATCTTCCAGGAGTACCATGGGCCGGCTGCCGTCTGCCGCCATCTGGGCTTCGCGCAGGAAGCGAGATTTGGACGCTTCGTCGCGGCTCAGGTAAGGGGGTGAAAACTTGAGGGCCACGGGACGTTCCAGGCGGGTGTCGAAAGCCCGGTACACGTACCCCATGCCGCCGCTGCCGATCTGTTCTTCCACCCGGTAGTGCAGAATCTGTCGCCCCAGCGGATCACTGGCCTCCATCGGGAAGGGAATCTCCGGTTCGGTGAGGTGTTCGTGGCGCAGGCCGAAAACCCTGACAGGCTGCTCGATATTCTTCAGATTTTGTTCGCCTAGTAGGCGCGTCGATATATTGGATATCCTCTGGGTCGACTCCACGACCTGCGCGGTGACGAATACGGCCCCGGGGTTGGCCAGCGTCTGCACCCGGGAAGCGATATTGACGCTGTTGCCGAATACATCCTCACCCTGCAGCAGGACTTCCCCCAGATGGATGCCGATCCGAAGCTGGTAGGGCTGATTCACCACGCTCGACTGGATGTCAATCGCGCAGTGTACCGCATCCAGGGCGCTGGTAAACCAGCAGAGTACACCGTCGCCGATCTCTTTGACCAGGTGCCCGTTGTAGGATGCCAGGCAACGCCGGTGATTCTCCCGGTTGTTGGCCAGTATCTGCAGGGCATGCTGCTCATCCTCCGCCATAAAGCTCGAGTAGCCGACGATATCCGTAAACATGATCGCCGCCAGTTGGCGCGTGGGCTGGGGCATGGATAAATGTGTTTGGATTTATAGGAAAAAATCAAATTTAAGGTTTATTTGAGAATGTAGTCCATAGTCGATGGTCGATAGTCCGGCCGGGATAATTGACGGGGTGACTGCCAGTCACCCCGTCAATACCCTGCACCGGCCACGGATTATTACTCCACCCAAATCTCCCCCGCCATCACCCACGCCGGCTTCCCCGCCCCGGGATGGTCCGGTGGGCAGGTTTCCCGGTTCCTCCCGACGACCTTGACATAGCGCAGGGGCTGGGCGCGCATGAGGACTTCGTAGGGGGTGGTATTACTGACGATTTCCTTCCAGCCATCTTCGGTTTTGAGGACGCCGCGGGATTTGAAGTTTTGGTTATCGGTGGAAATGAAGAATTCCACTTCGGTGGGGAGGAAGACCCATTTATTCGGAAGATGCAGAAAATCGACACGCAGGCGTTCAGCCATGAGGGTCTGGCCCAGGTCGATGGTGGCCTGAAAATCTTGTCCTTCCACGCCGACCATTGTCTGCAGATCGCCGGCGTCGCCGGGCAGGCCGTCGGTCAGCAGGCTGTCGGCGCCGAAGCGGGAGTTGGGCGCAGGGGTCATCTGTACGGGTTTTTGGTAGGCAATGTGTTCGGAGAACTGGTTTTGGCGTTCCACCTTGAAGAAGTCAGGCGTGTCGTCGAGGCGGTTTTGGTGTTCCTCTAGTAATGCCAGAAGTTCCTCTGCGATCTCGGAGTGGGAACCACTCAGGTTGTTGCTTTCGCCGATGTCGTTAGAGAGGTCGAAAAGAAGGGGGAGTTCGCCGTTGAAATAGTCTTTGCCGGTCTGGCTGTTTGTGCGGATATGCAGCTTCCACTTGCCGGAGCGAACGGCCTGCAGGCGGTTGCCGGGGCCATGGTAGAAGAAAGATTTTTCCACCTGCAGGCTGTCGGGATACAGCAATAAGGGGGTAATATCTTTACCATCGGCGGGGTAGTAATTCTCTAGCGAAATCCCGGCCAGTTGCAGTAGGGTGGGGTAGAGGTCGAGGGTGCTGCTGAGGGCGTCCACTTTACGGCCGGGCTCGATGTTACCGGGCCACCAGGCGATGGCGGGTTCGCGCATGCCGCCCTCCCAGGTAGAGCCCTTGCCATCGCGCAGCGGGCCGGAGGAGCCGCCGTCTTCGCCCTTGATGATCCAGGGGCCGTTGTCGCTGGTGAAGAAGAC
>CAZWDL010000008.1:29225-75837 GCA_964632995.1 uncultured Saprospiraceae bacterium
GCCCTTCATGCCGCGCAGGTGGGCGACGGCGCGGTGGCCGAAGCGCTCGATATCGCGCGGGATCCAGTAGGGACCGTTGTCGCTGGTGAAGAAGACGAGGGTGTTTTCGGCCAGTCCGAGTTCTTCGAGAGTTTTGCGGATCTCTCCGGCGCTCCAGTCAATCTCTTCTACCACATCGCCATAGGGGCCTCGTTCCGATTGGCCGGCGAACTCAGGGCCGGGATGCAGCGGCACATGAGGCATGGCGTAGGGTAGGTAAACGAAGAAGGGCTCATCCTGGTGCCGCTCGATGAACTCAATCGCCTGTTCGGTATAGCGGCGGGTCAGGGTCGCCTGATCGGGCATCACTTCCAGTGTATCATTACCCTGCATCAGCGGGATCTCCGGGTGCCGGGGCGGTAGCATATCGTTGCTGTAGGGCAGACCCAGGTATTCGTCGAAACCGTTTTGCAGGGGCAGGTAGCTGCTGTCGGTAACCCCAAGGTGCCATTTGCCGAAGGCGCCGGTGGCGTAGCCGGCCTCCTGCAGGCGCTCGGCAATCGTTGTCTCCAGCGGATGGATGCCGCGGACCGATTTGGGATACAGCACCCAGTCAAACCCGGAATAGGCCGGATAACGGCCGGTGAGCAGACTGTAGCGACTGGCGGTGCAGGCGGGGGAGGCGCTGTAAAAATTGGTGAAGCGGACGCCCTCGTCAGCCATTTTATCCAAATTAGGCGTTCGGATAACAGGATGGCCGTAGCTGCTTAGGTCGCCGTAGCCCAGATCGTCGCAGAAGAGAATGACAAAGTTAGGCGGACGCTCGGAGGTGTTTTTTTGGCTGCAGCCAAAAAATAGGAGCAGGACGAAAAGTGAGGGGAGAATCTTATCCATAGGATCTGTGCTTTGGGCTTTTCGAGGAAATTAAAAAATTAAAGGAGAATAAACACGAGAATACTTCGTGGGTTATTAAAAAGCACATCTTTCTGCTTCAAATATCAGAATTATCATATTGCTGCTCATCAATGCATTTACCGGTATGGCAAAACAAAACCTCGTGCTTCGCAAAAAGTCGTATTTTTCCGCAAAAAGAATACTATGCAAAGATACACCTCACTGGTCACCATCTGCTTTTTATTACTGTCAAACATTGTACTCCTCGCCCAGGACATGCCCGTCTTCCGCCAATGGCTCGACGCGGAGAACCTGCTGATCGCCCGCAACCGGGAACTGATTCGATTTAATGTACCCAGCGGGGAGGAGACGCCCTACACGGCGCCCGCAGACGCCACGGCTTACCTTCCCGATTCCGTGTCGGCAACCTGGCGCAACAGCGTTTTTACCGGGGAGCGGGACAAAGTGGTGATCGTCGAAAACGGCGATCTCTTCCTGGCCTCGCAAAGTACAAAATCGTACCGGCGGCTGACCGCCAGCAAAGCGGAAGAGCAAAATCCGGCTTTTTCCCCGGACGGCCGCCACATCGCCTACACCCGCGCCGGCAACCTGTACGTCATGCACCTGGAAACCGGCATGGAACGGCAGTTGACTGACGACGGCTCAGAGATAATTTACAATGGCTACGCCTCCTGGGTGTACTATGAAGAAATCTTGGGCCGCAGCAGCCGCTATAAGGCCTTCTACTGGTCGCCCGACAGTGAAAAGATTGCCTTTCTCCGCTTCGATGATTCACCGGTACCTACCTTTCCCATCTACCACCACGAAGCGGAGGATATGAGTCACGGCTACCTGGAAGTCACCCGCTACCCCAAGGCGGGCGATCCGCTGCCGGAGGTGCGCCTGGCCGTGGCCAATGTGGAAACGGGCGCCAGCACCTGGATGAACACCAACCCCGACCTGATCTACACCGCCTGGGTGTTCTGGACGCCCGATTCCGATCAGCTCTTCTTCCAGCAGATGAACCGCGACCAGGATACCCTGCATCTCTATGCCGCCGACCCAGAGACGGGCCGCCGCCGCTTTCTCTACGAGGAAACCCAGACCACCTGGGTGACCTTCTTCGAAGACCTATACTTCATGGATAACGAAAGCGGCTTCATCCTGCGTTCCAACCGCGATGGCTGGTACAATCTCTACCGCTACGACCGCGCCGGCAACCTCCTCAATCAGATCACCGATCTCGACTGGCGCGTCACCAAACTGCTCCACGTCGACGAAGGCGAACGCCGTATCCTCTTCGAAGGCACCGGCGGCGACGGTACGCAGCAACACCTTTTTTCCGTCAACTTTGACGGCGGTGAACTTATCCAACTTACGAAAGGGGAAGGCATGCACCGCGTCTCCATTTCGCCACAGGGCGATTACTTTTTTGACGATTACAACAACCACATTGTGCCCGGTCTTCGAAGGATCTACAACACCTCCTCAGGTGAAGAACTACACGAGCTCGGCCGCCGCGAAACCGATCCCAACGCCGAGAAAGGCATCCGGGTGGAACACTTCACCGTGCCCAGCACCGACGGCTTCGACCTGCCTGCCTACTGGGTGCTGCCGCCCGACTTTGACGAAAGCCAACAGTATCCTATCGTTTTCTCCATCTACGGCGGCCCCGATGCCGGCACCGTCTACAAACGCTACCGCGATTATACCGGCAATGAGCAGGTCAACAACGGCGCCATCCTCTTCTCGGTGGATCATCGCGCCTCGGGCAAATTCGGCAAGAAAGGTCTCGACTACATGCACCGCAACCTCGGCAAGTGGGAGATGCACGACTACATCGAAACCGTCAAGTGGCTCAAGGAAAAGCCCTTCATCGACAGCACCCGCATCGGTATTCAGGGCGGCAGCTACGGGGGCTACATGACTGCTATGGCGCTCACCTACGGTGCCGGCTACTTCACCCACGGTGTCTCTCGCGCTCCGGTGACCGACTGGCGCCTCTACGACAATGTCTATACCGAACGTTACATGGACCGGCCGCAGGACAATCCGGAGGGCTACGAATTTGGCTCCGTGATGACCCATGCCGATCAAATGACGGGCGAGTTGCTGCTCCTGCACGGCACCATCGACGACAATGTGCACCTGCAAAATACCATCCAACTGGTGAGCAAACTGCAGGACCTGGGCAAAACCTTTGACCTGATGCTCTATCCCGGCGGGCGCCACGGCTGGGGTGGGGCCAAGCGGGTGCATTCGGCGAAGATGACGGAGGAGTTCTGGAGGGAGGCGTTCTGGGACAGGGAACCGAAGCAAATGCCCGGACAGGATTGATCGTCTGTCAGGCGGCGCCTTTCTGGGCCTAACGATACCCCAGATCTACAGGAGATTTGACCTCGGAGAGGTCGAATCTTTGTAGTAGTAATGTTAGAGAGGTGTTAATTCCGACCTCGGAGAGGTCGCATGTAAACCCTCCGGGCATTTGAAATATGCGACCTCTCCGAGGTCACTAAGAAATATAGGATCGGGTTAAAAGATGTGGGGAGTCGTCAGGCCTCCCTGGGTGCTTCTTGACTTTTGCAACAGGATTTTTACAGACAGGATTGCAATATTGCTGATTAAAAAAATGCTTATTCAGTCTGGAAAACACTTAGATTGCATTTGTTGATATATAACTGGTTATTAGGTTTTTATAAGGAGGTTTTGACCCGTACTTTGATATTTTATCCTTTTTAGTGGAGGTCACAATGGAAAATGTCCAAGGGCGGCAAAAGAACTGTCCCTATTTTTAGGTACATTATTCAAATATGTTATTTTTATAATGACTAAAACCCATGCCGTGGCCTCCCTCTCTTCTCAATCCTCGTTATTCCTCAGCTTGCTGTGTATGGCATCCGCCGGTTTATTTGCCCAGGAGACGATTTGCTATCCCCTCGCGGAAAATTTTAACGCCGGCAGCTCCGGGGTGGTTACCCTGGAGCCGCTTGCCAACAGTAGTGGACAGACCGGTGATTTTATCAGCACGAGTGTTCCGTCCAACCTATGTCCGGATAACGGCCAAATGCCGGCCTACCGTTTTGAGGACAACGCCGGACTTGGCTTCGATAATAGCGAGGGCTTTATCGATTGCGCCTATACCGCAGAATTCACTGTGAATTTCGAACAATTGCCGGCCAGCACCTTTTTCGAGACCCCCTGGATATGGGTACTGGGCACTACGGCCGCTGATGAAGGACTTTTCATCTGGCGGGATGTGCTCTTCGGAGGATTTTACCTGGAATTCTGGGAGGGAAATAACCGTCTGAAGTCGGTGGCCATGGAGGATTTCAACACTTCAGACTGGTATCACTTTACGGTTACCCGCGACTGTAACGGTCAAATTGAGGTTTATCTGAACTGCACTTTCTTCACAGATTTTGACGACAGCAACTACGGAATACTAAGGATGGGGGCCGACCGGGGAAATAAGATGGTCTTCTTTCAGGATGATCCCTCCGTTCTTGAGGGCGACGCCTCTCCGGGAAAGGTCAGAAACATCAGGATTTCCAATTACGCGATCCCTGCGCAGGAAGTAGCCGAACGTTGTGATTGCCTTTGCGAAAGCATGTCGAGTACCTGCTCTGTGGAAACTACTTTGGAGCATACGACCTGTTTGCCGGAAGAAGCGGGCACTTTCCGGGATACCTTCCCCGTGGCGTCCCGATTTTGCGGTTGTGCTTGTGACAGTATTGTGACCACCGTAGTCACGCTGTCGCCGGAGTCCGATTGCACAGGTATCTGCACCGATACCCTGCAGGTGGATACGATGCTTTGCGCCGGCGACTTTTTTCTGTCTGGACCGGTAGAGCGGGATACGGTGCTGTTCGCCCCGGGACCCTCGGGCGGTGATTGCGATACGATCTGGCGCTACAGCATCCGGGCGCTTTCCGTCGAACCCGCGTCGATAGAGGCGAATATTTGTGGTGGGGAACGTTATGTGTTTGGGGATACTACATTGACCACATCCGGGACTTACACAAGAACATTCTCATCGGCCGCCGGCTGTGACAGCACGGTCACCCTGCAGTTACGCGTGCCGGAAATGCCGGTGGATACTCAGCGGCAGCAAATATGTGCCGGAGCGTCTTTTCTCGGCACGACCATCCTCCGGGATACTTTAATATGCCGGACGCGGACGGCCGTTTCGGGCTGTGATTCCACCGTCTGCTATCAATTGGAAGCGATTCCCGTGGCGCGAACGGAGATCGAAGCCGGCATTTGTCCGGGGGAGAACTTTGCCATCGGCGATACCTCTTTTTCCAGTCAGGGGACCTACACCCTGCGCTTTGCGACCGCAGAGGGTTGTGACAGCCTGGTCACCTTGCGTTTGCAGGAACTTGGCGGGGAGCTGTCTGCAAAAGATACCAGCCTCTGCGCCGGAACATTTTTCCGGGGAGTGCCGATCCTACGGGATACCAGCTTTTTAGAAATCCGGGAAAACGAGTCCGGCTGCCGGGATTCTGTGCTTTATCGCGTGCAGGTCCGACCCATTATCCGGGATACGGTGCAGGCGGTGATCTGCCCGGGCGAAACATACATCTTCGGCGATACCACGCTTGCACAAACCGGTAGCTACACGAAAAGCTTCACCGCCGCTAACGGCTGTGACAGCCTGGTGACACTCGAGCTCCGGCTTCGGGAAACGCCCGGCGTGCAAATTACAGGCGATGCTATCCTCTGCGCCGGCGAACCGGGACGATTGGATGCCGGCGCCGGCTTTACGAATTACGACTGGAACGACGGCATGGCTACCGGCCGCCTCCTGGAGATCGACGACAGCGGCGTCTACGCCGTAACCGTTGTTGACGGCAACGGCTGCCGCGACAGTGCGCGCGTCGAAGTGACGGTTTCGCCGGAAATACTGATCGATTTCAACATCAACCAGCTGGAGTCCTGCCCCGGCGCCCGCGACGGCGCCGTCTCCGTGCTGATCTCCGGGGGAACACCGCCTTTCACCGATTTCGAATGGTCCGGCGGCCTGCAGGGCAATCCTGCCTTCGAGGTGACGGCGGGCCGGTATGACCTCACCGTTACCGATTCGCTGGGCTGTTCGGCCACCGCGGCGCTCGACTTTCCGGCGCCGGAAACATTCGACCTCGAAATCATTGCCGGCAACCCGGTCTGCCCCGGAGCGGCCGACGGATCGTTGCGGATAGCGGTTCAGGGCGACACCGGACCTTATCTCTACGCGCTGGACGGCGGCTCTTTTCAGAGCGATTCGGTCTTTAACAATCTGGACGACGGGGCCTATGAGGTGCGGGTACAGGATATTAACGGCTGCATCGAAACCCGGACCGTTGCGCTCGATGCGCCGGAACCCTTCGATCTTTCTGTGACGCCCGCCGAAACCCGGATCGCGGCCGGCGAAAGCGTACAACTGACCACGACGACCTCCCTCGACTCACCGGCCTCCATCCGGTGGACACCCGCCGCTTCGCTCGATTGCGACAGCTGCCGGGTGGTGACCGCCGCTCCTGTAGAAACCACAGCATATAGCGTGAGGATTATGGATGAGAACGGATGCGCGCTATCGGCGGAAGCCCTGGTCGAGGTGATGCCCGCTGATACCCTCGGCTCCCATTCTCTATTTGTTCCGAATGCTTTTTCACCCAACGGGGATGGGGTCAACGACCGGCTGGAGGTATTCACCGGTAAGGAAATCGTCGAGGTCCGCGCCTTCCGGATATTCAGCCGCTGGGGCAGTCTCGTGCACGAGCGAAGCGCCTTTTTGCCAGGTGATTCCCGGGCGGCCTGGGATGGAACCGTAAGCGGCCGGGCGGCGGATGCAAGCACCTATATATGGACTTGCAAAGTGGTATATAAAAACACGGAAACCCGACAAGAATCCGGATCGGTTTTGCTGATCCGCTGATCGTGGTGAAGAAAAGCAGAAAATAATTTCATTCATCTTTTGAAAACCTGTCCCAATGATGGTCAAACGCTTTTTCCCGGTCTTGCTTTACTTTTTATGGTCCATTTCCCTTATCAGTCAGCCCATGAGTCTGGAGAAGGCGGAACAGTGTGTTCAGTCCGCTAAGAAGATATACGCCCAGAGCGGTGGGAACGCCAGGTTGGATTCCGCTCAAAGCCGCTGTCTGCAAAAAGCGGTCCGGCTGTTCTTAGATTCGGGAGAAGAATACGTCTCGTATGCCGGGGTGGGAATTTTCCTGCAGGCGAACCAATTTTTTCTTCAGCAGGCGCCCGATCAGACCGATTCGCTTTTGCAGAAAGGGATTCATCTGGTCGGGCAATATAATTCGCCTTCCACCGACTCTTTGCTGGCCATGTTTTACAATTATGCCAATATTCTTTACAGTGAATACTACTACGACTTTGACCGCGCGATGAGCGCTAACCGGCTGGCGATCGACTATCACCGGCGCATCGACGAAAAGCATGGCCTGGCTGCGGCTTATCTGAACGGCGCCGGCGCTTACGCGAGGTTCGGCTACTGCGAGCAGGCCGCAGATTATCTTAAAAAAGGAAAGGCGCTGCTCCCCGAAGTGTCTCCGCTGCCTCGCTTTGAGCTGTTCAATTTTTCCAGGTATTTATCCGGGGTGGTAGATTATTGCCGGGCGTCGAAGGAAATTCAGAAGGGAAACTTGTCCGCGGCGAGCGCTCATCTGGATTCGGTCCGGGCTACTTTTTGGAACCTGGCGCCCTTGCTGCGCTTCACCCAGCAGAACGACAAGCTGAACCGGGTGCTTTTTACCCTTGGGAGTACTTATCTGCTTTCCTTTCCGCCCGATCAAAGCACCCTGGATTCCGCGGCGTTTTACCTGGAGCAGGCCTTTGAGCTGGGCATGGATGAAGCAGGGGAATCCCGTCCGACCATCCGGTTTTTAAAGGAATCCCAGGCGGCTTACCAGATGCCCCCCGACAGTGCGCTGCGTTTTCTAAATGAATTGAGTGATTCAATCGGTTTGTATCGCGAAGGTCGAAGAACGAAGTTGGAGCGTGATCCCAGCTCTTTTCCATCCAAATATCGCGCGCTGGAAATTACGGCGCTCAAAGCGAGTATGCTTCTTTATTTATACGAGAAAAAAGAAGCCTACCTGCCTTTTCTGGAACGCGGATTGAAGGACCTGGAGTTGCTGGCGGAATTACTGAACCGTCTTCGTTATCAGTACGGTACGGGGAAATCGCAGGAAATCGCCGGCGAATGGTTTTCCTACTTTTTTGCCCTGGGCTCCAATATGGCGGAGCGCTTATACCGGCTGACCGGTGAGGAGGAATACCTGGAACGCGGTCTGGCGCTGAGTGAACTGAACAAGAGCTACGTCTTGCGCCAATCGGTATTCCGGAAGCTTTCCCAACACACTTTTGAAGGGGAGAAGAAAGCTATTAACGACCGGATTGTGGAGTTGCAGGCCGCTGTACAACAGCGACAGCTAGATTATCGGGCAGCTTCCCTATCAGAAAAGGAGGAAGCCGGCCGCGCTTTGCTCGACGCCAAGATTCGGCTGTGGGATTATCTGGAAGCACTGAAAAGCGGTACGCCCGAAGAGCAGGCCGTTTACAAGCAACGCTATAATAACGAATCGCCCACTCTTGATGAGATTCAAAACTGGCTGCCGCCAAACACAGCCATTATCGACTACAGTGTGGGTTACGGCATAACGACGGCTTACATCCTGACCCGGACTGAGGTAAAAGTCGATACGCTTGGAGCTTTCCGCGACTGGAAAAAGCATGTGGATGATTTCGAATTCGGGGTGCGGGAAGATCCCTTCGACTTTCCGCGGCGCGCTTATACCCTCTATGATGCCATTGCAAAAAAGGTGATCGATCAGCTGCCGGACCACGTCGAACGCCTGATTATCATTCCGGAAAACCAACTGTGGCGCGTCAGTTTCGGTGCTTTGAATACTTCCGCTGAGGGAGAAAAATCCCTGGTCGAGGATTACGACATTGATTACTGTTCTTCGCTTACCTTATTGTTGTATGGCGGTAAGCAAGGTGATCAGGAGCCAGGGAATCAACTGGGAATTTTTCTGGCGCCCGATAGCGGAGCGGCGACTTCCGGAGCAAGCCTTTGCCTCGGCAATTTCCCACCTCTGGAGGCCATGCCGGCTACGGCGAGGCGGATAGCAGATTCCCAGGAGAATGCGGTGCTGATTCCCGGAGCTACCAAGCAGCGGTTTCTGGAAGAGGCCGGTCAGTACGGCGCCCTGACCCTGGTTTTGCACGGCTGCGCAGACGCCTCCATCCCTAATCCGCTGGACTACGCCCTGATCTTCAACAGCGATTCCGGGGAGGCCCCGGACCGCTTGCTGTCGGCCTGGGAGATTCATCAGATGGATCTGACGCGAACGCGTTGGGCCTTCCTCGGCGCCTGCAATGTAGCCTGGGGGCAGTTACGCCTGGGGGAGGGCCTGGCCAGTCTGGCCAATGCCTTCGCGGCGGCCGGCTGCCCGGCATTGATCGTATCCCGCTATCCGGTTTTTGACTCGCCTACTGCTCAGTTGATGGCCTACTTTTTTGAGGAGGCCAATTCGGGGGCCACAGCATCCGCCGCCTTAAATAGGGCGCAGCGTCGGATGATCGAAGAAGACTTCCTTCCTTCTCAGTGGGCGAATATGATGCTGGTGGGAAGGGGAAACTGAAGGGAAGTGGGAAGTGGGAAGTCGGAATTCGGAAGTCGGAAGTGGGAAGAGCCCTTTCCATTGAATGGACAGTAGCAAGAGACTGGAAGCATAATAAGACTTCCGGCGTTACAACTGGTCGATCAACTCCGGGTTTTCCTGCAGCAGCGCGCGGGCTTTTTCCCGGTGTTCCGGCGTATTGCTCAGCAGGTAGGCGCGGAGGAGATCAACCCGGATATTTTCCACGGCCCCCGGCATTTTTCGGCGGTAGCGCTGCATATTCGGCAGGATAGTTTCCAGTATTTGGACGGCGTCGGCGGCGCGGACCGGCGGTGTGTACAGATAGAGCACACCGAGGTAGTAGGCCCTCGGCGGTGCATCGGTGTAGTTTTGGTCGTTTTCCCGGAAGAAGTCTTCCAGGACCTGACGGGCTTCGTCGTAATCTCCATTTACGATCAGCGGTTGCCAGTCCGGGCCGGCTATTTTCAGGTCCTGTTCGTCCCGCCGGCGAATCTGGTCCATGTAGCCGGCCTGCGGGATGGGACCCAGTTGGCGGCGGAGCGAATCGAGGTTGAGCTCCGGTTCGGCGGGGGATTGCTCCGGCGCGGAAGGGGGCGTCTCAAAGCTTTGTTCCGGTTCGGCGAGGATGTCTTCCGGTTCTTCCGGGGAGAAGAGACCGGAGGGCGAATCCGGGGACGGGGAACCGCTTTCCTCCGCCGTATCCGTTTCTTCAAGGACTTCCCCCGGTGGAATGGGGGCGGTGACCGGATCGGCCGGGGTTAATTCCTCTTCCTGTAAGGGTGGGACATTTCTATTGCCCGGTATTAAGAAATAGAGGGCTCCGGCCACCACTACTCCGAGGAACAGAAGGAGTAACCAGTTATTCCCGTTGCCTTTACCGCTTTTTCCCGACCGGTTATCCAGGTTAAGCATTTCTTCAAGTTGAGCGCTCTCCCTGCCGTGGCGGTCGAGTTCCAGCAGGCGTCTGGTTTTGCGAAAGCGTTCTACTGCTTCCCGAAGCGCCTCGTCTTCTTCCAGCCGCGCTTCAAATTCCTCTTTTTCCTTGCCCGAAAGCTTCCCGTTGACGTAGTCTTCTACCAGGAATTCCCGTCTGACCTCTTCGACAAAGGCCTGCAGTTCCGGATTGCCCTGCATTTGTTCTTCCAGCCAGGCGCGTTCTTCGTCGCTGATGCTTCCTTCGGCGTATTCGCCGATAATACGATCCAGGTCTTTTTCCACGGCGGAATGATTTATTGAAGTTGTTCTTTGTCAAATAAAGCTTCCAGGTTGCGCCGGCAGCGCAGGGCTACCACGCGTACCGCGGCGGCGTTGGCGTAGCCGAGTTGCTCAGCGATAATCGCATAGCTGTTATCCTGCGCGTAGAGCCGGAGTATTTTCCGGCAGCGCTCCCCCAGTTGGTTCAACAAGCGATTGACCTGATTCCGGATTTCCCGGGACAGGTAGAGATGTTCCGGTGAAGGGCTCTCCTCTTCCTGATAGCGGTAGAGAAACTCCCGGATGTGATTTTGCTCCCTTTTCTTTTGGCGAAAGTGATTCAGCACAATATTATCGGCGATGCCGCGCAGGAAGTTTTTCAGGTTGGCTTCTTGACGGTACCGGTCCCGGCGTATGTTGTGCAGCAGGTTGACCAGGGTTTGCATCCCTACGTCCTTGCATACTTCCTGTTCCAGTTGATGGTTGCCGCGGAGGTAGCGCATCAGGAAGGGATGGTAGGAATCGTAAAGATGCCGGACGGCTTTCCGGTAACGCGGGTCTTCTTCCGAAAGCTTCAGGGCTTTCAACAACTCATCTTCTGTCATTTCGATAAGGACTGTTCCGGCGTTTTCCTGCATAATGAGGCTCGTTAACGGATATGTAAAAATAACAGGATAAATGGGATCTCAAAAAAAGTTGCCTTTTTCTGTTAACGATTTTCCACCGGCGGTTACTTCCCCAGTGAAAGACAGATAAACACAATGAACCGATTCCGGCTTATCTGCTGAATCGATTTACATCACGCATTACAAGCGTCCAGCTGATTCGAAGCTTCAGTCGCTGGGCCGGGTAATAGCACCCGGTTCCAGGCGGGGGAGGTATTGCCTTTCCCAATCCATTCGCAAGACCATGGCGGCAACGACCGCCGGTTGGTCCTCGTGCGGGCTGCACGCCTGCACGGGCAGGCATTGCCGTGCCTGTTTCGGTGGGGAGCTTCGGACAAACCGGGTGATCCAATTTTTCATCATCAAAATTTTGGACACCATGATTAGTTTTTTGAAAATCGGTTATGTCAGCAATACTTTATTCGTAACGCTGCTCGCGGGCTTCTTTTTGCTTGCCTTCAGCAGTTGCACCAAGGAAACATTTTCCTGTGAGGGGTGTGCGGAAGCCGAGGCGTCATCTGCGGTTATCGAGATGCGGTCGGATACCACGAATGAGAATTCCAGCATCATTTCGGATGATGTGATCAATCCGTAATAAGGAATGGCCGGGCAGTTACAACAAGTTCTACCCGGCCATCATTTTATCTATCTGATGAATCAAATTCCTTAACCATAGCCGGCTGGCAACTTGCCGGTAGGACTCTATTTTTCTGAGCCGCTCTGCTTTTTCCTCGCGTTGCCGCTCTGCCTCCCAATTCCTGCAACCGGTTCGATACCTGGATATGCTGTTGCAGATTTCGATGAAGTTTTCGTAGGATTCGCGCCACTTTTCATTGAGAAACTCTTTACGACCGAGAAATTTTCTCAGGGCATCTACTTCCTTGTCATAAGCTTCCTCCCAGGACCAATCCTGCAGAAAGCGCAGAAGATAAGTCCGCACGAGCAAAGTTTTGACCCGTAGGGTGTAAGAGTGTTCCTCGTGGGTGTTTTTCGGAAAGTGCTCTTGAAGGATGTCAACGGTCTGCTGATATTCCTTTTTGTGAAAATGGAGGTAGGCCAGCGCGAGCTGATAGGCTTTGTCGCGGTACTGAGGTTCCAGTTCTTCCCGGTAAGCATTCATGAATTTGAGCTGATACTCGAAAGCGCCGGCGGCGGCGGCGCTGAGGGCCATATTCAGGTATTCCCGGTCGGAGATTACATTGTCGAAACTGAATGCTTTCTGCCTGATACCCTCTTTGGCCCAGAAAAAGAGTTCTCCGGAGGCCGGAGACCAGCCTTGCTGGAAAAGGTAATTGCAGACATTCTGAGCCACTTTGATAGTGACGAGGATATCGAGGCCGGATAATTGATTTTTGCGTTTGTGATAAGCTGCTTTCAGTTGAAGGTAAGTGTCGACATTGCCGGGATCCTGCAGTGAATCAATCATGATGTTGTAAAGCTCGAACAGGGAAGAATCACTATCCGCCGGCTGATTATCCTGGTATAGCGTTTCGATTTGCTGGAGGGAGAGTGTTTTGCTAAACAGGTTTTTTCGATTGACATACTCCAGGTAGTAACGAAGGATTAAAGCATGACTGAATTTATTGAACTGATCAAATGCTTTTTGAAAAAATTCACCATCCTTTTTATAGGTCAGCGAATTTTGGTGAAAGTAATTCTGGTGTTCCAGCCACCAGCGGTCTGCAAACTTACCGATGGAGTCCGGCAGAGCATTCAGCTCTTCGCGAAAGGCTTCGGAGGCCTCCCGGAAGCGCTCGGTGTCGCGGCGGCGCTTAAGGGCGGCGACTTTCGCCCGGTGGGCCAGCCGACTGTCACCGGTGCGTACTTCCTGATGGATAAAAAACTCAAGGATCAGTTCTTCCAGCCGCTTCATCAGTTTTTTCAGGCTGCCCTCGTCCTCCGGGCCGCTTTCAGCACCCAGCACATTTTTCAGCAAGGCTTTCCCGCTGATGATGTAACTGTCGGGGTTGTGATAACCGCTGCTCAGACGGTCGAAGAGTTCTGCCAGCCGCTGGTCGGTATTGAAATACTCCGAATTCAAAAAGGCCCGGAGCTGATCCAGTTCTTCTTTTTCCAACGGGGAGATCAGGGAGAATAAAACCGCATTTTCATTTTGTGCAATTTCTTTTCCTCCTGTTCGGATGGGTTTCATAAAGAAAGCATTTTAGGTTTAGTCGTTTGATTATCAGTGACTTGCTTTCTTTTGGAATACCTGGGGGAGACAAAAAACTGCCGGGAAGACAGTTTTTTGGCAGAAAATTGTCCAGGGGGAGGAAACAGGTGGTCCCTATTTTGAGGTACAGAGCGGCTATTGAATTGGATGAACAGCCACTGCACCCCACATAGCCGGATAAAGCAACTATAGTCAAGGGATTCATAAATATGGAAAAAACATACGAAAAAGAAGAATACCCGAAGGTGCATTTTACAGAACACCAGTTACTCATCCTCCAACTCTGGTCCGAACACGCGCGCATCAAGCAGGTCGCCGAAGAGATGGACCTCTCCGAACACACCATCCAGACGCATCTCAAACGGATGCGCCGCAAGCTGGGGGTGCGCCGGACTTTTGATGTGTACCGGTATGTGAAGGAGCGGGAGATGATATGACAAACGGCATGATAATTCCACCATATTCCTATTACTAACAAACTCACTCAAAATGAAAAAGCAGTATTTCTTAATCCCGTTTTTGATCGTTTTCTTTCTCATGGGGAGTCGCTCCGGTGAGGCGCAGGAGTACAAAAGCGCCATCGGCGCCCGCTTGGGGTATCCCCTATCCGTTTCTTTTAAGACCAACCTCAACGAGAAAAGCGCACTGGAAGCCTACGTCGGATACCGTGGTTTTTCCGGCTTCAACTGGCTGTCGGCCAGCGGCGCCTATCTCATTCACGATGACCTGGGTGATACCGAAGGTCTGCGCTGGTACTACGGCGGCGGCGCCGGCGTCATTTTCTGGAGTTACGACGACGACTTCTTTTTCGAGGATACCGAGTCGAGCCTCGGCTTTACCCTCAACGGCTATATCGGCCTGGAATACACCTTTTCGGATGTACCGATCAACCTGACCCTGGACTGGGTGCCGACCTTCATCATTTCCGGTTTCGGATCGGCTACAGGCTTCGGGGCGGATTACGGATCGCTGGGGGTGCGCTATGTGCTGTCGCGGTAATCCGGATACCGGGATGGCTTGAATTACAATTTTATGGAGGAAGACTGTTTTGAAACGGTCTTCCTCCACACTCACCTGAAATATCCCCATACCATGTGTTTTCGAATACTATTATTGTGGCTATTACCCCTGTGGAGTACAGTGTCCCTGACAGCCGATATCCCATCTGACGAATTGCCGGAAATCCTGTCCCAGCTTGCTGCCACCGTTGGAGAAGTAAAAACAGCGAAAACAACTTATGTACAGTCATTCAGCTATGACCGGGAATATCTCTGGCGGGTGGAACTGCAGGTGGAAGTGGTCAACAACCGGAACGGCAAGACCGAATCGCTGGAGTACCAGCTCAATCTGGGTGACCTGGACCCAAACCTTATTCAGGTCGTGAGCAAAAGCGATGAGATGACCGTGAGGGTGGGTACCGACCGGAAACAATCGATGATTCGCTACTTCGAGGATGGAGAACAGGAAAATTACGAATCGGAACTGATCATTTATGCTCCCGACATAGACGTGGCCCGTGAAATTGAAAAATTGCTGAAAGCTGCTATCGAACCGGCGCGTGTAGCCTGGGAAGCGAGTATCCATATCGAAGAGGACTGGCCTTCGCTCTGCGAAAGGCTGAAAACGGCCGCCGGCCCGGCCCGCTCCGCAAATGATCGGCTGGAACAGCATCTGGGCTTTGATGAAACATATCCCGATCGCGTGAAGCTTGCAGTCAGGGAAGCCGCTAAGGGTGGCAACTATGTTTATCACTTCAGTCTGGCCGACCTCAGCGCGACAAAGCTGGAAATGGATGTCCGCGGAACCGATGTCATGGTGCGTGCGGAAACCGGCCGCAAACGGGAATTTATCAGCCTGGAAGAGGAGGGCGTACTCAGCAGTTACGAAGACGAAGTGGTCTTCTATTTTGACGAAGTGGATGAGGCTCGCGTGATGCTTCGCCTGCTTCAAACCGCTATACCTCTTGCGGAGTCAAGACGGGCCCAACGTCTGCCGTCGCCTGCCGGTACGGAAGAAGCCCTGCAGGCTTTAACCGGGCAAATTCAATCTTTTAATAAACAAAAAGAGGGCTTTGAGCAATCTATGGAACCCCGGCTCCGGACAACCTACCGGCGCACGAGCATCGATCTGGACAAGGGAGACCGGGAAGCGCAGCAATTTCGCTTTCATTTCGCCGATCTCGACCCAACACGTATCGAGGTCGATATCCGGGGTGATGAGATTAACCTGCAGGTGTCTGCCAAAAACAAGCAGCGCTTCATTCAGGTCACCGAAAAAGGGACGGACGAATACCAGTTCGAGGACGAACTGGAGATTCCCGCCGCCTCGATCGAAAACGCCCGCTACCTGGCGCACCTGCTGCCCATCGTCATCGACTCGGCCCGCGAGGAGCCTGTCAAAGCCGCCGGGCTGGACTGGCTGATCGGAGCGGTGAGTCAAAGGGTCGGCGAATACGAACAGGAGCTGGATCGCGAACCGGCGGACGAAGATTGCAAGCTCCGCTTCTCCCGCCGCGAAACGGACGGGCGAAATCCTTCGGAGGAAATTTTTGAGTTCAACCTCTACGATCTGAATCCTTATGCCATCGAGTTTGACATCTCCCGCAAAGAACTGGCGCTGGAACTGGTCACCCTGCACGAAGAAGAGATCATCAAATACTACGACGACGGCGACCCCGGCTTTACGGAAAAATTTACCATACTGTTCGATGATCTGTTGACGGCCCGGCGGGCGCGGAAGACGCTGGAGGCATTGATCAGTGGATGTGAAAAGTGACCATGAGCGCTAAGTTTTATAAGTACTACCATTCAATTTTCTATGATCATGAATAAACCGTTTGAACATCGGGGAGGATATTCGACAGCACTTGCGAAATTGAGCTGTATACTTTTGTTTTTCTTCGGTTTTTGCACTTTGCAGGCTCAACACGCCCGGAATCATTTGACTTCTTCTCTTGACGCACCGGACGATCTTGCCCATCCGGTAACCCGTAAATCTGCATGGGGAGTTCCTGCTGATTCCCGGAAGGGTCGACCTGTTATGCCGGCACCCTTCGATGCCGCATTTTCCCGGGATTGGGAAGACCTTTTCGAGGAGCCGGAATTTTTCGAAGAACGGGGGGCGGTCATACAATCAGGCATCGGAATCCGGTCAACGGTAGATTTGGAAGACCAGGCCGCCGCCTTGGATCAAGTTGACGTAAAGCCCTTATTCCCGGCCGTGAACCTCACCGTCGAACGGCAAGTCTGGAGAAACTTCGGCGCCGGCCTCACGCTTGGAACGCAGTTTTGGACGGTTCCCGTTTTGAAGTATCAATACCGTTACTACACCGGTGGTTTGCGTGCTGCCTATCACTTCAATATCACCGACAAGCTGGACCCCTATTTGGGAGTAGGGGCGACTTACCGACTCATGCAACTGACCAATACGGAAAGGAATATTAGCGAATCAATGATTACGGCGCATTTCATTGCCGGCGCCCGCTATTATTTAACCGATGTTGTCGGCGCCTATCTCGAGGTAGGAGGACACTCGACCAGTTGGTTTAACCTCGGCTTGTGTTTTTATATTCCATAATTACTGAAAAGTTGTTCAAAATGAAGTCTTTATCCTATAGAAAGTGCTTTCTCATTTTGATTATGGCATTTTCCTTAAATGCTTGTCTGGAAGAATACAACGAGGTATTGCCGGACCTGGAGGGGGTTCCCGCGGGCGGGGTGTCCGACGTGCGGATCGTTCGCGTTTCCGATAATACACTGGAACTGGAGCTTAAAGTTTTTGCAGTCGACCATTTCGGAAGCTTTATTCAGGGGCTCAGTACAGGTAATTTTTCCGTTAGTGCGGATGTGACGGATCTTGAATACCGTATCCTTCACGTTGAGGAAGAGGCCGACGAGTTTATCGGGCCGTATTCGGCCGGCCTACTTTTCGATCAGTCGGGCTCCATCAACAGTACCGATCCGTCGAATGACCGGATTGCTGCCGGCGTCAGCTTTGCGAAATTGATGAGCGGAGGTGACGAAGCGGCTATTGCAGCTTTTTCGGGTGGTGGATCCTATCAGTATCCTTTCGAACTGTTGGAAGGCTTCAGCACCGATGAAAACCAGTTGATTCCTGTTGTCGAAAGTCTGGCAGGAAGGGCTAACGGCGGTACGCCGTTATATCAAGCCATTTACAACTTGATTCCCTTCGTAGCCGCTGGGGGAAAAAACGAGAATAAAGCCATTGTCGCCTTTACCGACGGAGGCGATACGGACGGAGGCGTAACAATTGATGAAATGGTGAACCGGGCCTGTGTGGAAGGCGTGAAAATATTCACGGTCGGTTTGGGAGGCGGGGTAGACCAGGCTATCCTTTCGCAAATTGCCTTCAGAACCGGAGGCGCTGTGATGCTGGCGGAAGACGCCCTGCAGCTCGTCTCCTTGTACAGTTCGCTGGGTGAGTTACTACAGGGAAAAGGGCGATTTTATAATGTGCGCCTTGAAATAGTCAATCCCTCTCAGGCCTGGGGACCGGGGTATTTGATAGGAGGGGTGCTCAATCTCAACCTTTCGGAAAAGTATCCGGTGCGCCTGCCGTTCCATACTTTCCTGACCAGAGAAAATGCGGGAAGCCTGGATGAACGGGTGCCGGATTGCTCATGTACGACGACAGTCGATGCCAATGCCTTAGTAACCAAATGGCAGAATAAGGTGAAGGAATACATCGCTTTTACACCCGCGAATCCCGAGGTGCCGAATGAAGCCATAACCTGTGCGTACGCCAATATCTACTATGAAAACCCTGAAAAATTCAAGTGGGCCGGACTGGCGGCTATTGTTTCCGGGAAGATTGGTAAACCTGATGACTGTATACTTAACAATGTCAAGTGGTTTGATTTTTTCGGGTTTGAGGAAGCTGTACTCAAAGGCAATAAGGCCGTGTTTGATGACTTATTCTGGCAGCACCTGGCTTTTCAGGAGGACGGGATCGAAGAAATTGAAAAGATTTACTGCGCCGGTCAAATCAATGCTTTTCCAACTATTGATCTGCCAGCTTATCGAGCTTGGCTGAAGATCGCCCAGGAAGATGAGGCCGCTGTTTGGGACGGTAATAAGGATTTGCTTTATCATGAGCAACTGAATGTGCTTCAATCTGTCATCTATACGCCTTTTCCCAATACTTGGGATGCCATCGATGTTGCCGGTTGCCTGATTTCTCCGGTCCCTGGACATAGCGATGAGTTTCCTGATGGCGGTAACATCGATCAGTTTAATCAAAGATGGCGCTGGATAGAAACCAGCATCCTACCAGCCTGGAGAATCTTCGAAACCAATCCTAATAATGAATCTCTGCTGAGAACAGAACTCTTGAAATATTGTGCTTCCTGTTGCAGGTAGTTCTTCTAAACAAAACTGTTTATATCACTCTCAGTAAACAAAAAACAGAAGGAAAATTATTAGTCGCGCCTGCGCGATAAGCAGTATCATCCATTGACAGTACCGCAAATATTCTTCAACCAAAACTTTTTTCCTAAAAAGTGGCAAAATATTCTGAGCGAAATAAAAGCGTAAACATTTGATCATCAGTGGCTTTAACCAGGGTTCTGTGTGGAGTTAAATAAAAAAATCATTTTTTTCCACCCCTTTCATCAATTTTTTTGTCCATGGCCCCCCAAGCCGATGTCCCTATTTTTCGGTACAAGCGCATGACGATGTCGATCCTTGTTTAAGACATCCGCTTTAATACTGATTTTTTCATAAATGCCAATTGACATGTCCGACATCATCTTCTCCTGCACCAATCGCAGCTGTAACTACGAATTGTCTTTCGATGCCGGCGAAGCCGGTTCTATGGCGTTCTGTCCGAACTGCGGTCAGAAACTGATCGTGCCGGAACCCGTTGCGAACGTTCAGCAACAGGTCGTACCCAAAACGCCGCCCGCCGCCACCCCGTCTCAACCGCCTTTAAGAGTAAGACAACGGGAAGAAGGCGATTACCAGCGGCGAACCCGGAGGAAGGTGAAAATGGGGGCGGGGTGCCTGGCGATGATGGCGGTACTGTTTACTTTTTTCATCCTGGCCCTCGGGTATAATACCATTGTCGGCATCACGGATACCACCGGCGGTCTGATCACGATAGGGGCCGGCATCGGCGGCATCGGCGCCTTCTTTTACTTCGGCTACTGGGCTACCGAAACGGAGGATGATACGCGGGACCGCTACGCGAATTAACCTAATTAATCATTGCTCAAAAAGAAAGTATTCGATTACATCTTGAATTCCACCTGAGACACCCGCTCGGGAAAGGATTTCTTATTCCATAGCCTCAGATTTAATTACATCTACCAAACCCATTACCATGAGATTAACTATCCCAACCATAATTTTTCTATTCCTCACAACCCTCACTTTTGCTCAACCCAACATTATCTTTTCCGATAATTTTGAAACCGGAACTTTGGATCCGGCATTTTGGACGGCAAGGCCTGACCTGAACAGTTCTGACGGTATTGTTGAAATAACAACTGGAAGTGCGGCCGAAGGACAATTCGGCGTAAGAATGGGGAAAGCACAGGACACGCCGGGCCAGTTTACCCGCAATGCCCTGGATCTTCAGCTGGACCTCAGTGGGCAGGGGCCCGTATTTCTTGAATTCTTGATCAACGGTTCCAATGATGAAACCCACCAGGGAGAAGACGGCATCTTATTTAGTGATGACGGAGGCGCTACTTTCACTTTTGTTTATCAATTTGACCCTGGTTCCTGGTGCGGTTACGGCTTGCATCCGCCGATTGATGTAAGAAAGCTGGCTGAACAAAACGGATTAACCTTATCAGACCAGTTTGTGATTCGCTTTCAGCAGTACGACGATGCGGATTTTTTCGGAACGGGTGATGAGGATGGTTTTTTGATGGATAACATTCGCGTGTATGATCCATTGGTCGAATATGCCGGGTTACCCTTTTTCGATAATTTTGAGACCGGGGTAATTGGGAATGCCTGGACCTGGGCTGCTGCAGATGAAACTGTTCTTCCCGCTGTTGGAGTGGTAAAACCAAGTAACCAAAGGGGCGTATTTGCCAATGAGGGAATTGAAGGTTCATTTGGCGTGATCATGGGCAAGTTGTGCGATCAGCCGGCCAACTTCACCGCCAACGCTCTGGACCTTCATTTAAACCTGGCGGGCGAAGAGGAAGTGATATTGGAGTTTTGGATTGAGGATGTTGGGGATGAAACCCATATCCAGGACGGGATCTATTTCAGTGATGACGGAGGAGCTTCCTTTGTCAAAGTATGGGATTTCGATCCTGAGGAATGGTGCAATGGTTATGGCCAACATCCACCGTTGGATGTTGTGTTCCTGGCATCAAAAAATGGATTAGCACTAACCGATCAGTTCATTATCCGCTTTCAGCAGTACGACGATGCGGATTTTTTCGGAACGGGTGATGAGGACGGTTTTAGATTCGATGAAGTCTCTGTTTATAACCCGAGAACCCAGTACGCTAGCATGCCTTTTTCCGACGATTTTGAAACCGGGCAGTTGAGTGAATTCTGGAGTTGGAGTATGGCGGATGCCACGGCTCTTCCTGCGACGGGTACCGTAAAACCGACCAATAGAAGGGAAGTATCAGCCGGTCAAGGACTAAATGGTTCTTTT
Organism: uncultured Saprospiraceae bacterium; assembly: GCA_964632995.1. Taxonomy (GTDB): domain Bacteria; phylum Bacteroidota; class Bacteroidia; order Chitinophagales; family Saprospiraceae; genus CAZWDL01. The sequence continues at coordinate 50,420 of CAZWDL010000008.1, forward strand.
GGGGTACTAATGGGTAAAAGATGTGATCAACCGGCTAATTTCACGGCCAATGCGCTGGATCTGCATGTAAATCTGGCCGGTGCAGATCAGGCGGTGTTCGATTTTAATTTAAGGGACCTAGGTGATGAAGGCCACATTCAAGACGGTATTTTTTTAAGTGTAGACGGAGGAAACAGCTTCGAAAAAATTTATTCCTTCGATTTTGCCAGCCTGGAAAATTCTTATACGAACTTGTCATTGGATATCGTTACGTTGGCAAGTTCAGTCGGGCTTACTTTATCAGAAAAAACGATTATAAGATTTCAGCAGTATGACGATGCCGATTTCTTTGGAACCGGTGATGAAGATGGAATATACCTGGATGAAATTTCTGTGAACGGTACGTATAATAACACAAATTGCTCCACCGTCACCATCACCCTTTCCGAGACCATCACCCCCGAAAGCTGCACCGGCGACGACGGCGGAATCAGCCTCACCGCCTCCGGCGGAGTGGCCCCATACACCTACAGCTGGAACACCGGCGCGAGCGGCGCCACCCTCAGCGGCCTGCCCCAGGGCAGCTACAGCGTCACCGTCACCGACGCAAACGGCTGTACGGATAATCAAAGCTTCACGGTAGGAAACAACTGCTCGTCCGGCCCCTGTGATAACGTCACCATCACGCTTACCGAGACCATCACCCCCGAAAGCTGCGCCGGCAACGACGGCAGCATCAGCCTCACCGCCTCCGGTGGCGTGGCACCTTACACCTACAGCTGGAACACCGGCGCCGGCGGAGCTAATCTCAGCGGATTAGGACAAGGCAGTTACACGGTCACCGTCACCGACGCCAATGGCTGTACGGCTAACCAGAGCTTCACGGTCGGCAACAACTGCTCCAGCAATCCTTGTAGTAATGTCACCATCACCCTCAGCGAAACAATAACCCCGGAAAGCTGCACCGGCAACGACGGCGGCATCAGCCTGACGGCGGCCGGCGGCGCCGGGCCCTACACCTACAGCTGGAACACCGGCGCAAGCGGGGCGACACTCAGCGGAATAACGCAGGGCAGCTACACGGTCACCGTTACCGACGCTAACGGTTGCAGCAGCAACCAGACCTTCCAGGTCGCCGAAGACTGTAATGCTGCCGGTTGTCCTACCGCCGGTTTTACCGTGGACAACCTTGGCGGCGGCTCTTACCGGTTCAACAACACCTCAAACAACAACCCCCAGGCCGTATTCTGGCAATTCGGCGACGGCGCGGAGTCGATCAATTATAGTCCGACCCATACCTACTCCGCGCCCGGCGATTACACAGTCACGCTCATCGTCGCCAATGCCTGCGGCGTACCCGGCGAACAGGAGGACACGATTCAGCAAACGATTACCGTTCCGCTGAGTAACGAACCGCTGCTTCAGCTGGGAGAAGCCGAGGGACCTGCCGGCGAAACCGTTCTGCTGCCGGTTATCGCCCTCAACTTCAACCGGACGCTGGGGGCTATTCAGGGTATTCTGAACGTTCAGGATCCTTCCGTCGCACAAATCGAAGGCCTCGAAGGCGGGCTGATCGGTGGTTTCTCCACACTCTCCTTCAATCCCGCCAACGGCCGCTTCAGCTTCTTCGACGCCGGCAACAACAATATTCAGCTCGGCGCCCGCGATACGCTGTTTTACCTGCGCATCCTGCTGCAGGGCGACAACGGCGATATGTCGGCCGTCACCATCTCCGGTGACAACGGCTTTCCGCTGGAGTTCGGCGATATAGACTTTAACTTATTCACCCCCGCCACCGAGGACGGGAAAGTTACCGTTGTCAATAATTTCAGGGTGGATGGACTGATAACCACGCACTGGGACGCCCCGATCCCCGGCGTGTCCGTAAGCATGGAGATGAGCCCGCCCGGCGGAGCGCCGCAATCTCTTTCCACTACCAACGATGCCGTCGGCGGATACGGCTTTGACGACGTTCCCGCCGGTTCGGCCTGCGTCATCACGCCGGAGAAAAATACCAATGCAGCCAACGGCCTGGCGGCTATCGCCCTCTTCGCCGGGCAGCGATTTATCCTCGGCTACGATGTGCCGCAGATCACCTCGCCCTTCCAGATCATGGCGGGCGACGCCAACTGTGACGGTCGTTTCTCCACCCTCGACCTCTTCATCATCCAGAAGATACAGGTGGGTATCGATCCGGTTTTCCCGGGCTGCCCTTCCTGGGTATTCGTGCCGGCGAGCGAGGAGCCCAACTTTCAGCTGGCTTCGGTGTACTATCCCAATTACCCTTATCCCCGCCAGGCCGATATTGCTACTCTCGACCAGGATACGCAGGTCGACTTCATTGGCGTCAAGGTGGGCGATATCCTCAACCGCGCCGATCCCAACGCCCTGCAGGGGCAGCCGGAAGCCGAACCCCGCTCCGGCAATACCGAACCTCTGCTCGTACGCGCCGAATATCTGCCCGAACGGCGGCAGATGCGCTACGAACTGATGGCCGCCGGCCCGCGCAGTCTGGCCAGCTACCAGTTTTCACTGAGCTACGATACAGAGCGGCTCCGCTTTCGCGAAATTATTACGGGTAAAAGATTGGGTAATGCCCCCCTGGCCGGGCAGCAGGCCGGCCGCCTCAACCTGAGCTGGTTCAGCAGCAGCGGCCGGGCCGTCGAACTGGAAGGCAGCGACGTGGTCCTGACGCTCTACTTCGATCTGCAGGCGCCCGGAAAAGCTACGGCCTCCGACCTCCGGCTGGACGGGCGGGGCCTGCCCGCCCGTATGCACGATGCGCAGCTACAGGGCGCCGTCATCGAACTGCAGCCCCTGCAAACCACCTCGCTCGATCCGGCAGCAACGGATCAACAGGTACGGCTCTACCAAAACCGGCCCAACCCTTTCCGGGAACAGACCCAGATCGGCTTCTTCCTGCCCGAAGCAAGCGAAGCCCGGCTGATCATCCGCGATGCGCTGGGAAGGGTAGTTTGGGAAAAAGCCGCCCGGTACCCGGCGGGAGAACAGCTGGAAAACGTCGACCTGCCCCTCGCGGCCGGCGTGTATTTCTACACGCTGCGCACGGAGACGAGTACCCTGACGAAGTCCATGGCCATCAGTAAGTAATCGTGGCTTCGAGATTAAACCGAATTTTTTTCAACTGAATAAGCTATTGGCCATTGGCTGTTAGCTCCTGACCGGGTTGGTCAATGCCATGCCCTGCGCGAAGCCGACAGCTAATAGCCAATAGCCAACAGCAAATATCAAGACTGCCTTATGGTATCTTTATCAACACTTAAAGGATGGATTTACGGATTTTGTACCGGAGCGTTGCTGACGGCAGCGGCGACCCTGGGCGCTCAGCCCACCCTGCGCATTACACCGGAAGCGGTTTCCGCCGCACCGGGAGAAGAGATCGCCATCGATCTGGTCTTGGATGATTTTGAGGATGTACTGTACTTTCAGATTCCTATTGCCTGGGATGCCGGTATTCTGGAGTTCGTTTCCGTGACAAATATTAACACTGCCGTATTTCCTGGATATAACGCTGACAATTTCGGAACACCCGAAAACGGTCTCGCCCCCGGCCAACTATCCACTATGTGGGTTGAAAATGATGTTATCGTACCCGACGGAACGATCGTCTTTACCCTTAATCTGCAGGTGGTAGGAGAAGGCGTCACTACCCTCGCTGTCGATTCTGGTTTCGGGATAGACTTTTTTTTATTAGACGGCCGGGAAGAGCCGATCCCCGTCACTTCGGTCCCCTCGACTGTAATGGTATCCGGAGAGGCAGCCCCTTGCCGGGAACGGGATTCGCTGGCGCTGGTCGAGTTGTATAATTCGACCAATGGACCAGGATGGACAAATACCTGGGACTTGAATACGCCGATGGAGACCTGGTTCGGCGTGACCCTCAATGAAAATGGCTGCGTAAGCTGTCTGGATATGCATGTGGAGCCGGATTGCTTCACTACGCCTTATGAGGAGGGGAATAATCTCAGTGGAACGCTTCCGGCCGAAATCGGGAATTTAAGTCAACTGCGGTCTTTGTCTCTGAGCAATAACAACCTTGAAGGAGAGATTCCTTCGGAGATGGGAAATTTGGAACAGATTGAGATCATCTACCTTTTTAAAAATAATTTATCAGGGCCTATTCCCGCCAGTCTTTTTCAAATTGAAAGCCTGGTAGAACTCGAACTAAACTACAATAATCTTACTGGAAGCATACCTGCCGATTTCCAAAGCCTGGTTAATCTCAAGCAGCTTCTTTTAGACAAAAATCAATTGAGTGGCCCTGTTCCTGACTTTTCGGGCTTGTCTAATCTGGAAATTCTGGATCTCAGTGAAAACGATTTTTCAGGTTCGGTTCCTGATTTTCAGAGTTTGCCCCAACTGGATTTCCTTGATATCGCGGCAAATAAACTGACGGGAATGATTCCCGACTTTACCGGATTACCCCAGCTCCGGGGATTATATCTTGATCACAATGAGTTGACCGGAGCGATTCCCAATTTTCAAAATATCCCCAACCTAGATACTTTTCGCATCGATGTCAATCAATTATCTGGTCCGGTACCCGATTTCACCAATATCCCGAATTTAAAACGACTGGACGCTGACAGTAACCGGATAAACGGTCCGCTCCCAGACTTTTCCAACCTGTCCAATTTAGTGTTCCTCGATTTTTTTAACAACGAACTGACAGGTTCTATTCCCGATTTCTCCAACCTGCTCGCACTGGAGGAATTGTACTTAGACAACAACGATCTTTCCGGTCCGATTCCTGATTTCTCTGATTTGCCCAACCTCAGAGTGCTGGATCTTGGTGGAAATAACGGTCTTACCGGTGTCATCCCTGACTTCACCAACCTCCCGCAACTGGAAAGGCTGGACCTGACGGTAACCAAACTGAAGGCGGATATCCCCCTGTTATCCAATTGTCCCTTATTGAATGACCTGGAGGTAGAACGCAACCGGCTCACCTTCGAGAACATTCTGCCCAATTTTGGAGTGCTCAACGACCGGATAACCCAGAATGCCGTCGATACCAATGATGTGTTTTTGTATTCCCCTCAGGATCCCATCTATCCCGACACCCTCTTCACCCGCCCTGCCGGCGAGGCTTTCAGCATCGACCTGGGCATTGACGCAGGAGTGAGCACCAACATTTACACCTGGTACAAAGACGGCGCTCCTTACCGCACCGTCACCGGCAATAATCAACTCACCTTCGATCCGTTGTCTGCTGCCGACGCCGGCGTCTACACCGTCGAAGTCACCAACCCCGGCGCGCCCGAGCTGACGCTGGAGAGCGGAGCGATCACGATCGAGTTGAGTCCGGCTATCCGCCTCATCGCCGGTGAAGCCTCCGGCAATCCGGGCGACGAAGTGCTCCTGCCCATTCTGGCGGAAAATGCCGGCGGACTGGCCGCCCTGCAGGGCAAGATCAGCTTCCGGCAGCCGGGCATCGCGGAGGTGCTCGGCGTCGAACCGGCGCGCCTGCAGCCGGTGCTGAATATCGCTGACGGTCAGTTTAACTTTTTCGACGGAAGCGGTCTGGGTCTGACGTTGGAGCCGCTGGATACGCTATTCTACCTAAGACTGCGGCTAATCGGCGCGCGTGGGAGCACTTCGGAGGTCTTCTTTGAAGACGGCGAGAACTTTGAGCTCAGCGCCTATCTTTTCGACGGCGACATCGTGGAGGCGGACATAGAAACGGTCGAAGGACTGGTCACGGTTCTGGAGGCAGTGTCCATCTCCGGGCGCATCGCGCTGTACAACGACCGGCCTGTGGCGGGCGTTACCGTCACTGCTGCCATTGAACAACCCAACGGACAGCGTGTCGAGCAGCAGGAAGTCACTGATGCGAATGGCAACTACCGCTTCGCGGAGGTGCCCCTGGGCTCGCGGGTGCGATTGGAGCCGGCGAGAACCGGCGATAATGCGGCGCCCATAAACAGCAGCGGCCTGCTCTACGCCTTGCAGGCCTTACTGGATGGAACGCCGGCGCCCACCCTCACCTCGCCGCTGCAGCTGGCTGCCGCCGATGTGAATTGCAACGGCAACCTGACAACGAACGATTTGCGGATTATCCAGGAGGTGATGACGGGCCTGCGCCCCGCCTTGCCCGATTGTCCGGTGTGGACCTTCACCCCGGAAAGCCGCCTTCCGGACTTCCGGCTGGAGGCCGGCTATTTTCCCGGCTTCCCCATTCCCGGACGGCGCATCATCAGCAACCTCAGTGGGGAGGCGACTATTAATTTCGCCGGTATCAAAACCGGAGATGTGATGGGCGAGGCACAGACGCCGTGAAGAGAGGGGCAGGATGAGAAGGAAAATTTTTTTGGACAGGATTAACAGGATGATCAGGATGGGTTATAGGAAGGAAACGCGATTTCAAAACGGGCATATGCTTGACCGGAGCAGCTTCATAAAGACATCAGCGCTCCTCTTGTTGATCAGCTTCCTTTGCTTTGGCGCGTCGGCCCGGGCCCAGGTCGTGGAATTGCTTTTCCCCGATGTGAGCGCCAGCCCCGGCGATACGGTCTGCCTGGACGTGCGGGTCAACGGCTTCGATTCCATTGCCGCGTTGCAGACTACCCTGAGCTGGGACAGCAGCGCCCTGGCGCTGGTTTCCGCCGAATCGGAACTGCCGGGGCTGGTCTTTGGAGAAGCGGCGGGCGGCAGGCTTCCCATTACCTGGACTGACTTCAGCGGGCTCACCGTGACCCTGCCCGACAGCAGCCGCCTCTTTCGGTTCTGCTTCGCGGTCATCGCCGGGGAGTTGAATGAGGGAAGCCTCGATCTGGGAGAAGAGCCGGTCGCTACCGAGGTGACCCAATTCGACGGCGTTAACTTCATCCGACTGCCGGTGATTCAGTCTGGCGGCGCCTTCCGGGTGGTGCCCTGCCGGGCGGTGCAGCTGGGGCGCGATACCGCCCTCTGCCCGGGCGATCGCCTGATGGTGCGGGTCAGCAGCCTGGCTCAGGTATACGAATGGCGGCGCGACGGTGAGCACTTCTTCCCGGACATCGATTTTATCGCCGATTTGCCGCCCGGTCACACCTACACCGTAGGCCTGCAACTCAGCTCCTCCTGCCGCGTAGCCGATACCATCCGGATTGATGAAATCCCGGCGCCGGAAGTGCAGCTGGGGATCGATGCGTCACCAGTGGAGAGCAGCTGCGCCGGTTATCCGCTGAGGGCCTTCGGTACGGAGCTCGACAGCCTTCGCTGGCTGCTCGACGGCCGACAGCTGGATAATGTTCCGGCCTCAGAATGGACGCCCACCCGTTCCGGCGCCCTGCAGGTCATCGCCGTCGAAGAACGCTGCGGCCGGACGGATAGCTCCAACCTCGTACAAATCGTGTCACCGGATACTACGCGCCTCAACCGGACCTCCTGCAATCCGCAGGATACGGGCGTGATCCGGCAGATGTTCGTCAATCAATCCGGCTGCGATAGTCTGGTGATGATCACCACGACCCTGGCGCTCGCCGATACTGTTCGTCAAATCATCTCTACCTGCAACCCGCAGGATACGGGAACACAAGTAAACCTGTTCACCAACCAATCCGGCTGCGATAGTGTGGTCATCCTCCGGACCGTGATCAGCGATACCGCCGCCTGTGCGCCGGTAGTGGATCTCCGCACCGCAGCGCCCCTTTGCCATGGCGAACCGACGGGCCGGCTGACCGCTACGGTGACCCGGGGCGCGGGCCCGTTTACGCTGGAGCTGCGCACAGGGGACATTGCCCTGCAAACGATCAGCGCGGAAGCTGCCGGTGATCCGGTTCGCTTTGAAGAACTATCTGCCGGAGACTATCAACTCCGGGTGAGCGATACCCGGGGACAAAGCAGCACGCAGGACGTGGCCATCCCCGAAGGCGCAGTGCTCAGCCTGAAGGTGGAGGCGCCGCCGATCGACTGTAACGCCGGGTCGACTTATCTGGCCGTCGAAGCACAGGGCGGTCTGGCGCCTTATCTCTATTCGATCGACGGCGGCGCTACCTTCAGCGGGAATAGCCGGATTGAGGATGTCGGTCCGGGGGAATACACAGTCGTCGTGGAAGACGCTCAGGGCTGTCGTAGCGCAACCCGGACTTTCCGGGTGGAGACACCCGGCGCTCTTCAAATTGAGCTGGGCCCCGACCGGCGGATTACGCTGGGTGATTCTGTCCGGTTATCGTTCGAGGGCGCGCGCTTGGCAGACAGCATCCGCTGGTCCCCCGCCGCCGGACTGAGTTGCACGGATTGCCCCGCGCCGGTCGCAGCTCCGCTGGAAAATACCCGTTACGAGGTACGGATAGTCGACGAAAGGGGCTGCGAAGCAACGGACGATATCCTGATTCTCGTCAACCGCGCTGCGGATGGGGTGTACCTGCCGAACGCATTCTCTCCCAACGGGGATAATATCAATGATGTCTACCGCGTGTTTCCGGGAAAGGCCGTGAAGCAGATACGCTCCCTTCGCATCTTCGACCGCTGGGGGAACCTACTGTTTGAAAGCATCGGTGAGGAAGGGGAGGCCTTCATCTGGGACGGCCGCTTCCGCGGGCGGGACCTGCCGGGAGGAGCATACCTGGCGGTTTTGCAAGTCGACTACCTGGATGGACGGCAGGCTACCTTGTCGGAGGAGGTGCAATTGCTGCGGTGACCCCGTCAGGAGGCGCCTTCCCGGCGCCTCCTGACTTTGCGACCGGAATGGCATGTCTGGTTTTAGACAGGATTGACCGGATTGACGGGATGTCAGGCGGCGCCTTTGAGGGCCTAACGATACCCCACATCTACAGGAGATTTGACCTCGGAGAGGTCGCGTATTCCAAATGCTCAGAGGGTTAACATGCGACATCTCCGAGTTCGGTTCTATAGCTTACTAATACCTTTGATTGCTACAAATAGTTAACCTGTCCAGCGCTGGAGAGTAAAGATTCTTAAAGTCATGTTGTTTGCTTTGCGCTCTCTGCGCCTTTGCGTGGATTTCAGAAGTGCCTTTTCGCGTAAGCGAAAAGCTGCTTCTCGCTAAGCAATCCTACAGCCGCGCTGAAGAAGAGCAGCACGCAGAGTCGCTGAGTGCGCTAAGCCAGCCTGCCGGTTAGGCAGGAAAAACGCTTCGCGTTTTTTATTTGCGGTCTACTATACTGACTTCGAAATGGTTGGAGAAGTTTCTCAAACCAATTTACGTCGAGTATAATTTTTACTCCCCCGCGCTACCAAGGTCACTCAAAAGAACAGAATAGAATCAAGAGATGTGGGGTATCGTTTGGCCTTTCCCGGCGCCTCCTGACTTTGCGACCGGAATGGCATGTCTGGTTTTAGATAGGATTGACCGGGTTGACGGGATGTCAGGCCCTCCCAGCCTTAGCTTTTTCACCAGAAAAAATCACCAAAGTTTGAATATCCTTCTCAATCCTATTAATTTTATTTCCATGCGATTCGTGTTTTTAACAAAACACCCATCAAACGCCAGAACATCGTGACCCTGAAATACCATTACCCCCTGTTAATCATCAGAAGGCTATGGCTTGGTGCGTTATTGTGCTGCGGCGCCGCCGGCCTCCTTGCCCAGGAATCCGAATCCGTCAAAGTAACCGTTACCAATGGTGAACTCATCCGCTGTATCAGCGACAGCACGGTTCAGGTAGAATTGATCCCGAACCCGCAGAAGACCCTGGTCAGTATGGAGCTGTACTGGACGGAGGACCAGAGCGATCCGGTCATCATAGAGCCGGATGACAATTTCAAATTAACCCACACCTACAGTCTGTACCAGCTAAAAGAAGAATGTCTCTACGACTGTCGCAGTGAAAATGGTTTCTGCCGCCGGATAGAGGTGTTTGCCAATTACGAAGGTGGAACCGACACCCGGGAGAATAACAGTCTGCTGCTGACTTTTAAAATACCTCCCCGCCCCGGTTTTGAGCTCGACCCTGTGGTTCCCTGCATCAATACGCCGGCGGCGTTGAACAACCTGACCTGCCCCTCCAATGACGAAGCCCTCACCTTTTCCTGGGATTTCGACAACGGCGCCGTCAGCGATGAAGCCGAACCCGAAGTGATCTTCGACGCACCGGGAACTTACAACATCCGTTTAACGGCAACCAGTGAATCCTGCGGATCGGAGTCCGTTACCCGGTCCGTCCGGGTGATCGAACCGGCGGAACCGGTGGCCTTCCCCGACCGGGATATCGCCACGATGGAGGGCGATACTTTCATTATCTGCGGCGCGGGAAGTTACAGCACCCGGCTTATCGGCAGCGAATCTCCCGGTGCCTCCAGTTTTGAGTGGTCTTCTCCACAGGCGGGTGTGGATATTGCGGACCGACGCAACGATACGACCCGGGTATTTTTCAATACACCGGGGGATTACACCCTCACCCTCGAGGTAGATAACGGATGCGCCACTCCCAGTACTCAGGAATTGTACTTCAGGGTGATTGAGGCGCAAACACTGGATTTGCAAAGACAGCCGGATGCCTGTAATACCATCAGCTACACGCCTGAACCTTTCAACGAATCGGCGACCTACACCATCAACGGGGAGACCATCAGCAGCTTCCCGGTGGAATTGTCACCGTCGCCGGAACCCTATATCGTCACCGCCGCTCTGTCCAACGCCTGCGGCAATCTTTCGGCGAGAGACACCTTCTCCGTCATCACCCCCGAGCCGGTGCGCATCACCACTCCGGCGGCGGATACCAGCCTCTGTGAAAATAACCCGCCGCTGGCGCTGAGCACCTCCGTCCCCGGCGGTGAATGGACCGTCGACGGCCGGAACATCGGCGCCGAATTCGATCCGGCCAACTTCGGCGTAGGATCTTTCGTCGCTACCTACACGGTGGGGGAACCGGGCTGCGAGACCTCGGCGCAGCGGACCATTGCAGTGCTGTCAGGTCCCGAATTGGATATCGGAACTGATGAATCCTTTTGCATCGACGGCGGCGCGGCCACCCTGCAGGCCAGCCCGGCAGGGGGCGAATGGCAGGGAACCGGCATTACCGACTCCCTGGCCGGCGCTTTCGACCCACAGGCCGCCGGGGTGGGGGAGTACGAGCTCCGCTACACCTTCGAAAGTTCGTCGGACGGTTGTGTGGCCTCCACGGCTAAAACCGTTACGGTGGTCGATCTGCCTATTGTTGACCTGCCGGATACGCTGGCCGTTTGCAACGCCGCCGAACCGCTGGACCTGGCGGTTTTGTCCAATGTAGCACCCAGCCCTGCCGGAGGGGAACTACTATGGGACGGCCCCGGCATTACGGATGCTGCAGCCGGCCTGCTGGACACGGAGGCCGCAGGCGGCGAAGGCTTGGTGACGATTCGGCTCACTTACACGATTCCTCCGGGTTGTGCGCAACGCGACAGCATGGCCCTGCGCATCGATCCGCTGATCACGGCCGTGGCGCCGCCGGACACCACCCTGTGCAGCAATCAGGAGCCGGTGCGGCTGGAAGGAATGCCCGCCGGCGGCCTCTGGTTAAGGGAGAACGGACAGGAGATCGACAATCCCATCGACCCCAACCAGCTGGGGGCCGGAACCTTCGCACTCACCTACGTGCTGAACCGCGGCACCACCTGTGAGACCAGCGATGTCACTGCATTGACCATCGTAGCCGGCGACGGGGTGTCGGCGGGTGAAGACCGCTACGTTTGCGGAACGGCCGATGTCATCGAGTTGCCGGCGGTAAACGGCCAGTGGTCGGGGCCCTCGCTGACAGCGGCGCGCACCGTCGCGGTCAGTGCGCTGGATACGGGCCGGTACGCCTACACGCTCACCGACCCGAGCCTGCCGCCCGCCTGCAACTCCGATGAGCTGACCTTGTTCGTCCGTCCACTGCCCCGCCTCGATTTCACCCCCGACACGAGCAGCTGCACCGATTCACTGCTCACGATCGACAACCAGTCGGAGGGCGATCGCTTTTTCTGGGATTTCGGCGATGGGGAAACGAGTACGGAGGTTTCCCCAGCGCATACCTATCGCGCCGCCGGAACCTATGATATCCGCCTGCGCGCCGAGACGCTCAGTCCGCTCAACAATCAGTTGGTCTGCGAAGCAGAAGAAAGCCGGCAAATCCGCATCTTCGAGCCGCCGGAATTCGTGGGCTTCACTACCGATGTGCAGGAGGGGTGCACCCCGCTCGCTGTCGATTTTAACAACCAAAGCCGCGGCGAGCGCCTGTCGTTCAGCTGGGATTTCGGCGACGGCCGGACTTCGACGGAGACGGCGCCGCAGGACATTGAATTTACTGCGGGATTGTACGACACCACCTATCAGGTGCGCCTGATGGTCGACAACGGGTGTGGAGGCGAGGCCGCCACCGTGCCGGTAAACGTATGGGCTTTGCCCAGTGCTGAGTTCGCCACCGAAGTTACCGGCCAGTACTGCTCCGGTGAAATCGTTGACATTGGACATCGCAGTCTGGGCGACAGCCTGTACTGGGATTTCGGCAACGGACAGACCTACACTGGTTTCGAGCCGCCTTCCCAGCAGTACTTTACCTCCCTTGATAACGACACCGTTCGCCTCAGCCTGGAAGCCGTCAACCGCTGCGGCCGCGATACGGCCCGCCAGGAACTGGTCATTGTACCTACCGACGCCCGCGCGGCCATCAGCGTACTCGATGATCGACCCTGCGTGGGCGATACTGTCTTTCTGCGCAGCCTGTCCCGCCCCATTGAAGCGCCTGTAGAGTGGCTTTTCCCGGATGGATCCACCGGCAGTGATACCGAAACGTTTTACGTATTCCGGGAAACCGGCCTCCAAACCATAACTTCCAAGGTTTACTCCTGTGGTCTCGATTCCACCGACCTCACCTTTGAGGTGCAAGCAGCACCGGAGGTAGAACTCTTCGCACCACCGCAGACCTGTCCGAAAACCGCCCTGACTATCGAACTAAACGGCAGCGAGGTCCGGAAATCCATCTTTTTGGGCGACAGCCTCATCAGCAACAGCGACCGCGTTGTCATTCAGCTGGATTCCCTCGGCCCGGTAACGCTGACCGGCCAGGTGGAATCACCGGAAGGCTGTATTGTCCGTACGGAGAAAGTGGTGGAAGTCATTGAAGGGCCGGCGGCGGAATTCGCTATGGTGGACTCGGTTTGCGCCGGTGCGCCCGTGGCCCTTCAAAGCACTTCCAGCCTGGCCGCCAGCTGTCTGTGGAAAACGAGCGACGGTGCGCAGCTGGACGAATGCGCGGCGGAGTATGCTTTCGCAAACGAAGGCGTCCAATCAGCAAAACTGATCGTAACCAATAATATCGGCTGTAAAGATTCCATCGAAAAAACCGTTTTCATACGTCCGACCCCCGCGGCGGATTTCACTTTCGACATTCTGGAGCCTTGCACGCCGGCCCGGGTCGCCTTTTCCAATGCTTCCGCCCGCGCCAACGCCCTGCGCTGGGAACTGCCGGGCGGCGCGCAAGAGGTGAGACAAAACTTCACTTTTACTTTCGAAAATCCCGGCGCCCTGCCCGTCCGCCTCATCGCCTCCAACGACGGCATCTGCTTTGATACGGTGACCCGCTCGCTGACCATTTTCGGCAGTCCGGAAATCGGGATGGAGAAAATCGCTTCCTGTACACAGGCGGAAGGTTACGAGTTGCAGATCAGTACCCAGCCGCCCGCCCAGGTAACGGTAGACGGGCCGGATTACGGCGGTGTGGGCTCGCGGCACCAGGGATTGCAGCCCGGCGATTATTTCATCTTCGCCGAAACGGAAAACGGTTGTATCGCCGATTCGGTCACCAGCATTCCCCGGGTGGATGAGCTGTTCGTTCGCCTGGCCGCCGACACCATCCGGATCAACCTGGGAGAGTCGGTTGCCCTGCCTGCCGTCGTTAATCAGGCGGATGCCCTGATCAACTGGACGCCGGCCGAATATCTGGACGATCCCAACTCGGCATCACCGGTCGCCACGCCTTTTCAGTCTGCTGATTTTGTCATAGAAGTAACCGACAGGGCGGGTTGTGTCAAACGGGACACGGCGGTGGTTATCGTAACGATCGACCGGGAGCGGGGGCTGTACATTCCCAATGCCTTTACTCCCGACGGCAGCGGTCACAACGATGTCTTCCGGGTGCGCGCCAATAACGAAGCGGTCACGCAATTGACGGATTTCCGGGTCTTCGACCAGAACGGCAATCTCGTTTTTGAAAGAAAAGATTGTGATCCGAAGGAACCCGGTTGCGCCTGGGACGGCACGTTTAAAGGAAAAGATGTTCGTCCCGGGGTGTATGTTTACCAGATAAATGTCGAATTTGTAGATGGAAAAATAATCCCCAAAGAGGGAGATGTAACGCTTATCCGATAACCCCGGTTGATATGTATAAGAAATCGTTGTTAGCTGTACTGGCCTTTCTTTTCGCCATTGCCGTCCTGTCCGCCCAGGACGAAGGCTTCTCCGCCTATCGTTTCGCCGCACTCGCCCAGAGTCCGGCGGAGGCGGGCCGCATCGAAACGCAGTCACAGCTTTCGGTGCTCTACCGGACGCAGTGGAATAACGTGGCCGATGGCGGCTACCAGTCGGCTTTTGCCGGGTTCGAGACCCAGCTGTTTTGTCCGGGGGAAAGTTTTTTCGGACTGGGGGTATCCGCCGCCTATGAAACCGCCGGCGCCTCTCATTTTACCCGGGTGAACGGCAATGTTGCCCTGGCCTACCATCGGAAGCTCTCGGAAGAGTTATATCTGGCGGCCGGCGGCGAAGTGGGGGTGCTGTCCTACCGGATCGATACCGACAACCTGCGCTTCGACGAGCAGTTTAACGGCATCAGTTACGATCCCTCCCTGCCCAATCTGGAGAATTTTAATGGTGCTGCTTCCGCAAAAGTCGATGCGGCCGTCGGGGCGTTGCTGTATCAGCAGGAAGGCCGCTACTCGGTGGGTTTTTCGGTAAACCATTTAACGGCGCCCACGCTGTCTTTTCTGGAGGACGGCGGCTTTACCGTGGGTTTGAGCAGTACGGTGTATGGAAATTTCAGCATTCCGATAGATAGAGTAGGGGCGGTATCGAATGTCCTGAATGTACACCTGCTGCATAAAAACTACGGTTTCGTAGAAAATAAGCAGTGGTTTATCATTTCGGGTATTGACTTTTTGATTCCCCTGGGAAGACGCGGCGGCAATAATGCCGTCACCGATCATTTCGATATCGACTTATCCGCCCGTATCGCCGGCCGTGAATCGGCTTTCCTGATCAGCGATGCCATCATCGCCACCGCCCGCTTCAGCGTCAACGGCTGGCAGTTTGGGGCTGCCTATGATTTTAATATCTCACCGCTTTCTTCGTCAACCAATAGTTTCGGTGCGCTGGAGGGCTTTCTGACTTTTCCGCTTTCAAAAGCGAGCAGCTGCGTGCGGTGTCCGCGGTTCTGAGCATTTAAAAAGAATTTTTCTCGAAAAATTCAGCCCGGAAGTCTTTCCCGGACGCTTCACATGTGTTTGGGGTTTATAGAATTAAGCATTTGCTTTTCCTAAATAGATTGAAAAACGCAAGTAAACAAACTAATTACATTTTATTTGTCCAATTACAGCTTCCTGACTGTACCTATTTTGAGTTACATAAGCTTGCAGGCATTAACCCAGCGTATTAATGGGTTAATCGTCAAAGTTTAATTACCTCCTTGTATAACCTCAACTGCAGCTTGTAGGACCAGGTCGACGCCGTCGTTCTGTCTAGTACCCGAAGGAATGAATGTACCTGACGATTGGCGGAGACTTGGTTTTTATCTTTTTCGGAGAAAAGGTCACTCTTTGAGAAAATCAGCCAAGGAATGCTTGTGGAGGTATTTGAAGATTGGATCAAAAAACGCTTAACACGCGTCTCTCCCCCATTCGGAACGCCTGGTTTACCCGGGCGCTTCCGTTGGGGGCTTTTTACTCGCCGGTATACCACTCTGACTGTATGACTTTTAATCCCTCTCCATCACCTCCTTGAGCCGCTGAAAATCCTTCCGTTGCCTTTTGGCAAAAGAACCTTTCATAAGCGGAGCCAAGAGGGAGTAGAGGAAGGATTGAAACTGCACATCGGCCGTAGCGATGATTTCGGTTTGGCTGCTGCCTTTCTCGATGAAGCGGTATTCCACGCGCGTCTTCACCATGGGGTGGGTGATTTTGAGTTTGAGCTTTTCCTCCGGCGTGCGCTCCATAATTTCCTCCGTCATTTCTACGTGCCGTTTTCCTTCTTCATAGACCTTCTTGGCCTTCGCGCCTACGGCGCCGGGCTCTCCGCTGAGATGTTTGTAATCTTTGAAACCTTTCACCCATTTGAACAGATTGGCGGGATCGTCGAAGAAGGACCAGACTTCCGCGATGGGCTTGTCGATAGTGATGGTGGTGGTGTATTGCATGGGTGCTGGGTTCTTGGTACTGGGTTCTGGGTTCTGGGACAGGCGATGCTTAGCGATGGCAGAGCCTGGATTTTGCGTAAGCAGGCTTCGGCATGCTTCCCCTTCCTAAACCTCGATAAACCTGCCTACACCTCCTAAACCTGGCGCCGGCGGCTTATCCCAAAACAATGAATCCATGAGATAATGAAAACATGGAACCATCCCGCCCTTTTCCCAATTAAATGTACCGATTTTACGGCAGGTATTGTATTTTAAGCGCAAAAATCCGGACAAATGAGGCAAAGGTATTTCACGGCGATGGCCATTCTTTTTTTTGCACTGCTTTCCAGCAACGGGGAAGCGCAGGTACATATTCGCGTCAACCAGATTGGCTACGCACCGGGAGACTCCAAGGTGGCGGTAGCCATGTCGAATAAATCCCTGCGCGGGTATTTTTCCGTCTGGCCGGCAGGAGGGCGGCAGCGGGCCTATCGCGGGCGTATCGAGGCGGCGGCAGGCAGCGGCTGGGGCCCTTTTGAGCATTACTACTATCTGGATTTCAGCGAGTTGGAAGAGGAGGGTGAATATGAAATATCCTTGGAGGGAGCCGTTTCGGCGCCTTTCCGCATTGGAGCGGGTATCTACCGGGAATATCCCGGTGATCTGCTCACCTTTATGCGGCAGCAGCGCTGCGGCTACAATCCTTTTCTGGATATGGTCTGTCACCAGCAGGACGGGCGGGCTTTCTACGGGCCGGCGCCCGATTCTACCTTCGTCGATGTCAGCGGCGGCTGGCATGATGCGGGCGATCAGTTGAAGTATCTGATCACCGGCAGTTTTGCCACGGGGAGTATGCTGCTGGCCTATGAGCTGTATCCGGAGGTTTTCCAGGACAGTACGAATGACCTGGGGCAGCCATTTCCTAACGACATTCCCGATGTGCTGGACGAAGCGCGCTGGGGGCTCGACTGGATCCACAAGTGCCACGCTACGGAAGAAAGCCTCGTTCACCAGGTGGCGGACGACCGCGACCACATCGGCTGGAAGTGGCCCAACCAGGATAAATCAAATTACGGCTGGGGCGAAAATTCCTACCGGGCGGCTTACTTTGCCAACGGTGAACCGCAAGGGTTGAACAGGTACAAGAGCTCTTCCACAGGCCTGGCTAATATAGCAGGCCGCTCCGCCGCCGCAATGGCTGTGGGCTACCGTATTTGGGATAAACAGGGAGATACCGATTACGCCCAAAAGTGCCTGGAGGCGGCTCGCGAGCTCTACCAAATGGGCAACCAACAGGAAGGCTACCAGCAGGGCAATTCCTACGGCGCTCCCTATCGCTACAACGAAGATACCTGGGCTGACGATATGGAGTGGGCGGCCGCCGAACTGTATGCCGCTACCGGCGAGACCCGCTACCTCCACGAAGCTAAAGGTTACGCCCGCCGCATCGCCGCCACCTCCTGGATGCCGCTGGATACGGCTGATCACTACCGCTACTATCCCTTCATCAACTTTGGCCACTACGCGCTGTATCCTCACGTGGAAAAGTCTTTTCAGGACACGCTGGCGGCTTATTACCGCGCCGGCATCGAGGCCTGCCTGGCGAGGGCCCAACGCAATGCCTACCAGGTGGGCGTGCCTTTCATCTGGTGCTCCAATAACCTGGTGACGGCGCTGATGACCCAGATCATCCTCTACGAACGCATGACGGGTGATACCCGCTACCACGATTTGCTGCTCGCCCAGCGCGACTGGCTGCTGGGGCGCAACCCCTGGGGCACCAGTATGTTTACCGGCATTCCACGCGACGGAGAATATCCGCTCGACGTGCACACCAGCATCTGGGCGCTTACGCAGGAAATGGTGCCCGGCGGACTGATCGACGGGCCGGTTTACGCGACCATATTCAACAGCCTCCGCGGGTTGACGCTGACCGAACCCGACGAGTTTGCCGATTTCCAGAACGACTACGTCGTCTATCACGACGATATCGGCGACTACTCCACCAACGAACCGACGATGGACGGCACGGCGGGGGCGATACTGATGATGGCGTATTTTGCGGGAGCGCGAAGTTCTGCTTCGCGCTAAAGCTATCAATGAGTTTATCTTCTGTTTTTTCTTAAAATCCTATACATCATGAAAAACCAGTCTTCCTCCCGCCGTCAATTTCTTAGCCAATCCGCTTTAGCCGGTATCGCCGCACTAGGATTGCCGCAAATCCTGCAAGCCGCCAACCCGGATCGTCCCGCGCCGCTCGCCATTCCCGACGGCGCCACCATACTCTTCCAGGGGGATTCCATTACGGATGCCGGCCGTAACCGGGCGCGCTATTACCCAAACGACGCCTCGGGCATGGGCGTGGGCTATGTCCACCAGATCGTCACTTCGCTGCTGGGAAAACATCCGGAAAAGCAGCTGGAATGCTACAATCGCGGCATCAGCGGTAATAAAGTCTATCAGCTGGCCGACCGCTGGGAAGACGACTGCCTGCAGCTCTCGCCTGACGTGTTGAGTATCCTCATCGGCGTCAACGACTTCTGGCATACGCTGGATAATAACTACGATGGAACCGTGGAGGTCTTTGAGCGCGACCTGCGCGCGCTGCTGGATCGTACGAAAGAAGCACTGCCGGAAGTGCAGTTAGTTATCGGGCAACCCTTTGCCGTCAAAGGGGGGACAGCCATCACAGACAAATGGTTCCCGGCTTTCGAAGGCTATCAGAAAGCGGTCAGAGCTATTGCGACGGATTACCGGGCTACCTTCATTCCTTATCAGCATATCTTCGACGAGGCGCTGGAGATCGCACCGGTCAGCTACTGGTGCCCCGACGGGGTGCATCCTTCGCTGGCAGGCGCCTACCTGATGGCGGAGGCGTGGATGGAGGGGGCGATGGAGTAGGGAAGTATCTCGGGGTATAATAAAATCGGCAGTTTTGGGGAAGCCCTGGGAGCTATTGAAGTCATTTACGGAAAACCTGGAACTATTCATTCCTATAGTCTACCGACTTCATGCTTCCCTTCTCATCTACAATATTCGTCTCCTTCCCTGGAATCCGGTCCGTATTGTGCGCCGAAACGCAAATCCAGCCTTCCGGTCTTTTTTGCACTACAAAGCTGAAAATATTCTGCCGCATCCCGGGTGATTCGACATCACCGTGGGCGCTCTGCCCGCTCAGCCGCATACGCGCGTAGACGACGGCGATGTCTTCCGACAGCTGCCGCACCTTTGTCCGCCGGATTTCGAGGGTGGATCGGTTGAAAATAGTTCGCAGTCCGTAGTCGTGGGCTTTCCAGATCGCCTGCCGGTCGTGCCACCACAGCCCGACGACGTTGATGAACTCGGCATCCTCGGCGAAGAGGCCGGCGATGCCTCCGGCGTCGCGGCGGTTCCAGGCTTCGGCAAAAAGTTTGGGGATATCTTCAGGGGCTTTAGCGTAGATGGATGTAATCGATGCCATATTTTGATAATATAAGATGGTTTTCACTTTAGTAGGAAATGCTGGGATGCCAGCATGATATCGCGCCAGGCATAGTGTGACAATGAATCTTCATCTGCAATCCTTAATCCCTCGCGATAAAAAAGGCGGCAGCAGCGATCGTAGATCTCCTTGCCAATGCCTCCTGAGGGGATGCCTTCCGGTTGCTTAGGGTCCTGATAAAGCCGGGTGGCGTACTGGAGCAGCTCTTTGAAATATTCCTCCGTTTCCTCACCCAGATGATGGGAAAAATTCAGTATTCGTTCCTGATTCTCAAATTCAGTTTGGAGGTGACGGCAAAGACCGCTGACCATGCCCAGCATGGCAGCCGTCATGCAAAGCCGGGCAAATGCCTCGAAGGGCACTTTACCGATCGGATATTCAGGATGCTCATTTCGAATACGGCCGATTTCAAAACAGCGATGATCCGGCACAAACAGGTCATTGACCTCTATGGCATAAGAGGAGGTGGCTTTAAGGGCAAACAGGTTCCAGGAAGGATCAACCGTAACGTCCTGGCGGGGAATGGCGAATGAGCGCACCCGGCCGTCCTGCAGCGTAGCGTTGACTGTGAACCAGGTGGCGTGGGCGCCGCCGCTGCATTTATCCCAGGCGCCCGTTAGAAAGTATCCTCCTTCGGTTTGCCGCGCTTCTCCGGTAGCTGCTCCGCTGCCGGCAATCACCGCGGTTTCGGGACTGAATATCTCACCGGCCGTTTCATGATCAAAAAACGACCAGAAGTAGCCGGCGCCGGCCCCCAGGTTGACCACCCAGCCCAGAGAGCCGTGAACGGCTGCCGCATCGTGGATCTGCTGCAGCCCCCCGGCTAAATCCAGCTCGAGGCCTCCGTAGCGGACGGGAACGAACAGTTTGAATGTTTTTTTCCGGAAGAGTTCGTCCAGCCATGAGGTCGGTAATTCTCTCTTGCGGTAAATGGTTAGTAAGGTGTTCTTATCGCGCTTAAACTTCATCTGAAAAATGGTTATTCGACAAATTTGCTAGATTGAAAGAAAACGGCCTTGATTTCAACCTACCATTATTATGAAAAAAGAAAAAGAAATACCCGGGACTAAAGTAGAAAAGCAATCGGAATTCATCGACCTCAGCCACCGCATCGAAGACGGCCTGGTCACCTACAAAGGCCTGCCGGCGCCGGTGATCTGCGACTATCTCAGCCGGGAGGAATCGCGGAAGTACTACGAGGAGGGGACGGAGTTTCAGATCGGAAAAATCGAGATGGTATCGAATACCGGCACCTATATCGATTGTCCCTTCCATCGTTTTGAAGGCGGTAAAGACCTGTCGGAAGTGGGGCTGGAGGCTTTTGTAGATCTGGAGGGCGTGGTGGTTCGCGCGCCGTTTTCAGAAACGCTCGCGATCACGGAAGATCACTTCAAAGGCCTGGAAATTAAGGGCCGCGCCGTGCTGGTGCACACGGGCTGGGACCGGCACTGGAATACGGAGCAATACTATGAGGATCATCCTTTCCTGACGGAGGGAGCGGCCGTGTATCTCCGGGATCAGGGCGCCAGACTGGTGGGCATCGACTCTCATAATATCGATGATACGAGGGGAGGATGCCGGCCGGTGCACACCACTTTGCTCGGAGCGGAAATTTTAATTGTGGAGCATCTTTGTAATTTGCAATCATTACCGGAGGAGGGCTTTACTTTTAGCGCCGTACCGCCTAAATTGAAGCGTGTTGGTACTTTTCCGGTAAGGGCTATGGCCAAATTGGTAGAATAGCCCCTAAAACAGCAATTTTAGAAAATGAAGCTCTGTAATTATTCCCTTTTCATTCTGCTCTGGCTCAGCGCTGCCGGCGTCATCAAAGCTCAGTCTGCTGATCCCGCCTTCACCGTCCTGGTCTGGAACATCTGGCACGGCGGCAATGACGAGAGCCTGCCCGAAGACGGACGCCCGCACGTGATCGACATCATCCGGGCCTCCGAAGCCGACGTGGTGCTCATGATCGAAACCTACGGCTCGGCGCCCATGATCGCCGAAGCGCTGGGCTTCGACTACCACCTCATTTCCAGCAACCTATGCATTTTCAGCCGCTATTCGATCACCCGGCATTTTGCCTTTGAGGAAGCGATTGCGCCCTTCAATTTCGGCGGGGTGGAGATACAGGTAGAGGATTCCATCCCCGTTCTCTTTTTCGATACCTGGCTGCACTACCTGCCCGATACCCGCCTGGCGCCCACCGACAGCACCGAGGCGGATATGATCGCCTGGGAGAAGCGCGGCAGCCGCGATGAGGAAATCGAGGCTATCCTGGGTGTCATTCAGCCGTTCATAGAAAAGGCCGATGATGTGCCGGTCATCATGGGCGGCGATTTCAACAGTCATTCGCATCTCGACTGGACGCCGGCTACGCGCGACACCTTCTTCCACGGCGGCGCGGTGGTCGACTGGCCCATCTCCCGCGCTATGACCGACGCAGGATTTAAAGATGCCTTCCGGCAAATGTATCCCGATCCGCTGACCCATCCCGGTACGACCTGGCTGTCGGTGAATATCGACGGCGAGCGAAAATTCATCCGGAAAGACCGCATCGATTACCTGTATTATACGGGCGAAAAGCTGAGGCTGACCCAGGCCGAAAGCCGGGTCGCACCCGACGGACAGCCGTTCACCTTCCGGGGAAAACAGCTAATGTATCCGTCGGACCACGGTTTTGTGCTGGCGACTTTTGAAATACAACCGGATTAGCGCCTGTGTCGCCGCTACGCGGCTTCGGCATGGTTATCATGGATCGAGTTGGGGTTGTGTAAAAAGTCGGTTTTTTGAACATGTTTACTAAACTTCAAAAGTATATTGATTCCCCATATCTTTAGATGGGGCTGAGTTCTTCTGTTCTGAATTGTTTGGCGGAGTTTTCGTCAAAATTTACACTTACAGAACCGCAAAACATTTACCCCGTGGAATAGTCGCTTCGCGAATTCCATGGGGTTTACCCGTCCCGAGAAACGAGGGCGGGGTAAAACCGACGAACAGATGAACCGGAGAAGTAGCTCAAACCGACTTATGGGATCAACACACTTTTCATAATGAAGATTGGGGGGACAGATCGCAACTGCGCCCATTCGAAAGAGTGGTTCAGTTTTTTCGCCTTCTATGCCACAGAAACAGAAGGACATTATTTCTATTCCGGGATCTGATATCTTCCAGATTGAATTAAAAGCTGTCTGTCAATTACGATTTCGGGATCATTGAAATTCAGAATTTTAATGGTTGCCTTGGCAATTTCCGTTTTAGGAAGAATAAGACCATTTTCAAGATAGAAATGGTCCACCCATTGATCTTTCCTGGGATTGAAAAATCTTACAAATTTTCCCGAATTGAAAAGCTAAGTACCCGGACACAATTAATTTACATATTATCTTGAGCGGCTTTTTGGCTTATACTTCGTTGAAAATACTCGCCGTAGCTAGGCTATGCCTGCGTTTTTCGCCTCGTCTAAGCCAAAAATCCATCTCAATCTAATGGTAAAATAATTATGTCCAGGTACTTAGCTGCCCACATCAGATCCCTTATTTCTATTACAGGACTGACAGGAAAAGGCGAGATTTTCTGCTTCGGTACTTCCACTGTGTTTGATGCTAATGATATGATCTATGTGGCAAGTATGGAATGTATCCGCTTGGTCAATAAGACAATATTCACATTTGTAATTTGCCCTTTCTGCTACAAGGAGCCGCAGAGAGTCAGAAATATATTGGCTCATGCAGCAAGAATCAAATGAGCTTTTGCTTTAGCACGACGCATGAGGTGCTCAAGGACCTCAAAGTTGTCTAATTCTTTTTTTTCAGTATCTGTAAGCCCTTCCACTTTCTCTTTATGAATTAAGTATTCATAACGCCGGCTAGATTTTTCCGAAGGTTTAAAAGACACAACATCTTCTGGGCTTTTAGAAGCGATGAAGTCAACAATTTCATCAAATATACCGGAAGCGACCATAAGCTGATTTTTATCCAAAATTAAAGCGTTTCCACACTAATAAAAGTAAATATTTTTCCAACAAAATCCTTGCAATTCTAAAAAAAAATGTTGCTCCCAACTTTTCCCCTTCTGTTCGGCAAAAGGAAAACCCAGATAGGTGCAAACGAAGAGTCAGCCCAAAAGATGATGCAAGGTAATATGTAATTTAAGTCTGTCCGGGTACTTATTCGTTCCATTGTAAGGGACAACTAGAAATTTAATAATTTATGTGAACTCCAACACTTCCCAACCCGATATTGACGATCGGTTTCTACATCGCTCTGTCAACAGCAATCGTCACTGCCCTCACTTTCGCCATCGCCATCAACACACCACCCATCTCCGGCGTCTTTTGCGTGGAGGGATGCATCGACTATCCCTACACCGATATCGCCGACCGCTTCCCCCGCGATTATTACCTCTAATCTTGAGTGTACTCCGAAAAGTGGAATTACACAGAGAGACACAGAGAAGTCACAGAGGCGCACGGAGTTAATTATTTGATTATCAAATCTCTGTGGTTCTCCGTGACTCCTCCGTGTGACTCTGTGTAACAAAAAAATGTATTTTCGGAGTGAATCTGACCTGGTGCGGCGGCATTTCGGAAGGGAAGAAGATTTCCGATATGGCGAATACTTATTATATTCCCACGATGATGCACACCGCCGGCGGCCCCATCCTGTGGTATGCCTCCGTTCACCTCGCTGCTGCGATCACGAATCTTTTTTTCGTGGAAAGCGTGTACCCGAACTGGAGTGAACGCTATCCCTATTTTTTCGACAATGTGCCGCAGGTGGTGGATGGCGCCGTAAGCCCCCCGGACGCGCCGGGGCTGGGGCTGCAATTCAAGGAGGGGCTGTTTGACCGGGAGGAGCTGTTGGTGGAGACGATCGCAGAAGAGTAAATGGTTTTTTGGTTGCGTTTACGAAACATCCGGGGTTGTACGTAATGACGGGAAGATCGGGTGAAAAGTTTAGAAGTTTAGCGCTTCGCCCTTCCTACGGACCGTCTGGTCGGGCTCGCTGTTTAGGAGTTTAGCAGATCTGAAAACAAAATTCCCGTTTTCAGATCTGCTAAACTCCTAAACCAGCCACTCCGGAGGAGTGGCGACTAAACTTCTAAACTAAGACTACAGTTTTACGCTCACGTACCCGAGGTTTCGTAAAGGTAGCGCAGGTCGCATAAAAAATCTAAAATATGAAACGCGTTTTCGGATTACTATTCGTCCTCCTGTTTTTTCAACTCAATTCCTCGGCCCAAAAACAAAAGGTCATCTTCGACTGCGACCTGGGCGGGGATATCGACGACGCCTTCGCTGTAGCCCTGCTCCTGTGCGGCCAGGAGGAGTTTGACATTCTGGGCATCACGGTCGGGCACGGCAATACGCCGGGCCGGGCGGAGCTGGCTTGTAAGCTGCTGTACGAGACCGGCATGGAGCATATCCCGGTTTATATGGGCGATCACACGCCGACGGTCGTGGGAACCGACACGGAGCCCGAAGGCCGTTCCTCACAGATGCGCTGGTCGGAAGGTTTTGACAAGCTGCAACCTCAGGAGGAGCACGCCGCCGACTTCATCATCAGAAGCTTAAACGAATACCCTGATGAAGTGATCCTGTTTACCGTCGGGCCGGTGGATTGGGAAAACCCGCCGCTGTAAGATAACCCTTA
>CAZWDL010000008.1:75847-92306 GCA_964632995.1 uncultured Saprospiraceae bacterium
ACCGTCGGGCCGGTGGACAATATCGCCTCCGTTTTAGACAAAGATCCGGATATCCTGAAAAAAGCGAAGCGGGTGGTGTCCATGTTCGGATCGATCCGCACCGGTTACGGGGGAGGGGAGCCCTCAGCCGAGTGGAATGTCAGAGGTAGTATCGAAGCAGGAAAAAGGTTGATGCAATCCGGCGCCGATATTACCCTGGCGCCGCTCGATGTTACCGATCACGTTATCCTGGAAGACGATTACCTGACGGCAATAGGAATGCGGAACACGCCGCTGACGGACGCGCTCGGCGCCCTGTACGCGCTTTGGTACCGGCATGCAGAATGGGCGGTGGCGGCCAAAATGTTCGATGGAGTAGCTATCGGGATGGTGCTTTGGCCGGAGTTGTTTACTACCGAGCAGGCGCATGTGTATGTAGATGAGGAAGGGTACACCAGAGTTGACGAGGATAAGGAGCCCAATTGCAGCATCGGGGTGACGGTAAAGGACGAGGAATTCATCAACCGGATGAGCAGACGGATTTTGCTTCAGGATTTTGGACGATGATGGTTCACCGGGACATCTACTCCTCAACAATTTTTTCCAGAAAATTTTGCCTACTTGAAGATCATCCTCCCTTAGAAGCCGGTGAATACAGGACTGGTTTTTCAAGCGCGTTTTACTTTTTTAGGGGGGAAGAAAATTTCAACACCGAGGAGATGACGTTCAAGATTGAGTTTGAAGTTGTTCGGTAAGTATCGGTAATCTGTAAAAGGACCGATCGCTTGTCTTCTCTCTATTGCTGTTCAAACAACACCACGGCTAACCTGGCAAAGGCCGGCAATCCCCTGCTTATGGTCGCCTCCACTACTTTCCCGTTCTTGAACCTGCCGTATCTTGCCACATCTTCATAAGTCCAGCCCTTTGCTTCCATCATCTTGCGGAAGCGCATGGCCCAGTCTTTTCGAATCCGCTTCTCCATTACCTTTTTGAAGTGCTCCCAATGCGCGGGCGTCATTTTACCCGCTTCCCAGTACATCAAGCGGACAAATTCCAGGCGCACCTCCAATTCGCTGTATTCCGGATGCTTGGATCTGATCCAGGCAAATGTCTGATTCACCCCCATATTTGCAAAATCGAGCGCGATTTTGAAGCGCTTCTCCGAAGAGAAGCTGTTGATAATGGCCACCTGCCGCCGGGCGGCTTTTTCGCTTACGTTTATTTTTTTACCCCAGTAATCCATAAGTTTTCAAATTCAGCTTTAGTGCCCAGAATCGAATGTATTCCATATCCAGCGTTTCATCCAGCAGCAAAAATTTTAAATCCTCCAATTGTTTTTCGCTGGAGGAAATATCGTACCATTTCAACTTGGACAGGATCAAATCTTCTTTGGATGACATGTAGCATTCCACTTCCCAAAAATTGACTTTCTCCCGTCGTTGAAAGGCCGACCAGTTGTAATCGGAATCCTGATATGCCATAAAATCGTACCGGATGCCCGTTTCGAAATCGGTTATGTTAAACATCATTCCACCTGCAACGCTTTCCTTGAAGGACTCCTCAAAATCCTGCCACTCCGGAAAATGCTTCAGGATTTTACCAACGTGATGGGGATAAATTTGTAAGACAAGGTCAATATCATTCGTGGTTCGGGCCCGGTTGTGGTAGCTGACGGCAAAGCCCCCAACTATCATGTAATCGATCTTTTCGGCATCCAATGCATCTGCGATTTTCCGCAAGGCTATTGAAAATACATTTTCCATTTCCAAAATTAACAAATGTTAATTGCTCTGACAAGGATCTTCTAACAGAAAAATGAGACCATCTTGAAAAGGTCAATTGGCATTGAGGGACCATGTCCGTAGGAATAATTTCGAACCTCGAACCATCCATCTCCAACCGCTGCCCTATTCATTCGAATGGGAAACCCTGTTCCGTCGGGAAAAGTGTTAAAATCCGGCGTGCTTCTTGTTTTTCCAATAAAAAGATTCTATTTTTCAAGATGTATACGAAGCGTTCTACTCTAGTTCTACTCTAGTTCTACTCTAGTTCTACTCTAGTTCTACTCTAGTTCTACTCTTAGGGGGAGGAAACACAAAAACAGCTCCGCTTTCCGCGGAGAAAAAACAATCAAGCCCGGAGAAGTTGACCGTTCGGTGTTGCTGGACGGGGTGTTATGTCATTGTTTTAATCGAACAAAGCACTTTATACGTGGTGCTTTGAACGGGTGAAGTATGTGTACATGAATAAACCGATTAGGAACTGGCTGAAGATAACTTTCCGTTTTTGGAGAGAGTATTTTTTTCGCTGCCAAGGCGCGACGAAGGAGCATAGCCGGGGTTCTGTGACTGAGTCGCAATCCCGCTTTTTCCTGAAAAAGCGGGACAGCGGAAAAAAGACACCGCCAAAAGAGGGAAGTTATCTTCGGACGGTTCCTCAAGTAATAAAAAACTCCCGAAAGCCTTCCGCCGCTTTCCCTTTTACCGGCAGCTCGATGCGATGGACTGCGGGCCCACCTGCCTGCGGATGATCGCTAAGTGTTACGGCCGGCAAATTGCTTTTCAGCCGGAGATGACGGGGCGGGCTTATCTTATTTCGGAAGACCGGCGACTGCTGGAGCGGTTTTTTGAGGAGATCATCAATTTGGTTCAAAATCGATAAGTTTTTCATCTCAAATAATTTGTTATGAAGTTGCTGGAAAAACTGAACACCCTGGAACGACTGGATCAGCTGATTCGGATGAAGGCGACGGGGACGCCGAAGGAATTAGCGCGGAGACTGGAGGTATCGGAAAGACAAGTTTATAATTTAGTGAACGATCTCCGCACTATGGGAGCGGAGATTTCCTTTAATCAGTGTAGAGGAAGTTATCAGTACGATGCCGAAATATATTTCGACTTTCGGCTTGTCATGAACAAAGAACGGGCTGCAAAAACAAAGGGCGGAAAAAGTTTTTTTCAGGAAATATCCTTACTGCAAAATTTTTGCAGTAAGAGTAGGTACTTTTGAAAAGAATCGCTTAATCGTTGTGAGTCTATGAGCAAATTAATCCAAGAAAATGCCACAGAAGCGCTGAGAGTTTTTTTGAAAAACCTGAAGATTCCATTCAGTAGTTATACTATTGAAAAATTCAAAACACACCCCGAATTTCCCAGCCTCTTCTCTTTAAGCCACGCGCTGAGCCAATTGGGAATAGCGCATTTTGCCTTGCGATCGGACTATCATCAATTACAGGAAGATCTACCTAAACCGGCCATTGTTCACATTCGTGATAACGGAGGAATGTTTTTGGTCGTTGCTGAAGTTCAATCCGAGGGAGTTCAGATAATCAATGAACGAAATGAGGTCGAATTATATCCAAAGAAACAGTTTCTGCAATCCTGGAGTGGGGCAACGCTTGTGGCAGACAACAGTTCTTCTGCCCGGGAGGAAAATTACAATCAAAATAGAGTAAAAGAAACGTTCCGAAGAATTAGGTTGCCACTCGCTTGCTCCAGTGGGCTCTTATTGCTGGTTTATTGGCTTCTAACCTTTTCTGCGGGTAATCATTGGACATACTATGCTTTGCTATTCTCAAAACTGACCGGAATAGGCCTTTCCATTCTCCTCCTGATTCATGATTTTGATAGAAATAATCCCTTCTTCAAAAAGTTATGTTCACCGAATAAGAAAATTGACTGTTCAAATATTTTGGACTCTCCTGCCGCAAAAATCTTCGGGCTGATTTCCTGGAGTGAAATTGGGCTTGTTTATTTTCTGACCGGCTTTTTATTTTTGCTGTTTTTTCCTTCCCCAATCAATGTGGGTTTAGTGACCTTAGTAAGCCTCGGAGCTGCTTTTTACATTCCTTACTCGGTTTATTATCAATGGAAAATAGCCGGCGGTTGGTGCCGGTTGTGCTTATTCATACAAGGAATTTTAGCTGTGGAGGCGGCGCTTGCCCTGGGATACTGGAGCGTCCATGATAGAATATTCAGAGAAGAGGTATTTATTTCCTTGGTCGCTTTTTTACTGTTACTGTTTTTGGTTTCCTCTCTTTTCGGTCTCCTGAAACCGGTTTTCTTTGAATGGAAGTCGCTACGCAATCAGATGAGTAAGGTAAGAAGGATTAAGTTTAACCGGCAGGTGTTCGATTTACTGTCGAAGGACATGCCTGTAATCCATAAAGGGAACTTGAGACCTATTCAGTTCGGGAATCCCGAAGGAGAGCACATCCTCACAGTGATCACTAATCCTGTTTGTGGGCCTTGCTGAAAGATGCATCAAGCGCTTTTTAATTTGCTAAGGACAAAGACCAATACTATAGTAGAGGAAATCTTTTTGACCGAAGAGGATGATCAAGCTATTTCCAAAAGGGTTGCTGAAGCCATGCTGCAGCTGTATGATCAGCTTGATCCGGAAGCTTTTAGAAATTCTCTCTTGGAATTTTATAAAACCCCGGATCGCATGATGGAAGACTGGATACAGCGCTTTTCTATTAAAGATGTTTCCCGATCTTCCTGTAAAGAAAAAGCTCATTCTACCCTGGAAACGCATCTTGATTGGTGCAAGAAAATTGGGATTTTTTCCACGCCCAGAATTTTCTATAACCACAAGCCGTTACCGGATGGTTATTCACTGGATGATCTTGAGTATCTAATTGAATAAGAAAATTTGTGCACAATTTAGGCGGATTCCGAAAAGCCTGTAATAGAGTAGGAAGTCATCTAAAACTTTTACCATGAAAACGTCATTTAAAAACTTTAGGAATGCGCTCTCCAAAGAGGATATGAAAAAAATTAAAGGAGGATATACTTATTGTGGATGGGAGGGCCATGAACATTTATATTGTCCTTCCGGCGACTGCAGTATACAATTACTGCAAAATGGAGGTGGGTACGAACACTGTATTGTATGCTCGGGTGATGGGGGGTGGATTACTTGTTAAAGAATTTACTTCTGCATAAGTTTCAGGCTGTGAAGCACAGCCTGAAACTTATTTCAAATTTAATAAAATAGGTTTAGAGCTTTTATGTTATAATCATAAGTTAAGGGTCTCGTCCTGAATAATTGTCCGATTTTCGACGATGATTTTTTTCCAGGCTAGGCGCGCCGAAGGAGCACAGCTGGGTTCTGTGACTGATGGGCAACGATCCCGCTTTTTTGGACCAAAAGCAGGAGGAGAAAAAGATCAAGTCAAAATGCGACCATTATTTAGGATACGATTCTAAATAGTTAAATTTGCAAGGCATGAAAACGGATGTTTTTGTAACCTTTTTTAAAACTTTATCAGTGATTTTTTTTCTGTCTTTGCCATTGTTTTTAAATGCGCAAGATTCAAAAGAAATCTTTGTCAAGCTGAAAAGAATCGTCGGGAACTTCCCTTTCTCCGTTCATTCTTACCGGATTACACCAAGCCAGTATCCAACTAAGGATAACTTCCCCGGTATTCCGGCAAACATTGACACTTTCATAGTTTATGAGTATGATCTCAACCAAACGCAAGGCTTTTTTGATAAGATACAACAAGGCGTTAGCTTATCCAGACAAGAGTCTAAAATACTTTCAAAGGCAGATAAGTCGATGTTAACTAAAAAGCATCATCACCATTCGGTTCATCTATTAGTTGGGTTTCGAGAAGCCAATAACGAAAAAGTGATTATAGTGGACGAAGATAATGATGGTGATTTTTCCAACAACCGAATTTTATCCTTCGACACCTCTGAGGAATACAATTTAAGAGATGCAAAAACCGTTTTCGTGAATTATGAAGTTTATGATGGGCAAAAGATAGTTTGGAAGAATCGACTTTTTAAGGTAGCTCCACTCCTCAATTTCTCTGACCTTTATTCAGAAATGAGAATAGCTGATAAAGATTTCACTATTTATTTAATCAGGAATGAATATAAAACTGGGGTTTTGCAGCTTGGAAATAAAAGTTATTATTTTGCACTCCGCGGGGATTATCTGGATAGTAAAAATGTATTTCAACTGTTCGTCTCTCCGCCCAATGAATGGTTTTCACGCCAAACAGACCCCGAAACCGGGCATAAAATTCACGATACCATTTATTTAAATAATGCTGCCTACCAAATCAATGGGGTCATAGGAAGTGATAATGAACAAAGCTTAAAATTGACTTTAGTGGATAAATCCCCTAATAAAAAAGTTGGCCGCATAGCAGGAAATTATAGTTATACTTTTGAAGCAATTTCCTTGGCGGACAGTGCCACAGTATCTAGTTCTAGCTTGCATGGCAAATTTACATTGTTGGACTTTTGGGGTCCGTGGTGTGCCCCATGCATTAAAAACTTTCCTGAGTTAAAGGCTCTTTACCAAAAATACTCCAACAATCTCAGTTTCGATATGATTGGTGTAATCTTTCCTTTGAACGGCATAGATGTTTTTGAACTTTCTCAATTTGTACAGAAGCATGAACTTGAATGGCGTCAGCTTGTAGACGATGGTTACAATGAAACTGGACCAATTCAAAGGTTAATGATCACCTCTTACCCAACCCTAATACTTTTGGATCCCGAGGGAAAAATTTTGCATAGAGGTGGTCAAAATAGTATAGGAAAAATTGAAATGTTGTTGGCAAAGCATTTATAGTCTGACAACCCAAAATTTGTGAATTCTGACTTGCTCTTTTTAGCTTCGCTGATCGTCGCTTCGCTCCTCGGAGTTCCACCTCGCTGCGTTAAAAAGCCTCGCCGATGCTTAGGCATCGCCTGCGTTTTTTGCCTTGCGAGCTAAAAAATAGCTGCGCCATATTTTCACAAATCTTAAGTTGTCAGACTATAAGAAAGAATTGACTTTTTTGTTAATATCTAGCTTGAGAAAATGAAAATCATCCAAAGCTACTGGTCAAGACCCTTTGAAGAAGATCAAAAAAGCGGCAGGTTTTTTGGAGGTTGGCTTCACAAGAAATATCACTACATGAGCTGGGCTCTGAGTTGCCTGAAGCTCAGCCAATTTCATAATCATGTTGAGTTAGTAACTGATACCCCTGGTAAAAAAAATTAATAGACCAACTAGCATTACCCTACACCACAGTGCGATCAGATCTGGATAGTATTCAGTACTATCCCGCTTATGCATGGGTAATGGGTAAATTTATTGCGTACGAGCTTCAGAATACGTCTTTCTTACATGTAGATGGGGACGTATTTGTCTGGGAAAAAATTGGATTTGCAAGCGAGGACCTGATCGTACAAAGTAAAACCGATTTTCGCCGGCATGCTTTTTACGGAGAAATCAGAGATGTATTGTATAACAAATTGAGCTTTGTGCCTGGTGAAATATTCTCGCAACTTGAGGCTTCGGGAGACATTATCGCCATTAATGCCGGGATTATTGGCGGTAACGACATTAAATTCCTGAAGGCATATGCAAAAAGAGCAATAGACTTTTTAGATCATAATTTGTCAAAGAGAGGTTCAATTCCCTCTCAGTTGTTTAACATGCTTTTTGAAGAGCTTTTTTTCTATTGTCTTGCCAAGCACGAAAAGAAAAATGTCTTTTTTTTGTTTTATCAAATGGATAAAGACTTTTCCCAAGTTTTGAATTTTCATTTGGTCCCGAAAATCCAAAACTATATTCATACGGTCGGTCACGCCAAACGCAACCCCCTGGCCTGCCGCCAGGTCGAATTCCGCCTCCGCTATGAATTCCCGGAATACTACGAGCGGGTGCTGGAGCTTTTGGGAGAAAAGAAAAAAGTGCCGGTTGCATTTCCTCACCGAAGACAAGAACTTACAATCTTTCTATTTCATCTTCAGTCAGGCCGGTATAGCGAATGATCTTTTCGACAGGCTCCCCGTCCGCCTTCATTTGCCGGGCAATTTCTGCTTTACCTTCCGCTTTACCTTCTTCATAAGAGGTATCCACCACATTTTTCAAGTCCCGGTAATACTTCAAGCTCTCTTCATATTTCGCTTTCTCTTCCGGATTAAAACGGGCAATTTCCGCCGCTTCAAACAATTTCTGAAATACCCGCTCCTGCAAAGCCGCCGGCCGGTCCTGTAAGTAGGGAAGATGTTTTAACACATACATCCACTTATCAAAGTTCGTTTCCAATTCAGCCTCGGTCTTCTTAAACTTCGGCATTTCCAGATAGATGAAGGTGAGCTTGTCGTAAAAAACCTGACAATCCTGGTCTTTTAACTTCACTTCATGACGGACTTCCTCATCTTCCCGGTCTTCATCAAATACGAAATCCAGAATCCCCACTGTGTAAACCGCTGCCAGTTGGTAATTCCAGTCTCCTTTCTTTGCCTGCTCCTGGATCGGGAAGGTTGAGTAATAGACACTGCGGTCTTTGAAAAAGTTCTGTTTTGCCTTCTGGATTTCGACAATGAAGCGTTCGCCGGACGGGCTGGTGCAGTACAGGTCAAAAATTGCCTTGCGGTCTACCTCCGTAGAACCAAGCTGCTCCGTAGAGGTGTAGGACAGTTCCTTGATATGATGACGTTCGGGCAATACCTGGTTGAGAAAATCGATCAGCAGGTCTTTGTTCAACTCGGTGCCGAACAGCTTTTTAAAGCCGTAATCCGTGAAAGGATTGATGTATTTGTCTTGCAGAGTCATGCCTAAAATTAAGAAAAATTCATCATGCTCTCCACGGATTCCTTTCCTTAGGGGCCGGAGAAAATATTGGAGGACCCGGTGACTTGGAGATACGGGAACAAGTGCCGGGAGTTTAGTTCTCCAAGTCCCCATGTTTCCAAGTCTCCAAGTCCCCGTGTCTCCTCGTCCCCAAGTCCCCTGTCCCAAGGTCCCCTTGTCTTTTCCAGGTTCAGGTGAATGGCGGGGAACAGTTAAAGTTTTTAGTTAATCGAATTTTGTCCGGATATGTAGGTCACCGCATCCGTTCCAGCACTCCTTCAAAATTATCCCAGGCCTCCCGGCCCTCCTCCGGCAAGTCCTCCCGCGACAGGGGCTTTTCCTCCATAATATCTTTCTGCAGATCGTAAAAACGCCCGTCCTCATACAGCTTCCACCGGTGGTCGTGCACATAGCGCGCCGGCTCGAAGCGGCCCCAGCGGGGGGCGTAGTGGCAGAAGACCCAGTCGCGGGCTGGAGCGTCTTCCTGTTGCAGGAGCAGCGGATAAAAGCTAATACCGTCCGTGACCAGGGAGTCCGGGAGCGGATGGCCGGCGGCATCCAGCAGGGTAGGGAGGAAGTCGGTAAAATCAACGAGGTTGGCGTTGCGGGCGCCGGGGCTGATCGTTCCCGGCCGGTGGGCGATCATGGGCACGTGGGTGCCGAACTCGGTGGGGTGGCCCTTGTCGCCGCGGATGCGCTGATCTTGCCAGGTAGAGACCACGTCGCGGTCGGTCCCGTTGTCGCCGATGAAGAGGAGCAGCGTGTTTTCCTGAAGTCCGGAAGCCTCGATCTGATCGACAATTCTGCCGACCAGCCGGTCCATATACGTCATCATCGGGGCAAAGTAGGTGGTGTCATTGACGCCGCTCTCCGGATCGAATTCGTCAAAGGCCCCCTGCGCCGGCGTCGGCTGAAAGGGGTCGTGCACCAGCGTCATGGGGAAGTACAGAAAGAAGGAAGTATCGCGGTGGCGCTCGATGAAGTCGACCGCGTAATCGGTAAACAGATCGGGGCCGTAGGCGCCATCGTAGGTTTGCAAGGGGCGGTCCGTCATTTCCAGGTAGGGGTTCTTAAAGCGCAGCCCCCTTTCTTCGATCTGCCAAAGGCAATATTCGTCAAAACCCGCCGCCTGCGGACGCGTACCCACCGTATCGAATAGTTCCCGTTGGTGTGGATTGCCGTACAACTGCCACTTGCCGACAATGCCGGTTCGGTAACCAGCTTCCTTCATCAGGTGACCGAAGGTGGTCTCCCCTCGCGGCAGCATGCCGAAGGCCATGTAGTTGCGGAAGTTGTACTTGCCGGTCATGATCTGCACGCGCGAAGGGGTGCAAAGGGGGGTGGAGTAGCAGTTTTCGAACAGCATGCCTTCCTCCGCCAGTTGGCTGAGACGGGGCGTCTCGTAGCGCTCCCCGCCGTAGACTGAGAGGGCCTCGAAGCCAAGATCGTCGGCCATGATAAGGACGATGTTCGGCGGTCGTTTGCTGCTTTTTTGCTGGGCCTGACAACTACAGAGTAAGGGAACAACAACAGAGAAAAACAGGGTGAAACGGAGGAAAAGAGCGGTCATCTTTTTACAGAAAGATAAAGTATTTTGAAATATGGAAGAGAAAAGTTGGGAAAATACTTTATTCCTTGGTAAAAAACGCGTATATTTGTTTCTGACATAAAAAAACCGGCTGATCGGTTAAACCAGCCGGATTCAAAGAGCTTTGAGAGGCTATCTACATACCAAATAATAGAGAATATCCTTTGATATTCTCTTTTTTCTTTGGGGGAAGTGCCCAAAACACTTCATGGGATAATAATTTGCTGTTCTGTAGCAGGTCTTTTCTTTTTCGATGGCTGTTCTGCCTTCCATTTTCCGTTCTCTCCACTTTTCTTCCTTGCACAATACAAATGTGCTAACTTATTCAGGAATTGGGTAGTACATTTTGTTTCATTACTGAATTCATTTGGAATGGCTGATTCGTTTTTATGTGCTGATAAACAGGGTTTTATGGTTTTGTTTTCCAGGGTTTCTGGATTCTGCCTCTTCTGAAAAGAATATTTTTTCTTAAAAAAGAAAAATTTTGTCCGCTTTTTCAGCGAAAATACCTGCTGAGACCGTCATTGTAATACGACTTTGTCGGCTTGGAGCCGCGAAGCGCAGATGGCGCCTCAGTGTTCTCAAACCGCGTCAAGGCTCAAAAATTTTGGAACACAAAGAGCACGGAGTAGACACAAAGAACCACGAAGTCTTATGAGAATCTCCTCTCTGTGAACCTTTGTGTCTGCTTTGCGCCCTTTGTGTCCGAATCTGTTAGCGCAGCAATCGATCGCGAAGTCAACTCGCCGCAAGGCGGCGAGCCCGCTGCCCGTACTGATAAAGTAGAATTATTGTCTGAGATGTCCAGACTTTTTAGGCATGTATCAAAAGCACCTTAATAATCAAACCCATCTGCTGTGACCCGTCCATACCTATACTTGTTTTCCTTACTCCTTCTATTTTCCGGCTGTCAACCCGCAGACACGGAAGAAACGGCCGGGGCGGAGCGTCCCAACATCATTCTTATCATGACCGACGACCAGGGCTACGGCGATCTCGGTTTCCATGGAAATGAGGTAATCCGGACCCCGAACCTCGACGCGCTGGCCCGCAACAGCGCCCGCTTCCGGCAGTTTTACGTCTCGCCCGTTTGCGCCCCTACCCGCGCCAGCCTGCTCACCGGGCGTTTCACGCTGCGCACCGGCGTATTTGACACCTACAACGGCGGCGCCATGATGGCCAACCGCCAAACCACCCTCGCCGAAATTCTGGGCGCCGCGGGCTACCGCACCGGTGTCTTCGGCAAATGGCACCTGGGCGATTCCTACCCCTTCCGGCCCGGCGATCAGGGCTTCCAGGAATCACTGGTGCACCTCGCGGGCGGAGTGGGGCAGGTGGGCGATTACCTCAATTACTTCGAATACGACAGCTCCTATTTTAATCCCACCTTATTACATAATGGTGAGCCAATACCTACAGAGGGCTATTGCTCGGATGTATACACCGACGCCGCCATCGAATTCATCGACGAGCAGGGTATGGAGCCTTTCTTCTTATACCTGGCCTTCAACGCGCCGCATACGCCCCTGCAGGTTCCGCAGGACTACTACGACCGCTACGCCGAACTGGACAGCGTGCCGGGGCGCGCCCGGATGCTGGCATCAGGCGTACGAGAAGAACAACTGCCGTCCGTCGACGTCATCCGCCGCCTCTACGGCATGATCACCAATATCGACGACAACATCGGCCGCCTGATGGATCACCTGGACGCCTCCAACCTGGCGGATAACACCATCATTGTCTTTCTGACCGACAACGGCCCCCAGCAGTACCGCTACAACGCGGGCCTGCGTAATCGCAAGGGCTCCGTCTACGAGGGCGGTATCCGGGTACCGGGATTCTTTCACTGGCCGGGTAAGTTGGAAGCAGGCCGTGAGGTCGACGGCTACGCTGCTCATATTGATGTACTGCCGACTTTATTGGGCTTGGGCGGTATTCCGGTGCCGGACACCTTGTCGATAGACGGGCAGGATTATTCGCGCCGGCTCCTTGGAGAAATGGATTCAATGCCCGATCCAACCCTTTTCTTCCAGTGGCAGCGCGGCTATCCGGAACCCTACTGGAATATCGCCGTGCGCCGCGGAGACTACAAGCTGGTCGGCCACGCCGGCCATCTGGCGCCGCTCTCCGAGTTGGAATTGTACAACCTGCGAGATGATCCGGGGGAAAGGAACAATCTCATCGACCAACAACCGGAAATTGGAGAAGAGCTGAAATCAGCTTTTGACGAATGGCTGCCGGAAGTACTCCGCAGTCCTTCCGTCGGCAACACTGATATCGTCATCGGAAGCGACTATGAAAATCCGGTGCTGCTCAACCGCAACGATGCCCGCGGCTCGCCGGGCATGTGGCGGCAAAACCGGATTTACGGTTACTGGGATGTGGAAGTGGCCAAAGCCGGCCTGTACGACTTTCGCCTCCGCTTCTTCGAACCGGTGGGCAGCGCCGGGGAGGCCCTGGTACGCGTGGGAACGACTCAGCGAACGATTCGTAACGACAATCCGGAAGCCACTGAACTCACGATTGAAAATATCCCCCTCCGGGAAGGGCGGCAGATGGTGGAAAGCTGGTATGTGGGGCCGGTCAGGTGGGGCGAAGGACCGGCCTTTACGCATTTTCCGATGTATGTGGAGGTGACGCGCCGGGAGGTACAATAGTGATAGGATGGTTATAATAGCAGTAAGGTCCCGTCTATTCACCTTTCCTGCATACCCCGGATATACGGCCGTAAATGCTTCCGTAACCACCAGCCGCTGCCAAGAGCGACGACGATGGCGATGCCGGCGACGTCCCAGCGCCCGATGTAAAAGTGAGATAAGCCGATCGTCGCTGCGGCCAGCATAACGAAGCCCGCCAGGGCAATGCCGAAGCCCTGGCGCAGGAGCCCGGAAGGCTCCGGAGCTTCGCCGCAGGCGCGGGCAATGGGCCCCCACCAGCCCAGGGGGCGGGCTTCCCGGTAAAAGGCGATGAGCTTCTCTTCCGGTTCCGGTTCGGTCCTCAGGGCGACGATTATCCACAGGACTGTTGTCATGGCAATGGAGCTGAGGATGACGAGGTAGGTGCTGTCAGGCCCCGCGTCGATCAGCCACCGGAACAGGACAAACTCGTTGAACAGGAAGAGTAAAGGCCCGCCGAAAGAAGCCGCCAGGCGGGCCTGCCCATTGAAGCGCCACCACCACCATTGCCCCCAGTTGGCCGTCAGCTCGGCGGAAGAAAGCCCCAGCATGAAGACGGCGATGTCAATCACGTTTTCGGCGGCGGTAGCGACCCAGAGGGCAAGGGCGAGAATGATCATCATCACCCATTTGCCGATGCGCATCAGGTGGCGCATGGACGCATCGGGTCGCAGAAAGCGCTGGTAGATGTCGTGAAGGAACACCTGCGCGCCGAAATTCATATTGGAGTCGACGGTCGACATAATGGAGGCCAGCATGGCGATGAAGGCCAGGCCCAGGAGGCCGGCGGGCAGGTAGTGCCCCAGCAGCATACCGAAGGCCAGTTCCTTGTTGATGCTGCCGTCGTGAAGACCCGGCCAGTGCAGCATGGCGCCCAGGGCCGGCAGGGTGAGCAGGCTCAGCATCAGGAAGAGAACGACCAGCGTCCAGAGGTACATCTTCACCGCTTCCCAACCGTTCTTACAGGAAAGGAGCCGCTGCCCTTCCATAGCGCCGCTCATCGGGGCCAGGTCGCCGCCGTAGCCGATGGCCGTACCGATGGTCCAGACGAGGACGCCGGTTATGCCCAATAATTCGTGTTGACTGGGCGGATGCCACTGGGTGACCGAATCGCCGAATTGGGTTTGCAGCGCCCCCAGCAAGCCGGTAGGGCCGCCAAAATCGATCCATACCAGCGCCATCAGGACGAGCGACGACAGAATCAGGATGACCGTTTGAATCAAATCACTGACGATAACGCCCATATAGCCCGACAGGAGCACGTAGATAATCAGTACGGGAAGAAAGAGCCCCATGGTTTCCCACCTTTCCCAGCCTAGCAGTCCCTCCGTCACTTTGGTCATGCCCAGCAATCCGGCGCCGGTCCAGGCTACTACCGCGATAAAGGCCGAGCGCAGCGCGATCCAACTACGCATCAAACTGGCCGGCGCCCCGTTAAAGCGCTTTTCGTAAAAGGCCGGTGAGGTAAACAGCTGCAGACGGCGCCAGAAGATGGCAAAGAGCACGGCCCCGATCATCAGCGCCAGGCCGAAGCGACTCAGATACCACCAGTAGATCCAAACCCCGGTGATGACGGTCATCCCGCAGTAAGCGGGCGCCACATCCGCATTCATACAGGTGACAGCGTAACTCGTACCACTCATCCAGCCCTTGAGTTTCCGGCCGCCCAGGTAGTAGTTCTCCAAACTCTCATTGGCGAAGCGCCGGAAGTGCCAGCCCATGGCCAGCAACCCCAACAGGTAGATGGCCATGATGCCGTAATCGATCGTACTGAAGCTGACAGTAGGAATGGTAGTCTCCATCTTTTGCCGGTAATCCGTTTTGCCGAAAAATAGTAAAAATACCGGGACCGGATAGAGCAGCTTCCTTTCTCTTTTTTCAGTGCTTTAAAGGCTCTGTAACAATTCACCGGTCCGTGGGCGCCTGTTCGGTACAATAGCGAAAGGGTTGGTACAACGGTGAAAAGGGAAGTCCTCTCCACAGCCTACCTTTAAAAACAGATTTCCTTTTGATAAAACCTGCCTGTCTCATCCTTACCCAAAAAATCAATGGAGGAGGACCTCCGGGTCCTGCCCTTCATTGTCCTGGTTGGCCGTGTCGCTCCTCGTAGAGCAGGCACGGCTTTTTTGTGCGAGAGGAGGCGCCTTCCAGGACGCCTCCTCTCTGCTTGTTCCACTTGCTGTTACATCACCGAAAGCTTTGTTACCCCCTTTTTACAATAATGAAAACCAGTGAAAAACCAGCGAAAGCAAAGCTGATACCGAACGAACATATTGGGTTGGAGCGCCTCCTTTCCCGGGCGCCGGTTTATTCACCCTAAAATCCACCCCAATGAAATCTCAAACGCTTCAATTTGTCGTATTGATGATCCTTCAGTCTTCATTGAACGCCATCGCCCAGGCGCCCTTCACGGTTCCCTTAACTCAGGCCAACCACCTCATCCTGGTCGAAGCCGTGGCAGACGGTCGTTCCGGTCACTTCATCCTGGATACCGGCGCCGGAGATATCATTTTGCATGAAAAGTACTTTTCCACTCTCCAAACCGGAGAGGAGGTCTTTGAAGATATCAACGGTCACGGATTTCGGCTGCGTACCGGATGGGTTAACCTGATCCTGGGCGCGCTGTCGCGCAAAAATGAAAAAGCCTTTATCGTCAATTTGCAACAACTGGAGAAAGTGCTGGGAAAAAACCTGTTCGGTAAAATAGGCACCCATTTTTTCAGAAAAACCGAACTGGAAATCGATTATGCTGTCCAGGAACTGACCATCTACCCGTCTGGCTGGGAGGAAAGCAACACCGCCAAACACCGGCCGGCGCTTGTTTGGACCGTGGATATGAAAATGAAAGGACATATTCCTTATCTGCAAAGCCGGGTCGACGGAAAAACGGTTCGCCTGGGGCTGGATACCGGCGCGGAGGTCAACGTAGTAAACGAACGTGGAAGTGAGCGGCTGAACGGTGAGTTGCTGCAGCAACGACAGGTGGCCGTCTGGGCGGTGGGGGATCGGCCTACCGTGGCGAAAGTCCGCCAGCTGGTCAACTTCCAGGTGGGCGCCGTCGCCTACGCGCCCATGGCGACCGTCACGCTTCCCACCCTTCCCTTCAACAACCATCTGCCCGGCCCCCGCCTAGACGGCATTCTGGGCTATCCCTTTCTCAGCCAGCATCGCATCGCGCTCAACTTTGAGAAACACACCATTACTTTCCGGCAACTACGTAAAGGGGCCGAAAGAATTACTTTAATGGCTGGCAAAGGGGAAAAAGAAAATTGACACAAAGTGGGTTGCTGCCTTCCGAATTCCCACTTCCGCCTTCCAACTTCCGCTTTCCGCCTTCCGCCTTCTCGGAGCGAAGCGAAGAGCCGTATGGCCCACTTCCTACCGTTGCTGCTCCAGCTGTCGCACCAGCTCTTCTCTGAGTTCCTGGTATCGCTGCCACTGCGCCGGCGTCAGGATTTCCTGGAGCGCCAGTTCCTGGCTGGACTGTATGCCGCGCAGGCGCCGGTCCTTGATGCGCGCCGGATCGCCGCCCTGTTGAACTTCTATCATTTGAGGAAAGTATTCAGCGTGCAAGGCCTCCACCTGGGCAATCTGATCCGTATCGAGGTCGAGTGCGGTGGCGAGGCGGGCG
>CAZWDL010000009.1:0-88710 GCA_964632995.1 uncultured Saprospiraceae bacterium
ACCTGGAACCTCCTGATCCGTAGTCAGGTGCTCTATCCAGTTAAGCTACGGAGCCTTTGTGATGGATCGCTTTACTTTCGAAAGCGGATGCAAAGATAGGACTTTAATTTGTTCTTAAAAAAGTTTTTTTGGGAAAAAAGTTCAAAAAGTTGAAGGAACTGCCTGCCGAAAACAAGATAACCTTCTGGGTTTTTAACCCGTAGCAGGAGCTCTTATCGATAAGGTAATATTTTTAGTACCTCTTCAAAGCCCTGCAGGCAGGCCAGGCGCTTGTCGTTTTTGCGAATAATATGCCAGGGGGTTTTTTCGGTATCGGTTATGCGAAACATTTCCTCTTTATATTTGGTGTACACATCCCAGAGCTCCACCGCGCG
The DNA here is from genome assembly GCA_964632995.1 of uncultured Saprospiraceae bacterium. GTDB lineage: Bacteria > Bacteroidota > Bacteroidia > Chitinophagales > Saprospiraceae > CAZWDL01. The sequence continues at coordinate 375 of CAZWDL010000009.1, forward strand.
CAGATCCACCGGGGTGAGTTCCCAGCGGCGCAGGGGGTTGCGCCGTACATTTTCAATACGTCTTAGCTGTTCCTTTTTGGTGATGGAGAGATAAATTTTAATGATAATGACACCATCTTCGCTGAGCATACGCTCGAAGTGGTTGACCTCCCTCATAAATCGCTTGTACTCCTCATGGGTACAAAAGCCGTTGACGGGTTCCACCATGGCGCGGTTGTACCAGCTACGGTCGAAAAATACCATTTCTCCCCGTTCGGGAAGCCGCTCTATATATCGTTTGAAATACCACTGTCCTCGTTGGGCCGGTGTGGGTTTTCTCAACGCCACCGTACGCATGGAGCGCGGGTTCAGGTGCTCGGTAAAGGCCCGGATGAGGGATTTCTTTCCGGCGAATTCCCGTCCCTCTACCAGGATGAGCACCTGCCGGTTGTTCTCCACCACCCAGTTTTGCACTTTGATCAATTCCACCTGCAGAGAATTGAGTTGCTTCTCGTATTTCAGCTGCCTGACCGTATCCTCAAAATCGATTTCCTCCGATCGCAACAGGTACTCCATCGCTTTATAGGAGTTCAGTAAATTTAGTTCTTCCTCGGTAAACATGTAAAATCATTAGCATTCAAAAAAGCGGGAAAATGGCGCCCGTTCAGATTTGCCCGTACATAGACCGGTGAAAGCGCTGCACGATATTGGGATCCGGATAAAGCCGGGTCGGAACATCTTCTTTACCCTTATAATCGAATTTGGAGAGCAAAAAGCGAATGCTTTCCAGCCGGGCTTCCTTCTTACTGTCGGTCTGAATAATAAACCAGGGACTGAAATTGGTATGGGTTTTGACAAACATCTCCCAGATGTAGTGCGTGTATTCATCCCACATATCGCGCGACTTCAGGTCCACCGGACTGAGTTTCCATTGTTTCAGCGGGTTATTTTTTCTCTTTTCAAAACGTCTGGCCTGTTCTTCACTGGAAATAGAAAACCAAAGTTTGACAAACTGCACGCCGTCTTCGTAAAGCATTCCTTCAAATTCGGGAACCTGCTGCATAAACTGTCGGTATTCTTGCTCGGTGCAAAAGCCCATCACCGGTTCCACCACGGCGCGGTTGTACCAGCTGCGATCGAAAAAAACAATTTCCCCCTCATTAGGCAGTTCCTTGATATGCCGCCGGAAATACCATTGCCCCCTTTCGGTATCAGAGGGCTTACCCAGAGCTACGACTCTTGCTGACCGGGTGTTCAGGTATCTGGTGAATCGACGGATGGCGCCCCCCTTTCCTGCCGCATCCCGGCCCTCAAAAATAATGACCACCCTTTTTTTGTATTTCAGCACCCAATTCTGCAGTTTTAACAATTCAATCTGCAGTTGCTCCAACTCTTCGGCATACTGCACCCGCTTCTTCACTTTGGCCTCATTGATATTGTTTTCCTCCAACAATGCCCATAGTTGTTCCTTGTTACACAGCTCGGGAATGTTTTGGTTAGTCAAAATATTTCCGTTCATGATGGCTTTAAGTTCCGGGTTAATCTTCAAAGCGGCAAATTTAATACAAAAAGCCCTTTTTTTTGCTAAAAGGAAGGGCCGGCGATGAACAGGTTTTGTTTTTATTTTAAAACAGATTGACCTGAAGCCGATCCGCCGAGATCACCCTTTAACAAAAATTTCATATTTTGATAACGAATCGTTTGGGTAAAAAGAACGTTATTATCTCGATACAATTACATCAAAGCAAAACGCTGTAAACATGCTTCGCACACTACTTACGCTTCTGCTTACAGGAAGCTTGTCCCTATCTCTTTCCGCTCAGCAAATGGAGGTAGGCATGGCTGCCTACTACGCCGATTACCTGCACGGCCAGGCCACTGCCATGGGGGAAACGTACGACCGCAATGCATTTACCTGCGCACATCGCGTTCATCCCAAAGGAACGCTGCTGCGGATAACCAACTTCAACAATCAGAAATCCGTCGTGGTGCGGGTCAATGATCGCGGCCCCTATAAAGACGAATACATTGTCGACCTCTCCCTGGCAGCCGCTAACGCCATCGACCTCACCCTGGTGGGCAAGGCCAAGGTGGGCGTCGAACCGATCGGCTTTTCCAATCAGCCCGTCAACGCCAAGGGAACTCCCATTCCCGGCGCACAAGTGCAAAGTTTCACGCGTAGCACACCCGCTGTGGCCTCATCTGCCCCCAGCGACAACGGCATAAGCAAACGCGGCCTGCCGGACCGCAACTATGCATTTGAAATCGGCAAAAAGACCAATACCGGTACCACCACTGCCAATTCTCCTGAAATAAAACGAATCGGGTACGGCCAGTCCGGCTACGTTATCCAGATCGGCGCCTACAGCAGCCATAACAATGCTGCCAATCAGATCCGATCTATTCAACAGCGCGGCGTTACGGACGTATACCTGCTTGAAAGCAAAACCGCTGACGGTACCGACGTCTTCCGCGTCGTCCTCGGCGTTTTTGATCAGCAGGACTTCGCCGAACGCTACCGGCAACGGCTGAACTCGCAGTACCAGTTGAATGGTATAGTGATTAGCCTGCAGAAATGATGCCCTTTAATCTTGCTGAGAGCCTATCCATTCCTTTACCTGGTCCAGGCTTTCGGCGGGGTAAAAGACAGTATCTCCAAAAGCAGGTTGGGAAGCATTTTTGAGAGGATGCAACTGTTGGTTTTTCACGTAGAAAGCCCGGTAGTTTTCCGAAAGGAAAAGTTTAAATATAGGAGCCCGGCTTGCGGATGAAAGCTCCACCTGCACTACAGGGCGAAAACGCTGAAAAAGTGGGAGCATTTGAGGGAGGACATGAATTTCGTAACCTTCCACGTCGCACTTGACGTAATCGAGCTGCTCCAGGTCCCTAAACAATTCTACAGGGTTGCGTATTTCCACCTCGAAGGTAGCCGAGATATGTTCCTTTTCTCCGGAAGAAAGCACCCGGGTAAGCCCGTGCCGGTAGGGCTGGCTGCCGGGCACCCCCATTTCAACGGTGGCGGCATCAGCCCCCAGGGCATAAGGGACGATACGGATATTGTCGCGTCGCCCGATATTAGCGGCCAGAATCCGGCGGTACAGCGGCACCGGTTCAACACTCCATACCTGGCCGGAAGGCCCCACCAGGTCAGAGAACAGTACAGAATAGTAGCCCAGGTTGGCCCCTATGTCGATTACCCGGTCGCCCGGATTCACTAAATGACGGATGAAGTAATGTAGTTCGTAATCGGGACTGGATCGCAGGACGCCCAGGCGATAAGCCAGAAAATAACCCCGGCTGATCAATCTCAAATAGCGTTCGCGGCCCATCAGGTCAAACAGCCAATGTTTGATCTTCTGCAACATGTAGCTCATGAATTGATAAGACGCAAAGATACAAATTTATACCGGCCGCAAATGAATGATAAACAAGAACAGGCAACCCCAGTCAAGCACCGCTGCTGCTCAGTTCATACTTCCCCGCTCATCCTTCCTAAAAATTCCTATATTCATGCCATGGCATCCTTCAAAAGATTTTTCGAAAACCTGCTACGGCCAGTCGACAATTTTGCCGACAGCCTGCGACGCCGGCTCAAAACCCTGACCGGATGGGGAAGGCGCTCCCCCCTTAGCATCGCCCCCTACCGGGGATACGGAAGACCGGATTACATCAGGCTGAGGGGCCGGGTGCTCAAATACAAACCACTGTACGGCGCTACCCATGATTCCCGGTGGAAGAACCTGATCGACACCTATCGCCGCTTCGAAACCGACGAAATACAAGACGCCACCCTCGAAGTGCACATCGATCAGCACCGCTTCGAACTGATCACCGACGACGAAGGGTATTTCCTGCTCGACCACCCGCTCAATGAGAAAGTGGACCGCCCGGCCGACACCAGCTGGAAACCGGCTAAAATTATTCTGAAACGCACCCCCTGGCGGGAAGTGCATCTGGAAAACAGCGCCGAATGGCTCCTCCCCTCCCCCCGCGCTACCTTCGGCGTGATCAGCGATATCGACGACACCATTCTGCAAACGCATGTCACCTCGCTGCTGAAACTCAAAATGCTTTACTACACGCTTTTTAAAAATGCCGCCGGCCGCCGGCCCTTCCGGGAAGTAACCGCTTTTTACCGGGCCCTGCATCAACAATCCGAAGAGTTGCACAACCCGTTTTTTTACGTCTCTAACAGCCCCTGGAACCTGTACGACATGCTTCAGGAATTTATGCATATCAATCACCTGCCCAAAGGTCCCATTCTGCTGCGCGATATCGGCGTTTCTTCCGTCCGGCCTGCCGCGGATTACCGGGGACATAAGTATGAAACTATAAAAAATATCCTGAAGACCTATACCGGGCTCTCCTTCCTCCTGATCGGCGACAGCGGCGAGCGCGATGCCGATATTTACCTGGATATCGCCAAGGCCTTCCCCGAGCAAATCAAGGGCATCTACATCCGTGATGTACGCAGCCCCAGCCGCGCCAATCGCATTGCCGAATTGATCAGAAACACTACTGACGTGGATATCCGCCTTATTAACAATTATGGAGAAGCCGCTGCCCACGCCGCCGACAAAGGATGGATTAAACTGGACGACTTTGAAGCTTTCCGGGAAAAATTGAAACGGGAATAAGCCTTTAAGATCAGCACCTGGACTTTCTTATTTCCTATCCCCCATCCTCCTTCCGCCGCATCTCAGCCTTTCGCATAGGCATGCTGTCAATAAGGCCAAAGAGACGTTCGATAGCGACCAGCTCGTTTTCCCGCAGTTTTACCGTACCGTCCTTTCCGATGAGCAGGAAAGTAAAACCCTGCGCCGGCGCCTCATAACGATCTCGAAGTTGGCGGACTTCACCGGCTGTCAGTTCTTTGTTTCCGGGCTTCTTCCCCTGCTCTTCGAAAATCCGGTAGACGACCAGCTCCCGGTCATTCATGCCGGAAGTGTTTTCACCAAAAAGTTTGAGTTGTTTTTGAAGCGTTTTGTTTTGGGCATCACCGGCAAAAAGCAGAATGACGCGGTGTTTCCAGCGGTGTTGTTCGATCAGCTGAGACATACAGTTATTTACTATGAAAAAAGATACTACAAACAATAATATTGGTTTCATTTTCATGAAAATGTGATTCAAATAAGCTAGAAAAGAGGTTTGACAAAATTTATCTTACAAATAGACAATATTCAAATAATTGAATCTGTTTAAATTACAACACGCTTTTTTCCCAAAAACTAATCGCATGAGACCCATCCTTTTTCTCTGCTTACTTCTCAGTACGCCCGCTCTGATGAGTTGGTCCCAACCCAGGGAGCGTTTCGTCAATAAGGATTACGATGAATTTTACAAGTGGTTCCACCAGCATTCTCAGGTTGACCAGCTGTACGACCAAAAAAGCACCCTGCACATTTTCGGTCACCATACGCAGGTATACAATGCTCCCAGCCGGCAATCCGGTCTGGTAGCCGAATTGCGTATGGGGCAGGCTGTAGAGAATATCGCCTACAGACAAGATGACCTTCCTTTTGATGAGATCGACGGCTACGGCGATCTTTGGTACCACGTTAGGGGCCGCGATCAATTCGGCGAGCCCTTCAACGGCTATATCTGGGGCGCAGATATCGCGAAAGGCTGGCGCCGGGCCGACATCACGGGCGACGACCGGCCGGAGTTCGTCCTGCTGGGGCTCAGCCCGCGCCCACGTCAGTCCATCCGGGATATCAATGCCGAAATCCGGGTTTTACAAAACGGCCGCCTGCTGGCTCAACAAATAATTCCCGGGCTTTGCCTTTTCGAAGACTGCGACACCAGTCCGATGCTGCGCGTCCTGAAAGAAGAGCAACAGACGGATTTTCCCGTCATCGAGGCCAGTACAATGACCATCGGCTGTGAGATCGGCATCGAAAAGGCCTTCTTTATCTGGAACGGGCGCCAGCTGGAGCGGGTTTTCCACGCCGAATATACGACCCGGCAATCCTTTGCCGACAAGGAGTTCTCGCTTAAGGTCCGAGATGATCAGAGCGGCCGCGTCGTCGGCCTTAAAGTATGTCGCTACAGCCACGAGGACAGCAACTACAACCCGGTGTGGAAATGCCAGGTGATCAAAGTGGACGAAGAAAACCAGCAGACACCCACCGCGGACAGCAAGAAGAAGGCAGGAGCGCGGTGAGGCTGGATGCTGGGCTCGGGTGTAGCGGTGCACATCCCCGGCCGGCCCGACCCCGCTTAAAAAGTGGGATGGGGAGTTGCCGGTTGCCAACCGCCAACTATTTTCCTTCTCTTAAAGTAACCCCGACAATCTCCCATGGAACTCAGAAGTTGTATTTGCCAGTGCGGAAACTGCCGACTGAGAACTGCCAACTGCCAACCGTCCCTTCCCCTCACGTCACCTGCAAAATAATCTTTCCTTTATTCTTATTTGCTTCCATGTACTCGTGCGCGGCCACCACATCCCGCCAGTCGAAGACGCGGTCGATAACCGGCCGCAGGTAGCCGGATTGGAAGAGCGGCCAGGCGAAGGTGCTGAAAGCCTGGGTTAGTTTGATCTTGTATTCGAGAGAACGGGCGCGAAGGGTAGAACCGGTCACCTGCAGGCGTTTGCGTAGTATCGGTCCCAGGGAGAGGGAATCGGGCTGAACGCCGCCCATAAGGGCCAGCATCACCAGGCGGCCGTCGGTGCGAAGCACATTGAGGTTGCGTTGAAAGTAGGGCGCCCCGATAAAGTCGATGACGACATCTACGCCTCTTTCATTGCTGTAATCGAATACCGCTTTTTTAAAATCCTTGTTTTGGTAGTCAATGGCCAGGTCGGCTCCCAGCTCGCGGCAGATATCGTGTTTGGGAGCCGAGGCGGTTACCAGAATCTTGGCGGCTTTCATCTGACGGGCCAGCTGAATCACTGCCGTTCCTACACCGCTAGCCCCGGCGTGTACCAAGAGCCATTCTTCTGCCTGGAAACCGGCCAGCCAGCGTAGCGCCTGGTAGGCCGTCAGCCACACCTCCGGGATAGCTGCTGCCTGCTCAAAGCTCAGTTCATCAGGTATGCGCATGGCCATTTCTTCGTGAATGACGGCATATTGCGCGTAGCCGCCCCCGCCGAGCAGCCCGCATACCCGGTCGCCGGTTTTCCAGCGGGTAACTTCCGAGCCTGTTTCTACTACCGTACCGGCCATTTCGAGGCCCAGCAGCGGACTTTCCCCGGATGGAGGCGGGTATTTACCCCGGCGCTGCAGGGTGTCAGCACGGTTGAGCGCGGTGGCGGCAACCTGAACGAGCAGCTCCCGGGGCGCCGGCGCCGGCATTGGCCATTGACCTATCGTCAGCTGACCGGGATCGCCGAAGGATTCGATTTTTACCGCCTGCATTTGGCGTTTCTCTGACATATAGTTCGGGGCTTTACAGGAAAAAATTAATTCCTAAGCAGATTTCTGGGAGGATAAACGGGCATAAGCTATTGCGCCTTTTATTTCTTGCCGTCGAGCAAATGCCCCATATCGTTGCGCTTGGTCTCCAGATAGAGCCGGTTCGATTCATTGGCTTCGATAATCAGGGGCACTCTTTCCACAATTTCTATGCTGGAATGATCAATGGCTTCAATCTTATCCGGATTATTGGTCAGCAGACGGATTTTGTCGATGCCCAGCGCCTGCATCATTTCGATGGCGATATCGTACTGCCGGGCGTCTACTTCCAGACCGAGGTGCAGATTGGCGTCAACGGTATTCAGACCGAGATCTTGCAGGTTGTAAGCCTTTAACTTGTTGATGATACCGATTCCACGCCCCTCCTGCCGGAGATACAGCACCACGCCGCCCACTGCCGCCGTCATTTCCAGCGCCTTGTGCAACTGCTCACCGCAATCGCAGCGTTTGGAGCCGAATAAATCTCCTGTTATACATTCAGAGTGGATCCGGATCAGCACCGGTTCATCCGGATTGACATCTTCGTGAACGAGCGCCAGATGCGGCATCCATTCGTCATTTTTTTCAGAAAATGCGATCATTTCAAAATTGCCCCAGGGGGTGGGGATCATAGCCTTGGCCTGTTGTTTCACAATTCGCTTTTTAACATCAGTTTTCTGCACCATTTTCCACTGCTTTACCGCTTCCAGTCAACGAAAAAATAACAGCATTGCCACCGAAAAGTTTAGGTGCGGCTCTCCACAACGAAATTGCCGGCCGCGCAAACAAAGTCCCTCAAAAGTACAGTTTTCAAATCAAATAGGCATCAGTTCCTTAGTGGTTGTAGCGATTGGATGCGTCACTGCTTCCCCTTCGATTCAAATCGCGGAAAAACGTCATCCGTTTGACAAATAATATCGTAATTGGGCCGAATGGGATAAAACATCTGAATGAAAACTATGTTTATCGAATTTAATAGATCTACTCGACACTTTTTGGAGTCAGAAATAAATGCATCGTCAACTTTGAAAATCAATTGATTTTAATCTATAATTGCGGTTTAATACCTCCACGCAGCATTTTTGTCTTCTAATTCGATTTAAGAGTGAGGGCTTTAATCTTAGAGAGAATCAAAGAGTAGGTTTAATCAATTTTTGGATTTAATGGATTAGTTTATCATACACGTACAAACATTCGTTCCTCTCAAAACAAGGAGGACTTTTGGTTATTTTAAAACAAAATTCGGTTTAGCATGAAAAAACTCTCACTAGTTCTAATGCTGGTGCTCACCAGCATTGGAGCCATTATGGCACAACGGACGATTACCGGTACGGTAGTCGATGCCGAGGGAGAGCCACTGATCGGTGCAACTGTACTTGTTAAAGGCACAAGCCAGGGTACAGTCACCGATATTGACGGCGATTACTCGGTAGAAGTTCCTGCAGATGCAGAAACACTCATTTTTTCTTACACTGGTTTCCAGGCGCAGGAGATAGTCATCGGCGCCTCCAATTTTATTGACGTAACGATGGAGGCTGATGTCATCGGTCTTGATGATGTCATTGTCACCGGTTATTCAACCAAGCGTAAAAAAGATATCACCGGTTCTGTTTCCTCGATCGATAGCGAAGATTTTCAACAGGAAGCCGGGGTCAATATTCAATCGGCCCTGCGCGGGCGTTCCTCCGGCGTGGTCGTACAGCAGACCTCCGGCGCCCCCGGTTCCGGCTTCAACGTTCGGGTGCGCGGCGCTACCTCTATCAACGCCAGTAACCGCCCGCTATACGTTATCGACGGCGTACCGGTGATTGACGCCAGCTTCGCCCAGGTGGGTGTCGGCGGTCAGAACCAGAATACACTGGCCGACCTGAACCCCAACGACATCGAGTCGATCGAAGTACTTAAGGACGCTTCGGCCGCCGCCATCTATGGATCGCGGGGCGCCAACGGGGTAGTACTCATTACTACCAAGAAAGGCCAGGCCGGCGATACGCAGATCAACTTCGACGCCTCTTACGGCATCAACCAGCTGCAGAAGAAAATTGACATCGTTGACGGCCCAGGCTATCGCGATTATATGGAAGAAATTTTCGGCAGCCCGGATGCGGGCGTCGGCGGCCGGGGCGGCGACTCCGACTGGCAGGAAGAGATCTTCCAGGACAACCCGGTACAGAACTATGCGCTCAGCCTGCGCGGCGGAAACGAACAAACGCGTTTCTACGCATCCATGAACTACCAGGACGACCAGGGTATTCTCGACAATACCCGCTTCACTCGCTACAGTGGTCGCCTTAACCTCGATAACTTTGTCTCCGACAAGTTCTCCTGGGGTATGAACCTGGGCTATACGTTCTCTGACAATGAGCGCAAACAAAATGACAACAACATCTTCGGCGCTATTTCTACGGCCATTCTGCTGCCTCCAACTATTCCCATCCGGAATGAAGACGGCACCTTCGGCACGGCTTTCGGCCTGGAAAACCCGTTAGCTGCCATAACACTTTACCAAAATGAAATCGTCACCAACCGGGTGATCGGCAAAGTTTTCGGTAACTATAAAATCATTCCCAGCCTGACTTTCCAGGCCAGCCTGGGTGTCGACGCCCTCTCACTGCGAGAGGATGTATTCGAACCTTCCGGTCTGCAGTCTTCCGTTCGCGGTACGGCTACAGTAGGTACGACCACCAACGTTCGGGTAATCAACGAATACACGCTGACTTTCCAGAAACGCTTCGATAACCATAGCCTCACCGCACTGGCGGGGCTCGGTTTACAGGAAGATAAAATTGACCAGACCTTCTCGGTCGTCAATGACTTCCCCGGTGATAATTTCACCGCGCTGGACGCCGGTTCGAACCCCACCAGCACAGGAGGGGATTTCACCGGCGATAACCTGCGTTCTTATTTTGGTAATATCGACTATTCGTTCGATGATCGTTACATCCTGACCATGACGCTCCGCGCCGACGGTTCTTCGCGTTTCATCAATGATCGCTACGGTGTCTTTCCCGGTATATCGGCCGCCTGGCGCCTTTCTGAAGAAAACTTCATGGGTGGTGACTTCTTCCAGGACCTCAAACTCCGCGGGGGTTGGGGACAAAATGGAAACAACAACATCGGTAACTTTGTCGCCCGCCAGCTTTCCTTTGCAGGCGCCAACTACCAGGACAATCCCGGACTGGTGCCCGGACAACTGGGTAACGCCAACCTGGTTTGGGAAACGACGACGCAGACCAACATCGGTGTTGACTTTACTTTCCTCAACTCACGTGTTTCGGGTTCGGTCGACTGGTTCCGCAAAGTTACAGAGGACCTGCTGTTCTCCAGGCCGATTCCTACGACCTCCGGCTTCACCAGCATTTTCGAAAACATCGGCGAAGTTGAAAACACAGGTGTGGATATCAGCCTGACCACGCGCAACCTCGTCGGCGCTTTTAACTGGACGACGACGCTCAACCTTTCCTACCTGCAGAATGAAGTCAATGCACTGTTCGACGATCAGCCGATCGATTTTGGTTTTGCTACCAGACTTGATGTAGGACAGCCCATTGGCGCCTTCTACGGTTATGTGACCGACGGCATCTTCCAGAACCAGTCTGAAGTAGATGCTCACGCTACCCAGCCCAACGCAGCCCCTGGTGACTTCCGCTTCAAGGACGTCAACGACGACGGGCGGATCAATGATCAGGACCGGGCTTTCATTGGTCAGGCGCTGCCCAAATGGAGCGGCGGCTTTACCAGCGACATGAACTGGAAAGGCCTGACACTGAACCTGTTCTTCCAGTATTCGATCGGCAATGACATTTACAACAACAACCTGGCCTTCGCCGAAGGTCTGAACTCTGTCTTTGCACCTACCGAGCGTTCTTTTGAAGGCGCCTGGCGCGAAGAAGGTGACGGGGATGACTTCCCGCGCGTCGTTGCCGGTGACCCGGCCAACAATCGTCGCGACTCGGATCGCTTTCTGGAAGACGGTACTTACCTGCGACTGAAGACCGCTACCCTGGCCTACAACTTCCCGGCACCTATGCTGGCCGGTATAGGTATGAAGAAGCTGCGTGTCTATGTTTCGGGGACGAACCTGCTCACGTTTACCGACTACTCCTGGTATGATCCGGAAGTGAATACCTTCGGTGACGCCAATGTAGCATTAGGAACCGACTTCCTGACTTATCCGCAGGCGCGTACAATCCTTTTCGGCGTAAACGTCGGATTCTAAATCAACCTTTTTTTAAGAAAAAGTTTATCGTAACTATATGAAACGCACAAAATTATTGCTAATCACTTTTCTCACTCTCGCCTTTGTGGCCTGTGAGAACTTTTCCGATCTCGATGACGTCGCTCCTAACGACGCCGTCGCAACGGATATCGCCGTAACGGATTTCAACTCCGCTGTCGCGGCCGTTAACGGTGTTTACGACGAAATGCAGGACGGCGACCTGGCCTTTGATGGCTGGCTGGCCCTGCCTCAATACTTTTCCGACGAAGCTATCTTTACCGGTACGTTTCCGACGCGACTGGAATTTGGCAACCTCAACGTGTTCCCCGCCAATACCACGATGGCAGGCGTCTTTACTGACTTTTACGATCTGATCAACGTAGCCAATAACGTCATCGCCATTCTGCCTACGGTGGAGGATCCCTCGCTGACACCAACGGTAGTCAACAGCTTTGTAGCCGAAGCACGTTTTGCCAGAGCATTGGCTTACTTCTACCTGACCCAGGGATGGACGGATGTACCGCTGATAGTGGAACCTACCAGTTCTGAAGAACTCGGCGAAAAACTGAATGTTTCGCCGAGTCCTCGCTCGGAAATCATCAATCAGATGATTGACGATCTGGAATTCGCCGAGCAGAACCTGACGACATCAGACATTGAGCGTGCGACGCCCGCTGCCGCTGCCGCCCTGCTGGCCCGCGTTCACCTTGTTGAGGGCAATTATCAGCAGGCTTCCGATGCTGCTACCCGAGCACTTGGCGACGCCTTCGACCTGACTCAATTTGTTTACCTGGAGGATCAGATTTTTTCGCTGGGTTTCACCACGGTTGATGCTAACTCACTCAACTTCTTCTACGGCCCTGCCGAATTCGGCGGCCGTCACTCGATCGAGCCTTCTCCGAAGCTGATCGGGGCCTACGAAGATGGAGACCAACGCTTTGCTCAATCGATTGACACAACTTCGGCCAGCGTGCCGTTTAGCCTCAAGTACAATGATTTCAGAGGTATCGGCGCCGGTACGGATCCTATTTTCTTCCTTCGTCATGCAGAACTGGTGCTCATCGCCGCTGAAACAGCTGCCGAAGCCGGCGACTTCACCGAGGCCAGCGCCTGGTACAACCAGGTGCGCGCCAGAGCCGGCCTGCCCGAACAAACACTGACAGCCGACAACTATCTCGAGCTGATCATGCAGGAGCGCTTCATCGAGCTTTCCCTGGAAGGCGGTCACCGTCTTTGGGACCTGCGTCGACGTGGAATGGCTGAAGAAGTACTCGCCCCCCTGGGATATGATGCCTGTGACGACGTCTGGCCCTATCCGCAGCGTGATGTAGACCGCAACCCGAACTTGCCGCAGAATGACTGCTGCAACTGCTAAGATTGGCAAATTCGGAAAAACTGAATTGACGAGGTGACTTGAAGTCACCCCGTCAATCATAAAAGAAAAGCGAAGCTGGTTTCAGCTTCGCTTTTCTTTTTGGATACACGCAATTTCGAATAAAATGCGTAAAATAGCTGTTCCTGGCCTTAATATCAGTCTAAAAGAATTCGCGACATGAAATCCCGAAAAGGTCGAAAACGCCCGAAAAGAAAACGGCAGGAAAAAGAATCCACCAAGCGGCGGCGCGCTGCCTGGCTGCTCCTGCTTTTAATCATTCCCATCCTCATCGGCCTGATCTGGACCGCCATACCAAAAAATAAAAACATGCCGGAAGGACCTCGATTTCAGCAAGAGGGCGCCCTGCAATTCCTGGATGCCCAAACTGACAGTATACTCGCCACTATCGCCATCGAAATTGCCGAAGACGACCTGGAACGCGAACGTGGTCTGATGTGGCGCCGCAATATGGAAGCGGACCAGGGCATGCTGTTCATTATGGAACGAAGTGAACCCCAGTCGTTCTGGATGCTGAACACCTTCCTCTCCCTGGATATCATTTTTGTCGACGAACAGCGGCGTATCGTCAGTATCGCAGCCAACACGAAGCCGGAATCGCTGGCGCCGGTGCGTTCCACCGCGCCGGCCCGCTACGTCGTGGAAGTACTCGGCGGCTTCTGCGCCGAACGCGGTATTGAGGCGGGCGACCGGATACAGTGGGGGCGTAAATCGGAAAGCTGAAAGAGATATTGGAGATTGGGATTCGGTTTTGCTCCGAACTTATGTCATTATCCGCTTACGTGGGGGTTGCCGGCGCGAAGCGCCGGCCCCCTACACATACCGGATGAACTCAAGTCTTTTATCAATATCCGTCTCCCTTACTCTGATTATAATTCGGGGGCGGATCCATTTCCACGTCATCGGGGCGGGCGACGCTGAATTCTACCCGCCGGTTCATATAGCTGCTGGTAGAAGGTACCAGGGCGTCGTCTTGTCCGCCGTATTGCAATACCAGGCGGCCGCGACCAATACCGTGATTATTGGCCAGGTGATCGATCACCTCGTTGGCGCGCTCGTAAGATAGCACCGCGTTGTACGTCTCGGATCCCGTCTGGTCGGTATACCCTTTGACCACCAAACGCACTTCAGGGTTGCTTTTCATGACGCGAGCGATACTTGCCAAGGTGCCGTAATCGGAATATTTGATAGTGGCGCTGTTAATGCCGAAGTGCAGCATAGGCAGGAAAAGATCGGTAATACCGCCGGCCGCTCCTCCTGCGGAGGGTTGATAATCCTCCAGGGCTTCATCGATCAGCTCGCGCACCCGGTCTTCGGTAACACCGCCGCCGCCGGCCACGGGATTTTCAACTACGCCTTCACTATTAACGACTTCGCCCTCCCGTGGGGTGTAGTAGGGCTCTCTGTCCAGGTGATCGGGCACGCCGTCCCGGTCGCTGTCCAGCGTTCGGCCCTTCGTATCGACGAGTGCTCCGGGCGCCGTATTCGGCTCTTTATCGAGCTGGTCGATCACGCCGTCGCCGTCATTGTCCTCCAGTGCAATATTGGATTGATTTTCTTTAAGGTCCTTAATATCGTCGAGAACTACCTGCAGGGGGTTGATCCAGTAGAGGGGTTCTGCTTTGCGCTGTTTGTTGCCGATATTGATATTCACACGGAGATTGGAATAATTTACAATATCGCGGAAAGGAGTCCGGATTCCTTTTTCCAATTCGCTTCCATCCACCAGGTCGGACCGTCGCCCGAACAACAGGGAAGCCTGATGCTCTATACCGATATTAATACGGGGGCTGACCCGGAAGGCAATCCCTGCGCCGAGGGTAGCATGGGGTGCAAACTCTCGTTCCAGCATTCCCCGGGTCTCTTCATTCTGATAACTGGGCAATTCAAAGTAATTGGCGCCTGCGCCAACCATTGCATAAATATTGGTTTTCCTCACCGGCTTGTTGAAACGAAGGCTGTTCAAAGAGAACACGCCGAATGCCGTCGCCGATAACCAGTTGTTTTCGAATTGACGAATGCCGCCTTCTCCTTTGGCTTGACCGTAGAGCACATCAAGGCGCAGGGAGAAAAGATAATCGGTTGCTTTGCGCACACTCAGTCCTGCTGCCCAGCCGAATTGGGGGTCGACATCTCCGGTAATGAATAATGCGCCTCCATGTGGCGACAATTCGAACATATTCGGAGGCGTCGCGGCTTTGGCCTCTTTTATGTTTTCTTCACTCTCTTGAGAAATAAGACTTCCAAGGGAAAAGGTTGCTAGTAGGACGAGAAGCAGTATACGTTTTTTCATAGTAAAAGGGAATTAAAATTATTGTACTATTTGGGATTACTAAATTCAAATTGTCTTTTAAGCCAGCATGAACGCTGCGAATTAGCGGCCGTAAATTCGCTAAAAGCATATCCATTCACAAACAGGTTAGCCGTAAACTTGGAGTAATGGGTTCAAGAAAAGATCGGATTTCATGGACTGAGTCGCCAACTTTATTTCCGCATCATTTTGGATAGCTGCTAAGCATCCGGACAGATTCAAATCATGTATTACCCTTGCATCTCCTTTCGGGCTAACTCTTCCCTGCTCAAAACCTTTTGCAGCTACAACTACGGCTGGTTTTCACGCCTCGACTAAGCCCAAAATCTGGCGTATTTCAAGATAACTTAAATCTGTCAAGAGGCTTAAGTATTCCTCATCGTTTACAAATGTATTGTTTATTTTTACATGTTCCAAGTAAATTACATTTTTTGCATCCGCCAGCGGTTAGTTATTTTTAACAATTTAAATTAACAACTTAGTTACAAGGGCTGCATTGAAAAAATTGGCTCTAAAAGCCGCGTAAAGAATTATTACATTTGTGCGAATGCCGTCAGTTATTTCCTTTTGAATCCAGGGAAAGGGTAATTTCCGGCAGTTTCCCCCAATGAGCCGCTTAATAAAACAAGCATCATATCCTATGCTAGACAACTGGCTTAGTCCTGTCAACCTCGCCGCACTGTCCTCGGACCAGTTTGAATCGAAGCAGCTGGGTAGTCAAATGCGTATTTTCGACCGCCGTCTTCCACCCCTGGAAGATGTTCAAATTGCCCTTCTCGGAATAGAAGAACAACGAGCGAATGCCGTACGGCGCGCCCTCTACCCGCTAAGTTTTTCTTTTGAAGGATTGGCTATTACAGATCTCGGCAACGTACGCCGGCGCAAGGTGTCCTTTCTCATTCCGGCTGTTAAGGAATTGATGGATAGCCGTATTTTTCCCATAATCATCGGAGCGGATACTGCTTTCACGATGGCGCAGTACAAAGCTTTTCAGAGCCTGGAACAACTCATCAGCCTGGTGCTGGTCGATGAACGCCTCCGTTTTAGTCCCGGGACACCCGGTAAAGGTCAATATTTTCTGAATGAGCTGATCGAAAACAAGCAGTCCAAACTTTTTCATCTGGGCTTCATCGGTTCACAAAGCCACTTCACCGATCCGGCATCTTTTGATTTTTTAGAAAAACATCACTACGACTGTATTCGTCTGGGAAGAGCTCGCGCCGATCTCAGCGAACTGGAACCAGTCATCCGGGATGCCGATCTGCTGAGTTTCAACCTCGCCGGCCTAAAGAGTGCTGATGCCCCGGCTGTCGATCAACCCAGTCCCAGTGGATTCACGCTGGAGGAAGCCTGCCAGATCAGCCGTTACGGAGGTATGAGTGACAAGCTGAAATCTTTTGGTATTTATGGTTTCCAGCCTTCCAAAGACCGGGAGGGACAAACTGCCGCCGCCGTTGCTCAGCTCATCTGGTATTTTATCGAGGGCTTCTACAACCGCAAAGCAGATTTTCCAGTCTCTATGACCGGCCTGGTCGAATACATTGTCGATTTTAAAAAAACGGATTACCAGCTCACCTTCTGGAAAAGTCAGAAAAGTGGTCGATGGTGGATGCAGGTTCCGGTAAAAACGGAGGAAACTTACCAGCGGCACCGGCTTATCCCCTGCTCCTACCAGGATTATAAGTTAGCCTGCCAGGAAGAATTGCCGGAAAGGTTGCTCAATGCTTACAAGCGGTTTTCTTAGTTTTAAATTTCACATGCCAGATTTCAGAAGGCATTGCTGAGTCCTCTCACTTAACCAAATCCTCCAATTGTATTCTGCGAGAGCCTTTAATCAGGATATGCGTGTGTTCTATGGATTGCGTTTGCCACCATTCGCGCAACGCGGCTACATCCGGAAAATGACGTAATCCCAATTGCAGGGCGCCGGCCTCAAAAGCGGCTCCGACGAGCAGGACTCGATCGAAGTCCTGCTCCGCAGCGTAGCGGGCAATACTTTCATGTTCGGCGGCGGCGTAAGGGCCCAATTCCAGCATGTCACCGAGGATAACCACTTTGTGCGGAACATCCATGTCCTGAAAGTGATCGAGGGCGCCGAGCATACTGCTGGGATTGGCATTATAGGCATCGAGGATGAAGGTATTCGTATCCTTTTTCAGAACTTGCGAACGGTTATTTTGAGGTACGTAGGCTTCTATCGACCGTTTGATTTTTGCCCCGGGTACTTTAAAGTATTTTCCCAGAGTTATGGCGGTCATGACATTATCCACATTGTAAACGCCGATGAGCTGAGTATTGATTTCCAGCCGTTGCCCGCGATCGTCGAGGAAAGCAACCCGGACGAAGGGCTGCACAGCCAGGACCTGGACGCCGTAGGGTATTTCCTTCTGATTGAGCTCTTCACATCGCTTGTAATAGATTTTTTGTTTTACAGGTTTAGCGAGTTCCTCCAGGAAAGCAGCATCGCGATTAATGAAGGCCAGCCCGCCGGTTTCTGCCAGGAAACGGTAGAGTTCCGATTTTCCTTTTTTCACCCCTTCTATACCTCCGAAGCCTTCCAGGTGGGCCTTACCGATATTAGTGATCAATGCATGAGTAGGTTCGGCGATCTGGCTGAGCAGATCGATTTCTCCCTGATGGTTAGCGCCCATTTCGATGACAGCCACTTCCGTTTCCGGCGGCATGGCCAGCAGTGTCAATGGTACACCGATGTGATTGTTGAAGTTTCCGCGTGTAAAGTGAAGGGCATAGTGGCTTCCCACCACGGCACTGATGAGTTCTTTGGTCGTTGTTTTACCGTTACTTCCCGTAATGCCGATAACCGGTATCTCAAACTGACGGCGATGGTAGCGAGCCAGTTCTTGCAAGGTCTTCAGCGCATCGTCAACCAGGAGGAATCGCTTTCCTTTTACGACTTCGGACTTATCCACTACGGCGTACGCAGCTCCGGCTTCCAGAGCGTCCCCGGCAAAATTGTTACCATCGAAGCGTTCTCCCCGGATAGCGAAGAACAGAGCGCCCGGTGTCACTGTCCGCGAATCGATGGTCACTTGGCGGCATTCCAGAAAAATGGCGTACAGTTGTTCTATACTCATGATAATGACTGCGTGTTTTTCAAAGTACAACGCTGGCGCTTTATAGTTCGCAGGATCTACGAACATTAAAAAAGCGTCTTCTCCCCAAACCGGGAAGAAGACGCTTTTCCAGAACTATCCTTTAGGAGTAGTTTAATAACGCCGGCTCTTACGCTTGCGTTTTTTCGAGTCGAAGTGGTTACCACTCGGTTCCTCATTACCGCCGGGTGCACCGGTGCGGGTCATGGCGCAACGGAAACCAATATCGCGGGTCGACTTATCCTCTTCCAGGAAGCGACGGGTGCCCGGCGAGAGCCAGAAGGCGCGGTCGGCCCAGGAACCACCTTTATAAACCCGTGCTTTGTCGCTGATCAAGGTGTGTTTGCCATAGTCGTAGTAAACGCCCGACTCCTGGTCACCATCCAGGTAGTTGTAAACCATGCCGCGCTTGAAGTTATCACGGTTGGCTACTTCGTCATCTTCGATATACTGGTAACGCAGACGGCCGAGGCTGTCCTTTTCTACCGGGCGGCCATTTTCATCCCGCAACAGTTCCTGGAACTTACCACCGCGGTAAGGGTTGAGATCGTGGTTTTCCACGTCGCGCAGGGTAATACTGGTCAAAGGACGGTACATGTCGGCGACCCACTCGTTGACATTTCCGGCCATATTGTACAGCCCGAAGTCATTAGGCATAAAGGAGCGCACCGCGGCTGGAGCAGGCGCATTATCGTTCAGGTTACCGGCGATGCCCATGTAATCACCACGGCCACGCTTGAAGTTAGCCAGGATCTGCCCCTGGTTTTTATCACGTTTCTGGTAACGTACGGTCGTACCATCCCATGGGTAAATCCGGCGGTCGGTGATGATCTCGTCCTTTTCGGAAGCCAGGTTACCCTGCAAGGCGAGAGCGGCATACTCCCACTCTGCTTCGGTGGGCAGGCGGTAATCGGGAAGCAGGATCCCGTCCTCGAAGCGAACTTGCCGTTCTCCGCCGGTGCGGAGATCTTTCAGGTTTTTGCGCACATCGCCCTGATACTGTCCTACGAGGTAAGAGTCGGTGTGGAAGTTATCCTCATCCTTTTGTTCGGTATTGGGGTTCAGGATGCCTTTTTCGATCAGCAGCATTTCGTTAACCCGGTCGGTACGCCACTTACAGTATTCTGTGGCCTGTATCCAGCTGACGCCGACCACGGGGTAATTGTCATATCCGGGATGGCGGAAATAGGTTTCTACCAGCGGCTCATTATAGGCCAGTTCTTCCCGCCAAACCAAGGTGTCGGGTAAGGCATTTTGATAGACTTCGGGGTAGGATTCTCCGAATACCCGGTCGAGCCAGTAAAGATATTCCCGGTAGTCTATGTTGGAGACTTCCGTCTCGTCCATATAGAAGGAAGAAACGGTAACCCGGCGGGGGATATTATCCCAGTCGTAGGTGACATCTTGCTCCGTGGTTCCCATCGTAAAGGTCCCTCCCTCAACGAGAACAAGGTTCGGGCCGGTAGCCTGACCGTCGTAATCGCGGTTTTCGAAACCACCCCATTTGGTGCTGTTGTAGACCCAGCCGGTAGTGGAGGATCGCTCCTTCTTGCCACAGGAAGGAAGTACCAGTATTGCTGCTAGCAGGATGGCGCCTAACTTCAACAGATTTTTCATTATCCTTTTCAAATTTGATGTTGAGAAATGACGAACGAGCACAAATATAAAAGTTTGCACGATTTGTTACACCATGTTTTCCCGGCTGCTGAAGATTAAGACTAACAAGCGGACAGGATTGACGTGCATTTATAAATTCAATTAAACATCTTAAAACAATCATTGTAGCGCGAGCGGCGGCGCTTGGCCTGCAGGCGGGCGCTGTCTTCAAAACTGAAAGTCAGCGAAATTTCGTGGGTCCCGCCCGTATTACCGTTACTCAATCCGGAAACGGTAAAATCGTAACTATAACCGATGCGCATAACGCCGTAATGAAATCCCACCAAACCGATGGCAGCGTCGGCGTTTTCCAAGGTGTGGCGGTACCATAGTCCGCCGTAGATTTGGCCCAGGCCGGCATAAGCGCCGATGTTGATCTGGCCGAAATCACCCTGCTGAATGTACATTACATTTGGGGATATAAACGCAGGCCTTCTTCTATTATTGCCTCTTTCCAATTCAAATTCCACTCCACCGTGAGCGGTAAAGCGCAAGGGCAGGCCAAGGGCCAGGTTTTGATTGACTTCCAAGAGGTTTTCATTGGGGCGGTTCAGGTGTTTAACGGAAAAGCCACCGTAAAAATTACCTCCGTAGGCTAATATTCCGGCGGAAATATCAACGGCGGTGCTCGAGAGCTGGTCTGGCCGGGTTTCCTCACTCAGGTTGGGGTTGCCTTCCCCGTCGGTGGCTCCGGTGAGCGGATCGAGCTGGTCCAGAAAAAGTAGTTGGTCCCAATCCAGGCGGTTCTGTATAATCCCGGCTTCCACGCCAAATTTGACGAAAAAATCACGGGTGACCTGCACCTGATAGCCATAAACACCACTGATACGATTGGTTCGGTACACCCCGTCGCCGGCCACATCAGCCATGACCAACAGACCGAGACCACTGTTGAGCTTTTCCAGGGGCTGTTCGTAAGTTGCTGAATAGGTCACATAAGCGTTGGGCCAGGAAGGCCACTGATTGCGGTAGTTCACTGTCAGGCGGGGAGCATAAGTAATCCCGGCAAAAGCAGGGTTTACCTGCAGGGGAGCAGCGTAAAACTGGCTAAAAACCGGATCCTGAGCCAGCCCCGGCAACCCAAAACCTATGATTGAGAGAAAAATCAGCAGAATTCTCAACATGGAACAGACATTGTGATATGGATAGTTATGGCGCAAAAATTTTCGACCCGGCCTCCTGCGTCGAAAAGTTATAGCCTGTAAATCGTGCAAGGTACGGGCGACCGAGGCGAAAAAAGCACATAAACAGTGCCAGTAACCGTGGATAGAAAACAACACAAAAATAAGCTAAGTTTGTACCCCCGGTGGTCTTTGTCGTCCGTTGGCCATTCTTCGGACAATACGGCATCCGGCTTATCGTTTGAATTACGAAAACTCCCAGCAAGGGGGACAGGATATGCTGATTGCAGCACTAAATAATTACTGATCTCTGCCATTTTATCCCCCAGTCTCCGTATGAAACGCACTAAATTTATGAAAGATTTTACTGCGGTACTCTTACTTCTGCTCTTTTTCGGTCCGTTGCAGGCCAATTCCCCGGTCATTATTCGGGCAACCCTGCAATGGGAAGAAGAAGCTACCCAAATACGTCATGGCGGCGGAAGTTACGAACAATGGCTTTTTGCCGGCGCCGTCATCAGCGACGAGCCGCCCGGTCTCCCCTACTTCGTCCGTCGCTTTCCTTTGAACAGCGATGCCCGGCTTCGGGTCGAAGTGCTGGAGTCCCGCTATGAGCCCTTCGAGTGGCAGCCTTCATCAGGAGATACACAACTCGGCGAATCGCTGCAAATACAGCGCGATGTGGAACGCAGCGGACGGCAGTACTTCGGTAAAATCGCCTTCCTGCCTATCGTGCAGCGCGGCGGCCGTTTCGAAAGGCTGGTAGAAGTAGTCCTGCGCATTACTCCGGAACCCGTCCCGCCCCGGGTCAGCACCCGCGGCCCGGATAATACCCGGCAATCGGTATTGCAGGACGGGCAAATCTACAAAATCGCCGTTAACCGGGCAGGGGTACACCGCATCTCTTATAATTTCATCAAGGACGAACTGGGCATAGATATTGACAATATCGATCCCCGCCGGCTTCAGCTACTAGGGAACGGAGGCGGCATGCTTCCCGAAAATATCAATACCGGGAGAATAGACGATCTGGCCGAGAACCCCATCTTCATTACCGGCGAAGAGGACGGCAGTTTTGATGCCGGTGATTATCTGCTCTTTTATGCGCAGGGACCTGACTTATGGCAATACGACGAAGAAGAGGACCGCTTTCGGTACCGGAAGAATATTTACGATACCCGGAATTATTACTTCCTTAAGGTCGGCAGCACAGACGGACGCCGCGTACAGCCGCAGTCCTCCCGCTCCGGCGCGGCCTTCACCGTGAACAGTTTTGAATCCCTGGTCCGCTTCGAGGAAGACAGGCTCAACCTGCTGCACGAGTGGCGGCCGCTGGCGCAGGGATCGGGGCCACGCTGGTACAATAACCACTTTAAGAACCAGCGCGAGTACCGGTTTTCCGGGCTTTTCGAATTCCCCAACCTCGATCCGGCTGCGCCAGTGACCGTAGAAGCCGAAATGGCGCTGCGGGCCACTACATCCTCCCGTTTCACCGTTGAAGTCAACGGTCAGGTTTTTAACAGCGACCGCGCCAGCGCCGTCACCGAACTCAGCGGATCTTTTGCCAACGAGATCAGCTATGCGCATGCCGCCCGCGCCAGGCAACAGCTCACGATCAATCGGCCGGGTGTCGACGTAGTGATCCGCTATCCACATCCACAGGGACTCAACGACGGCAGCGAAGGCTGGCTCGATTACATACAGGTGCGCGCCCGGCGAGCGCTCACCCTGACCGGTGATCAGCTGTTTTTTCACGACACGCGAACCCTGGCCTATCCCGACGCTGCCTTTCAGATCCGCAATGGCGATGAGCACACCCGGATCTGGGAGGTCACCAATCCCGTAGAAGCCCGGGAACAGGAATTCATCCGGGAAGGAGAAGTGCTGCGCTTTGCCGTATCCACGGAGCGGCTGCGCCGGTTTGTCGCCTTTCAGGTCAACGGCAACCTGCCGGCCCCGGAAGCCGTAGGGGCGATCGACAATCAAAATATTCACGGCATCGACGGTGTCGATATGGTCATCATAACCCATCCCGATTTTGTGGAACAGGCCGAACAACTGGCGGCGCACCGCCGCCGGCACAGTGGGTTGGAAGTCCGTGTTGTACAGACCGGGCAGCTGTATAACGAATTTTCTTCCGGACGCGTTGACCCGACCGCTATTCGCGATTTTGCACACATGCTTTTCGAACGCAGCGATCGCTTTCGCTACCTGCTCCTGATGGGTGACGGCTCCTTCGACTGCCGGAATATTTACGAACTGGGCGGCAACTTTGTTCCCGTTTACGAAACCGATTCCTTTAATCCCATCTTTTCCTTTCCCTCCGACGATTACTACGCCCTGCTCAATGACGGGAGCGGCAACACACTTTCCGGGGCGCTGGACATTGCGCTGGGGCGTATACCGGTAAAAAGCGTAGAAGAGGCCCAGC
This sequence comes from uncultured Saprospiraceae bacterium, assembly GCA_964632995.1. Lineage (GTDB taxonomy): Bacteria > Bacteroidota > Bacteroidia > Chitinophagales > Saprospiraceae > CAZWDL01. Next base: position 23,992 of record CAZWDL010000009.1, read on the forward strand.
AACTGGTCGCCAAAATCATCAATTACGACACCAATGCCGAAGGGCTCGGTGACTGGCGCAACCGGGTAGCCTTTATCGCCGACGATCAGGACGGCATGATCCATAACCGGCAGGCGGAACAGATTGCCGACACTATAGGCAGGCGCTACCCTTATCTCAATATCGACAAGATCTATCTCGATGCCTTTCCGCAGGTTTCCACACCGGGCGGCACCCGGTTTCCGGCAGCGAATGAGGCTATCAACCAATCGGTTTTCCGGGGCACGCTGGCCATGACTTACCTCGGCCACGGCGGATCGGGCGGGCTGGCCGAGGAGCGGGTGCTGGAAATCCCTGACCTGCTCAACTGGAAAAACTTCGACCGGCCTCCGCTGCTCATCACCGCTACCTGTTCCTTTGCCGGCTACGATGACCCGGCCTTCGTCACCGCCGGCGAAGAGGCCATCCTCAATGCCCGGGGCGGCGCTATCGCCTTGCTGACCACGGTGCGCGCGGTTTTCTCCAACTCCAACCGGGCGCTTACCGAGCAGGTGCTTCGCCGGCTCTTCGAACGTCCTGACGGCCTGGTGCAACCTATCGGAGACGTCATGCTGCGCGCCAAAAATCAATTGACCAGCCTGGGTGTGCTCACAAATTCACGGAAATTTACACTCCTGGGTGACCCGGCGATGAAAGTCGCACAACCCGATTTTCAGGTGCGCACCACCCGGATCAACGACAAGGACATCGGCAGCGGGCCTCTCGATACGCTGCGGGCTCTGCAACGCGTTACCATCGAGGGAGAAGTGCTCAATGTTCAGGGAGAACGATTCGAAGATTTTAGCGGCATCCTGTATCCCACTATTTTTGATAAAAAAATTGAGCTGAAAACCCTGGGGCAAGACAATGATAGCTCCCCACTGTCCTACGATTTGCAAAAAAACACCATCTTTAAAGGACGGGCAACCGTGGAAAACGGTCGCTTTCGCTTCACCTTCGTGGTCCCCAAAGATATCAACTACCAGCTCGGTCCCGGAAAGATTAGCTACTACGCTGCTGATGAGCGAACAATGCTGGACGCTACCGGGGCCTTCGAATCGGTTATTATCGGCGGGGCGGACCCCAACGCCGCGGCCGATGATCAGGGGCCACTTGTTGAAGTGTTTATGAATACGGAAGATTTCGCCTTTGGAGGGGTCACCGACGAGTCTCCTACTCTGTTGATTACCCTGGAGGATGACAACGGCATCAACGTCGTAGGCAACAGCATCGGCCATGATCTGGAGGGATTCCTCGACGAGGACACCCAAAATGCCATATTATTGAACGATTTTTACGAGTCGGATCTCGATAATTATCGCCGCGGTACGGTGCGCTACCCGCTAACCGATCTGGAAGAAGGTCGCCACAGCCTCCGGGTAAAAGCCTGGGACGTAGCCAACAACTCGGCTGAAGGTTATACCGAATTTGTAGTGGCGGCTTCCGGAGAAATCGCCCTGCAACACGTGCTGAACTATCCCAATCCTTTCAGCGATTATACCTGCTTCCAGTTTGATCACAACCTGGCCGGCCAGGAGCTCGATGTGCTGGTTCAGATTTTTACGATTTCAGGCCGGCTTGTTAAAACGCTGGAACAGACTATCTTTTCCGACGGCGCCATACGCCGCGATAACTGCCTGGAATGGGATGGCCGCGATGATTTCGGCGATCCTCTGGCAAGGGGAGTATATCTTTACAAGGTGAAGGTAAGAGCAACCAATACCGGAAACACGACACTGGAAGGCGAGAGTGAATTCGAAAAACTAGTGTTGCTGAAGTAAAATTTATCCGTCTTTCAAAATAAGATTTCCTTTTTTGCGTATTGACTATAAGCGTCATGCTATATTTGCAGAATTATCTTTTAAACCAGACCAATCTCATGAAGAATTTACTACTTAAAGTGATTCTCGTCATTATGGGCTTCGGCCTATACACTGGCCAGGCATCGGCCCAGTGTTACCAAGGCTCTGACGGCAATTACTACAACCTTGACGGGACGCCCTGTACCAATACCATCGTGACAGCAGTACCCTTCCTGCGCATCACCCCCGACGCCCGTTCCGGCGCCATGGGTGATGCAGGGATCGCTGTATCTGCCGATCCCAACGCGATGCACTTCAACGCTTCCAAGCTGGCGTTCGTAGAATCGGACCTGGGCATTTCAGCTACCTATACGCCCTGGCTGCGCGCCCTCGGCCTCAATGACGTTTACCTGGCTTATCTTTCCGGATATAAAAGGCTGGACGATTTGCAAACCCTGGGCTTTAGCCTGCGCTATTTCTCGCTGGGCAGTATCCAGTTTACCGACGAGAACGGGCAACCGCTGACCACCGGCCGCCCCAATGAGTTCGAGGTGGCCTTCGCCTACTCGCGTAAACTCGCCGATCGATTCTCCGCAGCGCTTACCGGTAAATTTATTTACTCCAATCTCGCCGCCGGGCAAATTGTGCCGGGGGGGGAAACGATTGAAGTAGGCATCGCCGGCGCCGCTGATATCTCCCTGACCTATATCGCTCCGGTCAATCTGGGCGGTGCTGAATCGGACCTCACCTTCGGCTTGGCGCTTAGCAACATCGGCTCCAAAATTACCTACACCCGGTCTACCGTTCGCGACTTCCTCCCGACCAATTTCGGCCTGGGCGTCGGCTGGAATATCGACTTTGACCAATACAACCGCTTGACCTTCACTACCGATATCAATAAACTCATGGTTCCCACGCCCTGCCAGGGAACCGACTGTGACCAGGATGGCAACGGCATAGCCGACTACCGCGAAAAATCTCCTATCGCAGGTATCTTTTCTTCCTGGAGTGATGCCCCGGAAGGCTTCAGCGAAGAGATGCGGGAATTCATGTTCTCTTTCGGTGCGGAATACTGGTACGACCAACAATTTGCAGTTCGCACCGGCTACTTCTACGAAAATCCCCGCAAAGGCGGCCGCCAGTATCTGACCGTCGGACTCGGCCTTAAGTACAATGTCTTCGGACTCAATTTTTCCTACCTGGTCCCGACAACCAACCAGCGCAATCCGCTCGACAACACCCTGCGCTTCTCGCTGCTGTTCGACTTCGGCGGCCCGCAGAATGAAGGATAAACGAAGGCGGAAGGCGCAAAGATAAATCTGACTATTTGAGTTAGAACATAGCGCTTTTCTCAAAACACACAACGGTCTGTCGAATGCATTCGACAGACCGTTGTGTGTTATAGGCATACAGTGAAATTGCAAATCGTTTATTCTGTGGCCCGTATACGATTTATAGCCTACCAACCCGAAATTGGTGAATTCTGACTTGCTGGACTATAACTTTTTTCTTAAAGGACAATGAAGACGGAAATGGGAGGTTGAAAGCATTCACGAAGTTGGTTTCGTTCCGACTTCCGACTTCCCATTTCCGACTTAAAAATAGCTGTGGACGTGTAAGCCGGATTCTGTATTCCCTTCCGAAAAAGGGAACATCTATCATTTATCTAGGCCTGCCGTTACCGGCAGGCTCTATCTGCCTACCCCTCCCAACGTTGCACCCGAAGATGCGCTGCTGAGCGAGCCACTCAGCTCCCCGAACGGAGGAATCGAGATGTATGTGGCATTTCAACCCGCAAGGTTTATCCCTCCGGCCTGTTGCCAGACCAGAGCGTGCGCTCTTACCGCACGTTTTCACCTTTACCCCGAAGTAGAACTTGCGCTCACTTCAGGGAAGTCTAGCTTTCTGTGACACTTTCTGTTCCCGCCCGCAGGCGGGACCCACCCGTTAGGTGGTGCGGTGCTCTACGTTGTCCGGACTTTCCTCATTTCCACCCGAGGGGCGGAACCGCGATAGATCCGTCCACAGCGATGGCTAAAGATAGTTTTTATTGGGAAAAACCCATACATCTTTTTAACAAGCAATACGCAACAGCAGTTCCACTACCGCATTATATTATAAAATTTTCCTTATCTTTCCCGCACTTCCCCCCGCTTCCACAAGATCACAATGAAGAAGCGGTTATTATTTATATTTATCGTATCGGCAGCAGCATGGTTGACCGCAGCATGGCTTCAAAAGAGCATCTCCCCTACCGCCAACCTGCGCTACTACGCCAATCAGTTGGAGGAGACGATTCATCAGCGGGAACAGCTAGCCCTTGAACTGGTGAATGGCGGGCCCTTAGACCGATGGTTGCGCAGCCCGGCCAGCCTGGAGACGATCACTACACTCCCCTTATTCATTTTCCGTAATGACAGCCTGGTCGCCTATACCGACCACCGCATTCCCATAACGGAGCGCCTCTCCATAGAGGGAACATGCGAAATACAAGCACTGAGGGACGGGGTCTATTTGTGTTACAAAAACCGGCAATATCACGATGGGAGTTTTTATGATATTATCGGCGCCATTCCCCTTTACCGGAACTATCCGCTGGATAACGAGCAGTTAACCCCTCATTTCCCCTTGATGACTGCCCTGCCTGCGGGCGTCACCTGGAACGAAAAAGCCGGGACAGCGCCCATTCATCGTCGAGACGGCAAGCTCCTGGGCTACCTGAACAGCGAGGACCAGCTTTTGCTGCCCGGCCGGGCTCTTTTACTTAATATCCTGATCATCACCGGAATGTTTGGTTTATTTCTCAGCACTGTCCTTTTGGCTCTTCGGTTGACAAAGCGGGCAGAAAATTTCTGGGGAATATTGTGGATCCCAGGCTGTTTTTTCACCCTGGGCTACCTGATGCCCCTGATCTTTCCCGTTCCCCCACCGGGACTTCTCGAGTGTTTCTACGTTCCGGTAGGGCTGTTCCGCACCGGCGATTTCCTCATACTGGCGCTGGCCTTATACGGATGCTGGTGGTTTGCCTATCAGCGGCCGATCAAAATGCCGGCTTTTTTTCTCAACAGCAGTACTTTCTTTCAGGTGACGGTTCACTATATTTTGGCGGGTACCCCGCTAATATTAATAGCCTTCCTGATCCGGTACGGAGTTGGTAATAGCCTTGAGTCGCTCGATTTTGTCAATTTCTTCAACCTGCCGCCCGAAGGTTACCTCCTGGTAGTAGCAGTGTTGCTGAGTACTATTCCTCTGAGCATATTCAGTCAGCTGATCGTACTGCGTGTCAGGCAAATGGCGGTGGATGACCGACATCGCCTGTTCGCATCCGGAATTGGTCTGCTTCCGCTAATGCTGAGCGCGCTCTGGCTAGACCTGGCCCTGCTGCCAACCTTACTCAGCGGAATGATTTACATAGCTCTTTTAGATCTTTTTGCCGATTATCACCGCCCCAGTTTGACCTGGTTAGTCATATGGCTGGTTTTCTTTAGCGCGCTGTGCACCGTTCTTTTTTTCAAATATCATATCGAGCGGGAGTTACAGCAAATGGCCAGGCAGGCGCAGGCCCTCACTACGGAATCGGTGCCTGAGCAGTCCGGCAGGCAGGACAAAAAAATTCCCCGGGAACTTCAAGCCTCTCTTGCTATTCCGGGCGGTGAAGTCAGCAAAGCTATGATCAATCCCATGGCGACTACTACCCGTTTTGACTACGTACTATTCAGGGAGGGGAACCGCATTGAACAGCAAGGGACGCCCAATTTATCCTGGCACAACAGCACCCTTCCTCCGGGGCCCGGCCAGATAAAAAAGCGACTTACCAGTAGCCGCATTGATCTTCTTTACCAGCATCCCGAAGGAGAGACCGTTCTGATAGGTAAAAAACTAGGCGGTTATGCCACTCCTCTTGCCCTGTTTTCTTTTCTATTCGTTCTGTTGCTGGTACTCCTCATGTTATTCAGCGCAGGGCAATATTTTCTGGGGCAACGCCGGGAATTCTACTGGGGGGAATTCGGACACCCCTCGCTTCGATATCGCATTCAACTTTCTTTTATCGCGCTGATCATCGGGGCTTTCGTCCTGATAGGGATGGTCACGGCCAGTTCCTTCAAGCGATCCGCTATTCAGCAATACGGCAATCGCCTGAGTGAGAAACTGAATGCACTAGTGGCCGACCTTCAGATTCAACTAGGGGAGCCTCCGTATACCGAAGCAGCTGTGCTGGCGGAAAAGCTTTCCCGCATCCACCGTACCGATTTAGCCGTTTTCGATGAACGGGGAATGTTGCTCGGCGCATCGCCATCCTATCTTTTTCAAACCGGTTTATTCCCGTCACGCATGTCAATTGCGGCACAGCGCAGCCTTAGCAATGGAACTCAAAACTTACGGCTACAAACAGAGAAAACCGGTCAGCTTGAATACCGAATGGCTTACATACCTGTTTCCACCGGCAAGGAGGGTATTCCCAAATACCTGGGCGTTCCTTTTCCCACGCGAGCGGGCACCCTTGGTCCCGACATGTACGCTTTTATCGGCACGCTGATCAATGTCTATGTTTTTCTGCTGCTGGCTGCCAGCGCCCTCACTATTGCAGTAGCCAATTCCATCACCCAGCCGCTCGATCGCCTGGGAGCAAAACTGCAATCCATACAGCTCGGTTATAATGAGCCGCTGGAATGGCAAAGCAATGATGAAATCGGCCAGCTGATCCAGGCTTATAATGAGATGATCGCCAAACTCGAGGCCGCTACGGAAGAATTACGCCAGTCGGAACGGGAAGGCGCCTGGCGGGAAATGGCCAAACAAGTGGCCCATGAAATAAAAAACCCGCTGACTCCCATGAAACTAAGCCTGCAACACCTGCAACGCGCCTACCGTTCTAATCCCGAACAAGCATCCGAACTGATTGACCGGGTTGGGCAAACCCTTATTGAACAGATCAACAGCCTGACCCGCATCGCCGGGGCGTTCTCCGATTTTGCCAAAATGCCGCAGGCACAACACGAATCCATCCTACTCAATGACCTGCTGCAATCCGCCTTTCTCTTGTTCCGCAACGAGTTTTCCCGGGAAGCGGGTTTTGAACTTCAACTACCTGATGAACCGCTCAAAGTGCAAGCTGACCGGTCTCACCTGCTTCGCGTACTGAACAACTTGCTGACCAACGGGCTGCAGGCCATCCCGGCCGGCCGTGCTCCACTTATATCGCTTCAACTGCAAAGGGAGGGAAAAAAGGCGCTGATCCGGGTCCGGGACAATGGTTCCGGCATTCCTGTCGCCATGCGGGAACGCGTCTTTTATCCTAACTTCACCACCAAAAGTTCAGGTATGGGACTGGGACTGGCTATGTGTAAAAATATTATCGAGCAGGCGGGCGGACATATTTACTTCGAAACGGTGACAGATCAGGGGACCACTTTTTTTGTCGAACTCCCCCTGGAAACAACAAAAAATCCTCCGGCTCTAAAAGAACCGGAGGATTAAGGATACATATACCGAAGTCAAAATGATTAGAGTATACCCGGACCGTAGCCGATTGGGATATCCTCGTTCTTAAATACATTAACTTCGGGTGCCAAACCTTTTCTTGATGCTACAACATCACATCAGGTGTTTTTACTTTCCACCGCTCAGTTCATTGATTTTGTACTGAGCGCGTTCGGTGTATTTGCCACCCTTGATTTGCTTGTAGGCCTCAAGTGCATCACTGGTTTGACCAAGCGCTTCGTAGCTTTCAGCCAATACCATGTAATATTTCCCGGTATCGCCTTGGTCGGCCATTTCCACCGCCTTGCTGGCATGTTCCACCGCATTGCTGAATTCACCCTTCCCTTTCAGTGCCTGAGCCATGTAGTAATGTGCATCAGCCGTTTCGGTATCTTCCAGGAAGGCTTGCGCCATCTCCATTGTTTTGTCCCATTCCTTACCGGCATAAGCCAGGGCAATCATGTTTTCGGCTTTGCTCATCATCTGCTCAGCCTTATCCGGCTTGTTGGATTTTTTAGATACTTCCGCAGCTTCCAGATAAGCTTTAACAGCTTTAGCATCTTCCCCAAGGCCTTCCATGGCCTGAGCTACACCGATGTAGTTGGCGTAGAAGTCGGGGTTTAATTCCGTTCCGGCCTTAAAGGCTTCCAGGGCTTCTTCATTTTTGTCGGCTTTCCGCAGGCTGCTTCCTGCCTTATAGGCAGCAATACCGCCGTTTTTATTAGCCAGTGCAAGCACCTTCTGATCAGTTTCAGATTCCGGATCGGCAGCTTCTACAGCTTTCTGCAAAAGTGGAAGTGCTGCATTGTAATCTTTGGCTTTAAGTTTTTCAAGAGCCTGATTATACAGTGTAGCGGCTGAAGGCGCCTCCTCCTGAGCCTGAACCATCAGGGAGAAGGAAAGAAGTGTTACGGTAAAAAATAAATAGGATGCAAATTTCCCCATGTCTCTGTTGCGTTTTAATGTTTATAAAAAAAATCATTTTTTTCTCCTGGAAAAGTCAGCAACTATTTGTCCAGAGCGGATGGTAACCGGCTCCGGGCATATAAAAAATGCTTAAAGTCATTGACTTTGGTAAATTAGTTCCTGCGAGATAAAGTAATACGAGTTGTATAGGCGTAGCTTTAGGAAAACGATAGTATGGAATGTTCCCCAGGAAACAAAAAAATTAACACAGAAATTGTTCACTGTTTTCATGGTTTCAAGGTTGTTTAGTCTCATCGCCGCCTGCTTTGGTGATTTTCATTGCTCACGGCCGTGAACCACCGCCTCCATAAAACAGGGAATCCATAGCGCTCTGAAACAATCCCTTTCCCTGATTGTTACTTTCCAAATAAAAACCAGCACTCTTGCAAATAGGAATAATCGGAGCCGGAATTGCCGGACTGGCGGCAGCGGTGCGACTGGCTAGCCGCGGTCACGAGGTGGATGTATTCGAAGCTAATGATCATCCCGGAGGAAAACTTTCGGAAATCCGGATAGGTGACTACCGCTTTGACGCCGGACCCTCCCTGTTTACCATGCCGCACTACGTCGACGAGCTTTTTGAGGTAGCCGGAGTTACCCCCGGGGATCAGTTCTCCTACCAGCGTCTTCCGGTAGTATGCAAATACTTTTGGGAAGACGGTACGCATCTTTCGGCTCATGCTGATGCCCGTGCCTTTGCCAAGGAGGTGGAGGAGCAATTGAGCACACCGGCCCACCGCATCGAATCCCTGCTGCGCGACAGTGAACGAAAATACCGAACAACCGGATGGATCTTCCTCGAAAAGTCGCTGCACCGGTGGCAAACCTGGTTGAACCTGGATGTGTTGAAAGCCATGCTTAAAATTCCCACACTCGATCTCTTCAGCAATATGAACCGAGTACACGAGCGTATGGTAAAGCACCCAAAACTAGTACAGCTCTTTAACCGTTTTGCAACCTATAACGGCTCCAATCCTTATAAAGCGCCGGGGCTGCTTAGTATCATCCCCTATTTTGAACACAAGATCGGGGCTTTCTATCCGGAAGGCGGAATGTACGCCATCCCGGAAGCCATTTACAAACTCGCCCTCACAAAGGGCGTTCGCTTTCATTTTAACACTCCCGTGGAACGCATCCTTCTCGAGGGCAACACCGCCACCGGCCTGCAAACTGCGGAGGGCGACCGGCGCTTCGACCGGGTGGTCAGTAATATGGATATTTTTTTCACCTACAAAAAATTACTGCCCGAACAACGGCATCCCCACCGGGTGCTCCGGCAGGAAAAGTCGACGTCGGCCCTTATTTTCTACTGGGGCATCAGGAAGACGTTTCCGGAGCTGAACCTGCACAATATTTTCTTCAGTGATAACTACCGGGCCGAATTCGATCATCTCGCCCGGGGCAAAGTATATGAAGACCCGACGGTATATGTCAACATCAGCAGCAAATACACCGCAGCGGATGCGCCCGCCGGCAGCGAAAACTGGTTTACGATGATCAATGTGCCCTTTAACTCGGGGCAGAACTGGGACGCGCTCATCGACGAGGTGCGCCGCAATACCCAGGCCAAGCTCAGCCGCATTCTCAAATGTGATATCGGCGCCCTGATTGAAGAGGAGTCCTTGCTCGACCCACGCAGTATTGAAAGCAAAACCGCTTCTCACCTCGGCGCTCTTTACGGCACGAGTTCCAACGATCGCATGGCCGCCTTCATGCGGCACGCCAATTTCAGCAGCCGCATCAAAAATCTATTTTTCTGCGGCGGAAGCGTACACCCGGGCGGTGGCATCCCGCTGTGTTTACTCTCAGCTAAAATCGTCGATTCCTTGATCAATGAGTAACTCATTTTCGTTTATTAATTGGTAATTTTGCCCGCAAAAGGCTATAGTATTGGACAAAACAGCAACCATCAAATCGGATCTTGCCGACCGGATCACCTCTCCCGGCGCCGCTATTGCCATACTGGTCATTTTTTACGCCGTAGGCATCACCGGTATTTTACTTCCTCTCCATCAAGATTTCATTTTGCTAACGCCGTTCAACCTGCTCCTGTCCCTGGGGCTCGTACTGTGGCATCATCCACACTGGAGCCCGCAGACCGTCATATTCCTGGCATGCAGTTACATCGTCGGCTTCGGTGCTGAATTATTCGGTATACAGACCGGCTTACTCTTCGGTGATTATACCTACGGACAGGTGCTTGGCCCAAAACTGGGGGGCACCCCACTAATGATCGGCGTTAACTGGATGCTGCTGGCCTACGCTTCAGGCGTAGCGGTCAACCACCTGGCGCCACGTCTTCACTGGTTCATTAAAGCACTTATCGGCAGCTCGCTTATGGTTGGCCTCGATCTGCTCATTGAACCCGTAGCTATCGAATACGGATTTTGGAGTTGGGAAGGACATACCCCGCCCCTGCAAAATTACCTGGGGTGGTTTTTTGTAGCCCTGCCCCTACTGTCTCTTTTTGCCTTGCTGCAAGGCCATATCCGCAACAAAGTAGCCATCGCCTTGTTATTGCTACAGTTGCTGTTCTTCTTTATTTTGGGAATTGCCTGAATATCAGCCAAACATTTCAAATAAGCATGGAAATACTGCTCTATACCTCGATCATCTTGCTTACCATCCTGGGTATGGAATTCGTCGCTTGGTTCACCCACAAATATGTTATGCACGGACTGCTTTGGAACTGGCACGAAGACCATCATCGCCCTCATCACCAAAAAGAAGGCTTTTTTGAAAAAAATGATTTGTTTTTCCTCGTCTTCGCCATCCCAAGTGCGATAAGTTACATCATAGGGCTGTCCACTCCTCAGTTCTGGCTCCTTTTCGTCGGCATCGGCATCTCGATCTACGGCCTGATCTATTTTCTCATTCACGACGTCTATATCCACCGTCGATTCAGCTGGTTCAAGCAACTCGACAACAAGTACTCCCGCGCCATCCTGCGCGCCCATGGGGCTCACCACGCCAAACAGACCAAAGAGGACGGTGAATCCTTTGGCCTGCTGATCGTCAATCCCAAATACTTTAAAAAGCGTAGTCAGTGGAAGAAAAAGGTGGAAGAAGAGTACCGGGAAGCCGCCGGAAATAGTTGAACACTAAGGAACCGGCTGAAAATAAGCGCCGACACTTATTCCTTTCCTCCGTAAATGTTCTTATTTTTATGGAAACATTAAAGGTCTTCAGCTATTGGAAAACAAGCTATTAGACAAGGTTGCCCGCTCACTGAGTGTAGAGATGCCCTACGCCAAGAGCATGGACAGATATCTCGATCAGATCATCAAGGATATTCGTCCTTTGGGAGAAGATCTAAGAGAGGAAGAATACTACCTGGAAAAACCCTGGCTGGAGATACGGGATGATGTCCACTTTCACAAAGCTATCCTGCATTTCTTTAACGAAGGCGGTGAATATCTGCGCTCTGTCGATGGTGATGTATCGGGAGGCTCCTGGCGCTACATGGAACGATCCAATAAACTACTTATTGAGCACAGCGGCGGCGCCGAGCTCTACGACCTCGCTTTTCTGGACGGTAAGTTTTTTATTCTCGACAAACACGGTGACCAGGAACGCCTGGGACAACGCAAATATACGGTGCTCATCCATGAACCACTGGGTAAAAGACTCGAATGGCGGGATGCCATGGAGTACCTATACAACAGTTACCGGAATAAGAACACCTACTATATAACCATCGTGCTCATTATTTTAACATTGATCGCTATTATGGTGGCCTTATCTGTATGGTGAGTGAAAGACTGAGCGAAGCCCTCCCTAGGTAATATTCCCCTCTCCAACCTTTAAAGTAAACATAAGGGCCTCCGTAATTTTTATTTTAGATAAGGGGGGTTCCCGGCGGCTTTTTTCAAATATCCCTTCGCAATACCTGTGGGGTATCAATCCTATATGTTTAAGAATAACAAAATCATAAAATACCTTCTTCGAACCGCCCTGGTCCTGGCGGCAACCTTACTTCTATTGCTCGTATTGCTTAATCTGCCTCCTGTACAACAGTGGCTGACAGACCGCGCTACCGAGTATGTACAGAAAAAAACGAACACCACGGTACAAATCGGCGGCCTGAACCTGCGACTTCCCAATTCGCTGTTGCTGCAAGAACTGTATGTGGAAGATACCGAGCAGGATACACTCGTGTATATCGGTCAGTTGAAGACTGGTTTTTCGCTCACCGGGCTGTTGTCCAAACGCATCGAGATCACGGGTGTGCAGCTCCGCGATGTTACAGCTGACGTGCATCCGCTGGGCGACGGTATGATGAACTACCAGTTTCTGATCGACGCCTTTATGTCCGGCGGGCCGAGTCCGGAAAACAAGGAAACTCCTTCCGGTGATGAGGGATGGACGGTATACCTTGCCGGCGCCTCGGTTGAGCTGAAAAATATCCGGGCCTACTATCTGCAACAGGACAGCACCATGGAGATGTCACTGGATTTACAAACGCTGAATGTCGACAGCCGGGAAGTGGACTTAAAACGGGGGTTGATCGACCTCGAACGGGTCGCTTTACGCAATACCCGGATGTCTATGCACCTGAAGGAAACACAGGAGTCGCCGGCGGATACGACGGAAAGTACCGCCAGATACCGGATCAGCAGCGATGAAATTCTGCTGGAAGAAATCGCCTATGCGCTCGAGCTGCCCGAATTAAAGCTTGGCGCTGAGGTCGGTTTAACGGAGGGGCAGTCTCTGTCCTTTCAACTCAGCCCTGACACCATAGCCATTGCATCGCCGGCTTTCGACCTGCGAGGAGGGGCTTTCCGCTACGACGTCCCCGGGGAATCACCGATGCAGGGTTTTGACTACAACCACATGGCACTGGACTCTATCGCGATAAGCCTCCGTGATTTCACCTATGACAACCTGGACATTCGCGGTGTGATCGAGCAGGCCCGTGCCGCAGACAAAAGCGGCATCGCCCTGACCGGCCTTCAGGGAAAAATCCACTACACCCTGGATTCCATTCGCGTTTCGGATCTGGAGGCCCGTACCCGCCGTTCGCTGATCCGGGCCCCCTCCGCTTTCGTATCCTTTCCCTTTATCCGCAGCGATGGCGAGTTGTCGGACATGCGCCTGGAGGTCGATATCCCGCAAGCCTTTATTCATCCCGAAGAAGTCCCCTTTTTCGTCCCCAAGTTGCTCGATTATCCGGTCTTCCAGCAATCTTTTACCGAAAGGCTAAGCCTACAAAGCCGTATTTCGGGTAAGCTCGGCGACTTGCGCATCCACCGCTTCGATCTCCGGGGATGGGATAGTCAGTTGACTGCCGAGGGGCGGCTGCGCGAGGTACTGGACCCGGAGCAGGCACAAGTTGACCTGAAAGTTCCGGTGATCCAAATCGCTCAACGAGCACTGCAAACCTGGATTCCCGAAGGGATGCTGCCGGATTCGATCGAACTTCCGCAGGAAATCAGAGGGCAATTGCAGACCGCGGGTACGACGCGCAAAATGGATGTCGTCGTCAATCTACAAAGCAGCCGGCAAGTCAATACCCTCGCCAGCTCTTTAAAAGTAAGCGGGGAAGTCCGTCACCTCCTGGATCAAAACCGGCTGAGCTATCGCTTACAGCTCGACACCGTCTTCACCACCCGGGAAGCCCTGCGCACCCTCCTGCCCTCCTCTACCCTCCCTGACGACCTGCTCGTTATTGGCGACCTATACGGCACATTAGACACGCTGAATCCCACGCTGAATATCTACGTGCGGCGCGATACCAACCGGAGCCACCTAAACATCAGCGGCCATGTGAACCAGTTCCGGAACACGGAACTGCTGCAGACCGATATTCGCCTTGACTCAATAGATATCGCTCCCGACCTGATCGCCGCTTTTCTACCCCATGATCTCCTTCCCCCCTACCTTCGCATACCGGCCGTACAATCCGGCTACGTTACGCTGCGTGGTGGGCTGAAAGACCTGAAAACCGGGCTCGCGCTGCAAACCAGCCTGGGAGATATTGAATCCGAGGGTTCGCTGCAGGACTCCTCCTACCGACTGCGTTTAAGCCTGGAGGATTTCGATCCCGAAATGATTTTTGAGCCGGCGGCTTACGATTCTCTGGTAGGACGCGACCTTAGCGAAGTATCCCTGTATCTGAATGTCGACGGCGCCGGCTTTGACCCCAATGATAACCTGAACGCGAATGTCAGTCTGCAGCTCCGACCGGAGGCGCCCTCACTGAACTGGGACGAAGGCCTGCTCATACAAGGAACCATCCGGGGCAACTCCTTTCAGGCCAGCGCTTCTGTGGAAGAACCGGGTATGCAGCTATCACTAAATAGCGATGCCCTGTTCCGGAAAGACTCCCTGTTTCGGGGAAATATTCAATTGGATCTGTCAGAACTGAACCTGCGCACCCTACGGCTCTCGGACCATCTAATCTTTTTCAACACACAATTACAGGCAAGTATCGACGGACAAAGCACTAATCAGTTTCAGGGGAACCTGGCCCTGCGATCCGTCAACCTGCGTTTTGACAGCATTCTCGAACACGTAGACAGCTTTCTGGTCGACGTCAATTTCCAGCCTGAAGAAAAAGAAATGCTGCTTCATTCCGATGTTGCCGAGGGCTTCCTGCGCGGCCAGTTTGAATACCCGGAAGTCATTCAACAAATCCGCAGTTTTATTCGCTCTTATCTCGATCCTACTTATGCCGAATATACCCAACCTGATTCCAGCGGCGCCTATTTTGATTTCGACATTCAATTCATTCGCCCCGGCATCCTGACTTCCGGTCTGATCCCGGAACTGACGGACTTCAGCCCTTCCACGATATCGGGCCGATACGACGCCTTCGAGGAACAGCTTTTCCTCGAGAGCAATATTCCCCGCGTTCAATATGCCGGCATCGCCTTCGATTCGCTATCAGCAGGCATCGGCATCAGCCGCGACACGTTCGGCTACCGGATCAGATTCCGGCGTATGAACGGCTTTGAACAAATTCAGGCGGAAAACCTCGTGCTGCAGGGCAGGCTGCAGGAGGGCCGGGTGATCAATCAGCTGATTCAACGCGACGAGCAGGGAGAACGGCGTTTCGATGTAGTCCTGTACGTGGATCCTAAAGAAGACCAGGTTCGCTTTCACTTTCGTCAGAAAGCTATACTCAACTATAAAGGATGGCAGTTTTCGGAACAGAACGAAGTGCTCATAGGCCAGGATACCTTAAGTGTGACGGACTGGCGGCTAACTCATGAGGAACAGTATATCCAGTTGTCGGACCGACAGGGACAAGACCTGCTGGCCGGCTTCCAGAATTTCGATCTTCAATTCATTGCCAATACGCTCAAATACCAGAGCAACTACGTTGCCGGGATTCTCAATGGCGAAGTCACCCTTAACACCATTCGCAGCGAACCAAAGCTGGACATAGATTTCACCATTGACAGCCTGAACATCCTCGAGGCCAACCTGGGCCGTTTACAGGCCGTGGCCAGGCAGGGGGAACGCGAAGGCAGCTGGGAAGGGCAACTGGATTTCGCCGGTGAAGGCCACGACTTCACCCTGGGAGGCTCCTATCAGCCGGGTGACGGGGATCAGCAGTTGGCCTTCCGGCTGGATGCCCAGCGTATTGACCTGGCTGAACTCGAGCCGCTTTCCATGGGCGCACTGCAACAAACCGAAGGAAGCCTGAGCGGTCAAATAGATATTAACGGCAACACTGCCCAACCCAATATAGAAGGATCCATCCAGTTCCAGTCTGCCGCTTTCATGATCAGCCAGTTACAGGTGTTATGGCAATTGGGTGATCAACCCATCACCTTTCAGAAAGTTCAGAGCGGAGGCCGGCAACTTCCCGCAGTGCAATTCAACCAGCTGACGCTGACGGATCCCAACGGTGACCAGTTCATCCTGGAGGGTCGTATCACCACCCCTGATTTCAGCCGCTTCCAAATGGACCTGAAAACGACGGCTAATAGTTTTCTGGTCATGGACACGGAACAAGCAGATAATGACTTGTATTACGGGCAGATCGAGGCAGACTTGGACGGCCTGCTCAGCGGGCCTTTGGATTCTGCATCGGTGGTGATGAATGTGCGTACGGCTAAGACCTCCCGAGTCGTTTATAATTATCCTACTGACGCTATCGGCTCCGTCGAGTCCGGAGAAGGAATTATTGAATTCCGGGCTCCCGACACGCTGGGCGGCGGCTTCCTGCAGCAAAAACGCGAAAGGCAGCCCAGTACAATCAATCCGCTGGGTTGGGATTTCACCGTCAATGCATCCATTAATGACAATCTGAATCTGCGCCTCATTACCAATCCGATTACCGGCGACCGTTTTGCAGGAAAAGGTGAAGGGAATATTACCTTAAGGCTTTCTCCCAGAGGCAATATCTCCCTGAGCGGTCAGGTAGAAATTCTTGAAGGAGATTACTTATTCTCCTATACCGAACTGGTTAAACGCACTTTTACCGTAATAAAAGACAGTTACATTAGCTGGACGGGTGATCCCGCTCAACCGGAATTGTTCATCAAGGCCAAGTATACGACCAAAGCCAGTCCGCTTCCCATTATGCCCGTCACAGAAAATAGCTCTCCCGCGGAAGTTGCTCCCTTTAAGCGGCGGCAGGAATTCAATGTATTATTTACGGTATCAGGCAGGCTCAACGACTTAGAGGTGAACACCGAAATCGAATATCCCAACACCCCTTTTAATACGAACAACACGGCAATAGAAACCGCCATCGAACGGTTGAACCAAAACGATTCCCA
Organism: uncultured Saprospiraceae bacterium; assembly: GCA_964632995.1. Taxonomy (GTDB): domain Bacteria; phylum Bacteroidota; class Bacteroidia; order Chitinophagales; family Saprospiraceae; genus CAZWDL01. Next base: position 40,991 of record CAZWDL010000009.1, read on the forward strand.
GACAAACACCCAGGCTTTCAGCTTGCTGCTCTTCAATGGTTTTATGTCTACCAGTATGGCGAGCAATAATGATATGCAGGTTATTAATATCACTCAGGGGCTCAATGACCTGTTGACCAATTATCTCAATAATTTTGCTGAGCAGTATATCAGTTTTGTCAATATCGACTTCAGCATCGAGTCCAGCAGTGAAGAGGTAGGCAATTATTTTGACAACACCGATTTCCGGGTGAGCGTACAGAAATCCTTCCTCAACGATCGCCTGACCGTCAGCGTGGATGGCATTGCTTCCAGTCAGGAAGCAACACCAAGCGCCAGTACCAATACCAACGAAATGCAGGCTTACCTCGACAATATTACAGTGGAATATGCGCTGACTACCGATGGCCGGTTGAGAATTAAATTATACAACCAGCACGACCGCGACGACTTTCTAGGAGGGGATGTCATCAAATTCGGCGGAGCAATCGTGTTTTCCCGGGATTTTCAAAAACTGCGTCTATTCCCCGGCAAACAACAAGCAGAAGAGCCGGTTCCGCCACCGGACAGCACCAGAACGGACTCCACGAAGAACCTGATCAATAATGAATGAATAAGTGCAGCATACATAAAACCTATCCTGTTTTACACCGTCTCCTGTCCCTTACGGCCTGCCTGATGATGATACTGGCTGCATCGAGTTGTTCAATAACGAAAAGGGTGCCGGAAGGTGAACTGCTCTATACCGGATCGGAACTGGAATTCCAACACGCCGATTCGATCTCGCACCGGATAATTAAAAGAGAATTAGAAGACCTCTACGCGCCACGGGCCAATCGTCGTTTACTGGGTTTACCTTTCCGGCTTTGGGCTTATAATCTCTTTTATACCAAAAAGGAAACCGGATTGATCCACTGGTTGCAATCGAATTTGGGAGAACCCCCGGTGCTTTACGATCCCAAAATTACGCGTACCGTCGAACGACTTATGGAAAATCGTTCCTTCAACCGGGGATTTTTCAATGCCGAAGTAGATAGCCGGGTAGACAGTTCCGGTAAAAAGGCCGAAGTTCTATACCACGTAGCGCTGGAAGCTCCTTACCGTTTCCAGGAATACAAAATGGCTATTCAGAATGAGGCCATTGCCGGTCATCTGGCAGGGCTGCCCCCCAGTCCTCATATCAAAGCAGGCAACCAGTACAACCTGGAGGCCTTAAAATCAGAACGCGAACGCGTGGCGCAATGGTTGTCTAAAAAAGGATACTTTTATTTCGACCCCAATTATCTGAAGTTTATCGGCGATACCATCAGCGGCCAACGGAAGGTATCTCTGGAACTGGTTTTAAAAGAAGACACGCCCAAAGAGGATCTTCGTCCCATGTATATTTCGGACATACAGGTTTATCCCAATTTCCGGCTTAACCAGGCAGCAGATCTCCAGCAAATGGAAGTTGACAGTATCACTTTTAACTATGAGGAATTGAATGTCCGGCCCAACACTCTGTTAAATGCCATCCTGTTCAAAAGAGGTGATCGCTACCACGTCGATCTGCATCAGCGCACCCAGGAGCGATTACTCAATCTTCCTGTCTTTCAATTTGTCAATATCCGTTTTCAGCGGGCTCCGCAAAGCGATTCACTTCTCCAGATGCAGGTTTTTCTGACGCCCCGCAAACCCAATACGATCGAGGGCTCGGTCGGGCTCTCTCACAAATCTACCGGATTCCTCGGACCGGAAATCAACGCTACCTATATTAACCGCAATTTATTCAAGGGGGCCGAACTCTTGCGTATTTCCGGTAATGCCAGTTTCAATTTCCCTTTGAGTAGCAATACCCGTCAGTATTACCAGGAGATTGAGGGGCTGGCCTCCATTACGCGCCCCGGGCTGTTGTTTCCCTTTCTCCCACAAAGTTTCCGGGATAAGTTAATCGGTTCCGGCACCTCTCTCGAACTACGGTTTGCCCAGGAGCGAGCCCGCTTTCCTTTGAAAGCCGATACGGTTAGCGCTGCCAGTTTGATTTCCATCCTGGAGGAGGCCAGCTTTCCCAGCCTGGCGGAAAAACTCAGACAGGACAGCACCTACGCTCCCTTTATCGGCGTTCAGGAATTGGAGATTACCTATGGGTACCGGTGGCGGGCAAGACCGCAGGTTATTCACGAATTTAACCCCCTGCATTTCCGTTTTCAAAACGGAACTTTTGAAGACGGGGAACTGAGAAAGCTCCTCCTTATCGTCAATATCTTACAAGATAACCTGGAGCGCAGTCTCAATCTCGAACGCATGTTCATCTTTCAACCGGAGTACATTTTCAATTTTGACAGTCGCCGGCTAGCGTTGAAAAGCCACAATTACTTTTTCCAGGGCAGGATAGCCTATGCCGGCAACGAAGTAATTCCCGGCAAGAAAACGGACTTGAATCTCGGCAAGCTGGAAAGCCAGTTTTTTCAATTGGAAACCGATACCCGGTACTTCTTGATTACCGGAGGGCAGCATACCCTGGCTACCCGCTTTGTCGCCAACGCCTCTTTCCCACTAGATCAGGAGCTGATTCTTCCTTTTTTCGACTTCTATACCGTCGGTGGGCCGAATAGCGTGCGCGCTTATGCCACCAGAGAAATCGGACCGGGCGCCACCGACCCAGCCGATGGTGCTTTTACCCTGTTGCAGGGCCGTGGCGACATCAAACTGGAAAGCAGCCTGGAATACCGGCGCAGGCTGAGCAAATATTTCGAACTTGCTTTCTTCCTTGACGCTGGCAATGTCTGGCTGTTTGAAAACCGGGGCGATGATCAAAAAGAAAAATTTAATTTCAATACATTCTACAAAGAGCTGGCCTCCGGAACCGGCATGGGCCTGCGCGTCAATATCAGCGGGCTTGTTGTCCGGCTCGATCTGGCCTTTCCGCTTTCCAAGCCCTGGCTGGATCCCGGCCGGCGATGGGTGCTCGACGAAGTGGACTTTGGCGATCCCTCCTGGCGCCGGGACAACCTGCAATGGCACCTGGCCTTCGGGTATCCGTTTTAGAGGGGAATCATTGAGGAAGCATTAGCGGGCAGAGGAAAAGCACCGCGAGCCGAAAGCTGAAAAGGGAGGGCAACAAAAATCAGTCATACCTGATTTTCAAAAAGGCTGAAAATCCGGCATGACTGATGCTCTGCGAACTTATTATCCATGAGGGTTCCACAACCCGGATTATTCCTGCATATTGATCCATGAAGGATCCGGATTAAGACCCGGCTTTCACCCCCAGGGCTTTAGCCATGGTATCACCGATATGGGCGGGCGATTTGACGACATGGATGCCGCATTCCTGCATAATTTTCATTTTTGCTTCGGCGGTATCTTCTTTGCCTCCGATGATGGCGCCGGCGTGGCCCATAGTCCGGCCCTTGGGCGCGGTCTGCCCGGCGATAAAGCCGACGACTGGTTTGGTGCCGTGTTCTTTTATGTAGTGAGCAGCATCAGCTTCCATGCTGCCGCCGATTTCACCGATCATGACAATACCCTCCGTTTCCGGATCATTCATCAACAGCTCAACAGCCTCTTTGGTAGTGGTGCCCACGATGGGGTCGCCGCCGATGCCGATACAAGTGGACTGGCCGAGACCGGCTTTAGTCACCTGATCGACGGCTTCGTAAGTAAGGGTTCCGGAACGGGAGACGATGCCGATGCTGCCTTTTTTATGGATGAAACCGGGCATAATGCCGCATTTGGCTTCACCGGGAGTAATGACGCCCGGACAGTTCGGACCGACGAGCCGCGCCTCCCGGTCATTGAGATAGGTTTTTACCTTCACCATATCCTGTACGGGGATACCTTCAGTGATACAGATGATGACCTCAATCCCGGCATCGGCCGCTTCCATGATGGCGTCGGCAGCGAAGGCCGGAGGAACGAAGATGACGGAAGTATCGGCGCCGGCTTCTTCAACGGCATCGGCTACGGTGTTGAATACCGGCAGGTCAAGATGTTGCTGACCACCTTTGCCGGGGGTGACCCCGCCGACGACATTGGTGCCGTACTCAATCATCTGTTCTGCGTGAAAAGTACCTTCTTTGCCCGTGAAACCCTGTACGATCACACGGGAATTTTTATTGACCAATACTGACATGATCTTGAGTTAGTTTATTAGAGTTTTCGCAACTGGAATCATCACGAAAACACTGTTCGATTGCAAAATTATTTCAATTCCCCTTCTTCCTTAATAATAAAGACATCCTCATCACTCTTTTGCAGGTAGTAGCGTTCGCGGGCGAATTTTTCACGATTGACCTCCAGATCATAACGATCCTGTTCGGCCTCTTCGATCTTCTTGGAGTAGTAAGCCTTGTCTTCCTCCAGTTTATCCACGGTGCGTTGCAATTGCCACTGCGTGATAAAATCATGTTTATCGAAAAAAATCATCCAGAAGAGGAACATGGCCAGCACCAGGAAGTATTTATTCTTCAGGGGCGCCGGAACATCCTCCAGCCATTTTTGCAACGGACTTTTACCTAAAGCCATGGTATTGGGTTTTAATGGGAACCGGGCAAAAGGTTTTTCGTCCTTGCTCTTCTCTTTCCAGGCAAAGCCTGTCGGGGAGAAGAACAGCGGATTTTCGACCTTTTCCTTCCGGCCATTTCAATTTTTTTCCAATATACCCAAAAGAGGATAATATGTCAAAGAAGGTGTCCAAATTCGGGGATGCCTGCCTTAACAGGCGCCCCCGAAAGCAGCTAAGCGTTTACCCCAGCAGTGCTCTGCCCGGATAGATGGCAGAATCCATCAGTTCCTCTTCGATACGGATGAGCTGATTGTACTTGGCCACGCGATCGGAGCGGGAGGCCGATCCGGTTTTGATCTGGCCGGTATTCAGCGCAACGGCCAGGTCGGCGATAGTAGTGTCTTCCGTCTCCCCCGAGCGGTGGCTGATAACACTGGTGTAAGCATTGCGGGTAGCCATATTGACCGCGTCGATGGTTTCGGTGAGGGTGCCAATTTGGTTTACCTTGATAAGAATGGAGTTGGCGGCGCCACTTTCGATACCGCGAGCGAGGCGTTCGGTATTGGTGACGAAGAAGTCGTCACCCACGATCTGAATGCGATCGCCGATGGCGTCGGTCAGTTCTACCCAGTGATCCCAGTCATCTTCCTGCAGTCCATCTTCGATGGAGAAGATCGGGTATTTGTCCACCCATTCTTTCCAGTAGTTGACCATATCGGCGCCACTCAGTTTATCGCCGGTTGATTCTTTAAAGTGATAGACTTGCTCTTTTTCGTCATAGAATTCGGAGGCGGCGGCATCCAGTGCTATAACAAAATCCTCGCCGGGTTGGTAGCCGGCGTCCTCGATTGCTTTGAGTACGGTTTCAATAGCTTCCTCGTTGGATTTCATATCAGGAGCAAAACCGCCTTCATCGCCGACATTAGTAGAATAGCCTTTGTCTTTCAGCACTTTCTTGAGGTGGTGGAACACTTCCACCCCCATGCGCAGCGCCTCTGAGAAAGTTTCTCCACCGACGGGCATGATCATAAATTCCTGGAAGTCTATGCTGTTATCGGCATGGGAGCCTCCGTTGAGGATATTCATCATGGGTACGGGCAACACGTGAGCGTTGACCCCGCCGAGGTAGCGGTACAGCGATTGCTGCGTGGCCTCGGCGGCGGCTTTGGCGCAGGCCAGCGAGATGCCGAGAATCGCGTTGGCTCCCAGGTTAGATTTATTCTCGGTGCCATCGAGTTCCAGCAGTAGGTTATCGATATAGATCTGTTCGAATACATCGACGCCGATAAGTTTTTCCCGAATCTGATCTTCGACATTGCGACAGGCTTTAAGTACGCCTTTTCCGAGGTAGCGATCCTTATCGCCGTCGCGTAATTCTACCGCTTCGTGTACGCCGGTAGAAGCGCCGGAAGGCACCGCCGCGCGTCCCAGATAACCGCTTTCGGTCAGTACTTCTACTTCTACAGTCGGATTGCCGCGAGAATCAAGGATTTCCCGGGCAGTAATATTAAGAATTAAACTCATGGTTTTCAGGTGAATTTTGATTATAAAAAGTTAATTACTCTTCCATCATTTGGGTGAAGGTATCAAAAAGATAGCGGGCGTCGTGTGGGCCGGGCGCCGCTTCCGGATGATACTGCACCGAGAAGGCCTGTTTGCCTTTCACGCGAATGCCCTCAACTGTATCATCATTGAGATTGACGTGAGTCACCTCTACTTTGTCCTTATTGGTCTTGATGGCATCGGGACTGACGCCGAAACCGTGGTTTTGGCTGGTCACCTCGCAGTGGCCGGTCACCAGGTTTTTGACGGGATGGTTTATACCCCGGTGGCCATGGTGCATTTTATAGGTTGGAATATCGACGGCGAGGGCCAGCAACTGGTGGCCCAGGCAAATACCGAATACCGGTTTGTCTTTTTCCAGCAATGTTTTGGTCGTTCTGACCGCGTAATCCATGGATGCCGGATCACCGGGACCATTGGAAAGGAAATACCCATTGGGATTCCACGCTTCCAAGACGGCCGGATCTGTTTTGGCGGGGAAGATGCGAAGGTAGCAATTGCGCTTGGCCAGGTTTTCGAGGATATCTCGCTTGACGCCATAGTCGAGTACTGCTACCCGGTACAGTGATTTGGGGTCTCCAAAGTTATAAGCTTCTTTCGTGCTAACTTCGGAAGCCAGTTCCAGTCCATTCATAGAGGGTACTGCTTCCAGTTTGTGTTTCAGTTCATCGATATCCGTAATTTCAGAAGAGACGATGGCGTTCATCGCTCCCTGGTGGCGGATATGGCGAACGAGGGCCCGGGTATCCACATCCGAGATACCAACGAGTCCTTCCGCTTCGAAGTATTTCTGAATCGATTGATCGGCCTTTACTCTGGAATAGGGAACCGTAAAATTTTTGCAAATCAGACCGGCGATTTTGATACTTTCCGATTCCGTCTCGTTATTTTTTGTTCCGTAGTTGCCGATGTGGGCATTGGTCGTTACCAGGAGCTGACCGTAGTAGGAGGGATCGGTAAAAATTTCCTGGTAGCCGGTCATACCGGTATTGAAACAGATTTCGCCGGCAGTGGTTCCGGTTTTTCCGGCAGCTTTCCCGTGAAATACTGTACCGTCTTCCAGTAGGAGGATGGCAGGTGCAGACTGGTTGTTGCTCATTTATAAAATCCCTTTTTTCGACGTTGAGGTTAGCGGGCTGTCAAGGAATAACCCTTGATTAAACCGGTTGATTCTCCGTCGTGTTCAAAATCGGTGCAAAGATAAATATAACTTGTGGATAAAAAAAAGGCGATACCGGGAAGACCGGTATCGCCTTTTATCCTATCTGATACAAACATTTTTATTCTTCTTCATCCGAGGTTTCTTCCTGCGGTGAGGCAGCGGCAGCGGCGGCCTGAGTGCTTCCGCCACGGCGGCGGCGACGTCTGCGGCTGCTACCACCGGTTCCGACATCGGTTTTCGTTTCGTAGACCTCGTTGAAGTCCACCAGTTCAATCATAGCCAGTTCGGCGCCGTCACTGGGACGGAATCCCATCCGGATAACGCGGACGTAACCACCCGGGCGATCCCCTACTTGCTCGGCGATTGGGCCGAAAAGTTCTTTGATAGCTTCTTTATTATTGAGATAGCCGAATACTACCCGCCGGTTGTGTGTGGTATTGCTTTTGGCTTTAGTGACCAGCGGTTCGATGTATTGCCGCAAGGCTTTGGCTTTAGCCAGCGTGGTATTGATACGCTTGTGCGTGATCAGGGCAACCGCCAGGTTGCTCAGCAGCGCTTTGCGGTGGGCCGACTTGCGCTTAAGATGATTGAACTTCTTACCGTGTTTCATTAAAAGATAATTTTCTTCGCAACACTTTTGTCCGGGTTACTGATGTAAACGGCCGCAGGCAAACCTTCGCCAGACATTGGTTATTGCAGTTTTTCGATAATGTCATCCCGGTGGAGGGACGACCTGCCTTTAAAAAGGTCAATTCCGGATTTCAGCCGGAGAGGATCTGGAGACAAGAGGAAGGGCGCGTATCAGAAGTATCGCCTGTTCTTCCTGTCTTCCAACCTTAATCTTCCTCAAGCTTGTACTTCGATAGGTCCATACCGAAAGTCAAGCCTTTATCCTGGAGCAGCTCTTCGATTTCGACCAGCGACTTCTTACCGAAGTTGCGAAACTTGAGCAGCTCGTGCGTATCGTATCTGACGAGTTCCGCCAGGGTATTGATTTTAGCGGCTTTAAGGCAATTGTATGCCCGGACAGACAGGTCGAGATCTTCCAGAGAAGTTTTGAGCAATTTGCGCATGTGCAGGATATGCTCGTCGACGATATTGTCTTCGCGACCACCTTCCATGTCGAAGGTGATGTTCTCATCGGTGATCAACATGAGATGCTGGATGAGGATGCGCGAAGCCTCTTTAATAGCTTCTTCCGGATGGATGGTGCCGTCCGTTTTGACATCGATGGATAGTCTTTCGTAGTCGGTGCGCTGTCCAACCCGGGTATTTTCGACGCGGTAAGCCACATTTTTAATGGGTGTATAGATTGCATCGACCGGGATGACGCCGATAGGAGCGTCTTTGGGCAGGTTCTCGTCGGCCGGCACGTAGCCCCGTCCTTTGGTAATCGTCAGTTCCATTTCCAGGTTGACGAAGGGTTCCATGGTGCAGATAAGCAGATCGGGGTTCATCACCTTAAAAGCATTGGTGTGTTCCTCGATATCACCGGCATGGAATTCCTCTTTACCACTGATGGTCAGGTATACTTTCTCGTTGGATATTTCTTCATCACTTACCACTTGCTTGATGCGAACCTGTTTGAGGTTCAGCACGATATCGACAACATCTTCCACTACCCCGCGGATGGTTGCAAACTCGTGATCGACGCCGGCGATGCGGACGGCGGAGATAGCAAACCCTTCCAGGGAAGAGAGCAGAACTCTCCGCAGAGAGTTACCGACAGTTTGACCGAAACCTGGCTCAAGGGGTTTGAATTCAAAGAGTCCTTCGTAGTCGTCGGACTTTTGCATCACAATCTTGTCAGGCTTCTGGAAATTTAAGATGCTCATAAGCTAACTTAGTTGAAACGTTGAAAGGAGTGTTCCGGTTTGGTTTTTGAGTATGGCAACTATTGCAGTTACCCGTTTTCTCATGTGATAAAACCCGCCTTGGCGAAATACTGGCCAGGCAGGTTATCAGCTAAGTGATTTTGACAGCCCGCTCGCTGTAGGAGGGCTGCCAAAACCGGTATTACTTTGAATACAGTTCGACGATGAGCTGTTCGTTGATTTTTTCAGGAATACTTTCCCGTTCGGGATATTCCAGGAATTTGCCCTGTTTTTTATCGGGGTTAAATTCCAACCACTGGAACTTGCGCACATCGGATTTGCTTTGTACACTTTCGCGAATGACTTTCAGGCTTTGTGATTTTCCACGCACGCCGACAACATCGCCGGGGCGAAGCTGGCAAGAAGGCACATTGGTCAGCACGCCGTTGACGGTAATGTGTTTGTGGGAGACCAACTGACGGGCGGCGCGGCGAGTCGGCGCCAAACCGAGTCGAAACACCGTATTATCAAGCCGGGCTTCCAGCAATTGGAGCAGTACTTCCCCGGTTACGCCTTTTTTACTGTTAGCGGTTTCGAACAGGTTTCGGAATTGGCGCTCCAGCACACCGTAGGTGTACTTCGCCTTTTGCTTTTCCTGTAACTGCAAGGCATAATCGGATTTTTGGCGTCTTCTGCGGGTATTGCCGTGCTGACCGGGCGGATACTTCTTTTTTTCGAACGCTTTGCTGTAACCGAAGATCGGCTCTCCGAAAGATCTTGCCTTTTTTGTTTTAGGACCAGTATATCTAGCCATTGTGGATCAATAATTTTCTATTGAATTGGGTAGAAGCGATTCACGAAGGCGGAACCGGCCTACCGGATACTGTTTAAATTATACTCTTCTGCGCTTGGGCGGGCGGCAGCCGTTATGGGGCACCGGCGTTACGTCCTTAATTTTGGTCACCTTGATACCGGCGGCATCCACCGCACGGATGGCGGCTTCTCTGCCTGAGCCCGGGCCTTTCACGAAAATCTCAGCGGTGCGCATACCAGCGTCATAAGCTGTTTTGGCGGCCTCCGAGGCGGCGATCTGTGCTGCATAAGGGGTATTCTTCTTTGACCCCCGAAATCCGGCTTTACCAGCCGATGCCCAGGAGATGACCTGCCCTTGCTTATTGGTCATCGAAATGATGATATTGTTAAAGCTGGCCTTTATATATGCATAGCCTTCCGGCTGCACGGAGATATTTAGCTTTTTAGCTTTCTTAGAGGCTTTGCCTCCTTTTCCCTTTGCCTTTGCCATTTCGTTAGTCGATTATTGGATTAGGTATGGATTACTTCGTCACCTTCTTCTTGTTCGCTACCGTCTTGCGCTTACCTTTGCGGGTACGCGCATTAGTCTGGGTGCGCTGCCCCCGAACCGGAAGGCCTTTGCGGTGCCGCAAACCACGGTAGCATCCGATATCCATCAAGCGCTTGATATTCATCTGCACCTGTGAACGGAGCTCCCCTTCTACTTTGAAGTCATCAGAGATGATGCGGGTAATTTCCCGGATGTTATCATCTGTCCAGTCTTCTACGATAATACTTTCATCTATCCCTGCTTTCTCCAGGATAGTTTTGGCCGAAGAAGGACCTATGCCGAAGATATAGGTCAGACTTACAACGCCTCGTTTTTTTCTAGGTAAATCGACACCTGCGATACGAGCCATACTCAGTTTGAAATTTATTAAATTTCGGATTCGCGATTATCGCCTGGCTCGTACATCCTCAGCGGAGAGCGGAGCTCGCGGATAATCGCCAATCCAAAATTGTATTTCTGAATTAAAGATTAACCTTGACGTTGTTTGAACTTGGGGTTCTTCTTATTAATAATGTAAACCCTGCCTTTTCTTCTGACGATTTTGCAGTCAGCAGAACGCTTTTTTACGGAAGTTCTAACTTTCATGGTTATACTGCTTTTCAAATTTTCAGGATAGCATTACTTGTAGCGGTAAGTGATACGGCCCCGTGTCAAGTCGTAGGGCGACATTTCCACTGCAACTTTGTCTCCCGGCAAAATCCGGATATAATTCATGCGCATTTTTCCCGAGATGGTGGCAATGATCTGATGATCATTTTCCAGCCGTACCCGGAACATGGCATTGGACAAAGCTTCTTCAATAATCCCGTCCTGTTTAATCAAGTTTTTCTTAGACATAGTCTAAAATTTCGGAGTGCAAAGATAGGAAAAATAAATGACTTTTCACGCTCTTTACACAAAAATCATTCAATTTAATAACAATAGGCAGCGGTATTAAGCCGTTACCGATTTTAAAATCACTTCCCGGACGTTATCATTTTTACGGATTGCTGCTTCGATAGGCCGGTGATCCGACAGGATATCAGCCTTGTCCTTTCCTACTGCTACGGTGTGCTCATAATGAGCAGAGGGTTGGCGATCTCTGGCGAATACCGTCCAGCCATCGGGTGCCGTGTGCACCTCTTTTTTACCCAGGTTGACCATGGGTTCGATGGCGATCACTAAGCCTTCTTTCAACAACATACCTCTGCCCCGGCGCCCGTAGTTAGGGACTTCCGGAGATTCGTGCAGCGACCGGCCCAGTCCGTGGCCGACCAGTTCTCTGACGACCCCGTACTTGTGATTCCGTTCCACGTAATTCTGGATTGCGTATCCCACATCGCCGATGCGGTTTCCGCTCACTGCCTGTTCTATTCCCAGGTGCAAAGCCGTATTGGTCACGCGGCACAACTCCATTACTTCCTCCGGTAATTCTCCCAGGAGGAAAGTATAAGCGGCGTCGCCGAAATAGCCGTTCATCTGAACGCCACAATCAACAGAGACGATATCGCCCTCTTTAAAGACCTGTTCCTTGCTTGGAATACCATGAACAACCTGTTCGTTCACCGAAACACACAAGGTTGCAGGAAAGCCGCGATATCCTTTAAATGCAGGTTTTGCGTGATGATCCAGAATAAGGGTTTCCGCTGCCTTATCAATTTCAGCTCCGCTGATCCCGGGTCGGATGATGCTGGCCACTTCGGTGAGTGCTTTACACACCAGCAGGCAATTTTTCCTGATCAGCTCAATTTCTTCTTGCGTTTTATAAAAAACCATTCGCGATTACTTCTCCGTCTGTCCAGTTAGTAAAACCTTCCATATAACTACCTGGAGCTAAAAATTGTTTAAGCCCGCTGTTTACGGGCTGTAAACGCTCTCTCAGCGTTCTTTGGTTCCTTTTTATATTAATTTCAATTGGTTGGCCGGCAGATACCGACCAACCAATTGAGGAGATTCGGCTTTTAGCAAGCGTGAATCACCTGTTTCTTCAATTCGCCTGTCATCCGAGCTACTACATACTAGCACCAATGCCCTGTACCCGGCTTCTGCCCTGTATGCGTCCAGATTTTACGAGGCCGTCGTAGCGACGCATGAGCAGGTGGCTTTCGATTTGCTGCAGGGTGTCGAGCACGACTGCCACCAGGATCAGGAGGGAAGTACCGCCGAAGAACATCGCGAAGGCCTGATTAACACCGAAGGCGGCAGCGAAGGCCGGCATAATGGCGATGAGGCCCAAAAAGATAGATCCCGGCAGGGTGATGCGGGTGGTAACGGCATCGATGAAATCGGCTGTGGGTTTACCCGGTTTTACGCCGGGAATAAAGGCATTTTGCCGTTTCAGGTATTCGGCGTATTGCTGTGGATTCACCAGCAGAGCCGTGTATACGTAGGTAAACAGCACCACCATAACAAAATAGATGACATTATATATTGGCGAGGTAAAGTCGTTCAGCTCGCGCAGCAGCCAACTTGCCTGCACATCGGTACCTCCCCCGCCGACAAACTGGGCGGCGGTGACCGGCAGGAACATGAGTGCCTGGGCGAAAATGATCGGCATCACCCCGGCGGCATTCACTTTGAGCGGGATGTAATCCCGGACGCCGGCAGCCGGCATCTGATTGGAGCCGCGGCCCACCATGCGTTTGGCAAACTGAATAGGGATTTTACGGACGCCCTGCACGACCAGGATGGTGGCCATGACCACCATGAAAAGGGCGGCGATTTCCAGAACGAAGATGATGAGGCCGTTACTAGCCAGCTGTGACTGGAATTCGAATATGAAAGCCTGCGGCAGTGCGGCGATGATACCCACGGTAATCAGCAGGGAAACACCATTGCCGATACCACGATCGGTGATGCGTTCGCCCAGCCACATGGCGAAAATAGTTCCGGTAGTTAGAATAATAATATTCGAGAACCAGAAGATCCCTGTCGGTATAGAGGGATCGACAGCGCCGAGGCTGTTGATGTAAGTCAGGTAACCGCCACCCTGTACCAAGGTTATTGCAACGGTTAGCAGACGGGTAATCTGATTGATTTTCTTTCTACCCGACTCACCTTCCTTCTGCTGAAGGCGCTGAAAATAGGGAACGGCAAAGCCGAGCAACTGGATGATAATCGATGCCGTGATATAAGGCATGATTCCCAGCGCCATGATAGCGGCGTTGTTAAACGCGCCTCCGGTAAAGACGTTAATCAGTCCCAGCAGGTCGTTAGGCGATCCCTGATTGGCTGCATTTTCCAGCACGGAAGGAATGACGCCCGGCAGTACTACGTAAGAGCCGAAACGGAATACGAACAGCATCCCCAGCGTAAACAGAATCCGGTTACGCAATTCCTTAATCTTCCAGATATTCTGTAGGGTGGTGATTAACTTTTTCATTGCTACGTTTTAAACAAGATTAACACTTCCTCCAAGTTTCTCAATCGCTTCTTTGGCGCTGGCAGAACAAGCGTGGGCGCTTACCGCCAGCTTACTCGTCAGCTCGCCACTACCCAGGATCTTGATTTTATCACCTTTGCGGGCAATACCGTTGGTAACGAGGGTTTCCTGGTCAATGGTATCGAGATTGTATTTATCGGCGATCGCCTGCAGGCGGCCAAGATTCAGTGGAACGTAAGTCTGTCGGTTTGGATTGTTGAAACCGCGTTTGGGCAGCCGCATCTGCAGCGGCATCTGGCCACCTTCAAAGTTGCGTTTGATTTTGTAGCCAGAGCGGGACTTGGCGCCCTTATGTCCCCGTGTAGAGGTTCCTCCGTAGCCAGAGCCTTGTCCTCTGGCAATGCGCTTTCTGTTCTTCACGGAACCTTTGGCAGGCTTTAGATTATGTAAGTCCATTGCTCTACAATATTTTTATACCGCTGTGGCGAAAACTTTTCGCACGGAAAATTAACAATAAAAATAACTCCCGATGGTAATCGGGAGGAGATAATTTACACTTTTTCGACCGAAATCAGGTGTTCCACTTTTTTTAACATCCCCTGTATTTGGGGGGTTTCTTCGTGAACCACGCTATGATTGATCCGGCGCAAACCTAGCGCCTTGATCGTGTCCTTTTGTTTTTTAGGACGGTCGATGGTGCTCTTCACCTGTGTAACTTTGATCTTACCCATTGGTCCGGAGCTTTTTTGAGCGGAAAAGGGCTAGCCTTAACCACTGCTGTTATCCATTAAATAATTTTTCCATCGAGATACTGCGTTGACGGGCAACTTCCATCGGGCTTCTCAGCTTGGAAAGCGCATCGATCGTCGCCTTAACCACGTTGTGGGGGTTGGACGATCCCATGGATTTAGCCAGTACATTGTGTACGCCGGCGATTTCCAGCACGGCGCGCATCGCACCACCGGCAATCACACCGGTACCGTCGGCAGCCGGTTTGATCAGTACCTTGCCGGCACCGTATTTTCCTTTCTGTTCGTGGGGGATTGTCCCCTCATGGAGCGGAACCTTGATCAGGTTCTTTTTGGCGTTGTCAACCGCTTTAGAGATGGCCTCCGACACATCGCGGGCCTTACCCAGGCCGTGACCGACAGTGCCTTTGCCGTCCCCTACCACTGCGATAGCCGCAAAACTAAAGGTACGACCACCTTTGGTTACTTTGGCTACCCGGTTGAGGTTGACCAGCTTCTCTTTCAGATCGGTTTCTGCGGGTTTTACCCTATTAGAGCTTCTTTTAGCCATTATTTGAAAATTTTTCTGTGTTCCTGAGCACGCGTTGTTCGTCAATTAAACTCAAGCGGAACAACGTTTTTAAAATTTAAGACCTCCTTCACGGGCACCTTCAGCCAGAGCTTTCACCCGGCCGTGGTACAGATAACCGCTGCGATCGAAGACGACGTGTTCAATGTTCGCCTCTTTAGCCCGTTCGGCCAGTAATTTACCGACGTGCCGGGAGTGATCAGTCTTGTTACCTTCTTTGGGGATAGAATCCTCGCGCGAATCGGCGGTGCAGAGCGTATGACCGCTCAAGTCGTCAATAAGCTGTGCATAGATAAAGCGGTTGCTGCGAAAAACACTCAAACGCGGACGCGCGACCGTTCCCCGGATATTTCTGCGAATCCGGTAATGAATACGCTTTCTTCTCGACAATTTAGAAACTGACATGATCCTATTTTCTTTTTGACTTTAGTGTAGCGCCTTGACCCGGCGAGAGTCGTAACAAAACCCAAAGTCCTTCTATAATAGTATTAAATAAGCGGCGTGGTTTACTTACCTGCCGTCTTTCCTGCTTTGCGCCTGATCTGCTCGCCCGTGAAGCGAATACCTTTACCCTTATACGGCTCCGGTTTGCGGAAAGAACGGATCTTCGCAGCAATTTGACCGATGAGTTGCTTGTCGATGGCTTCCAGGCGGACGATCGGGCTTTTCCCTTTTTCCATCTTGGTTTCCACTTTCACTTCATCGGGAACCATGAAGTAGATTGGGTGCGAATACCCTACCGTCAGCTGCAGCAACTGGCCCATGTTTTCAGCCCGGTAACCGACGCCTACCAATTCCAGCTCCTTAACGAAGCCCACGGTGACTCCTTCTATCAGGTTCTGAAGGATGGCCCGGTACAGGCCGTGCATGGCTTTGTGGCGCTTTTGCTCGGTTGGCCGCTCGATGTTGAGCACCCCGTCTTCTACTTTAAGGATGAGATCGGGACTCACCTGCTGTTTCAGTTCTCCCTTAGGGCCTTTGACCGTAACCATGTTGCCCTTGCTGATATCGATCTCCACTTTATCGGGAATATTTATCGGCGCTTTACCTATCCTTGACATTTTTCAAAATTTTAGAGCTGATCGAATACGAATGAGATCTATCATCCTTTTAGTATATGTAGCAGAGCAGTTCGCCTCCGACGTGTTCTTCCCGGGCTTGCTTATCCGTCATAAGTCCTTGGGAAGTGGAAACGATGCACACGCCCAATCCGTTAATGACGCGCGGCAATTCGTCAGCCTTAGCATATTTGCGCAGGCCGGGCTTGCTAATGCGCCCCAGTTTCCGGATAATCGGTTGTTTGGTCTGCGGATCGTATTTCAGGGCGATTTTGATAAGGCCCTGATTACCTTTGCCGGTGCCCTCTTCAAACTTATATTTCAGGATGTAGCCCTGATCGTAAAGAATTTTAGTAATATTCTTTTTCAGATTAGAGGCGGGAATATTCACCACGCGGTGCCTTGCCTGCTGCCCGTTGCGAATGCGGGTCAAATAATCTGCAATAGGATCTGTAACTGCCATTTTCCAATGGTTGCGCCGACCGGTTTTCCATGATATAGGGTACGCGGGAACCTTGCCAGCTGTTAATAAATAGGTGGCGCCTGCATTTTTTGGGCGCCTGACGCCATCACTGTGGCGAATTATTTTTCAGGTGCTGTATTTACCAGCTTGCCTTGGTAACGCCCGGGATCTTACCTTCGAGCGCCATTTCACGGAACTTGTTACGGCAGATGCCGAATTGACGCATATAGCCTTTGGGGCGGCCGGTCAGCTTGCAGCGGTTGTGCAGGCGAATCGGGTTGGAGTTGCGGGGAAGCTTGTCGAGTTCTTCCCAGCGACCTTCCTCCTTCAGCTTTTTGCGAAGTGCGGCGTATTTGGCTACCATCTGCTCTCTCTTCTTTTCCCGTGCGATGATTGATTTCTTAGCCATTGTAAGTTGAAAATTTTATACTGATATAAATATTATCGTTGATTCCGGAACGGCATGCCCAGTGCTTTGAGCAACGCCAATGCTTCGGCGTCTGTTCTGGCCGTCGTAACGAAAGTGACATCCATGCCGTTGATATTGCTCACCTTGTCCAGGTCGATCTCCGGAAAAATGATCTGTTCGGTAATGCCCATGGAATAATTCCCGCGCCCATCGAAGCTTTTATCATTGATGCCTCTAAAATCGCGAACACGCGGCAGCGCTACGTTAATCAGGCGGTCGAGGAATTCGTACATACGGCTTTTACGCAGGGTAACGCGCGCGCCTATGGTCATGTCTTCCCGCAACTTAAAGTTAGAGATCGATTTCTTGGCGCGGGTAGGAACAGCTTGCTGACCTGCGATGATAGACATTTCCGCGATCGCATTATCGACCAGCTTCTTATCCTGAGTAGCTTCACCGATACCCTGATTAATAGCAATCTTTTTCAGGCGAGGCACCTCCATAATACTACTGTACTGGAACTGCTCCATCAGCGCGGGTACTACTTCTTCCTGGTATTTCTTTTGTAACTTAGGTATATAACTCATCACTTAATGATTTCACCGGATTTCTTTGAATAACGAATCAAATTTCCTTCCTCATCCTCTTTTCTCCCGATGCGGGTAGGTTCTCCGGTTTTCGGGTCCACCAACATCAGGTTGGAAATGTGAATGGGGGCGGGCACTTCCTGAATGCCTCCCGGATTGTCTTGAGTCGCTTTGGTATGTTTCTTGACCATATTGACCTCATCGACGATAGCGCGTTTTTTTTCGGGAAATACCTCGAGTACTTCCCGCACTTTCGTACGGTCTTTGTAGGCTCCGGCAATGACCACTACCTTGTCTCCCTTTTTGACATGCAGTTTGGGAGCAAAACGTTTATTGCCAGTATTTCCTTGCTTTGCCATGGTTTTTTTCTATTAACCGGAAGCCCTGTTTGCGGCCTCCTTTTTTTCAAATCAATTAAAAATCAGGACGCTTGCCCCTAATTTTGAGTAGCCTCTGCGATTGCTCTCAGAGCACTTCAGGAGCCAGCGAGACGATGCGCATATAATCTCTTTCGCGCAATTCGCGGGCGACAGGCCCGAATATACGGGTGCCGCGAGGTTCATCCTGAGCTGTAAGCAGTACGACGGCATTATCGTCAAAGCGGATGTAGGATCCGTCGCGACGACGAATTTCTTTTTTAGTCCGTACAACGACGGCTTTACTCACCGTACCTTTCTTGACGCCGCCCGGCGTAGCCACTTTTACAGAGACGACGATCTGGTCGCCGATCGAGGCGTAGCGTCGCTTGGAACCTCCCAGGACGCGGATGCAGAGCACTTCTTTGGCTCCACTATTGTCTGCTACCCGGAGTCTGCTTTCTTGCTGAATCATGACTCGTTTATTTTTAGCGCGATTTATGGTTATCGGTATGACGGCTAATGGTCAGAGATCGCGTACACAAATCGCCGATGGCTAAATTAAAAGTTGGTTCAAATAGTTCCCGGACAACTGCAAAGTTTTACTTAGCACGTTCGAGGATCTCGATGAGGCGCCAGCGCTTTCGCTTGCTCATCGGGCGAGTTTCCATGATGCGGACCATATCGCCGATGTTGCAATCGTTCTTTTCGTCGTGCGCGGTGAACTTTTTGCTTTTTTTGACAAACTTACCATAGATGGGGTGACGCAGGCGACGTTCTACACTGACAGAGATGGTTTTTTCCATCTTGTTGCTGGTCACAATCCCGATTCTCGTTTTTCTGAGATTTCTATCTGTCATTTCATTTTCTATTTGCAGGAAGCAGCCCGGCCATACAAACCACAACTGCTGGTTGAACTATTTGAATTGATAGAGGCTGCTTATTTTTCGCGACGCCTTCTCGCTCTGATTTTCGAACGCTTTTCCAACTTTTCTTTGGGGGCCTGCTCCAGTTCCCGGCGACGGATCTCCGTCTTCAGGCGGGCAATATCCCGGCGTATTTCGCGCAGCACGATCGGATTTTCCAAACCCTTAGTGGCGTGATCGAACTTCAGCTTTCGGTATTGCGCCAGGGTTTCTTCCAGTTCGCTCTCCAGGTCCTGATCAGAAAAATCCTGAAGCTCTAAAAACTTCTTGGTTGCCATTTCAACAAATTATTAATGGTGCAAAGAATAACATATATAAACACTACACCAGACTTTAACTGCCGGGCAGCTTAGTATCTGTAGCAGCGACTTTACTCTCCTTCCTGGTAATCCGGACGAACCACCACCTTCGTCAGAACGGGCAGCTTCTGAGCCGCCAGGCGCAGGGCTTCAGCAGCGGTCTCGTAGTCAACACTACCGATCTCGAACATGATACGGCCGGGTTTTACCACTGCTACGTAGTGATCCAGTGCGCCTTTACCTTTACCCATCCGCACTTCCTGCGGCTTGGCCGTAATCGGCTTATCGGGGAAAATCCGGATCCAAACTTTGCCTTCCCGCTTCATGTAGCGCGTCATGGCGATACGGGCAGCCTCGATCTGGCGGTTGGTGATGCGGCCGGCCGTGATAGCTTTCAGGCCGAAGGCGCCGAATGAAAGCCGGCTGCCTCTATGCGCCAAGCCTTTATTCCGCCCTTTCTGCTGCTTGCGGTATTTCGTTCTTTTAGGCTGTAACATTGGTCTAAAATTTAGCTTTTTTGTCAGAAAAAAATGCCGTACACTGGCTTCGTCCCGAAAAAGCTCGGCAAAAGTACGGCATTTTTTTGATATAATCGAAGTATTGTCCGACTTTTATAAAGCCGATTCAGTCAGAAAACGATCCAATGGAAGAGGACGCACGCCCGGTTGATTTCCGGAAAGGCAGCTTACCTTCTGCGCCCGCGTCCACGTCCACCGCCGCCACCGCCACCGCGGCGACCACCACGGCCTTTTTCCTTTTGAGATACACCGACATTAGGCGACAGGTCGCGCTTGCCGAGTACTTCTCCTTTACAGATCCAGACTTTCACGCCGATCTTACCGTAAACGGTAAACGCCTCTTTGAGCGCATAATCAATATCGGCGCGGAAAGTGTGCAGAGGAGTTCTTCCCTCTTTATATTCTTCTGAGCGCGACATTTCAGCGCCGTTCAGACGACCTGAGATGCGGACTTTAATGCCTTCGGCACCGGCGCGCATAGTGGACTGAATCGCCATTTTGATAGCACGGCGGTAATTGATCCGTGCTTCGAGTTGTTTGGCGACTGATTCGGCAACAATGTTGGCGTCCAGTTCCGGTTTGCGGATCTCCACGATGTTGATCTGCACATCTTTACCGGTCAGCTTTTTGAGCTCTTCCCGGATGCGGTCAACCTCTTGCCCACCTTTCCCGATAATAATACCGGGACGGGAGGTATGCACGGTGATGGTGATGCGTTTGAGGGTACGCTCGATAATAATACGAGCGATACCGCCCTTTTGTACCCGCGCCATAAGATAGGTGCGGATCTGTTCGTCCTCCACCACTTTTTCGGCAAAGTCTTTACCGCCGAACCAGTTGGATTCCCAACCTCTGATGATTCCTAAGCGATTACCAATTGGATTTGTCTTCTGACCCATATCTGCTATGGTGATTGATTAAATTTAAATACTTATTCTTCGGATGTCTCTTCCGTTTCAATTTCTTCGATCTCGGCAAAATCCTCCGCATCAGTGGTCTCCAGTGGAATGCGATTTTCCACCACGATGGTTACGTGACTGGAGCGTTTGCGAATGCGGTGTGCGCGGCCGTGCGGTGCCGGGCGAAAGCGTTTGAGCATACCGGCTTCGTTGGCGTAGGCCGTTTTGATGACCAGGTTGTAGTCATCGGCATTTTCCAGGTTATCAAGCTTATGCTCCCAGTTGGCGATAGCCGAAAGAAGGGCCTTTTCCAGCCAGGAAGCGGCCTCCTTCTTGGTAAAGCGAAGGATGGTCAGTGCTTCTATAACATTTTTGCCACGGATATTATCGACGACCAGACGCATTTTGCGTGCTGACATCGGTACATTTCTGAGCTTAGCTACTGCTTCCATTTTCTTGTCGTTTTACTTCTTTGACGATCATTAATGTTTTACCAAAGAAGGATCTTCTTTTGCCACCGGCGAATGACTTCGCGTGCGATGGAAATAGGTTAATGATGAAGATGCCGGTGGTGGCGGTTAGCGCCTGCGGTTACCGGCGTGGCCGCGGAAGTTCCGCGTCGGGGCGAATTCTCCCAGTTTGTGTCCCACCATATTTTCGGTGATAAAGACCGGCACAAAAGTTTTTCCATTGTGTACGGCGATTGTTTCACCGACCATATCCGGAATAACCATCGAAGCGCGGGACCACGTTTTGATCACGGTCTTCTTCTTAGTCTCTTTTGCCTTTTCGACCTTTTCCTGCAGTTTGTGAAAAACGTAAGGTCCTTTTTTAATTGATCTTGCCATGATTAGTGGATTTCCCGATTACGGATTATTTATTTTTAGTTTTCCTTCTGGAGATGATCAGGCGGTTAGACGATTTTTTACGCTTGCGCGTTTTTTGTCCTTTTGCCATCACGCCTGTACGCGAGCGCGGATGTCCGCCGGAGGCTCTGCCTTCGCCGCCACCCATTGGGTGATCGACAGGGTTCATTGCTACCCCTCTTACGCGCGGACGACGGCCTTTCCAGCGTTTGCGGCCGGCTTTTCCGAGGATACTCAACCCGTGATCAGGGTTGGACGTAGAGCCTATGGTCGCTTTGCAGGTTTGCAGCACGCGACGCACTTCTCCGCTGGGTAGTTTGACGATGGCGTACTTGCCTTCCCGTCCCATAAGGATTCCATAGGTGCCGGCGCTGCGTGCCAGAGCGGCGCCTTTTCCAGGTGTCATTTCGATGGCGTGCACCGTTGAACCGAGTGGAATGTTGCGCAGATACATGGCATGGCCGGTCAGGGGAGAAGCTTTTTCTCCCGACATGATTTCGTCGCCTACTTTCAGGCCTTCCGGAGCGATGATGTAACGCTTTTCTCCATCTTCGTATTCCACCATTGCTATCCAGGCGCTGCGGTTTGGATCGTATTCGATGGTTCGTACCGTGGCTTTCAGATCATCTTTTTCCCGTTTGAAGTCGATGATCCGGTAGCGGCGTTTGTGACCGCCGCCGCGCTGCCGAACCGTCATACGGCCGTCGCTGTTGCGGCCGCCGGTTTTCTTCATCGGCGCTAGCAGGCTTTTTTCAGGTTTGCTGGTCGTTAGTTCCGAATGGGCATTCCCGATGCGATAGCGCGAGCCGGGAGTAACCGGATTGTATTTTTTAACTGCCATTGCTATGAATGTTTGTCGTCGACCATCGGGCCGGAGTACCCACCGTCGACGTTTTCCCTAAAATGATTGAAGGATTATCCGCCGGCGGCGGACACAGAGGATTGAAAAAGCTGTTCAATCCTTCATTCCCTTTTACAAGTCTCCGAAGAAATCGATTTCCTCTCCTTCCACCAGGGTAACGACTGCTTTTTTATAGGCAGGCACGCGGCCCTGAAGGATACCGGAGCGGGTAGTACGGCTTTTTAATTTGGCCGGCATCACCATCGTGTTGACCGACTCGACCTGTACGTTGTACATGCCTTCCACGGCCTTTCTGATTTCGATCTTGTTGGCTTTACGATTAACGATAAAGCTGTATTTATTGAGATCTTCCGTGAGGAGTTCTGCTTTTTCCGAGATGATCGGCTTTATGAGAATTTCCTTTGCCATGATATTATTCGTTTCCGGATATTCCACCTCTTCCGTCGATAGCCGTCCCAACCGGGCGGTTTCTCAGGAGAGGGTGCGCATATCTAGTTTAGTTTGCAAATGAATTAACGATCTTCTCAACCGAGCCTTCTGAAAGCACCAGTGTTCCGGTTTGGAGTATATCGTAGGTGTTCAGATCTACGGCGCGAACGACATCGACGCCTTTCAGATTGCGGCTGGACAGGTATACTTCCTTTTCAAAATCACCGGTAACCAGGACTGTTTTCTGACCATTCAGTTTGAGATTGTTCAGAATATTGAGGTATTCGCTGGTTTTCGGCGCTTCGAAGGAAAAATCCTCGACGATCACGATCTGGCCGGCATTGGCTTTATTGGCCAGTGCCGATTTACGAGCCAGGCGTTTTGTCTTTTTATTCAGCCGAACCGTATACTTGCGCGGACGGGGGCCGAAGATGCGGCCGCCTCCCCGGAAGATCGGGTTTTTGATATCGCCGAAACGAGCGGTACCGGTTCCTTTCTGGCGCTTGATCTTGCGGGTTGAACCTGCAATCTCGTTGCGTTCCTTTGCTTTGTGGGTACCTTGCCGCTGGTTGGCCTGATACTGTTTCACCGCCAGATAGACCGCGTGCTCGTTGGGCTCGATACCAAAGATGTTCTCGGGTAGTTCGACGGATCTGCCGGTACTTTCACCTTGGATATTGAGAACTTCGAGTTTCATTTTATTCATTTTTTTTACCCGGGTATCCAGTTGTACTTGCAATGATCGCTGACCGGAAAGAAGCCGGCAGAAAAGCAATTCAGTAAACCGGATGACCGCCGAATTATTTTTCTAAGATGACGTAAGCTCCTTTATGGCCGGGAACGGCGCCCTTAACGAGTACCAGGTTTTTCTCCGGAAAGACCTTGAGGACCTGGAGGTTTTGGATCTTGGCGCGTTTGCCGCCGGTGCGGCCGCCCATGCGCATTCCTTTAAAAACCCGTGCAGGATAAGAGGCAGCGCCGATAGAACCGGGAGCTCGCTGCCGGTTATGCTGGCCGTGGGTAGCGTCGTTGACACCGCGGAAGCCGTGGCGCTTTACGACACCCTGAAATCCTTTTCCCTTAGTGGTTCCAACGGCGTTGACCAGGTCGCCTTCCGCGAATACTTCGTCAACTTTAATAATATCACCAATGGCTTTTTCGACGATGTTAAAATCGCGAAATTCAACCACCTGGTGTTTAGGACCTGTTTTGGCTTGGTCGAAATGCCCCAGGAGAGCTTGGGATGTGTTCTTGGCCTTCGCTTCACCGAAACCGATTTGCAGAGCAGAGTAGCCGTCCGACTCCTCTGTCTTAACCTGCGTGACGACGCAGGGGCCGGCTTCGATTACGGTGCAGGCCACATTATTGCCAGTCGCATCAAATACGCTGGTCATTCCAATTTTCTTACCGATTAATCCGTTCATCTGATTTCCTTTTAGATTTCAGATTTCAGATGCCAGACATCAGACGGTGATCAGGTTGCCGGAAAGCGTCCAGGGAATGAATTGCCGCAGCTGCCATCAGAGGCGCCGATTTAAGGGCAAGACTTATAGACGACGTAGCACTACCACATTTACAGCGCAAGCTGCAAGTCTGAAATCTCGTATCTGGTATCTGACTTCTATAAAAAATTAAGTCAGTTTCACCTGAATGTCAACGCCGCTTGGCAGTTCCAGTTTGGACAGGGCATCTACTGTCTTCTGGGTGGGCGTGTAAATTTCGATGAGGCGTTTGTGGGTGCGTAACTGGAACTGCTCACGAGCTTTCTTATTGACGTGCGGAGAACGGAGCACGGTAAAGATTTTTTTCTCGGTGGGCAGCGGAATCGGGCCAGTTACAACAGCACCGCTGTTGCGTACCGTCTTCACGATTTTCTCCGTCGACTTATCGACCAGGTTGTGGTCGTAGGAACGGAGTTTAATTCTAATTTTCTGATTCATGCCTTGTTAGGAACTAAGTTTGCTGAAAGCTGCCGGCCCGGGCATTTTGGCTAAGGCCGAAACGCCCGGGCCTTCAACTTTTCAACTGGTGAAAATTATACTTTTACTTCGCCTTTTGCTTTTTCGATGATCTCCTTGGCGATGCTGTCGGGAGCCTGCGCAAAGTGCGAGAACTCCATGGTCGAGCTGGCGCGTCCGGAGGTGATTGTACGTAGTGTAGTGACGTAGCCGAACATTTCGGCCAGCGGCACATCGGCCTGGATAGCAACGGCGCCACCGGCGCGGGGCGCTTGTCCTTTGGGCAGGCCGCGGCGACGGTTAAGATCGCCGATGACCGGTCCTACGTATTCTTCAGGCGTTACGACTTCGAGCTTCATGATGGGCTCCATCAGCACCGGCTTGGCTTTGGGCGCAGCGGCGCGGAAGCCGTCCTTGGCACAAAGTTCAAAGGCGATCGGTTTGGAGTCCACCGCGTGCATACCACCGTCGTAGACGCGTACTTTCATGCTGTCGATAGCGTAGCCGGCCAGAATGCCGGCCTCCATCATGGCCGTGAAACCATCGCGGATAGGCTTCTGGAAGTTCTTATCAATCGAACCGCCAGTGATATCCCACTCGAACTGAAGACGCGTTTTGCCTTCCTGGAACTCTTCCGTTTCTTTGAATTCCTCATCGACCGGGCCGAGCTCAAATTGCATGTCAGCAAACAGACCGGCGCCGCCGGACTGCTTCTTCAGGCGCTCGCGGTGATCCACGGTGTTGGTCAGCGCTTCTTTGTAATTCACCTGTGGTTGTCCCTGGTTACACTCGACCTTGAACTCACGCTTGAGGCGGTCGACGATAATTTCCAGGTGCAACTCACCCATTCCGCTAATAACGGTTTGGTTGGTTTCTTCATCGTAGCGTACGCGGAAGGTGGGGTCCTCCTCGGCCAGTTTGGCCAGGGCCATACCCAGTTTGTCAAGGTCCTTCTGCGATTTGGGTTCTACGGCGACACCGATAACCGGTTCCGGGAAAGTCATACTTTCCAGCATGATCGGATGGTCGAGGTCGCAGAGTGTATCTCCCGTGCGGATATCCTTGAAACCGACAGCGGCAGCGATATCGCCGGCCTCTACGCGGTCAATAGGATTCTGCTTATTGGAGTGCATCTGATACAGACGCGAGATACGTTCTTTATCATCGGTGCGCGTATTGAGCACGTAAGAGCCTGCGTCGAGTACACCCGAGTAAACCCGCATAAAGGCCAGGCGACCGACGTAAGGATCGGTGGCAATCTTAAAGGCCAGTGCAGCGAAGGGGTCTTCAACGGTGGGGCGGCGCTTCTCTTCTTCTTCGGTTTCCGGGTTGATGCCCGTAATGGCTTCAACATCCACCGGAGAAGGCATGAATGCACAAACGGCATCGAGGACGGCCTGTACCCCTTTGTTTTTGAATGCCGAACCACACATCATCGGAATGATCTTCATATCGATGACGGCAGCGCGGATAGCTGCGCGGATCTCGTCGACAGAGATGCTTGCCGGATCCTCGAAGTATTTTTCGAGCAGCGATTCATCGTATTCGGCTACTGCTTCGAGCAGCTTTTCGCGGTACTCGTCTACAGTGTCCTGCAGGTCCTCAGGGATATCGACTACTTCGTAGGTCATCCCCATATCCTCCTCATTCCAGATGCGGGCTTCGCCCGAAATGAGATCGACGACGCCTTCGAAACGCTCTTCGGCGCCGATTGGCACCTGAAGCGGAACCGCATTGGCGCCCAGCTTCTCTTTGACGTCATTTACCACGTTGAAAAAGTCAGCCCCCGAGCGGTCCATCTTATTGACGAACCCGATACGAGGTACTTTATACCGATTGGCCTGACGCCAAACAGTTTCGGATTGAGGTTCTACACCGGATACCGCACAGAACAAGGCAACTACCCCATCGAGAACACGCAGCGAGCGTTCTACCTCAACGGTAAAGTCAACGTGGCCGGGTGTATCGATGATATTGATCGAGAAAGTTTGATCCTTCCATTGCCAGGAGGTTTTGGTAGCGGCCGAGGTAATGGTGATACCCCGCTCCTGCTCCTGCTCCATCCAGTCCATGGTAGCAGCGCCATCGTGCACTTCGCCGATTTTGTGGCTGATACCCGTGTAATAGAGGACTCGCTCGGTAGTAGTCGTCTTGCCGGCGTCAATGTGAGCCGCAATACCAATATTTCTAGTATACTTAAGATCCTTTGCCATGACTACTCCTTTAAAGGATTATTTAGGTTAAATGGTTAAAATAAAATGGTTTAAACGCGGAAGTGAGCGAAAGCCCGGTTCGACTCAGCCATGCGGTGCGTATCTTCTTTACGCTTCACCGCGGCGCCTTCTCCCTTGCTGGCGGCGATTAGTTCGGCGGCCATTTTTTCAGCCATGCCTTTGCCACTGCGTTGGCGGGCGTAATTGATCAACCACTTCATTCCGATTGAGACTTTGCGCTTGGCGCGAATTTCCGTCGGAATCTGAAAGGTCGCACCACCGATGCGGCGGCTGCGTACCTCTACCTGAGGCATGGCGTTATTTAATGCCTTCTTCCAGATTTGATGCTCGTCCTGCTTGGTTCTTTCTTTGATGATGTCCATGGCATCGTAGAAAATCTTGAATGCCACGCCTTTCTTACCTTGCAGCATCATATTATTGACGAACTGCGTTACCAGCGTATCTTTGTAACGCGGATCCGGAGAAGGCTGCTTTAATTTTGGTTTTCTTTTTCTCATTTTTTTGAATTAGAGGTTTCGCGAATAGGGTGAAACATAATTGCTTACTTCGGTCGCTTGGTACCGTATCTCGAGCGGCTTTGCTTGCGATCGGTCACCCCGGCGGTATCCAGTGCGCCGCGAACAATCGTGTAACGTACGCCCGGCAGGTCTTTTACCCGGCCGCCGCGGACAAGCACGATGGAGTGCTCCTGCAGGTTGTGCCCTTCTCCCGGAATATAGGCAATTACCTCGATGCCGTTGGTCAGTCGCACCTTTGTAACCTTCCGCAGGGCAGAGTTCGGCTTCTTTGGTGTAGTCGTATACACCCTTGTACACACACCACGTTTTTGTGGGTTGCCTTCCAGGGCGCGCGACTTACTCTTCGTCACCACCTTTTTTCTGCCCTTGCGTACAAGTTGATTGATCGTAGGCATATGCTATTCTTTTCGAAATTAAATTGACAGTTTTTTAATAGGCTCTCCTGATACTGGGAAATGCAAAAATGACATACCTTGCTCGAAAGCGATTGCAAAGGTAGGAGTTTTTTGACAAAAAACAAACCCCCGCTTAAAATTATTAGGAGGTAAAAGCCGGCCCCTTCATTTTTCAAATGCTTGTTTTATTGACTTACGGGAGAGCATTGAAATATTAAGTGCTTATATGACACCAAGCACGGAAGAATCGTTCAATAAAACAAATAAAAAAAAAATTCCCCGGAAGTCAGTCACTACCGTCATTATTTGACCTTGCCTCATTTTATCTATCTTTGCCTTTACGGCGCTGGGGTATTCATGGGCTTACACCATATAGTATATGATGAAACAATACAGTTCCCTGCAACAAAGGGAGACTTTCACGATTCGCACTTATGAGATCGATCATCACAAACGCGCCACCATCCCCGCCCTGGTGCGTTTGATGCAGGAAGCGGCGATGCAGAATGTCATCAATCTGAAATTATCGGTCTGGGACCTGGAGCCACAACACCTCACCTGGGTGCTGATGCGGAAGGCTATGCGCTTTGGGCGGCTGCCGGCACTCGGCGATCGCATTACGATACTCACCTATCCGTCCGGTTTTGAACGGCTTTTCACCTACCGGGATTACCGCGTCTTTGACGATAGCGGCCGACAGATTGCCGCCTCCTCCTCTACCTGGCTGCTTATGGATACCCGGTCGAGACGGATGAGCCGCATTCCCGCTACCATACAGGCCCTGAATGATCAGATGCCCGCGCCCGACGAGTGCCTTCCCCATCCCGCTAATAAGATTCCCCGCCCCGATGCTCCCGAACAACAAAAGCACTTTGAGGTCAATTTTTTTGACCTGGACTTTAACAAACACCTCAATAACATCTTTTACCTGAAGTGGATGCTTGAAGTACTGCCTGCTGAGGTGCTGGAACAAAGACGGCTTCAGACACTGGACATCCAATACCGTAACGAATGCCACTGGCAGGACCGGGTGGTCGCCCAGTCGCAACGCGTTAATGCGAATACTTTCCTGCACCGCCTACAACTGGAACAGGGTGGTAAAGAGCTGGCGCTGGCCCGTTCTACCTGGGATTGACTAAAGAAAAACTGCCCAGAGTGAAAGCAATATTGACCTCTTCCAGCCTGGCATTGTTGTAGACGAATTCAGTACCCCGGTTTTTCCCGGCGTCAGCCACCAGATATTGTTGATCTTCTACGTTCCGGACCTGCTTCATCCTGCCTTCCCGTTCGGAAAATATTTGTTTAAGCTCCTTGGGCGGCCCCTCGAAATACAACTTGATGCTACTCATGGTAACAGGCGTCTTTGCAGTACTCCTATCGCCGTCTTTATTAATGAGGTAATGC
Source organism: uncultured Saprospiraceae bacterium (assembly GCA_964632995.1). Lineage (GTDB taxonomy): Bacteria > Bacteroidota > Bacteroidia > Chitinophagales > Saprospiraceae > CAZWDL01. The sequence continues at coordinate 70,217 of CAZWDL010000009.1, forward strand.
GTGCCGGTCCAGTTGACGATGGTCTCGCTTTTCAGGTTGCCATTCCGGTAAGATCGCACCCGGGATTTCACCAAAATGTCATTTTCATAAGTACAGGCCAGGTCATAGCCAATTCTGATCTCTCCGATAATGCGAACCACTGTTTCAGACTTCGCGCGGTATTCAGTCGTATTGCCCCGCCGGGTCATGGTCGCTTCGTACGATCCGATCCGTTTATTTCCTACATAAATATCAAAGTACCTGGAGCTTTTCGAAGTCTCGGCAGTTTCGGACGAAGGCCCGGGCATTTCATCTACCATCCCAAGGCTGCTATCTCCCTGGGCAGTTACTCCCGAGGAAGCTGAAAAAAGTAAAAGTAAACTGGAAGTCATCAGGTAGCATATATTCATGGATCATTCAGGTTTGCCAGTCATTCTTTTTGCATAGCAGACAATCGCCTTTTTACTCCGTTGAATCAGACTTGGAGAAAGATCTGTTTCCAGCACTACTCAGGAGGGTATCTGTTGTGACAACAGATATTGCCCTGCCCTGTTTTTGCATTAAAAATGACTGATATTTAAATGAAAATAAGAAAAACCTTTTAAACAACACCCATATTCCCCAATAAAATTTAAAGGAAATAAAAAAGAGAGCCCGAAGCAGTACTGTTATGCCGGGAAAGCCTGCAGGGCGACCGTCCTCCGTTTCTACCTTTCTACTAACAGGTCGAGGTAAGTTTCTCAGCGGCGAATGCGTTCAACTCCACAATAGCAATTCGCCTGATCATTGCGAAGGAAGCCGACCAGTGTCATACCGCACTCCACGGCGAGGTCGACGGCGAGGCTGGAGGCCGCTCCTACTGCTGCCAGGAGGGGCAGGCCGGCCATGAATGCTTTTTGTACCAGTTCGAAACTGGCGCGGCCACTGACCAGCAGACCATAATCGCTTAGTGGGAGCAGGTCGCGCTGTAGCGCGGCGCCGATCAGTTTATCCAGGGCATTGTGGCGCCCGACATCTTCCCGTAGCAACACAAGTTCCCCTTCGGTGTTGAAAAGAGCTGCTGCATGGATGCCGCCGGTATGGGCGAAAAGCCGCTGGGCCTTTTCTAAACGCCGGGGCAGTTGGAAGAGCATTTCTGCGCTGAACTCCGGATGCCCGGATCGCAACAGGTACACGCCGGTGGTACGAACCATATCCAGGGATGCTTTGCCACAAATTCCACAACTGGAACTGGTGTAAAAGTGCCGGGTGAAGCCTGTCATATCAACTCGTAAGGCTGGATCCAGCTCGGCCAGCACCACATTTTCCCTTGATTGGGGATCCAGCACCTCCCCAACATGGCGCAACGCTCTTATATCCGCTTTGCGTCCAATAATTCCTTCGGTAAACAGGAAGCCGCGGGCCAGGTCAAAATCATCACCCGGCGTTCGCATGGTTACGGCCAGGCTGGCAAACTCCCGCCGCTGCAGGGCTCCGAAGGCGAGCTTAATCTCCATAGGCTCCTCCACCGCCAGCACGTCAGAACGGATGGCGGCACTGCTCTTACCCAGTGAATGAATATTTAACGGTACAGTGCCTTTGTTGGAGCTCATGGTTGTATGGTTGCTGTGATATATACTAGCGCTTGTATTCTTTCCGGTGAACACCTCTTCCCGGCGCTGGTCAGCACGATCTCTCTGTAACACGAAGCCGAGGCCCTTTATTGCTCCTCACTCCTGATGATCACCGGTTTGAGCCGGAAGTCCAGGGTTGCCAGGCCGGTGGCGTCAAAGTGTTCGATTTCGATGCGATGAGTACCGCCGAGGCGGACTTCAACTTCATCGACGGCAGGGGTGTGAATATTCCAATGATCGATCAGCATTTCCCCATCGAGGTAGAGGCGGAGGCCGTCGTCACTAGTGACCGACAGCAGGTATACGCCTTCCGGGATTTCAAAATTTGTTTCAGCGAAGGTAGCGAAGCGGTCGGGGGCGATGCCGCCGCCGGGGCTGCGCCACCAGGTAAAGGCAAGCGTATCCGTTTCTATTTCAAAGCCTGCTTTTCGTTCGCGCAATTGCCGGAAAGCTTCGTAATTGCTCAAGGGATCGAGTTTTTCGCCATACTCATAGAACCGCAACCACCAGTCGAAAGGATATTCGTAGCGAAAAAAGGTAAATGGGATAGGCGTTCCCCGCCGGTAGCTTTCGCCAAACTGCCCGGTTACCGCTTCGCCGATGAATGTGAAGTCGAGCTGCAGCAGGTCGGCGGCCGTTTTCTTTTTTGCGGTAAGGGTAGCCGGAAAGGTACCTGTTTTAGGATTTACGCCGGCAAAGCCTTTGCCGCCCGTCAGTTTCCAATTACCCTGAGGGCCTAAAAGGAGGAAGACATAATTATCTTTTTCTATACCCCGGAGCCATACGGAGGGGCGTTGGAAGTCATAAGGTCCCCACTCATCAACGAGAATAAAAGAACGTCCTTTGAGCACTTCCGGCGGCAACCGAGCCTCCATACCATCGGGAAGCGGCTGCACGGGTGTATTGTTGTATATGGCCGTAGCGTCGGTGGCTTGGGCTGCGTGGTTCATCTCCACTTCGTTATCTGCCAGGTAGGGCACAGCGTCGCCCCAACCCAGGGTTTGATTCATGGTGTTATTTCGCAGTTGCAGCACTTCATTGGGATATTCGGCAGCGAGCAGCTGATCGAAGTCGACAAAAGTATTGCCGGAGATCAGTATTTCCCGGGTTCGGCTGATTTCCAGGGGGATTTCCGTGTTTTTAAAAACGTTGTCGCTGATTTCATAATTCCGGCTCGATACATCGCGCTCGCGGGCGAAGCCCCAGCCGGCGGGTTGGGAATCCCGGGCCCAGAGCTGCACACCGGTTTCATTTCCTTCAAAATAATTGGCGGTAATCGTATTCTTATTGCCCTGCTCGATAGCCAGGCCGTATTCATTATCGATGAGTTCATTGCCAATAATGCGGGAGCCATAGCTGTAGCCTCCCCAGATGCCGTAGCGACAGCCTTCCATGCGGTTATTGACTATATCATTTCGGCTGAAAGTAGCCTCGATGCCGTTGGTGGGAGCAAAAGAAAAGTCGTTACTGTATATGATGTTGTCGTTGCAGCCTCCCTCCCCGCTGTCCATCGTCTGTTGCCCGGCCCAGAGAAAGAAGCCATCGCCGGAATGGGTGGCCGAATTGTAAGCGAAGATATTTTGCTGACTTTGTTCATAGCAAAGGATACCGGCGGAATCCTGTCCGCGGCTATAGAACCCGTGGCTGTATCCGCGTACATTCCAGTCGAGCCGGTTGTGCATAATTCTATTGCGGCTGGAACGGTAGAGACCGATGCCCACCCCTGAGTTGAAATGGATGGTATTATTAAAAAACAGCCCTTCATCGCAGCCGCTCAGCATCAGGCCATTTTGTCCGCCGGTAACCCTGAGCCCGCGAACCAGCGGCTGCTTACAGTTTTTTAAATACAGCGCCGCGCCATAGCGCAGCCATTCGTCCTGTTCATTATTGTGGTAACTCAACCAATCCGAAAGATCTTCCCGTTCGCGCATACTCCCCAGTCGCTGCCGATAATTATAGCTGAAATCGCTGTCGAGCACCTTTAAGCTATCCACCCCTTCGGCCAGCAAGCCGACTTTGTAGCCCCGCACCCTGGCATTTTGAATAGTGATGTTTTTACCTCCTTCTATCCTTAGGGCAAGACCATGGTATTCGTTGGGGAAGGAGGTATCAGTCGATCCCAGCAGCTCAGCGCCGTTAAAATCCACCACAATATCCGTTCCCATGATACTGATGAGAGGTTGATTGAGATCTTTGGAGGCATTCAGCTCGTATCTTCCCGGTTTGATGGTCACCGACTCCTTGATCACCATTCCCGGTCGCAGTTCGACCAGGTCCGGCTGGCTGTCGCAGCTGATGAGCAATAGCCAAAGGGACCCGGCAATGAAGAGTGGCAAGTTTTTCAGTGACATGATGTTCGGCTTTTTTCCTCAATATACAGCCGATGGGCGTATTGTGAAGCTCCCTCAGCAATGTAATTCCCTAATTTCACGAAAAGAAGGCAAGACGGTTCTCATCCCTACCACAACAGAAAGGCGACATAAGCGCAGTAGAGCAGAAAAAGTAATCCTCCCTCCCACCGGGAAATGTGATGATTAATTGCAAAGGTCTGCAGTGCAATTCCGGAGATGACACAAACAATCAGGTCCACGTTATCAATATTGCCCAGTGTGAGCGGCTGCACCAGCCCGGCGATACCCAGAATCATAAACTAAAAACCATAGCGTTACAAAGGACGCTTTTTGCCCTTTAGGTCACCAAAAAATGAGTTGTTTTTCCAAAAAATATTGAGGTCGCAGAGGATAGAAATTCAGGCGCTCAGATACTCCAACAACCAGCGAAGCAACCAGACGAAAAATATGGTCAACCCAATGAGCAGGGCGATCAGTACGACGATGACAGTAATGATTAGCCAGCGCGCGCTGCCCTGGTGTTTGCCCTCTTCATAGTATTCCTGTAAAAGATTGAGGTTGCGCCGGTTAGCCCGGTAGCCCACATCAAAAAAGATACCCAGGATAGGGATACCGCCAAGCAGCGTATCGAGCAGAACATTCCAGATCATCTTGACCAGTACCATCCCGCTGGCGCCATTACGCACCATCACAATGACCAGAAAGCCCGACACGGCGAAGCCTACCATATCGCCCAACAAGGGAAACAACCCGATCAGCGGATCAATGCCGAAGCGAATATGCGTACCGGGGATGCGAAAGCTGTCATCGAGCAGTTCCACCGCACGTTCCAGCCAGATCAGCTCACCGGCCTGGTCAGAAAATTCTTGAGGAGATTTGTTCATTTTCTATTTTGTTCAAATTGGCCCTGTAAAAGAAGTGGTTTAAGCTTCAAAGAGTGACGGGATGGGAGAAGGGTTTCATTCTATTGTCCTTTTCTCCGTCTGGCATACATTACCGTCGTCAGTACGGCTCCGTGATCCAGCGTGATTTCCCGTAGCCCGGGTATGCGGTGGTCCACTTTAAAGTCCTTCTCGTGCTGATCAATCTGGAAAAAGCAGGCAGGGGTGATGTAAAGGATCACATTTTGGCGTTGTACCGTTTTGTCGACGTGGTAATGGCCGCTAAAAATGTGTACCGGGTAGGGATGCTCGAATAGCAACTCTTGTATTTCCTCCCGGTTTTGCAAGGCGTATTTGCGGTCCATATGTGGCACATTGCTGAGAAAAGGTGGATGGTGCATAAACAGCATGGCCGGCTCATCTAATGCTTTTAGCTGTTCTTCCAGCCAATTCAACTGCCGGGTGGAAACTTCCCCGGTCGTCGTATCCAGAAAGAGGAAGTCCTGATGAGCTATTTTTTTTTGATAAAACAGCTCGCCGCCTTGCAACTGTTTCTCCCGGTCAAACACCCGGGCCATCATAACGGGATCATCGTGGTTGCCCGAAAGCAGGTCGTAGGGGATGCCCAGCTCTTCCATCTGGTTGCGGACCCACACATAAACCTCTTCCTGCGGATCATCAAAGCATAGATCGCCCGACAGAACGACATGATCGGGCTGCAGCGAATGAGTCAGTTGCAACACCCTTTGGAAGTTACCCCGCACATCGGTATCAAAGGTTTCCACTCCTTCCCGGGCGATATGCAGATCGGTGATTTGTACAATTCTCATAGTTGCTTATGGTCTTTCTCGTTTCAATATTAGCGGTGAGAACACAGTTTTAATTAAAACCGGCAGAATCTGTTGTTCTGGAACAACCGTTCTCTGCAAAATTTTCCCTTCTTACTGCAACCCTGCTTTTTTATCCCGCCGTTTTTCGTATAACCAGTACAGCGGATTGCGTGACCGGCGTCGCAGCGTGCTATCCTGCACCCGGCTAGTCCAGTCGCTAAGCAAGCGCCGGTATTCCGACAGGGCGCGATGGGAGAAGGCGTCTAGCTCTTCGGCGCCGGCCCTTTCCCGGATCAGCCTGGCTTCCTCTTCCAGCAGAGCCTGTTGAAATTCCTGTCGTTCCTTTTCGATCAGCTCACGTCCTTTCCGGTAATTTTTGCCGATCCGGCGGTGCAGGTGTTCGGCCTGCCACCACATAGAATCGTCCTCGCGGGAACCAGGCAGGTCCCAGTACTCTCCCATCAGGCTATCTCCTCCGAAAAAGAAAGGAAGATAGATCGACAGGCAGGGCATGGAAGCACCGGTCATCCAGATGGTAGCGCGGCTGTTTTTACGTATAGCAGCGATCATGGAGCCGGTGGTTTGATTGGGGTTGGTCAGGCCGGTAGCATGCATGCATACGGAGGCCGTTGTAGAACGGTGCGGCTCAAAGGGCTTCCGGAGCGTTTCGTGCGAAGATAAGATATCAATAAATTTTTCAACAGTCAATGCTCCTATTTCCTGTTTTAAGGCTTCGCCGGTTGTTCGCCGCCGTATACTGCAGGCACTCATCCGGGTCATAAACCATTCCGAATAAGCTTTTTGAAAATTGAAAGGTTCATTATCCCGCAGCCAGCGCCGGCGGTAGGCATAGTCGACGGCATGTTCGCTGATGCGATCGTATTCCCGTCCGATGGTCAACCCGTTGGAGATACTGCAGATCTGCCCGACTTTTCCGGCAACCCAGTGCCGTCCGGCAGTTTCCAGCAGCCAGGCAGCTTCCGGATCGCCAATGAGAAAACTGTTATGGTAAAAAAACTTCTTGTTTTTGTATCCGCCACAGGCATTCTGCCCGTATTCTTCCAGCAATTCGGTGATACAATACAAGGCTTCTTCCGAGGTACGGGAGCGCTCCAGCGCCAGCCGGAGCAGGTCCATCCCTGTCAAACCGGTATTGCGATGAGGCATTTTGATACGCGTAAACACAGCTTCGTTTCCGATCACAACACCGTGTTCGTTGGCGCCCATTTCGGCGCCCCACATGTGAAAAGGCCGGGACAGCAACACCTCATAGGTTTCTTCCACCTGAGGCACTTCTATATAGGTACACTTCAGTGCTTTCTCCTCGTGTCTTTGTGCGGGAATGCGTTGAATAGCTTGTGCCTCGTTGGGCTCCCGGTCGGAGTTCTTGCCAAACAGCAAATGAACGGAAGCCGTAGTGCCGGGAAGGGCGATGAGGGTGTCACACATAATTTCTGTACAGTTGTCCTTTTTGATAAAAAATCTTTCAAGAAATAAATCAACATTTCACTTTTCAAAGTCGTTTCCTTTCTAACTTGTTCAGCAACAAGAAAACAGACCGGCCCTTTGTCTTTCCATACCTGTATGGAATACTTCCAACCGGTCTTAGAGATAATTATCAAGTATTCTCCCGCAAATTTAATAACTTGGAGGAAGTAAATGACAATCCGCCATGGAAAGACAGACCCTAGTTACCATCGCCAACTTCCCTTTTCACACTGATCCGCGCCTGCCGTTGCTCACCGCCAGGCTGGACCACGAGGCTATCCCCTGCTCTACCGCTGACGAGATTACTATTAGTGCAGATCCGCTGCTCACTTCGGCTATCGGCGGTATCAAAGTAAAAGTCAGGGCCGCCGACGCCCAGCGCGCCTGGGAAATCTTTCAGGATATCGAACGCGAAACGGACCTGGTGCCCGACTCTACAGATCGCGAATGGGAAGCAGAAAAATCAGCTGCCGAACGGCGTGCCTACCGGAATTTCTATATCGCTCTGATTATTGTACTTTCGATCTTCGCCCTGTTTTTGTGGTTCGGTCGTTGAACAGGAAAAAAATTGTGGGATTAAAGGCTGCTATGGCCTCCCCTCCGGTTTTCATAAGCTCATCACCTCCCTCGCCGCCCGTTCTCCCGATCGAATAGCGCCTTCAATATATCCATTCCACTCGGTAGCCGTTTCGGTTCCTGCCCAGTGAATGCGTCCACAAGCTTGGCGGATACTGTCGGTGAAGGAAGTCCAGGCGCCCGGCGCCATCAGGCCGGTGTAACACCCCCGGCTCCAGGGCTCATCGGCCCAGGATTTGTCAATATAGAACCTAGGCTGTGCTGCTTCCGGTCCGAAAAAATCAATGAGGGTATCGAGGATGTATCTCCGGCGATCCTGGGCTCCTGCCTGCAAGAGGCGACGAGCGCGATTGGCCAGGCAGAGCCCCATCAGCATTCCTTTGGAAGCATCGGGTGGAGAGTTGTCAAATACCGTTTGCAGCCAGTACCGGTCATCGGCAACAACCTGACCGCTAAGCCCCTTATCGCGCCACCAGGGACGTTCGTAAACGGCGTAGCATTTGATTGCCGTTCCCATGGGGATGCGCTGGGTTAGCTGGTCGCGGCGGGCGGATAAGGCCGGTTGATAATTCAGGCGGGCCGCCAGCACCGGCGGAAGGGCTACGATCACGCGGCCGGCCTGATAACGGAAACCCTCGCCGCTCACCTCTACCCCGGTATCAGACTGCGTTACCTGACGGACGGGATGTTCCAACTCAACCACCTCCCGAAAACAGCCGGCCAGCCGCTCGGCCAGTTGCTGAGCGCCGCCGGTCAGGCGATATTGTTGCGCCCCTCCTTCAATATTGAGCAAGGCACTCAGGCTTCCTCCGGATTTAATGTAAAACAACGTGTGTAAAAGGGACAGCTCAGATGGCGGGGCGGCAAAGACGGTCTCCAGGCCTGCCTCGAGCACCTGCCGGGCGTTGCCAAAGCGAACGTTGCGGTCGAGAAAGCCGGCCAGGGTAGTGCCGTCCCAGGTCCGCGCTTTCGGTGTTTTCCAGGGCGCAGCCAGATCTATGTCAGTGGCCATCCGTTCGAGCCGCTTGATGACGAAATCGATATTGAGTAGCGCTAAAGGGTTCAAACGGGGAATGAGCCCGGTGTAGGAGCGAACCCTTCCACTGGTGGCCAGCAGATTTTTCCCTTGATTATAGGTTTTAAACAATTCCACATTCAGCTCTTCGCATAGCGAATAAACTTTATCCTGGGTAGGACCTATCCACTGTCCGCCCAGATCGACATAGGTATCGTCATCAATGTGATGGGTATGCACCCGCCCGCCTACGCGATCGCGGGCTTCCAGAATTTTGAATCTTTTCCCGGATTTATGAAGGGTACGCGCAGCGTATAGCCCCGCAAATCCAGCACCGACGATAATGCAATCGAGGGGGTCGTCCTGCATGGCGTTTTTGTTGTTTATTTGTAGGGCAATCTATTCCGGCTTCTTCCCCGATCCCTTGATATTTACCAGTCGTTGCAGTAGATCGAACCAGAAAGGTGCTCCCGTAGTAATGGCCAATGCGGTCACCGTCCAGCCCAGTATTTTGAGCATCCAATCCTGGAAATCGAAGACTGCAGGGTTGACCTGGCTCCAGCCGAGGCCAAGCGGCGATTCAGCGCTTTTCAACTCTTTGAGAATCATTTGCTGAATTTCCCTCACCGTTTCCGGGTCGGTAATCTGCCCTTCTTCGCGTTCACTGGGCGTCAACCAGCGCTGAACTATGGCTTTTACGGAAGTGGTATCGGCCACAGCATTGGTATCATAATTCAGTGGTTCAGCAGGCTGGTAAGGTTGTGGGGGCGGCCGGTCGAAAGTGTCGCCTGGCGAATAAGGTTGTATCTGATTATCCGGAGCGGGTTGATTCGTTCCGCCCTCCGGCTGATAAGGCTGAATTTCCTGAGGTGCAGACGGCTGCCCCCGGTACTCGTAGGGTTGATTGCCGGGTGTATAAGCGGGTGTCCCGGAAGAAGATGCTGTTTCGCCGGAAGAGGCGGGACCATAACGTTGCACAAAGGAATCGGCCAACCCGACGACCTGATTGAGCTTTTCGGGATCCGACTCCAGCCGTTCGTAGATGCTCAGCACATCAGCATTGAATATAATGGCAATGGCGAAGCCCAAGTAAAGCAGGATGCGTTGAGTACTGCGTTTATACCAACCTGAGGCGCGATCCATGATGCTGTTGTACCAGATCTGGACGTTTTGCTGAAAAGCCGTCAAATCACCCTTGGAGTCCCGGTACAACTGACGCAGAACATTTTTCAGATCCACGTCCGGAATCTGCTCGATCTGTTCTTCCAGTTTTTCCAGCGGTTCACCTTTCAGGACGACGGCAAAAAGGATGGACCGAAACGTTGTATCTTCCATATAGGAAGGCTCACTCCCCCTTTTGGTGGGATTGGCAGATAACTGTCGAAACAAAGAATTTTCGAGAAAGTCGTTGTACACCGATTCATGTACATCGGAGGAAGCCAGCATATTGCGCAGGGCTTTCTTCAGGTTTTTGCCCCGCAATCCCATAAAAGAAGCCAATAGCTCCATGACGGAAGTCGCCAGCAGGCTCAGGAGCAGCATGACGAAAATGATACCGATGACAACTTTGAGTAGAACCACGGAAGCAATTTTTTCTAGCTTAGGAAAGATAATAATTTCTACCTACTTTTCTTCTTGCAAAGTTTCCTGAAAAAGTTTAAATATCCGTTTATACTCATCCGTCCAACTGCTAGGCCCCACAAATCCATGGCCTTCCACCGGAAAAACAGCAAATTCCCAATTGTCCTTCCCCAGCTCGATGAGCCGTTGCGACAGGCGGACTACGTCCTGAAACTGCACATTGGTATCGACCATGCCATGCAGAATGACCAGATTCCCCTGCAGCCCTTCGGCAAAATTGATAGGCGAGCTTCGCTGGTAGGCGATGCTGTCCTCCACCGGTGTATTGAGAATATTGGCGGTATAGGGATGGTTGTAATGCGCCCAGTCGGTCACCGAGCGCAGGGCGGCGCCGGCGCGGAAGGTCTCCGGTGCATTGAACAGGGCCATGAGAGTAATGAAGCCGCCATAAGAACCTCCATAGATGCCGATGCGACCGGGATCAATGCTGTATTCCTCGACCAGATAAGCGGCGCCGTCAACCTGGTCGGACAAATCTTTACCGCCCATGTGCCGGTAGATGCCTGTACGCCAGTCGCGCCCGTAGCCGTCGCTGCCGCGGTAGTCGATATCGAGTACAGTATAGCCGTTGTCGACCAGCATATTGTGGAACATGTACTCGCGGTAGTAGCTGCTCCACCAGCGGTGGACGTTTTGCAGGTAGCCGGCGCCGTGTACAAAGATGACGGCCGGCCCGCCGGGTTGAGCGTTTTCCGGGCGGTACAGGCGTGCCGGCACTTTGGCGTCATCTTCCGCTTCGAAGTAGATTATTTCCGGTTCGCGCCACTCGTAGGCCTCGAAATCTTCCGTTGTGGAGTTCGTCAAGCGCTGCATTTCGGCGCCGGTCCGGTTTTCCATGACGTAAAGCTCCCAGGGTTGATTACTGTAGGAGTAGCGGATAGCCAGATGGCTTTCATCGGGAGAGAGCGTCACCTCGTGGTTCCCGGGCCGGGTAGTGATTCTTTCCAGTTCGCCTCCGTCCACCGGCAGGCGATAGAAATGTTGTTCGTGCGGACTTTCTCTATTCGTCGTTAGGTAGAAATAATTTTTGTCTTTCGACAAAATGGTTTCGCGGACTTCCCAATCGCCGCTCGTGAGGGCTTTCTTTTTGCCGGTAGGCACATGGAGCGTATAAAGATGGGAATAGCCCGTCTCCTCTGACTGAAAATAGATGGTTTCGTTGTCGGCCAGCCAGCCGATCGTTCCCGCGGAGAAGTTCCAGCCCGAGATGCCGGGACCGCCGACCCAGGCCTCGTCGCGCTGACGGTCGAGCAGTTTCAGTTCTCCGGTAGGCAGGTTGACCTGCATAATCCAGCGGTCTTTGTTATCCATAGAGCGAATGACTATAACTACCTGGCCATCTTCTGAAAAGAAAGGGCCGTGAGTAATGACCGCCCGGGGTTTGTCGTATTTTTCCTGATATTCGGTAGTATCTTTGTGATATTCCTCCAGAAAAACCGGCTTGTCAAAGATGCCGGGAATCTGCTCTGTATCCAAAGTATAAAAGGTATCCCGGTCTATATCGAATATACCAAGCTCGTATTCGTCTTCCGGACTGCCCACCTTGGGACGTGCGTTACGGTTATCGACATAGCCCTCCTCGTTGACCCAATAAGGCACTTCTGTATTTTTGGCATCCGAGCGGCTGATAAAACGGCAGGTGACAAAGTTGAGATCCGGACTGGCCTGCAGGTTGCTCAGGCGTTTGTCGCCGTAGTGGACCGCTTTCGGCATGTCGAGTTCCAGGCTGTCCTGTCTCTGCTCCCGCAGTTCGGAGGCGGTCTCCCGTTCGCGCAACACCTCAAAGAGTTCCATCTGTTGCTCCTTCAGCCATTGCCGGTAGGTTGGCAGGCTGCGCTCGGAACGTTCGGTTCCTTCCTTAAAATTACTCAGCTGGCGGGTGGCGCCGCTGCGTTGATCCCAGACGTAAAGATTATTTGCTCTTTCGAAAATGATCAAATTTTCGTCGTCGGCAAAAACCGGATTAGATTCCCGGTCTACGGTATGCGTAAGCCGGTTTTGCTCTCCACTTTGCAGGTCGAGCAGAAACAGGTCACCGCCTTTTGTATAGAGCATTTGTGTGTGATCATCATTATAATCTCCGGGAGAGGTGGGCAATAACCTTTGTTCTTCGAGCTCCACTTTTTCAGGCTCCCCGTCTGTCAACCCTACCCGGTATAAGCTGCGCAGCGTGTCCTGTTCCGGGTTCCAGCTAAAGTAAACGGTTTCATTATCCTGGCCCCAGAAGATATTTTCCGGAAGATAACCGACGAACCTTTCGCCCTGCATGATTTGAGGGATTGTCAGTTCGGAAGTATTGGAAACAGGCTGAGCAAAGGCTGCTACCGTGCAAAAGATGCAGTAAAAGAAAAGGAGGTTCTTCATGATTTTCACGCCTTGTTTTTTTTAACAACGGCGTAAAAATAAAAGAAAATTGGAATGTCATTATTTTCAAACTTCTGATGACAAGCATATACGACAAAAAATCAGTGTGTTTACTCCAAAAACAGGGGAATCCGCTTATCCTCCTCGCTTTGTAGTAATTATAATCACCCCATTCTCGGCCTGCTTCCCGTACAGCGCCAAACGGTCCGGTGATTTAAGTACTTCCACAGAAGCGATATCATTCACGCTGACGGCGGAAGCAGCTGCTTCGTAAGAGCGTCCTACGCGCACCCCATCTACGACGAACAGCGGCGGACCGGCCCCTCTTATCGTGACCCGGTTGCCAACGACCTGCACGCCCGGCAAGCGGACCAGGAAGTCTTTTAGAGAAGTAGGATTTTCAATAACCTGGACGCTATGATTTTGCCCGTCGCCGATAGGTTCCCCCTGGCCTTCCTTAGTGCTGCCACAAGACGTCAGCAGGAAAAATAGAAGAAAAGATAGCCCGATATTCAAATAGGTTTTCATAACTTTTTCATTTAAATTGTTTTTTATTTAAAACCGTCCCGATGTTCAGGTTCAAGTTTTGACGGCTTTACACTTAAAATAATAAGTTTCACCCCCAGACACGGTTGCCGTTATCTTGCACCCCCACTTACCCCGAAAAGGCCAGGTAATTATTACATTGAACCATCAAACTTTTAATATTCACATCCGCTTATGAGAAACCAAATTTTATTGCTGCTGGCACTGCCGCTGTTGTTCAACGCCTGCCAAAATCAAACCACTAAGGAACCAGCCCCCGTTTCCGCCGACGAGTTGGAGCTGCGCTGGGAACACCTGGGCAATACTCCCGAAGGATACCAGGCCCGGTTTGTCCTGACCAACGAAGGCGATCATCCCTTCCCGGCTGAAGGCTGGACCCTCTACTTCAATCAAATCGGCGGTAGCCTGTCGGACGAAGTACAACCTGATGCCGCTCGCGTCAGCCGCGTCAGCGGCTACCTGCTGCAGTTACAGCCTGCCGCTGACATGCAGCCCGTAGCACCCGGCGACAGCATCAGCTTCACCTACGGTGGTGGAGGCAGCATCATCAAGGAAGCTACCGCCCCCGACGGCCCCTACATCGTTTATGAGGGGCAGGAACCTCAGGTCATTAATGATTTCCGGATTGTCCCCTTCACCCGACCGGATCAGATCAACCGGGGGGCCGGCGACCAGGTGCCCATCCCAACCCCGCAGCAGGTGTATGCCGATAACGCCCAGCTGACAAAACTCGATGCGGCCACGCTGACTCCCATCGTCCCCACGCCGGTTTCCTATACGAAGACTGGCGGCAGTGCAGCCATTGATGCACAGACTACGATCTACTTCCAGAACGGATTGAAGGAGGAAGCCGGATTTCTGGCTTCCCGCCTGCAGGATATACTTGGCATTCAGGTCTCTACTCGGGGTGGAGAAAGCAGCGGAGCGAACAGTATTGCGCTGCGCCGCGACGAAGTGCAAGTCGACGGCCAGACGCACGAGGGCGGCAGCGAAGCTTACACCTTAAATATTGGAGAAAACCAGGGCACGGTTATCATCGGCGCCGACGATGCCGGCGTCTTCTATGGCATACAGACTCTACTGGGATTGATTTCTCCCGGGACCTACGCCAATCCTCAGACACCGGTGGAAATCCAGGGCGCCGCCATCGCCGACGTTCCCCGCTTCGGCTACCGCGGCATGCACCTCGACGTTTCGCGCAACTTCCACTCCAAAGAAAGCGTGCTCAAGCTGCTCGACCTCATGGCTTTTTACAAGCTGAATAAGTTCCACTTCCACCTCACCGACGACGAAGGCTGGCGACTGGAAATCCCCGACCTGCCCGAACTGACAGAGGTCGGCGCCCGCCGCGGCCACACCCTCGACGAGGAAGACTACCTCCTTCCCGCCTACGGCTCCGGGCCCGACCCCGATGCTACCGAATCTTACGGCAACGGCTACTACAGCCGCGAGGATTACATTGAAATCCTGGAGCATGCCACGGCGCGCCACATCGAGGTGATTCCCGAAATCGATATGCCGGGACACGCCCGCGCCGCCATCCTCGCCATGAAGGCCCGCATGCGACGCCTGCAGAACGAAGGACGCACCCAGGAAGCGATGGACTACATCCTGCACGATCCGCAGGACAGCTCCGAGTACATGTCGGTGCAGAATTATGATGACAATGTCATCTGTGTCTGCCAGGAATCTACCTATCGCTTTCTGAGCACCGTAGTGCGCAACATCCTCGGCATGTATAAGGACGCGGCCGCTCCACTCAGCGCCCTCCACATCGGCGGTGACGAGGTGCCGGCCGGCGTCTGGGAGGATTCGCCCAAGTGCCGGGAGCTGATCGAAGAAAACCCCGAAATCAAAGATGTTGTCGATCTCAATTACTACTTCGTCCGCCGCTTCGACGAAATCCTCGACCGCTACGACCTGAAAACCGCCGGCTGGGAAGAGATCGCCCTGGAGCGGGTGCAAACCGATCAGGGCATGCGCTACGAGCCGCATCCCGAATTCGTCGATGACGACTTCATCCCCTATGTCTGGAACAACCTGGGTGGCAACCTCGACCTGGCCAATCGCCTGGCCAACGCAGGCTACCCGGTGGTGCTCTGCAACGTGACCAATTTCTACTTCGATCTGGCCTACAACAAAGATCCGCAGGAGCCTGGCCTCACCTGGGGCGGCTTCATCGACACGCGCAAGCCCTTCGAATTCACGCCGGAAGATATTTTCCGGTCTACCTACCAGGATCCCATGGGGAATCCCTATAATCCTGCCCAACTCTATGAGCAATTCGAAACCATGAGCCCGGCCGGCCGCCGCAATATACTCGGCCTGCAGGGAGAATTGTGGAGTGAAACCCTGAAAGGACAGGAAATGCTGGAATACTATGCCTTTCCAAAAATCCTGGGCCTGTCCGAACGCGCCTGGGCGCCGCAGCCCGAATGGGCGCGCATCGACGACGCCGAGGAACGCATGGCCGCTCTCGACGAGGACTGGAACCGCTTCGCCAACCGCCTCGGTCACTACGAACTGCCGCGCCTCGACGAACTGTTCGACGGCGTGAGCTACCGCCTTCCGCCGCCCGGCGCCGTTATCGAGAACGGGCAGCTGAAAGCCAATACCGCCTTTCCCGGCCTGACCATCCGCTACACCACCGACGGCTCGGAACCGACGGCCGGCTCGCCGCTGTACGAAGGGCCGGTGGAAGTGTCGGGAACGGTAAAACTGGCCACCTTCGCTACTGATGACCGGAAAAGCCGGACGGTGACGGTGACGGCAAAGATGCAGGGGTGAAAGGGGGCTGGATGCTGGGGGTTGGATGCTGGACCAGGCGAAACCCATTCCGACTTCTCGGAGCGAAGCGAAGAGCCGTATGGCCCACTTCCGACTTTGAAATGGGGGCTGGATGCTGGGCCGGGTACAGCCTAACCAAAGCACAGCCGCGCCCGGCTAACTGCTGTACTAACGTCGAAATGAGACTGTCTCATAAGTCAATTCACCGCCAAACTTATCAAATTTTCTACCGCAAAGAACGCAAAGGGCCGCAAAGAAACGAAAGCGTTTCTTTGCGGCCCTTTGCGGTTAATTATTTTGCAAGCCGTTTAGCGGTTTTAGTTATGAGACAGCCTCTTCGCCCCCCGGAGTATGGGGATAAAGGTAGTTCACTTTTCTGCGGGAACGATGTTCACTGAAGGGCTGCCAACTGTAAACTCTTACTCCCCTTGACCGGAAGCACGCAGAAAGACCTGGACGCCTATACTCAAATTGATTCTCAAGTTGTTATAATTCAACAGGCTCATTACCTTCGTTTTCGAACCAGATATCATTAAACGTTAAAGCTGTCCTCCCCGGAAGGCTATTCAAAAGAAAAAGGGAGGCCGCTCGAACGGGCGACCTCCCTTTTCATTCTGCCCGTCTTCGATTCTCGAAGACGGTTCTATGTCCTAGTAAAAGCTAAAATTACTTGGTAATGATCAGCCTGGTGCTGCTTTGATGGTCATCCAGGAACAACTGGATGAAGTACATGCCGGCATTCAGGTTGCTCACGTCGACCGGTACGTCAAAGTCGGCGTCTTCTTTAACGATCACCATTTCTTTAACTACGGCGCCCTGTTGATCGATAATGCGGGCATGTATGGTTCCCGTTGCTTCGCCTGCCAAACGCAAATAAGCGCGGCTGTTGGTCGGGTTCGGAGCGACCGCCACGTTCAAGGCTCCGGCGGTAACATCGGCCTGCAATTGCCCGTTCTGCGGCAGCGTACGGAAAGGCATGTCGTCTTCGATCACTTCAAAGTTGATCGTCACCGTTTCACCGGCGAAGCCGTTGCCGCCGATCTCGTTGTAAGGTGTGACGGTCAGCGTATAATTACCTACGGGTAATTCGCGTCCGAAGTTATCCGGTCCAAACAGGAAATACGGAGCGGCGTTTTCCACGCCGGTTCGTGACAGCGGTCCCGTCATTTCAAAGACGACACTACCGGCAACTGCCGGATCGGTCTCGGCCAATACGTTGAAACGTACCCCCGGAAAATCCGACAGGTTGATCACGTCGCCGTCTTCAAAGACTTCGTCCAATACTTCGTCATTGCGACTGACCAGCTGGATGCTGGCGAAGGACGCACTATTAACCACCTCAAAGCTGATGCTCAGCGGTTCCAGCGCTTCTCCGCCGCTGCCGCGTTGGGTATTGGGCGTAGCGGTCAGCGTATAGCTGCCGGGCGGGAGCCGGCGGGCGACCGGAAGATCCGAGAACAGGAAGTAAGGGGCAAAGATTTCAGCCCGTACGACGGAAAGCGGTCCACTCAGTTCGAAATCTACCCGGCCAATGGTTTCCGCATCAGGAACTACCTGGATGTTGAAACGATCCAGCGGGTAGTCGGCCAGGTCGATGACGTCACCGTCCTGCAGATCGGCAATCAGTATATCGCCGTCGCCGTTCAGTAACTGGAAGGGGCCGGGCTGCTCCGGCTCCGTCTGCGGCAGCTCAATCACCGTCCCGTCGGGCAATACGGCGATCAGCGCAAAGGCCGCGCCGTCCTGATTGGCTGACGGATCCAGAAAGCCGGAAGCGATCACCAGGGCAGCACCGCCACCCAGTCCGCTCAGATCGGCGTCGAAGGACAGCAATACCGTCTCCGGCTCACCGCCAGGCGTAATGTCCAGCTGGTAAAAGTCGGCCGGAACGCTCAGGTAGCCGGCGAAGTCGCCGTAGGAGAAGCCCGGAATCACTGCGCCGCCGTTGGCGTTGACGCCTACATTGGGCGCATCCGTCGCTCCGTGCAGTACGCGCAGGTCAACCGATTCGCCGTCTTCGGCCGCTTCGCGGGCATCCGCGGCGGTAAACAGCGTAAAAGCGATATCCAGTCCTTCCGGGTTAGGGGCAAAATCATCGGGGTTCAGCACGCCGTTGGCTACAACGTGGTACGACTGACCCTCTTCCAGGGTAACCGGGAAGGAAGCGATGCCTTCTTCTATGCTCTCACTTGAGCCCGGCGCCACAACGATGGTAATTTCTTCTTCGGCGGGCAAGTCCAGGAAAGGCGTTGCGCTGCGGAAGGCAAAGTCTTCTACTTTAACAATGTCGGTATTGATATCAACGTAGATATCTACTACTTCAGCAGCCGGATCGGCGGCATTGTGCACCACCTGTACGCGGGCCGGGTCCGGCTCCGTCTGCGGCAGCTCAATCACCGTCCCGTCGGGCAATACGGCGATCA
>CAZWDL010000009.1:88810-91191 GCA_964632995.1 uncultured Saprospiraceae bacterium
CCGGGAAGGAAGCGATGCCTTCTTCTATGCTCTCACTTGAGCCCGGCGCCACAACGATGGTAATTTCTTCTTCGGCGGGCAGGTCCAGGAAGGGCGTTGCGCTGCGGAAAGCAAAGTCTTCCACTTTGACAATGTCGGTATTGACATCAACGTAGATATCCACCACTTCCGCAGCCGGGTCGGCAGCATTATGCACCACCTGTACGCGGGCCGTAGATGCGTCCTGGGCCAACATGTGGGGAGTAAACAAAACAAATAAGGTTAATGCTGATAAAAGCATCTTTACAAATAAAGCTTTTTTCATAATGAGTAATTTGAAGTTAAAAAACATAGTTTATCCTAAAGTAGCCCTCATTAGAGAGCGATTCAAAATTCATATCGCATGTCAACTGACAGGTAACAACTCGACACAGCGAGCTTTTCATCAACATGTTGTTAAAAAGCTTGATATTGATGCACTTTACCCAAATAGCGATTCCGGATCTGATTCAGATTATCACTTACAACAAACAGATGAAACCGCAGCAAAGGACAGATAGGGGGGATATCAGATGAATTGCTGCAAACCTTCGGACACAACAAAAATTCAATGATCTTTGCAGCTTTCTTAATAGGCTAATCCAGGGTAAAAAAGCCTGGACAAGATCATTACTCTTCCGGCCTCCGAATTTCAAATAGCCAGATAGGTTTAGATAGTATAAATTGAAAGCATATTTAATCCAAATTGTTCATGAATGGGATAATAAAATTTCTATAATAACGAAGCGCTTTGGCGATAAGGTTAGAACAATCACGACATTCCAGCCTTTCTTGCAGCCATGAAGAAATAATTTGTTGTCTTAAAATGCCAGCAGTTACAGGCTTTCTGATCTCACAGAGAAAACCTGTTCATGAAAAAAAGTAAGTGCTTGATCCAATAATTTAAAATTAAATTTTTTTTTAATCTAAATCAAGTTTAAGGTGATAGTTTTATTTTACTTCTCTGATATCCGGAAGCACTTTAATGATAAACAAAGAGGCCGCCAGCGCGACTAGCAACCTCCTTATTCACATCGTATGTCTACCCTTCGTTGATCAGCATCCTGAGCTATTCAGGTATTATAGCTAAGTGCTTATTTGGTGATGATCAAGCGCGTGCTTCGCTGGTAGTCATTCAGGAAAAACCGAATGAAATACATGCCGGCATTCAGCTGGCTCAGATCCACGGGTACGTCGAAGCTGGCGTCTTCTTTCTGAATCACCATTTCCTTGACGACGGCGCCCTGCTGATTGATGATGCGGGCGTGTACAGTTCCCATCATTTCACCCGACAGGCGGAAATAGGCGCCGTAATTGGCGGGGTTGGGCGCAACCACTACGTTAAACGCCTCAGCAGTGACATCAGTCTGCAACTGACCGGCCTGCGGCAGTGTGCGGAAGGGCGCCTCTCCTTTGGTTACTTCAAAATTGATGGTCGCCGTTTCACCGGGGAAGCCGTTGCCGCCGATCTCGTTGTACGGGGTGATGGTCAGTGTGTACGTACCGGCGGGCAGTTCGCGGCCCAGGTTGCTCGGTCCGAAGAGGTAGTAAGGCGCTTCGTTTTCCACGCCGGTGCGCGAGAGCGGACCGCTCAGTTCAAAGACGACGCTGCCGACAACGGCCGGATCAGTCTCGGTCAGTACATTGAAACGCACACCCGGGAAAGAATCCAGGTTGATCACGTCTCCGTCTTCAAAGGCTTCGTCCAATACTTCGTCATTGCGGCTGACCAGTTGAATGGCTGCAAAGGAGGCGCTGTTGATCACCTCGAAGTTGATGTTCAGCGGTTCCAGCGCCTCGCCGCCGCTGCCGCGCTGCGTGTTGGGCGTTGCGGTGAGCTGGTAGCTGCCCGGTTCGAGCTGACGGGCAATCGGCAGATCGGCGAACAGGAAGAAAGGCGCTTCAACTTCAGCACGTTCCACAAAAACCGGTCCTTCCAGCAGGAAGTCTACCCGTCCAACCGTCTCAGCGTCGGGAATGACCTCGATGTTGAAGCGGTCCAGCGGATAGTCTGCCAGGTCGATGGTGTCGCCGTCCTGCAGATCAGCGATCAGCACATCGCCGGCGCCGTTGACCAGTTGGATGACCCCGGGTTCTTCGGGCTGCGATTGCGGCAGCGTGAGAACAGTCCCGTCGGGCAGTACAGCAATCAGAGCGAAAGCTGCACCGTCCTGATTAGCAGCAGGATCCAGGAAGCCAGAGGCAGCCACCAGGGCAGCACCGCCGCCCAGACCGCTCAGATCGGCGTCGAAGGAAAGCAGCACATTGCCAGGCTGGCCGCCGGGCGTGATGTCCAGTTGGTAGAAGTCAACCGGGACGCTCAGGTAGCCGGCGAAATCTCCGTAAGAGAAACCCGGAATAAT
>CAZWDL010000010.1:0-90552 GCA_964632995.1 uncultured Saprospiraceae bacterium
AAGGGTCGGGGAGCTTCGCCTGACAAAAAAAATAGCCTATAATAAATTCTGAACAGTGGGCATTTTCTTATTCCTTATTTCTGTTTTTCATCTTCACCGGCTGTCCCGTCGTTTCAATTACATTGAGCCACAGATCTCCTTCCACGTCAATTTTTTTGCGCTGAGCGACGACCAGCTCCATGGGCAGGTTAACAAACTGATTGTTGCGCCGGCCGACGACAAAGCCGGTCTTGCCGGCCATCGCGCCGTGAACGGCGTTGATACCCAGCTTATTACAGAAAATACTATCGCTGGGAGTCGCCGGTGCGCTGCGAATGATGTAGCTGGGGTCGATGTATTTCACCGTGACCTCCATCCCTTTGGATTTGAAATGCCCGGCAATTTCATTTTTTAACAAAACGCCGATATCGTCGTGCAGGATGTTACCCGAAGCATCCTTGCGGACTTCCCCCTTTTTGAACAGGAATTGCCCGGCGCCTTCTGCGACCACGATGAGGCAATGATTCCTTTTTTCCAGGCGTTTCCCGATTACCGAAAAAAGACCTCTTTCCCCTTCCAGGTCAAACTCGATTTCCGGTACCAGCACCAGGTTGACTTCCGGCATGGCCAGGGCAGCGTTGGCGGCGATAAACCCGGCATCGCGCCCCATGAGTTTCACAATGGCAATACCATTATAAGCCCCTCTCGCCTCATTGTGCGCATCGCGAATGATCGGACTTGCGATCGTAAAGGAAGTCTCAAAGCCGAAAGTCTTCTCGATGTGATTAATGTCGTTGTCAATCGTCTTGGGAATACCGGCGATACTGATTTTCAGTCCTCGCTGCTCAATCTCTTTAACGATGGCCAGTGCGCCGCGCGTGGTTCCATCCCCGCCGATCGTGAATAGTATATTGATATTATTACGCTCCAGGCAATCCACTATTGTGGTTACCTCCTGTTTGCCCCGGGAAGAACCGAGAATAGTGCCTCCAAACTGGTGTATATTAGATACTTTCTTCGGCGTGAGCTCGACGAAGTCGTGACCGTAATCAGGGTTAAAACCCTGAAAACCGTACTGAATACCAAGTACCCTCGTGACGCCGTAGCGATAATTCAAGGTCATGACCAGGCTGCGAATAACATTGTTAATTCCGGGGCAAAGCCCGCCGCAGGTAACGATCGCCGCCCTTGTTTTGGAAGGATCGAAATAGAGGTGCTCCCGGGGACCAGCCCGCTCCATGGTTAGCGGCTCGCCTCCCTCATCCTGTTTTTTGTGGAGTTCCTGCCAGGACAGGTTGAACAGGATGCGTTCACTGTCTTTGACAAAATTGAAAACCTGATCGCCCTTTACATTCGAAAAACTAAGCGGCGATTTTATTCTACAAGGCCCCAGGGACCAAACTCGAAAATCTTCTTGTTTCATGAGCTGTTGTTTACGCGAAGGCAATTTAGCCATTTTTTACTTAGTGGCTGTTCAACACTAAGTGAAATAGTTTCGTTGATTTAAAGTATAGTCGATTTGGTTACGCGGGATTGCTTATTTTTGCTTCCGCAAAAAATAAAAAATGGACTTTAATTTACATAAACTACTCATCCACGAACTGGAAAAAGAGGCCGATATGGCCGAGGCCCAGGTTTTTCTCAGCGAATCGACGGTCAGCGTCGGTGAACAGGAAAGCGAACTGATCGAGAAACTGGATAACACTTTCGTGCAAAAGGCCGATACTATTTACGGATTCTTCAGTCCGCCGGAGGATGCGCTTTTCCCCGGCTACTTCCGGATTCTTGCCGACAAGCATTTTCAGGAAGCAGCCTTTGTTCACTTCTCCCGGGAAACGATGAACGCGCTGCAGCTCGCCCTGCAGGGCGTCATCGGCGCCAAAGGCGGCTATCTGGTATACGCCGATTACCAGGTGCTGGAAACCCGCCTGATCAGCATTTTCCTCGTCCGCGATACCGAGGGACTCCTCTTTAGGAAAGACGAAGATGAGCACGGTTTTAAGGTGGACACCGTGACCTACCTCAACACCGACAAATTGGCCATGGCCTGCCGCATCCACGTGGATAAATACCTGCAGGGACAGGAACGCTGCATCGAAGTGATCAAACACGCCAAGAGCCAGAAGGAAATCTCGGAATATTTTCTGAATTGGATCGGCCTGGACCGGCCGGAAACCAGCAAAAACCTGACGGAGACTTTCCTGCAGGTCGTAGAAGAACTGCCGCTCCCGGTACAGGAGGATACGGGCGAACCGATGGCGGAACACAAGTTCCGCGAGGAGGTGGTTAACTTCGCTATGCGCAGCCCGCAGAAAACCATCAAAATTGACGAATTCGATCAGCATTTCTACGGGGAAAAACAAAAAACCCGGCAATATATCCAGGAACATCAGGTAGAACTAGATCCCGAATTCCGCTTCGATAAGAAAATGGTTAAACAACTCTACCACTTTCGCGCCGCCGCCGATGGCATCTCCCTGGG
The DNA here is from genome assembly GCA_964632995.1 of uncultured Saprospiraceae bacterium. Lineage (GTDB taxonomy): Bacteria > Bacteroidota > Bacteroidia > Chitinophagales > Saprospiraceae > CAZWDL01. The sequence continues at coordinate 2,462 of CAZWDL010000010.1, forward strand.
CTTCACCCGCGATCACCTGCAAAACGGCCAGGTCATCATCGAAGACGACCGGATCGAGATCCGCTGTGACGAACTGGCGATGAAGTTGCTAGAATTGATGGGGTGATGGGAAGTGGGAAACGATTATTCCACGGGGTAAATGTTCTGCGGTCTCTCCGTTCAAAAGATAATTCCTCCCCCCAGCTGCCACTGCCGGGCGTTAAAATTGTCCACGATGCCTTCCTTTCCCCAGGTGTAGCGGCCTTCGATGAAAAAGATGAGAAACTGGGCGCCGGCGCCTACGTAGGGACCGCCATTCCAGCGGCTGTACTTGCCCTCCTCGGGGTCCGTTCGAATATTCCCCCTGATTTCCACGGCATGCACCCGGATAGCGCCCTGATAGCCGCCCATGGCGAAGAAGGGTCCGATTTTCACTTTAAGCATCAGCGGGATAGCCAGGTAGCTGAGCTTTACCTGTTCGCGGCTGCCGTCACGACCGCCGAGTTGGTAAAACTCCAAACCGGCGCCGAATCGCATAAAGGGAAGGAAGCGACTTTCCCGGATGTAACCAAAATAATACGTATCCAGCGAGTTCGGCAGGTACTCCTCCCCCGCTGTGTTTCTCAGTTCCGCGAAAGTACCGCCGATCCGCAATCCATGCCGGACGCCCTCCACTTGGTATTCCTGGCAAAAAACAGCGGGTATCCCTACCAGAAGGAATATAAATAGCGAGAAAAACCGGACCAGTATATGCATGAGGTTCAATTTTTCGAAGAAGTAGCTTCTCAGTTTAGGATCACGTTTTCAAATATACGGCTATATTTACTCATTGTCCTTTTTCGGGCGAACGCGCATAACGGCGTTTTACCGAAGGTAATAGCGTAACAATCAGTATACCTACCCCCAGAAAAGCGTAAAAAGACTGAATGAAATGTCCGTAACCGATCATCATGATTTGAACATCAATCCAGACAATCAGGGCGATCGCCGTGTACAAGGCAAAAGTCCAGGCCCAGTGCTGATCGCGGTATATGTTGAGCCGCTCGGCCCAGTTCCAGTCGGGCTCCCGGAAAAGGCCAATGCCAACCAGCACGGGAAAGACGCCCAGCAGCAGAAACAAAATAAGACCAGGAATGATGTAATTCGAAAAGGGGGTGCCCTCCAGAAAGGTCAGGGGCATTTGCAGCTGTTCACCGGTGGGGTCTGTAAGCAGCCCCAGACCACCGAAAAGCCCGCTCACCCCCTGGAAAAAGATGAGGAAGATAAGTAGATAGGTCCAAACAGATCTTATCGAGTTCATATTTTTGGGTTTGAGGTGCGGCAGAAAAAACCTTTCTTGCGATTCCCCGGCAACGTATTTCTTCCGGTATTGCTATAATAACGGCCTGATAAGACTCCTCGGCAATTACCGGTTCCCGCCACGGAACAATATAGTATTCCTTTGCTTTCTTCTTATGCAAAGAAAAGAAATTCATGTATAACCGTGAACGCATTATTGGCTTTGTTAGGATTTGCGCCTGCCAGATAATGAGCTACAGTCTATCCCTCCACGCTTAGGAACAGGAACAGCAAGTGTTTAGCCTGACGATGACATTCGCCTCCGTCCTTCATCCGCGAGCAGTGGCGCTGCTGTGCCGGGCACTAATCTGTAAATCCCTTCGGATGCCTGTCTTCATGCGCCGTAGCCGCCTGAAAGCGTGCGGCCAGCGCCAGGATACTCGCCTCGTCGTACAGGCGGCCCATCAGAATGATACTGGTGGGCTGACCATCCTGGTCGAAGCCGTTGGGAAGGCTGATCACCGGATGACCGGTCATGTTGCCGATAGCTGAGCCGTCGCTGCCGTAGGTAGGCATAATCAGGAAATCGTACTGTTTGAACAGTTCGTGCATTCTTTCGATAAGCAGCTTGCGGTGCCGGTTGGCCTGCAGGTATTCTACGGCAGGAACGAAGCGCGACATGCGCAGGCTGTTGACGCGGGATACACGCCCTTGGTTAGTAAGCATATCCTCGCGGTTGGAGCGCACCAGTTCGTCAAAAGCGGCGCCGCCTTCGGCGCGGATGATCAGATAGATCAGGGCGCTGTAATCCATTTCCGAGGGTAGTTCCACCGCTTTGAGGTTCAGGCCCAGCTTCCTGAAGACGTCCAGCGCGGCGCGGTCATTATCGCCCCGGCTGCTGGTATCTGCGTCAAAGGCTTTGGCCAGGTAGGCTCCGCGCAGAGAGGACAGGTCCATTTCCGCATCGTAATTAAAGGAGATGTCCACCACGCTGCGATCCCGCCCATCGGAGCCGCGGATAGCCTCGAGAACCAGGGCGCAGTCCTGTGCTGTGCGGCCAATAGGTCCCACTTTATCCAGCGACCAGGACAGGGTCATGGCGCCGTAGCGGCTCACCCGACCGTAGCTAGGCCGCAGTCCGGTAGCCCCGCAGCGCGTGGAAGGGCTGACAATGGACCCCCAGGTTTCCGAACCGATGGAGAAAGGCACCAACCCCGCTGCCGTCGCTGCCGCCGGACCGGCCGAGGAACCGCCCGAGCCTTCTTCCAGGTTCCAGGGATTGCGCGTGCGGCCGCCGAACCAGATATCGCCGTAGGCCAGCTCGCCACTGCTGAGTTTGGCGATCAGGACCGCACCTGCGGCCTCCAGTCGTTCAACAACGGTAGCCGTAGCCTCAATCACCTGCTCACGGTAGGGCTCCGCGCCCCAGGTAGTAGGATAGCCGGGCACGGCCAGCAGATCCTTCACCCCGTAAGGAATGCCGTGCAGCGGACCCCGGTATTCCCCGCGGGCGATCTCCTCATCGGCGCGCCGCGCCTGTTCCATAGCGAGTTCCTCAGTCAGCGTAACGACCGCTTCCAGTTTCGGATCGTACTTTTTGAGGCGTCCCAGAAAAAAACGGGTCAGCCCTGCGGAGCTGATCTGCCGGCTGCGAAGCAGCGCGGCCAGCTCAGCGACAGAGTAGAATGCCAGCTCACTCATACGTTCAGGTAGCGCCACGGTTTCCGGTAATCCCCATTTAACTGCTTTTTGCGGCGCCGGCAGCTGAAACCCATCCGGCCGCGGATCGAAATAGAGGGCGGGAACTACGGCGTTATCCAGCGGATGCTGCCGCATACTGTCGTAAGCCGTCAGGTTGCGCTGCAGATAACTGTCCATCGTATCGATTTCCGAACGGGTAAATTCAATACCCAGAAGCCGCTGCGCAGCTTCCACATCGGCGCTCGTAAAGGAGCGCTCGCCGTCGTCATCAGCTTTAGCGGAACGGGAACTTTGGCAGGCGGAAAGGATAACAAAGATAGAAGTCGCCAGTAAGAACATTATTGGGATACGTGCTGCTTGCTTCATCGCCATCTTTTTGGCTGCAAATTAATATTTTTTGTTGCCAAACCCGAAATAAAGAAAAGCCGTAGGCTTGGTTATCTTGTAGCGCCGGAAGAACGCCCGCGCATTAAGGAGTCCCGTGGGCAGGATTAATTGAAAGAGACGCCGATGGCAGCATTTACTATCGGCGGCGCGTTTTTCCCGTCCTCAGCACTGGCTGACTGTGCCGGGCTATTCACTGGCGCGGCGACTGCAGCGCCGTTTCACCCGCGATTCACCGGCGGGGTTGTAATTAAGCGTGCAGAAGGACTTCGAAATACAATCTGAATTGTAACTTACGGGCTATTCTGCGGTGTAAACCATATGCTTCAACGATGATTACCCGACGTCTTTTTATTGGTTTGGGATTCCTCACCTGGTTGTACTATCTACTGCTATTCAGCCCTGATTCACCAAAATCACTGGGATGGATCAATATATTATTTTTGCTTGCGCCTCTGTTTCTCATTCCTGCCGGGCTGCGTTTGATCAACCGCTATTTTTTTTCCATCACCTATTCTTCAGCAAGTATCTTCCTTTATGCGCTAAGCCTGACCATCGGTTTCATGATGTCGCCCGGATTGCCCGCCGGCTTGATGGCCATCCCCTGGTTACTGGCCACCATAGGCCTGGCGATTCAGTTTCTGGGAACGCTGCTTCCCGATCTCGGCTGGCGGCGGTTTATTCAACTGCCGGCGCCCTTTCTCTGCATCGGCGCCGCACTACTTTTTCTGCCCGTCGGGAGCCTGTGGGCCCTGGCCGATCGTCTTGGCTGGCGCTTGCTGGGATTCGATCCGGTTCTCGTACGCCTGACAGCTGCGCACTTCCACTACGCAGGCTTTTTGCTGCCCTTAACCAGCGGCCTGATATTACGCAACCGGCTGCCACGACCACTTATCAAATGGACGAGCTGGAGTATCATCACCGGTATTCCGCTTGTAGCGTTGGGTATTCTGACCACCCATGCCGGTGGTCCTCCAGCACTTGAAGTATTCGCCGTTATCCTACTCGCCTCGGCCGGGCTGGTATGCGCTTCCTTGCACCTCTATTTTGCCATCCGTCCGCCCGCTCACTGGCAGGGGAACCGCTGGTTATGGCTGCCGGGAAGTCTTTGCCTAGCCACGGGTATGGTCCTGGCGACGCTCTACGGTATCCGCCACTACTACCCCCTGCCCTGGCTGTCGATCCCCTGGATGCACGCAGTACATGGCACGCTCAACGCTGCAGGCCTGGCCCTTCTTACCCTGGGATGGAGTATTCGCAAACTCAAGCTAAAAAAGGGAAAACTGGAGTTTGAGGATTGAGCATCCGGCAGGGCCGGCAGTTGCTGAGGGAGAAAATCGTACTGATGCCGAGAGTTTAGTTTAGAAGTTTAGCCGTCGCCCCTTCGGGACGCCTGGTTTAGAAGTTTAGAAGATCTGAAAACGTGAATCTCGTCTTCAGATCTTCTAAACAGCGAGCCCGGCCGGACGGCCCGTAGGGAGGGCTCCCCCTGTGAAATTCGCCAAGCGACTATTCCACAAGGCGAAGCGCTAAACTTCCAAACTTCAACTCACCACCCGACGCCGTAATCATCGCCGTAGTTACTGGAGCCCCCCCAGAAGGAGCCGTGGGTCCAGTCGAAGAAGACGGCATTGATGGGTCCGGAAGTCCGGTCGTCAAGATCCAGATCGTAGTCCATTTCGCGCAGGGCCTTGCGGATCCAGGGCGGGGTATCCTCGCGGATGGTTATACGGCCCGGGCGGGAATCGTGGTCCCCGAAGGAATTGCGCAACTGGTAGCTGTTGATATTGGCCGCCTCGGCCGCTTCCTGCACGTTCATATCGAACTCCACCATGTTGAGGAAAAACTGCAACAGGTTCTGATCCTGTGTATCACCACCCTGCACCGCAAAGGAGAGAAAAGGCTTGCTGTCTTTGATCGCCATACCGGGCGTCAGGGTGGCGCGGGGGCGTTTGCCGGGTTCGACCACATTGTAGGGGTTTTCCGCCGGATCGAGTACGAAACTCTGCATCCGCTGGCTCATACCCACCCCGGTATTGCCCGCGATAACGGCCGGTATCCAGCCACCGGAGGGCGTGACGCTGACGATCCATCCTTCCTCATCGACAGCCTGAATGGAGGTCGTCCCGGCGGTGAAAGCATTCAGGTATTCCAGTTCCTCTTCGGGGGTGCGGGCGGGGCGATCGAGGCCGGCGTTGCCCCAGTCTTCCAGGTAGTTCATAAAAGGATTATCGCCGTCCTGAAACTCGTAAGGATTGCCGGGTTTGATATCGGGGTCATTCTTTTCCCAGTTGATGAGCTCGATGCGCTTTTTGGCGTATTCCTTCGAAAGCAGGCCTTCCAGCGGTTCATCCGGCGGGAAATAGGGATCGCCGTAGTAGAAGTCGCGGTCGGCGAAAGCCAGGTTCATCACCTGGTAGAGGGTGTGCATATAGCGGGCGGAATTGTAGCCCATGCTTTGCAGGTCGAAATTTTCCAGCATGTTCAGCGCCTGCAGCATAACGGGCCCTTGTACCCAGGTATCCAGTTTGTAGACGTCGATGCCCTTGTAGCTGGTCATCACCGGTTCTTCGATATACACCTGCCACTTGTCCAGGTCCTCCATGGTAATCAGTCCGCCCTGTTCCTGGCAGCCGCGGACGAATTCCTCGGCAATATCGCCGCGGTAAAAGCGGTCGTAGGCGGCGTAGATGGCTTCCTCGCGGGACTTGCCTGCTTCCAGCGCATTTTGCTCAGCTTCCACCAGTTTCTGCAGCGTAGCCAGCAGGTCTTCCTGCACGAAAATCTCTCCGGGACGGGGCGCCATATTTTCCTCATCCCCGGGGTGGGTCAGGAATACCTCTTTGGAATAGGGCCATTCGGCGATGCGTTCCTGACTCCGTTGTATAGAACGAGCCGCACCGGCTTCGATCGGATAGCCTTCGGCCATCTCCATGGCGGGGGCCAGCACTTCCGACAGGCTCAGGGTGCCATACTCGGCCAACATCGTGAACAGGCCCCCGGGTGTTCCGGGAGTAACAGCCGCCAGCGGACCGTAACGGGGCGGATAGTCCATTTCTTTTTCTTTGAAAAATCCTGGAGTAGCTCCGGTGGGCGCTACGCCCAACGCATTGATGGCAATGACTTTTTCCGTATTCGGATTATAGATCAGCGCCTGGGTTTCGCCGCCCCAGCTCAGCACATCCCACATGGTGGAAGTAGCTGCCAGCATGGCGCAGGAAGCATCGACGGCGTTGCCGCCCTGCTGGAAAATCGCCGCGCCGGCCGTAGCGCCCAGCGGTTTGCCGGTGATCGCCACCCAGTGCTTGCCGTGGATCACGGGCTTTTGTGTGGACTGCGCCTTCAGAGCAGGAATGAAAAACAGACTCATCAATGCGACGAGTAAGGAATAGGGTTTTAGGAATCTCATAAACGATGGATTGATTTCAGTTTCAGCTAATGGCTATATCAAAGAAGCGCCATAAAATAAGAATTATTCTTCTATCCGGTAAAATTCAGTCGAAGTAGTAGCGCCGGCACTCGCGCTCGCGCCCCCGCACCACGCGTTTGCCTTCCATGGGCCCGCGGGTTTCGGTGACCACCGTATGCTGAGACTCGCGGCCGTCTTTTTCGTAGTAGATGACGACCCAGTCATCCGTTTTTTCCAGCTCATGCGCCTTTTTGGTATTGGAAAATAGCGCCAAAAAATCCCAGCCTTCTTTCTCGGTGTGGTAAACCGGCAACCAGGCTTCATTATCCGGGTTGAAGCGCTTGGGGGCGATCTTTTTGAGTTCGCCGGCCTCAGCCTTCTGTCGATATTCCCGGTCTACTTCCAGGAGAAGTTCCACCGGCGGTTCCGGCACTTTTTCTTTCTCTTCGGTGGTGCGCTCGCGCGCGCTGCGCTGCGCAAATCCGCTGAGCATACCCGCCAGGCTGGACTTCACGGCCTGAATCCGTTTTTCACCAAAACCTTCCACCTCGCCCAGTCGACTATCATGAGCTGCCTGCTCCAGTTCTTCCAGGCTGTGGATATCCAACTGCTCCACTACTCGCTCAGCCAGATCGTGGCCAATGCCCGGCACTTCCGCAAAGAGCTCCTCAGGGGTCACTTCGCCCCGCAGCCGCATCAGGAGGCTGGAAGAGCCTTTGTGCAGGTATTCGGTAATAACGCCGGCCAGGCTTTCGCCGATATTAGGCAGATCGCGCAGATCCCCTGCTCCGCCCTTTTCTTCAATTTCGGCGACGGACTCCTCCATCCTTTCAATTTGATGAGCCGCCTTCCGGTAAGCGTCAATACGGAAGCTGTTGGCGCCCTGTGTCTCCAAAAGTTCGGCAATCTGATAAAGCAGCTGGGCCACTTCTTTGTTCGATGGTTTCTCGGTTGGCATAAAGGTCTTTTTTAATGGTAACAACACTTCAGCTGAATTTATTCAAATGCCGGAGCAATAGGCATCGCTATTGCCGAACTTTTTTCTTAGCTTACTCTTGTGTAAATAACCCCGTCGTTCATCAGGATAGGCTCGCCAAGTACGCCGAAAAACCGATTGAGCACGTGAACGACATCGTAAGGCAGGTGGCGTTCGGCAAAGGGAGTGAAATTGCGCATATCGCAGAAGAGGATGGCCAGGTGGCGCTCCTCAGCAACGCCGGCGGCTATTTTCTCCAGCTGCAAGCGGCTGACTTCCGAGCTCGTGCGGATCATCCGCTCGAGTGTCACCCGGCCTTTCACCTTGGTCTGGCAGGCCAGCCGCATCGAAGCGCCCTAGTTGCGGCGACGGGCGACCTGCCGTTCGGCGGCCGTCCGCGGCGTCACGTTATTCATTCCTTCCAGGATGCGAACCCGGCAGGTCGTACAGCGGCCGTTGCCGCCGCATTCCTGCATATGGGGTATGCGCTGCCGGACAGACAAATCCAGAATGGTCTCTTCAGGATCGACACCGGAGATGCTTTTTCCCATGCAGCGATAATGGACCAGCGATCCTTTATTTTTTTGCTTTGGGGAAGTCCTTAAGTGGCTCCACAGTTTGGAAGCCCAGAAGCCGACACTTCTTTTCGATTCACCAGGGTGCATAGGTGATGGTTTTGTCTCGCCAAAAACAGGCATCGACAATTTTCACCTAATCCCCGTTGCGTTCAAGGCTTTTTGAGCAGGCGGCGCTCCCGGTTGATTATTCCGCCTGCCCATTCCGCATTCCGACTTCGGACTTCACGTCATTTCAACCTCACCACCTGCCCGGTCCTGAAAGACTCATCGGCGGCCAGCACGATTTTGAGGCTGTTGACGGCATCCTGCACATGATCGGTAAGGTCCAGATCCAGCTGTATTGCTTCCAGGAGGAATTGCTGCTCCAGCTCGCAAAGTCCGTCGTGATCGGGTTCATCGGCCGTGCTGATGATTTCGTCGTTTTTGGTAAAGTGCCCGTTGGGTCCCAGCTGAGCATGGTGCAGGCGCAGCGCACCCGTTTTGGTATGCCCTTCGATATCATCCGAATCACCCTTCGCTTCATCCACGATACTCACGCTTCCTTTCGGCCCCATGACATCTTTGACGAAGAAGGCCGTTTCGCTGATCATAGGACCCCACCCGGCTTCGTACCAGCCCACCGAGCCGTCGGCGAAGGTCACCTGCAGCTGTCCGTAGTTGTACATGTCATCGGAAACCTCATCACTCAGGCGGGCGCCGATGCCGTTGACCATAATGGGTTGGGAGCGGGTCATCAGACACATGATATCGACGTAGTGGACGCCGCAATCTACGATGGGCGACATGGTCTCCATGAGTGATTTGTGGGTTTTCCACTGATCGCCGCTGCTCTGCTGGTTGAGGTTCATGCGCATGACCAGCGGCTTGCCGAGGGTTTGAGCCACTTCCGTAAATTTCTTCCAGGCCGGATGCACGCGAAGGATATAACCGATGACGAGTTTGCGATCGAGGCGCTTGGCCAGGTCAGCCAGTTCCTGCGATTCTTCAACGGTAGTCGCCAGTGGTTTTTCGACGAATACGTGCGCCCCTGATTCCAGGCTGCGCTTGACGTATTCGTAGTGTGTCCCGGGATAGGTATTGATGGATACCACATCGGGTTTGGTCGCCTTCAGCGCTTCTTCAAAAATACCGTAAGTCGGCAGCCCCCCCAATTCACCCGACAGCCGGTTGCGGCTCTCCGGACCGCGGCTGACCAGGCCGGCGATTTCAAATCCATCCAGTTTGTTATAGGCGCGGGCATGAGAGGTTCCCATATTGCCGCAGCCCACGACGAGTACTTTGAGTTTTTTGTCTGACACGGTGTATGATTTTAGTTGTTCTGCTTTTTCCGCTTAAAATACGACTTAGCCCTCGTTTTACAAATTCCCTTACGGAAAATAGTCCGGAGGAGACGAGAGGCTGTTTCACAAAATGTGCGCAAAGAAAAAGCGCCAAATTTATCGTCGGCATAATTGCACGCGGAAGCGCAGAGGGCGCTAAGAATATGGACGCTTTGCGTCCTCCGCGAGCCCTGCGAGCCCTGCGAGCCATCATTCTGAGGGATACTTTGCGAGCCAAGTTACGATACGCCCTCTATACAGGCGTGAAATCAGGTAACAAAGCTCCTTTACCTCAACGCGACAAAGCCTGCATCTTTTTGGCGTAAGCCGCAATAATCGCCAACGTGGACACATCGGCATCATAGACCGAGTACCAGCCCTGCAGTTCGTGCGGCGGGTCGCCGATCCAGTCATCGCCGCGCTGCCAGACGGCGCGAGGTTCCCGGGGCCGCCCTTCTCCGCCCCAGGCCCAGAAGTTGGAGCCGGCTGCAGGAGTTCCCGCTTCAGCTCGCTGATGAATCAATTCGAAGACGTACTTATAAAAACGGTTGCGCCACTCGACCGTAGCCGTAGGCTCGTGGCTGTTAGCGTCGCGCGAGATGCCAAACTCCTCCAGGACGAGTGGTTTGTTTAGCTGCGCCGCCCAGTTCAGGTGGCGGTCCAGATATTCTTTGGCTTTGATTTTGGCGCGCTCGAAACTCTCTTCCGGATTTTCGGGATCGTACCATCCCCAGTTCTGCACCCAGGTATGGATAGTCGTGTAGTCAATGTATTCAGAGCGGTGATCCTTCCGAAAATGATTGCCGGTCGGCGTTTGGGTATTTCCCTCGCTACCGATGCAAACCATATGGTTGCCGTCCAGTTCCTTGATCCGTTTCGCGCTTTGTACGATCCAGCGCCGGTAAGCCCGGGGGCGTAGCATGCCACGCGGTTCGTTGGCCAGCTGCCAGGCCATAATGGTGGGGTCTTCGCGATAAAGCCGCCCCGTGTAAGTATTCCGGCGCCTGATAACGGTGCGCAGGTGGGACTCGTAGGTGGTCATCGCTGATTCACTCTTGTAAAAGCCGGAGGTGTAGATCATGTACGGCAGCCAGCCCTTTCCCGTTACCGGATCGGGATAGGGAACTTCGACGTCTTCTTCAAACCAGGCCCGGTACTGGGCCATCCCTCCCGACCACTGCCAGAAATTGCTCAGGCAGACCACCGCGTACATGCCCCGCTTACCCATTTCGGCGAGGAGGAAGTCGAGGCCGTCCAGCAGCGCCGGATTATACACACCGGGAGAGGTTTGCAGGGCCGGCTTCATGCGCCAGGGCTCCGATTCGGGGCCCTCGCCCGCTGCCATAATGCGCAGGTTGGTCACGCCCAGGGCTTTCAGGTGATCGAGCTCGCGCAGCAAGCGCCGGCGATCACCGCCCTCCCCGGCTGAAGCCAGGTTCATACCGTACCAGAAATTGGCGCCGAGAAAGTAATAGGGTTTTCCGCCCTTGACGAAATGCCCGTCCTCAACAGATATAAAAGATTGACCTTGCATCACAAGAATGGAAAGAAAGATGAAAAGAAAAATGGAATAAACTTTTAAACTCATACCGCCGATAAGATTAATGAGATTTTCAGGGACCGAAAAGAGCTGGAAAAGAAAAATCAGTGAGAATTTCCGCGCAAACAGCCTATTGGATGCCGCCAGAAGTTCGTAGCCGAATTCTGGAAGCGGTCACAGACCGCAGGATATTCGGTCGAGGTCACAGACGCTCGACCAACAGTAGACTGTACTATTTTCTTTTTCCCAAAAGAAAGTCGAAAAACTTGTGGCGGCGTCCACTACGGGAAATACTTAAATCTAACAGATTTCCTGCTCTCCTTTGAAAAAAGCAAAACTTACCAATCATGTCTGTACAGACCAAGACTTTCTCCGGCCGCGAAATCCTCCCCTATCTCGATCAACTGGCCCAACTGCGCATCGAGGTATTTCGCGAATGGCCCTACCTCTACGCGGGCAGCCTGGCCTACGAGCGCGACTATCTGGCTACCTTCACCCGCGCCGAAGACAGCGTCATGGTCATCGCCTTCGACGGAGAGGAGATTGTCGGCGCCTCTACGGGCCTGCCCATGCGCCACGAGACACCCGTATTACAGCGCCCTTTCCGGGAAAACGATTACGACATTGACCGCGTCTTCTACTTCAGCGAATCCGTGTTGAAAAAGGGATACCGGGGCCGCGGACTGGGAAAGACCTTCTTTCGCGAACGCGAAGCTTTCGTCCGTAAACTGGGCAAGTACGATTGGATCACGTTCTGCTCCGTCGTCCGCCCCGAGTCTCACCCCCGCCGTCCGGAGGATTACCGCGACCTCGGCGGCTTTTGGCGAAAGCTTGGCTACGAGCCCACCGATATGATCGGCAATATTTCCTGGCAAGACCTTGATGAAGAGGAGGAATCAGAAAAGCCGATGCGGTTTTGGGTGAAAGCGTTGAAAAGTTGACAGTTGGCCGGACAAGGCACAACTCATCTACCCCTCAACAAAGCCAGCAAATCTGCCATCTCCTGTTCCGTGATCTGTTGTTCCAGGCCGTTGGGCATTGCCGAGTTGGGCTGTGCTTTCAGCGCGGCGATTTGTTCGCGGGCGACGGTCACCTCCTTACCGGCCAGGTCGCGGAGGGTGATGGCGGCGGGGCTTTCGCGGGCCACAACACCGGCGTACTGCTGATCATCCTTCGTGGTGAGTATCCACAGCTCATAGCCGTCGGCGATGGATTCGTTGGGTTTGAGAATATCGTTGAGGATGGCGTCGGGGGTGCGGTTGCGGACGGCGGCCAGATCAGGACCGAAGGCGATACCCTTTTCGCCGCTGAGCTGGTGGCACTGGGCGCAGGCCCGCTGGAAGACGACTTCACCACGTGCAGGATCTCCTTCCAATTCCAATGCCTGGTGGTAGGCTTCCACCACCTCACCGCGCCCCGTCTCATTACCCTCCAGCACCTGCCGGGCTTTCCGGCGGACCGGTTCATTCCATTCGTTGAGCAGGGATACCGTCCGTCGCCAGCCTATCGTGGAGGGGTCTACTGTTCGCGCTTCAACGGCTTCCAGCAGGCGCACCCGCCGCTCCGCGCCCCGCATGAATACATCGACGGCCGCATCGCGCAGTTCGGGTGTCAGGGTGGGCCACCTTTCCAAAAGAAAATCACAGACCGCAGTACCGGTGGAGTGGGTGAAGGTTTCCAGCGCCGCCAGCTGAACCGAGGCCGTCTCTGCCGGATCGATCAGCGTTTGCAGGTCTTCGACCGAGAGGGCGCCGCTCCAGCCCAGCACCCGGATGGCGTCGTAGCGAAAAGCGGAACCGGCTGACCGGTCGGTGAGAACTGTACGTGCGCGGCTGATCAGCTCACCGCTTGGCTCGTTAAAATATCCGCTCTGCCGCAACAGGTCCAGGCTCGCGCTGCGCAAAGCGGCGGGCGTCCCGGGCCGGAAGTGACGTATCAGCTGCTTTTCCCGTTGAGGAATAAACCGGCTAAGCTGTTCGCTGGAGCCGCCCTCCGCAATACCACGAAGAGTAGCGGCTTGCCACCAGGTATCTTCCGCACGGCTGGAAGCAGTAGCATCGGTCAGCAGGCGGCTCCATTCTTCCGCTGATCCAGCCCGGGCGATGAGTTCGCTGAGTAGCGTGATAAAACCTTCGGCCGCCTCGCCGGACATCTTTTTCAGTTGAGGCAGCAAAGCAGCGTACCAATCCATCTCCCGACCCGCAACTCCACTTAAGGCAGCAATATGCACCCAGGCATCTTCGAGGTCGCGCAGCAGCAGGCGACGGCAGGCTTCACTCGCTTCTTCTGAGGGCAAGCTTCCCAGCGTACAGAGCAACTGGTACCGCACCTTGGAATGAGGATCATTAATCATGGTCAGCAGCACCTCTTCCAACTCAGGCATCTCACCCAGGTGCAATTCCGCCACCCGGATAGCGTTTTCCCGCAGGCCGGGTGATGGATGAGCAAGCAGTTCTTCCAATAAGGAAGCCGTGACGCCGCTCAGGCCTTCCAGCGTCCATAGGGCATGTACGCGGCCCAGCCCGCCTGGGGAAGTCATTACCATTTTGCGCAGGTCGGGAATAAGGTCCTGTCGATTCTCCGATACCAGCCGGCGTTGTGCATGCCGCCGCCACCAGATATTGGGATACGCCAGTTTGCCCACGCATTCCTCACCGCTCAGGGTCTCCGGATTTAGCCGGCCGGTGAATTCCATCGGCGGCGTTCCCTCCGGCGTAATCCTGTAAATTCGTCCTCTATCGCTGCCGGCGTATAACTCTCCGGAAGTATTCATTTCCTCCGACATCCATTCGGGGTGCTCGATGAATTTGCGGTAGTAATCGATGACGTACAAGGCTCCGTCGGGGCCAACGTAAAAGTTGACCGGCCGGAACCAGGCGTCGGTGGAGGCCAGGAACTCTTTGTTTTTAAACTGAGGAACTGCTTCAAAAGTGGCGCCTTTGTCGCGAATGATATCGCTATGTACCAGGTTATGCACCGGCTCGGCAGTGAAGATCACCCGGTCGTACGGCTCGCCGAACAAGCCTCCCTTGTACCAGGTGGTGCCGCAGCCGGAGGTCATCACGCCCACATCGGTGAGCAGCTGATGTTCGGGGGCATCGGTAATGGGGAACACTTCCGTTCCCGGTCCGCCGGCAGGCATATTATGAGTCGGATCATCGACCAGGAGATGCGGATTGCGTTTGAGGTAGCGGGCGGCGATCACCTCGTGGAAGAGGTAGTAGTAGTTGCTGCCGTTGAAAAGATGCCCCCAGGGATCGAAGGAATAGCCGAACTGGGTCTTTCCGGAGAGTGCTTCCAGGCGATCGTTCAGTGGGTCGAAGCGCACCATACGCCCCCCCGCATTACGCGGCAGGGCCGGTGCGCCGGGACGGCCGGGGAAGCGAATCTCCGTTCCCTCGTCACCAAATTCCTCGGCGAAGCGCTTGGTGCCGATGGAGCCTTCGTGACCCAGATAGATCCAGTTGTCGAGTTCGAAGCGAGGGGTATTCAGATTGTGTTGAGGGTTGGAAAGAGCAAAGCCGGTGAGCAGCACTTCCCGGTGGTCAGCCTTGCCATCCCCGTCGGTATCTTCCAGGTAAAGCACATCGGGAGAATCAGTGACGATGACGCCCTCTTTCCAGCGCATAATGCCGGTGGGTAATATCAGGTTATCGTAGAAAACAGTGCTTTGATCCGGTCGTCCGTCGCCGTCGCTGTCGGTGAGTAATTTGATGACGCCGCTGCCGCTGACGTCCAGCGGATAGCCGTGCATTTCCACCACCCAAATGCGTCCCTGATCGTCGATTTCCATCGCGACGGGATCGGAGATCAAAGGCTCGGCGGCTAACAGTTCGGCCTGAAAGCCGCCGGCAAGGCGTAACGTAGATAAAGCTTGTTGAGGGGAATAGGGAGGAGAGGCTGAATCGCCTTGCTGACAAGCTGAGAAAAATAGCAAAAGAATAGTCAGCAGAGGAATAGTATACTTCATTAGCAAGGGTTTTAAACGAAAAAAAACCCTTTAATTTAACTAAAATAAGAAACAGAAAGGTTTAGGTGTTAATTTTAATTGATCATTTTTTACTTCCCAGCAGAACCACTTCCTTGATCGGCTTATCTAACTCGAGGAAGAATTCTCCGGTGTAAATATGATTGAAGTTCAGTTGCTCACGAAGGACCTCAAATTGCCCTTCGTCTTCCGTATGATTGGCGATCCACTCGATCGCCTTCAGGCGGTTAGGGAATTGGACTTTCATAGCTGTTCGTTTTTAGCAATCTGCGCCGTTAAGTATTTTCTTCTAATGTACATCCCCGAAATCAATTCTTCAACATTTCTTGATTAGTTAGCGACGTCGATTGATTAATCTGTGTAAATCAGCATTTATTTTATTCATTTATTAAGACGGAAGGAGGGCCAAATGGTTAACTGTTTTCGCATGCTTTAACAATAACTTAAACTTTGTGTGTCGTCTATGGGCTGTTTGTGGAAAAACCAGGGCTTTCGGCGAACCTTATTCCTGATCTGAAAGGCTCAGGCGGGTAATTTAAAACTTTTTGTTGACATACCGGGTTGATTTGTTTATTTTTACCGAGGTTTCAATTGATGGGGTGACTTAAAATCACCCCATCAATTGAAAAACACGCTGCCAATGCCGCAAAAACGCACTGCCGACCTTCCTCTCCACTACGGGCACGTTCCGCCCTGGCTGGCCAGCCGCATGGCCAGGCTCGGGCGAGCCATCACCGAGGCAATCGTCCTCGAATACGGCAAGGGGGAAGTACTGCGCCGGCTCAGTGACCCGCTCTGGTTCCAGTCGTTTGGCGCCGTAATGGGCATGGACTGGCATTCCTCCGGCATCACCACCTCTGTAGTTGGCGCGCTGAAGCGGGCGCTCAACCCAATCAGTAAGGAACTGGGTATCCACGTGTGCGGCGGGCGCGGCAAGCACTCGCGCAACACGCCCCGCGAGCTGATGCAGATCGGCGATCAAACCGGGCTCGACGGGCAGCACCTTGTGCGCTGCAGCCGCTTGAGCGCTAAGGTGGACAATACCGCCATCCAGGACGGCTTTCAGGTCTACCTGCACAGCTTCGTCGTCACCGATGAGGGGGAATGGGTGGTCATCCAGCAGGGGATGAACGACGCCAGCGGCTACGCCCGCCGCTACCACTGGCACTCTCAACAATTCGAATCCTTCGTCCGCTCCCCACATACCTGGATCTGCGGCGAGAACCAGGGCGAACTCCTCAATCTGGTTGACCGGGAAGCCGGCGCTACCCAGCAGGGGGTGCTGGACATTGCCACCGAACATCCCACCCGGATGATCCAGGAAATCCAACAGATTCGCATGCCCGCCCGTCACGATGTAAAGGCCAAAGACGTGGACCTCAAACGCCTCGGCAGCGTCATCGCGCTGGCCTACGAGCAGGAACTGCAGGACTTCGAATCGCTGCTGCTGCTCAAAGGGCTAGGACCGCGCACCCTGCAGTCGCTCACCCTGGTCAGCGAAGTCATCTACGGCACGCCCTCCCGCTTCCGGGATCCCGCCCGCTATTCCTTCGCTCACGGCGGCAAGGACGGAAAGCCCTTTCCCGTTCCCACCAAAGTCTACGACGAAACGATTCACACCCTCAGCACCGCCGTACAGAAAGCCAAAATCGGGCACTCGGAAAAGAAAGAAGCACTGAAGTCGCTGCACGAAACCGCCAAAAAGATAGAACGCAACTTCGTTCCCAATGACAACTTCGACCAGCTCATCGAACGGGAATGGCGGGAATCCAAACGCTACGGCGGCCGGACGGTGTTCGACGGAGGGCCGGATAATGAAAGACCGGTGCGGAAAAAGCCGGACCGGCAGTTGAGGTTGTTCTAACGTAACGATGGCTTGCCCCGAAATCTGTTGTTTTTTTTCGTTTCAGGTATGAGGTCAGGGGGGAACAAGCGGAAGGTATTTGAAGTGATTAAAAACTTATTGGTTCCTGAAGACTGCAGTTGAACAGTTGCTTTTTTCCCTGTACTTTTAGGGTGCACGAAACCTAGAAACATGTCCACACAGGTCCAGACAAAAAGATTTACGCTCGAAGAATATTTTGAATATGAATTAAAGGCTGAAAGACGTCATGAATTCATCGATGGCAAAATAGAACCCGTGACTTATACTTCAAAAAATCACGGCCGGATTGTTTCCAACCTTCATGGGCTGCTTTTTCCGCTTCTCGGAGATAGGGGGCTGGAAATCTACGCCGGCGACCGGATGTTGCATATTCCTCCTTGCAACAGGATTTACTACCCTGACTTGATCATCCTTCCCATAGATACCGATACTTTTCAATACAAGGGAAAAATGGAAGCCGACCTGTATCCAACTGCTTTAGTAGAAGTACTTTCGGACAGCACCGAAGATGATGACCGAACCGATAAATGGCGCTGCTACAAAATGATCGACAGTCTCCGGCAATATGTCCTGATCTCTCAAAAATATCCTTACATCGAAACGTTCCACCGCCGGGAAAATCAGCGGGAATGGTTGTACACCTTCTATGACGACCTCGAGCAGGAGGTCGAAATTGCCGGCTGCCCGGTTCGGTTGGAAGATGTGTACAGAAGGGTGGAAAGAGGGAGAACAGAGAAACCGTAGAACAGAGAAACCGTAGAACAGAAGAACCGTAGAACAGAAGAACCGTAGAAGTAGGGCTTGGCCAGGCATTACCGGGTAGAAATCGCAGTAGTCTACAGTCGATGGTCAATAGCGCAGGGGCAGACGAAGGTAAACCGGGGACTATCCATTGCCGACCGGGCGAAGCCAGGTGAAACCGCAGAACAGAAGAAGTAAAGCTTGGCAGCCCTGGAGAGGTGGGAAAACCTCCGATTATTTTAGTCTTTCCAGCATTCCAGCCAGTTCCGCAGACGACGGCCTGGGGGCATCAGCATCAATGATCCGCCCTTCGGGATCGATGAGCAGGAAGCGGGGCAGCTCGCTGATCTGGTAGTCCAGGCAGATTTGCGAATTCCAGCCCTTATCGGCCAGTAGCTGAATACCTTTCAGTTCCTTTTCGGTGACGAAGCGCCGCCATTGCTCCGGCCGCTCGTCGATGGAGACACTGACGAAGGCCATCCGCTCGCTGTTCTCGTATTGCTCCTGGTAGGCTTCCAGAAAGGGCAGCTCGCGCAGGCAGGGGCCGCACCAGGTGGCCCATACATCCACGTACAGGTAGCGGCCGCGCAGGTCGGCCAAAGACACCGGTTCCCCTGCCGGGTTTTTATAAGTAAAAGCCGGAGCCGGCTGACCGGCGGCAAGCGGCGCCCACCGCTGATACTGACGGGCCAGTTCCTTTCGGAGGTCTTCTGAGTCTATGTGTTGAACGGCGCGTTCCACCAGTTCCGGATCCAGATGAATACCGTCGCTTTCCATGGCCTTGCCGGCCGTCGTCAGGTAAGCGTAGTCGCGAACAGCCGGATCACTGATCTCTTCGCCGATGATTCCGAGGCGCAGTTCCAGCCAATCATTAACACTTCTTCCTTCAGAGCCGCGGGCAAGGGCCTGATAGTCCAGCCAGGCCGGCAAAAAGTCCTCAAAAACGGGCAGTTTCAGCACTTGCGCTTCGTCCCAGTCCAGGTCGTTCAAAAAGTGGTAATAGCCGGCGCTGGGGGTGTAATTGGCCCGACCCGAGAAGTAAGCATGCGCTTCCGGGTACTTCAGTAAGCGGGTGGCGTGTTCGAGCTCCAGGCGAAGCGCTTCCAGCTCCGCGAAAGGGCCTTCTTTCTGTGAATGCGTGTCCTCAAAATATTGCAGGGCTTCGAACAACTCTTCATAAATTTGTTCCAGCTCCCGGCGAAAAACCGCTTCTTCCAATTTAGTCATCTCCTGAAAGCTGCCCTGCGCTGCGTATAAATCCGCTTTCCGGCGGTTTTGCTCCTGCAAAAAGGTATTCGCCGCTGCTCCCTCGCCTTCAAATACAAGACTTTCGTCCCAGTTTTTTACATCGGCTTTTACCTTCAGGTCATTGCCCGGCCGCAGAAACAATTGCACGCGCTGCCGGTCGTGCCACAGGGTGAAGCACCCGGCTTCTTCTACGTTTACCGTAAGGTGAAACTGCCCATTCTCCAACTGAGCCTTTTCCAGAACCTCTCCACCGGAAAGGGTGATGCTTCCAGTAACCGGGTTTTCAAGCGCTCCAGAAAGCTGGAAAGGACGAGCCTCCTCTCCCGTCTGACAGGAGGGCAGCAAAAGGAGGAGCAGAAACAAGGGAAAGCAACGCATATTTTTAATTTTCGCAAAGATAAGGAATCGGCTAAAAATGACTTCCCTATTTTGCCGGCGTCTTGAGGCTCAATATTGGGGGAAGTAGGTCCGGAAAGTCTGATCGCCAGAACGGACCTATAAGGCCGCTCTTCAAAAACATGGAGCACTCATTTTAAAGGCTCCCATTTTTCAGCAAAATTTGGTATACTGTTACTTTTTAAACAAGGTGCATTCTCTATCCTTATGAAACGCATATCTCTAGCCATCCTGCTGCTCTCGAGTACGTTCCTCGCTTTCGCCCAGGTCCCCGCCAACCCCATCGGCATCAACCCGCCCAGCCTGAAATGGGAGCAAATCGAAACCGACAAGGTGCAGGTCATCTTTCCCGCCGGACTCGACAGCGCCGGCCAGCGCGTGGCCAATATCGTTCACTATTTGTGGGACCGCCATAATGAATCGATCGGTGAAAAAATGATCCCGGTGACCATTCTGTTGCAAAACCAGACGGTCATCTCCAACGGCTTCGTCACGCCCGGCCCCTTCCGCTCCGAGTTTTACACCATGGCGCCTCAGTTCAATTACACCAGCAGCTGGCTTGACGTGCTGGCCATTCATGAATACCGGCACGTCAAACAGTTCGGTAACTCCGTGCAGGGAATGACCAAAGCCGTGAAAAATGTCCTCGGCTCCTGGCCCTGGGGCGGCATGTTCGGACTGGCCATGCCGCGCTGGTACTTCGAAGGCGACGCCACCGGCATGGAAACCGCCCTCACCCGCTCGGGGCGGGGTCGCCTGCCTGCCTTCGATATGGAGTACCGCAGCCTGATCCTGGAAGATATCGACTACGGCTACGAAAAAGCCGGCGCCCGCTCCCTCAAAGATTTCGTTCCCACCTGGTACAAGCTGGGCTACTACATGACCACCCACGCCCGCCGCCATTACGGGGAGGATATCTGGGCCGGCGTGCTGGAAGATGCCGTCCGCTACCGGAGCCTCTTCTATCCTTTCAGCAAAGGCCTCGAACGGCGCACCGGGCTGAGCACACCGGACCTGTACCACGCCACTTATGATGAGCTGGACAGTCTGTGGACCACTCGCTTACGCGAAAAGATCGAAACACAAATCAGCGGTGAACTCGTCAACCAACAGGAGAAAAAAACGGTCATCAACTACAATCATCCGCATTACCTGGACGACGGCCGCATACTTGTGCAGAAGCGGGGATTTAACCTAATTCCAGCCTTTTATGCCATTGATAAGACAGGACGGGAAGAGCGCTTCACTGCCAGCGGCATCATCTTCGATCCGCTGGAAAGCAGCCTCTCCCTGTCGCGCGGCTGGATCTGCTGGGCGGAACTGGGCTTCAACACCCGCTGGCGGAATGAAACCTATTCGGTCATCAAAGCTTATAATCTGAGCACCGGTGAAAAGCGCAAGCTCAGCACCCGCAGCCAGTACTTCTCTCCCGCCCTGTCCAACGACGGGGAGTACATCGTTACCGTTGAGGCTACCGAAAACATGCACTACCAACTCGTTATTCTGGATGCCCGCACGGGGGATATCATCCGCCGCCTACCCAATACAGATGGCTACTTCTACAGCTTCCCCCGCTGGTTGGCCGGCGATGAACAGATCGTCGTGGTAGTTAATAAAAACGAGCAGGCACAACTGCGCCTCGTCGATGTAAACACCGGCGAGAGCGAAGCCCTGACACCCATGACGCTGCGCCAGCTCAGCCATCCCTTTCCTCAGGGCGATTACGTTTTCTACAGCGGCGACTACACCGGCATCAGTAATATTTTCGCCGTACGTCGCCGCGACGGGCAGATCTTTCAGCTCAGCGATGTGCTTACCGGCGCCTTCCAGCCTTCGGTATCCCGGGATGGGAATCGCCTCGTCTACAGCGAATTTACCGCCCAGGGCTACGACGTACGCGAGCTCGACCTGAAGGATATCGAATGGCAGCCCTTTCAGCCGGGGTCTGCCGATTTCGGTATGCAGTATTTCGAAACACTGGTCGAACAGGAAGGCGGACACATCACCGACAAGGTGCCTGATCAGACCTTTCCGGTGAAGAAATTCAACAAGTGGAGCGGCATCATTAATCCGCATTCCCTTTTGCCCTATATCGGTCATCCCTTCTACGGATTGCAGCTGCTTTCCGACAACAAGTTCAGCACGATGTCGGCTTCCGCTAACGGGTTCTACAACGTCAACGAAAACGAATTTACCTTCATCGGCAACCTGAGCTACGCTGAACTCTTCCCCGTCATCAACGGCAGCTTCCGGCATGCCTATCGCAGCGGCACCTTTATCAATTTTGCGCCCAGCAACGATTCTACGATCATCCAAACCCTGTTCGGAGAACGCTGGCGCGAGAATGCGGTGAGCGCCGGGGTTAATATCCCACTGAATTTCTCCGCCGGCAACGCCTTCACCAATCTCAACTTCCGGGCCGACTATCACTACATCAATGTCCGGACGGAGGACCGCATCAACGATATAGACAATCCACGCGATACCATTACCGGAGTGGATGTTAACCGGCTGGAAGGCATCTTTGTCCCACCTATTCAGAACAGCAACCTCAACGCCGTCGATCTGAGCCTCAACTTCCGCAGTCTGCGACGTACCGCCCTGCAACATCTCAATCCACGCCTGGGCATCAATATGAGCCTGCGCTACCGGACCACCTTCAGCAGCGACATCCTGCAAGGGAACAGCCTCCTCGCCCGCGCCGACCTCTTCCTGCCCGGCCTGAGCCGCAACCACAGCTTTTATATCAACGCCATGTATCAGGAGCAGGACCTGCTCGACAATTATCGCTTCTCCGATGTCTTCGTCTATCCGCGGGGTTACAACAGCCAGCTGGGGGACAAATTCTACAAAATAGGATTCAATTATAGCCTTCCCCTCGCCTACCCCGACTGGGCGCTGGGCCCGGTAGCTTTCCTCAAGCGCATCAAGGCCAACGCCTTCTTCGATATCGGACGAGTCGAATGGGAGTTCCCTTTCGATGTGCAAAGCAATATCAACAGCACCGGCGTGGAACTGCGCTTCGACTTCCGCGCCTTCCGCGTGCTGGAAATTGACGCGGGCGTGCGCTATAGCTATCTGCTGAATGAAAACCTGGCGCCGAACGGCAATGTGCACCAGTTTGACTTTTTGGTAATCAGCATTTCGGAGTAAGATAGTACTGGATATACTAAGAAAATGTGGGGGGGCGCCGAGCCTTCGGCCGGCTGCCTGTAGGGATCGGGATGCCACTGCACCCCTCTTTTTGAGGCTCATTCGCTGCGCTCACCCGCTGAGGGGAGGGCTAGCCAACCTTTCAGCGAGGCGATAGCCGAGCCTCTACAACCCTGAAGCAGTTGCTTCAGGGTCCCCACAGGCAGCCGAGCGGAGCGACGGCAACCCCTTCACAATGGATTTTTCAAGTAAACTATGATCATTCACCGCACTGTCACTGAAATCTCTTTTATCTCCTCTCCTATTTTTACTCGCACCATTCCGCCTTTTACTCCATAAACGGTAAAATCCTTCACTTCACCGTTCTTCCAGCTCAGGTCCACCTCGTAACCTCCCCGGGCGCGCAAGCCGGTAATGCGTCCTTCCGGCCAGACGTCGGGCAGGGCGGGCAGCAGGTGCAGGTAGCCGGCGTGGGATTGCAGCAGCATCTCCGCGATGCCGGCCGTCGCGCCGAAGTTGCCGTCGATCTGGAAGGGCGGATGGGCGTCGAAGAGGTTGGTCAGCATCGATTTGGCGAACAGCAGTTGCAGGTGTTCGGCGGCCATATTGCCGTCCTGCAGGCGGGCCGAGAAATTGATCAGCCAGGCGCGGCTCCAGCCCGTGCCGGCGCCGCCGTTGTCCAGGCGGTATTGAATCGTCTTCTTGACGGCTTCAAACAATTTCGGTGTTCCTTCCGGCGTAATAGCGTCGCCGGGGTGGAAAGCGTAGAGGTGCGACATGTGGCGGTGCCCCGGTTCGGGCTCCTCGTAGGGACGGTCCCATTCGAGCAGGCGGCCGTCCGGTCCGATGACGGTTCCGGAGCGCACGCGGCTGCGCTTGGCGCGCACCCTGCTCGTAAAGGCATCCTCAATACCGAGCACATCCGCAGCTTCGAGCACATTATCAAACACCTCTTCGATGATCTGCTGATCCATGGCGCTGCCCAGGCAGGAGGCGGCGGGCTTGCCGTTCGGGGCGATGAAGGAATTTTCAGGTGAAGTGGAAGGCGCCGATACCAGCTTGCCGTCGCGCGGGTCCTCCATCAGCCAGTCGAGGCAGAATTCGGCGTAGCCGCGCATCAGGGGGTAGGCGCTGTCGCGCAAAAAGGCGGTATCCCGGGTAAAGCGGTAGTGTCCCCAGAGGTGTTGGGTGAGCCAGCCGCCGGCCATCTGCCAGGCGCCCCAGTAGGCCTGGGCGGCGCGCATCCAGGCCGGCGCCCAGAGGTCGGAGGCGTGGTGCACCATCCAGCCGTTCATGCCGTACTGCTCGCGGGCGGTCACCTGCCCCCGATCGCTGACGCGCTCGATGAAGTCAAAGAGTGGCTGGTGACATTCGCTGAGGTTGGTGACCTCGGCCGGCCAGTAATTCATCTGCAGGTTAATGTTGAGATGGTAATCGGCATTCCAGGGCGCTTCGATATGCGGATTCCAGATGCCCTGCAGGTTGGCGGGATTGGTGCCGGGGCGGGAGGAGCCGATAAGCAGGTAGCGGCCGTACTGGAAAAGCAGGCGGGCCAGTCCGGGATCGGATGTACCTTTGGCTACCTGCGCCAGCCTTTCATCCGTAGGAATATCGTTCCGGCTTGGATCGCCCAGTTGCAGCCGAACCCGGTGAAATAAGGCCTGGTGGTCAGCGATGTGGCGCTGCAGCAAGTGCTCATAACTTTTACCGCTCAGGGCCAGCAAATTGCGGCGCGCCGCCGAGGGGTAATCGGTTTCGTAAAAGCTGGTTTGTGCGGCAACCAGCAAAGTCACCGCCCGGACTCCTGAGATACGCAGGCTGTCGCCCTCCGCCTGCACCGTTCCGCCATCATTATGAACTTCGAGAATACCGTGAAAGCGAACACCGTCCTTCAGCGGACGGTCTTCCAGCCGGTCTCGCGCGCCCGATTGGGTCACTGCTCCCTCCATAACCAACCGCCGATCCCCTTCCGGATGGACCTCAGCGGTAGGCCAGTCGCCGTCCATCGGGCGGGAGAGACTGACCGAAAAGTCAAGGCCCTCCTCCCCTTCCGTTTCCAGGCGGACGACGAGCACATCGTCGGGATGAGAGGCAAATACCGTCTGCCGGACCCTTTGTCCATCGACTTCGTAGCTCGTCGTGGCGACCGCCCGGTCCAGATCCAGTTCCCGCCGGTAGTCAGTAATATTTCGGCTTTCGCCAAAATTGATAAACAGATCGCCGAGCGTCTGGTGCGAACGCGTAACCGACTGGTGGGAAAAACGGGCCACGAGCAGGCTGTCGGCTTCCTGATGGCGACCCTCCACCAACAGCTGACGGATCTCCGCCAAATCTTCCGGCGTGCCCCGTACGTCACCCCAGGTGGGGCCGCCGGGCCAGAGGCTGTCTTCGTTGAGTTGTATGCGCTCGCGATCCGTGCGGCCGAAGGCCATGGCGCCGAGGCGCCCGTTGCCCAGCGGCAGGGCCTCTTCCCAGACTTCGGCGGGTTGACGGTACCAAAGCTGCAGCGGGGCCGGTTCCTGAGCCAATGCAAATGAGCTGAATAATAAGGAAAACAGGATTAGCAGAATAGAGGATTTAAAAGTCATTGTAGTTCATTTTTCAAAGAGAAAGCAATAGTGACCGCAATTTTCCCTGTACGGTGATAACGAGGTGACATCTGGCTTTTGAGGAAAGAAAAAGGCAGGTATCATCTCGAGAGACGATCACCTGGACATAAAATTAAATCGATTATACTGTTTTTTGGCTGTTTTACTTATCTTTAAAAGAACCTTTCAAGACAATCAAATGAAGACCCTCAAGCCCGTCATTTTTCTCACCTTTGCCAACGACAAGGTCGACGATGCGAAATACCTGCGCAATCTTCCGCTGGAACTGCACAGCATTCGCGAGGCCCTGAAACCGGCCGTCAGCACCGGTTTGTGTGAAGTCGTGGAACGCACCGCGGCGACGATCGGCGACATTTTCGACGTTTTTCAGGATCCCCGTTATCGCGACCGCATCGCTATCTTCCACTACGGCGGCCACGCCGGCGGGAAGCAGCTGCTGCTCGAAACGCTGGAGGGCGGCTACGGCTTTTCCAACAGCGAAGGACTGGCGCCCTTCTTTGCCAGGCAGAAAGGACTGCAGCTGGTGTTCTTCAACGGCTGCGCTTCCGGCCCGCAGGCTCAGGAGATGATCGACGCCGGCATCCCCCTGGTAGTAGGCACGATTACCGAGATCAACGATGAGGTCGCCACCAATCTTTCTACCCGCTTTTACCATGGCCTGGCCGGGGGCGACACACTCGAACAAGCCTGGCTCAAGGCCACCGATGAGATAAAGACAAAACACGGTGGCATCAAAGGCGGTGCTTCCCGTGGTATACTGCGACGCGACGACGTACGGGAATTTCCCTGGAATCTTATGGTTCGCCCCGGCTCAGAAATCACTAAAAACTGGAACTTGCCCGCTGCCGCCGATGATCCCTTTTTCGGAATACCTAAACTTCCGGCCCGGAATCTGCCGGAGGAACCCTTTGTCTTTCTACAGCACTATACGCCCGATCACGCTGAACTATTTTTCGGCCGCGGCCGCGATACGCGCACCTTGTATAGCCGGATAAATGACGAACACAGCGCGCCGGTCATTCTGTTCTACGGGCAGTCGGGCGCCGGCAAGTCCTCCCTGCTCCATTCCGGGCTGTTGCCGCGCCTGGAAAACGAAGCCGATCCCGAACATCAAACGGAGGTGCGTTACGCACGCCGCGATCCCGAAGCCGGCCTGCTGGCTACGCTCGACCAGGCCTTAGGGGATGGCCCTTTTCGCTCTGAGGGGGAAGAAAAATCCGGCGATGGACCTTCCGTTTCAGAACTAAGGGACAAAATTTCTTTATTGCAGCACTTGTCGGCCAATGCAGCGGAGCCCGCCGCCGCTCTGTTACAACAAACGATCGAGCACTATCAACGAGCATTGGAGGAAGCAGAAGCCGCCGTCCGCATCCCTTCCCGCCTCGAACGCTGGCAAAATCTGGAGAAAAAATCCGGGAAGCGACTGCTCCTCATCATCGACCAGGTGGAGGAAGTATTTACACGAGGTGGGGATCCCGAAGAATTGAGCAGTTTTTTAACAGCATTAAACGGCATTTTCCGGCAGGTAGATCACCGCCCCCAAGGGAAAATCATCCTGTCTTTCCGCAAGGAGTTCCATCCCGAGATCGACCAGTTGTGCAAGGAAATCCAGTTGCCACGCGAAGGCATCTTCCTGCGCCATCTCGACCGGGACAACATCCGGGAGATTGTGATCGGGCTGCAAAGCAGCGAGCGTTTGCGCCGGAAATACAAAGTCCGGATCGAGCCCGGCCTGGATGTGCTCATCGCCGACGACCTGCTGGAAGATAAGGAATCCTCGCTCGCTCCTACCCTCCAGATTCTGCTGACTAAACTATGGAAACAGGCACAGACGCAGGAAGAAGAGGAGCGCATTTTCCGAAAGGAAGATTATCAATCCCTGAAAAAACAGGGATTGCTGCTCAAAGACTTTTTCGAAGAGCAGATCGCCCAACTAAAAGAAGAACACGAGGAATGGGTATCCTCCGGACTGGCGCTGGACCTGTTGTTTCATCACGTCACCATTGCCGGCACATCCGGCGTACAGACGCTAGACCCTCTGCTGGAAAGATATAGCCACCGCGATGATCTGAAAGCTTTAATCCGTAAGCTTCAGGAACTTTACCTCCTGTCTGCTCCTAAAAAGAACGCAACTGCGCTGGCGCACGACACCCTGGCGCCGGTTATCAACCAGGCATTCAACAGATCCGCCTACCCCGGGCAGGTAGCAGCCCGCATTTTGTTAAACCGGAAAAGCAGCTTAAAAGACCCCTCCGTCACCCTGAATGAATACGACCTGCAACAAGTTTTACAAGGAAAAGACGGCATGCGCTCCTGGACAGCTGACGAAATGGAGCTCGTCGAGCGGAGTCGCGCCAAAAGCCTGGTGGAACAGGCTATGAATCTCATCGAAAAGGATAATAATGCTGCGCTGCAACTGGCTCACCGAGCCTGGGAAATTCAATATACGCCTGAAACAGCAAGGGCGCTGGCGGCGGCATTTTACAAATGCTGGGATGAGGAAGGAATGATTATAGAGCATCGTGATGAAGAAGCAACCAGGTAAAACGCCTGATCATAGTTCATAAACCGACAAAGAAAAATGGGAGTTAAACTCGAAGAACTGAAAGAAGAGGATGTACCGAGATCTCCGGAGCAGATAATGTCCCCCGATCAGCAGTTGATAGTGACTTTCACTGAATTTAGCGGCGGAAGTTTCGACACTACTGTCCGCGCTAAACTTCAAACGGCCGAAGACAAGCAGTTCATCGCCAGCCTCGGGAAAGCACAATACGCTGTATTTTCTCCTGATAGCCGCCTGTTGCTTACCTTATCACCGGAGGGAAAGGCAACCTTATTCAATAGTGACGGAGAATTGCTAAGGCGTTTCAGGAGTCCTGAGAAAGTGATTCATGCTGAATTCGAAGAAGAGGAAGGGGTGATGCGTTTGAAATTTAATCGAACGATAAGCTGGGCTATCCGGAACTTCGGTATCAAGGAGTTTGCCGGCCACCAGGCTTCCGTACTGCGGGTAGCCTTCTCCGGCGGCAAGGAGGAACCGCTCCTCCTCACCTCTATTCAACGGGAGGTGGTCCGGCTATGGAAAGTGACGGGGCAACTCGTTGCTGAAGTGGCTCATCCGTATGCCAGTAAGCAGTTGAATACCACTTTCGCCCGTTTTTCGCCCGACGGCCAGTACTTCGCTACCTGGTCGGATTTCACGGCCGAGGATGGATACCCAAAACTTACCCGCCGGGTAAAAGAAGCGTCCGTCCGGCTGTGGGACCGGCAGGGAAAAATGCTTAAAGAACTTGAATTCTCCAGTGCCATTCTGGAGGTTATCATTTCGCCGGATAGCCGGCACCTGCTGATATTTCCTACAGACACTGCTCCTGTCTTACTGAGCCGGGATGGCGAACAGCGACACGAATATGCTTCCGGAAGGTATTATTACAGCGCCGCTTTTGTGCCAGGCCGGCCTCAATTTCTGACGATCGACGAGGTTAAGGCAAGAAGCGATAAAGCTTACAGGGGCGAATTATGGGATTTCGAGGGTAATCTGGTCAAAACATTTCAGGCGCCGGAAGCCGGTAAAGGGAGCATGGACCGGGCATTTGTCACCAATCCGGTATTCTCCCCGGATGGGATATACTTTTTATCCTACGACCTGGTGACTCCAAACGCCTCAACCGCCTACCTCTGGCATTTTGAGGAAGGAAAAGTAAAACATAGTTTTGACCATCAATCAAGAATTTTTTCTGTCGTTTTCTCCCCCGGCGAACGACAACACATATTAACTGCCTCCAGAGACGGCACCGCTAAACTATGGAACCTTGAAGGAAACCGTTTACAAACCCTCGACCATGAGGGCCCTGTATACAGCGCCCGCTTCTCCCCCGACGGCCGGCTCATTGTCACCGCTTCCGCCGACGGCACCGCCAGGTTATGGGACCTGGAAGGCAACCTGCTTGCGGACTTAAACAGACACGGCGGCGAAGTCTATTCCGCCGTTTTCTCCCCCGACGGCCGGTACATCTGCACCGGCTGCGAGGACGGCAGCGCCCGACTGTGGCCCACGCCGTTCGCGATTAAGGATTGGATGGACGGGAAAGATGCGTTGTAAAGGGACTTGGAGGAGAGGGGGAGATTGACAAATCCGGACTTTCCCCAAGTCTCCCCGTCTCCATGTCTCAACTACCCAGCGCCTTTCGCCACAATCGAATCCTCCTCAATGATTCCCTCCTCCGGGGCTTCGCGGTCGACGCGATCGTAGAAAGTCAGGATGAAGAAGAGCATGACGAGTACGGCGAAGCCGGCAGGGATAAACCAGAAATCTTTCCATTGCTCCAGGGACAGGCTTTTGGCGCCGGCCAGAAAGGCATTGTATACGTTGCCGGCCACCTGGGCGCCGATCAGCATCCCTACACCGTAGGTCACCAGTACCAGGAAGCCCTGCGCCTGACCGCGAATGGCGGGCGTCGATTTTTTATCCACATAAATCTGACCGGTGACGAAGAAGAAATCGTAGCAGATACCGTGCAGCAGAATACCTCCAAGGATCATCCAGGTGACCGTTCCCGGAGCGCCGAGGGCAAAGAGGGCATAGCGCAGCCCCCAGGACAGCATGGCCACGGCGAGCATCCATTTTACACCCAGGCGCTTAAAGAAGAAAGGGATCAGCAGCATGAAAGCCACTTCCGACATCTGTCCGAGCGTTTGAGTGCCGGCAATATTTTGAAAACCTGTATCCTGCAGGAAAATCTGGGTGAAGTTGTAATAAGCAGCCAGCGGAATACAAATCAACAGCGAGCTTATAATGAAAACGTAGAAAGACCGGCTCCCCAGATGCTTCAGAGCATCTACTCCGGCGATGCTACTCAAAGAAACTTCTTCTCCCGCAGCCGGCGGTGGGGTATGAGGAAGGGTAAAGCTGTAAATCCCCAGTGCGAGGCTGGCGATGCCGGTAGTATAGAGCGGCGCCGCCGTCTGCTCGGGAATCCCTTCAATAAAGCCGCCTAAGAGATAACTGATAAAGAGACCTGCCACAATCCAGCCTATAGTGCCGAACACGCGGATCACCGGAAACTGCTTCTCCTGATCTTCGATATTGTGGAAAGCCAGCGAGTTGGACAGGCCGATCGTCGGCATGTAACAGAGGTTATAGGCTAAAAGCAATAAAATAAAGAGCGTCGGATTAGCCGATGTCTGCGGGACGATCAGCATAAAAACACCACCCAATAGGTGCATCACCGCCAGTACTTTCTCCGTGGGAAAATAACGGTCGGCAATCAGTCCGAGAAAGAAGGGAGCAATGATAGCAGCCAGCGGGTTTACCGTAAAGGGCCAGTGCGTCAGATCCCCCATCCCCTGTTGGGTCATATACACGGCTACAGTCGTATACCAGGCTCCCCAGACAAAAAACTGAAGAAACATCATGACCGATAGCTGAGCTTGAATCTTATTCATAACAGGTGGTTCGATTTTGTGATTTTTAGTACTGTTTTGCTGGCCACCGGAATAGAGCAATATCGTTCTTCAAAGCTCAGAGTATAATGATTCCGGAGACTGCGCTTAGTACACTGTAAACTAAGTAGCGTCCAGTTTTGGCAGTGCCTTTTGGCGAAATGCTGCGTTGCTCGATCGATCAGGTAGCTACGGCTACCCTCACTCCTCGCGCCTTGCCTTTCACCAAAATGCCCATCCCAAAACACGAAAGAACTTAATTTACAGTGTACTTAGCGACGTGCCATCAATAACTGTCGGGTTTTCTAAGAGCGCTTTTTCCTTTATCCGGCGTTGAATCCCGCTTTTTGAATTAAAAAAGCGGGACTCCCATAGCGCTTTTAAGGTCGGGAATGGGTGACGCTTCGGTCACCATCCTGACAGTCTTTGGCTCGTCAGTGACCGTCGCCTTGGCTAAAGAAAAAATCATTTGCCTATTGAAACCCCACACTTATTAATCGCATATCGCTTAATTTAATCAAAATTCTGTGTTTGGAAAGTTTTTCCGGCGTATCCTCATTTCCAAAGAGGTATTTCCCAATACAAAACTTGATTCACCGGTAAGTATTCAGGCAGACGTTAAAAAGGCCAGATACACTTACACGAAGAAGGCCGGGCCCTTTGGAGCAGTCCGCGACAGGGAATATCACCACACTTTCAAACAGACAGGAGTTGGAATGCGGAACTGACCATTGTAAGTCAGCGTACCCCGGTCAGCGTTGCGTTCAAAGATGGTGATATTATCCGTGTTTTGATTGGCCACGTAGAGAAAACCACCTTCCGGACTAACCAGAAAGTTACGGGGGAATTCGCCCCGGGTAGCTTCATGACCGACCAGGGTCAGTTCTCCGTTCTCCTGATCGATGGCGTAGATGACGATACTGTCATGCCCCCGATTGGAACCGTAAAGGAAACGGCCGTCAGGGCTGATATGAATATCTGCACAATAATTTTCACTGCTCTCAAAGTTTTCCGGCAGGGTGCTTATGCTTTGAAACTCCTCGAGCATTCCAGTGGAAGGATCCCAGGAGTAGGCATTAACCGTAGCATCGAGTTCATTGATCAGATAAGCAAAGCGATTATTGGGGTGAAAGGTCATGTGCCGTGGACCGGCGCCCGGCTGTACCTTTACACTGGGATACGTAGCGGATACCAGGCGGCCGTCTTCCAGGTCCATCCAGAATATATGAATGCGATCGGCGCCTTTGTCAGGTATATACACAAAGCGGTTATCCGGCGACAGGCAAACCATGTGGGGATGACTTGACTGCTGCTGAGGATGGGGGCCGCTTCCCTCGAGTTGCACCTCGAAAACAGAAGGGCGCAGCTTCCCGTCCTCCTGGATAGGCAACATAGCCACCACACCGCCTACATAATTGGCGACCAGCGCGTATTGCCCGGTCTGCTCTACCACGATATGACAGGGGGATTGCCCTTTAGTGGTGTGCCGGTTGAGTAAGATCGGCCGCGGCACATTGGGATCGATACGAAAAGCCGTGATCCATCCTTCCGGCGCCAGATCGGCGCCCACCTCATTCACGGCGTACAGGTATTTCCGGTTTGGCGAAATAGCGATAAAGGATGGATTGACCACGTCCTTGGTAACCCCTTGCTGCTGAAGCTGACCGGTCGCCGGATCAAGCAGCATCTGATACACCCCCTCGGCTTTTCCTTTCACATGGGGCTCACTTTTGGTGTAGGTTCCTACAAACATAAGCAACTTAGAAGCTTCTCCTTCGGCCGTTTCTTCTCCAGTAGCCGCTTCGGTTTTGTCGGCGGAATCACTCCCGCAGGTATTCAATAAAAAAAGAGTGCATAGAATGAAAGAAAGAAATCGCACCGTAAGAAGCGTATTTTTCATGATGTTCAAATTTGCATGAAAAATAAGACGCCGGTTTCTAAATTCCAACTCGAGGTATTATTCAAGTAGGCAAGAAGATCACAATACAATTATTACAAGCTGGTAAACAGCTACTTAAACTATGCTGATTTTATTTTAATACAGTTCGACCAGCAGGATACATACGGCAGCGCCACGATTATATTGATTCGATGGGAAGGCCGGAGACAGGAATTTCATGACAGCACTCTCCCTGAGAAGTTATTGATTATTTATGCTGACTCACCGACCTGAATGGCTCATAAACAGGCTCCTTCAATTCTTAAAAAATAGAAGACTCCTGTCGCCTTCGTAACTCCTGACGAATTTTGTATTCAATAACCTGAGAATCGTAGTAGGTGGGATGGTCGCGACGAATGCGCACGGTCCGGAAAGTAAACAATATACCAAGAATGGGAACAGCACTTAGAAACAGGATGCCCAGCCAGGTAACTTGAAAATGAGAAGCCAGAAAGGTAGCGATGACAAATAGAGGGATGAGAATTCCCATCCGGTAAAGATTAGACAACTTGTTGGAGACTGTTTCTTTTTGTCCTTCCAGTTGTTCCAACATATCGTAGAGGTCGGGCGTGGAGAAGTCCTGAGGGCCGAGGGTGTGCACCAGCAACAGGTCGTCATTGCCTTCACGCTCTATCCGCTCTATGGTGCGGTCCAGAAAATAACGCATCGCAATTCGGTTTAAAATGAACGGGACTGTTAAAAGAGTAGTGAATTACGGGAAATTCCAAAGTGGTGCGGAATCATCCCTACACCTTAATTTTTAAAGTGTTAAGCGGCCGAGAAATAAAATGGCGTGTTTATCCGGTTCTTAGTCACTTCTTCCATTTAAGTTAATTCAAATGAGAGAATAATGTTGATTTCTTACCTAAGAATTATTAAAAAAAGTTCAATTTCCCAGGCGCCGGCATTGAAGTGGTCTGCTGCCGGCGAAAGACCCGGATTTGGGCGCCAATCGAAGCCGATTTTTCATTGCATAGCAGCGCTACGAAGTTATAAATTGGCACAGCGTGGGGGCTAAATCTGCGTTTTAGAGCCCAGCAAAAAAACTTTAGACAACTTCATTAATAACGGTCAACAATAAGGCATGTGAAATAACCCAATGAATGAAAAACGCCACAGCCTTTTAAATATTATTTTCAGCACCAGGATTCAAGATTTTTGCTGAATTTTTCAATTTCCATCAGACAGAGAGGGCGGGTAAGCCTCGGCGCCGCTCCAAAGCTCCACATTCGGCTCCGGTCCCATCTCGAAAACCAATTCTCCACCGGCTGTCAGTTCTTCATGGGTGAAATACGCACGCTGAAGCGCCTGTCCGTTCAGTGTGGCGGATTGTATATACAGGTTTTCCGTCGAGGCATTAGGCGCCTCTACCGTAAAGGTCTTTTCCGCTCCTACCCGGATGACTGTTTTTTCAAAAAGAGGGCTGCCGATGACATAGATGCCCTGCGCAGGGTTGACGGGATAAAAGCCCATAGCACTAAAGACGTACCAGGCTGACATCTGCCCGCAATCTTCATTACCACAAAGCCCGGCCGGGGTACCATCATATTGGGTGGCCATAATTTCCCGTACCTGTTTCTGCGTCTTCCAGGGAGCGCCGGCATAGCTATATAAATAAGCGATATGATGACTGGGCTCATTTCCATGAGCGTACTGTCCGATTAGTCCTGAAATATCCGCCGAACGATTTTCTCCGGTAATTTCGCTGTTCTCCGTAAAGAGGGAATCCAGCTTTTTCACGAAACGCTCATTGCCGCCGTGGAGCTCAATCAATCCTCGCGGGTCATGAGGAACGAACCAGCTGTGCTGCCAGGCATTGCCTTCGGTATATTCCGCCACTTCGAAGTTGTGATCCGAAAATTTGGGGTCGAAGGGCTTTTTCCAGGAACCGTCGGTGATTTTTGCACGCATGAACCCCGTTCCGGCGTCAAACATATTGCGGTAATAGCCGGCCCGTTCGGTAAATTGCCGGTACAGCTCTTCTTTGCCCATAGTCCTGGCCACCTGCGCGATGCACCAGTCGTCGTAGGCGTATTCCAGGGTTTTGGTGACCGATTGTCCCTCTTTCTCATAGGGGATGTAGCCATATTCACGGTAGTGGTTAGTACCCCGGATATCCTGCATCGCACTTGCCAGCATGGCTTCCATGACCTTATCGGTATCGTAATCCCTGAAGCCTTTGGCGTAGGCGTCGGCGATTACCGGAATGGCATGGTAGCCGGTCATGGTATTCGTCTCATTGCCCAGCAGTGACCAGACCGGCAGCAGGCCGTGCTGCTCGTAGTGATCGAGAAAAGAGCGGATGAAATCGTTGATTTTATCGGGCTGGGTGATGGTGTACAGCGGATTGGCTGCCCGGAAAGTATCCCAGAGAGAGAAAATGTCGTATCGGGTATAGCCCTCGGCGCGATGTATTTGCCCGTCGGGCCCTTTGTAGTAACCCTGCGCGTCGGAAAAGATGACCGGCGCCAGACAGGTGCGGTAAAGGGCGGTGTAAAAAACTTCTTTTAATTGCTCATTCCCTTCTAGCACGGTGATTTTATCCATTTCAGCTGCCCAGGCGACGCGGGCGTCTTCCCGTACCTGCTCCATATTCCAATGGGGAATTTCGGCGAGCGCCGCTTTGGCGCCTTCCACACTCGCCGAAGAGATGCCCACCTTAAGCTGTATCGCCGTTCCGGGTGCGGCATCGAGTGACACCTGTGCGCGCACCTGCCGTCCGCCGAGGCGATTACCCGAAGCCAGCGCCGTGCTGTCGGCCAGCTTTATCGAAGCCACCGGCCCGGAAAGGGCGATGGCGTAGAACAGGCGCTGATCGCGCGCCCACCCCGCCGAGTGGCGATAGCCGGTGAGGAGGGTGTCGTTTTCCAACTGCACCATCGTTTCCACCGGCCGGTCCCAGTTGATGGCGTGCCCCAGGTCGAGCACGAAGGAAGGCCTCACCCCTTCCGGAAAAATGTAGCGGTGGAAGCCGACCCGGGTCGAAGCGCTGAGTTCGGCGGAAATGCCATTGTCCATTGCCACCCGGTAGTAACCGGCTTCGGCTTCCTCCTTATCGTGAGAGAAAGTACTGCGGAAGGGCTGCAGCTTGGGATCGCTTATCGGCACGCTGAAGTCGATGTCTTCCAGCGTCGGCATGACCAGCAGATCACAGAGATCGCCGATACCGGTGCCGCTGAGATGGGTATGACTAAAGCCAACGATAACGCTATCCGCCCAATTATAACCCGCGCACCAGTCCCAGCCCTGCGTTCCGTTGTCGGGGCTCAGCTGTACGGCGCCGAAAGGCACAGTGGCGCCGGGATACACGTGACCGTGCTCTGCGGTGCCGGTGAAGGAGTTGATGTAAGCGGTCTTATCATTATTTTGATCCGTTTCCGACTGTTCCGAAGGACTTTCGGTTTGACAAGCAGAAAAAAGGATCAGCAGTAAACTCAGAACGGGGTAAAGG
Source organism: uncultured Saprospiraceae bacterium (assembly GCA_964632995.1). GTDB lineage: Bacteria > Bacteroidota > Bacteroidia > Chitinophagales > Saprospiraceae > CAZWDL01. The sequence goes on from CAZWDL010000010.1 coordinate 38,478, forward strand.
TTCTTTTTCATTGTATTGAAAAGGTACAAGTAATTCATGCCGGGCGCATCTCGATCGTAATGACCCACTTGCCGGGCTGATTGATTTTGAAAGTAATATTGGCGGTCCACCATTGCCGGGGCATGCCTTTGGTATCATCGGGCGCCGACTCTACCTCTACGGTGATTTCTCCCATGAAAGGGAACTGATAGACCTCTACTGTTTTGATGTAATCGCTTTCATTGATCAGCACGCCAAAACCGTTCTGCACATTGAGGTTCCGGGCCCGTACCGGCCGGCCGAGATAGGTAAAGCGGAAATCGACGTGGTGCGGGATCTCGTCGCCCCGGCGGAAATGCACCCTGTTGACGCGGGGGTTTTGGGAAATCAGTTCGTAGGGTTTTTTGTCTTCACCGACATACTTGTCGTCCTTCCAATAGCCGCGATGCACGCTGCCGTCAGCTTCGGTCAGCACGCCCTGCCCCTCCTTAACGCCCTTTTTGAAACTGCCGACGTACATATCTCCGTTTGCCCAGGTATAGACGCCCTCACCGTGCGGCAGGCCTTTTTTAAAATCGCCGACGTAACTGTCTCCTCCCCTGGCTTTGCCTTCACCGTGAGCCAGGCCGCGCCGGCAGTCTCCTTCGTAGTGTTCATCAATAGTTTCCAGGAGTACCTGGCAGGGTTGCTGGCCTGAGAGGTTCAGGGTGAGAAAAACCAGCTGAAGCAGGCCGCAAAAGCGGAAGTAAGTCATGGGTAGATATATTTTCATCGAATGAACATAAAAAAGGCTTACCCCGGAAGCTTTAGCGCATGACCCGCATATCGATGGTCACTTCCCAGTTACCGGCCTGGCTGATGCGAAATTCCATATTGCCGCTTACATAGTCGCCGGACATCCCGCCGGCGGCATCGCGGGTAGTTTCCACCTCAAAGAGCACTTCACCCTGCAGGGGAAACTCGTAAACTTCGACCGTTTTCACATAATCGGTTTCATTCACCACAACACCAAAGCTGCCCTGCACACGGAAGTTTCGCGCCTGGGTCGGCTTGCCGAGATAAGTGAACTTAAAATCGATCTGTTGAGGCTCTGCATCCTGACGGCGGAAAGCAGTGCGGTTGACCGTCGGGGTTTTATTAATGACCTCGTAGGGCGTTTTGCTGGCTCCGATATACATATCCTCTTCCCAGTATCCTTGCTTAACGGTACCGTCGGCCATGGTCATTGTGCCTTCTCCTTCCTTCTCTCCTTTTTTGAATTCACCGACGTACACATCGCCGTTGGCCCAGGTGTAGGTGCCTTCTCCGTGTGGTAGCCCTTTCTTGAACTCTCCAACATAGCTATCGGTTCCAACTGCCTTTCCTTCACCGTGGGCCTTACCGCGTTTGCAGTCTCCTTCGTAAGTGCCGCTGATGGCTTCCAGCAGGACTTCACAGTCTTCAGCATCCAAGACCACCGGAGCGGTACCGGACGGACTAATCATTAAAGTAATTGCAAAAAGAAAATTCCAAATCAACATAGGTTCTATTGGCTTTAATTAAGTGTTAATGTAATGTAGGTCCGGGTAGATAAGCAACGAGCTGTTGGCTGTTGGCTGTCCGGACTGACAAATATACAACAAACCCTGCGGGCTGCTTATTGCCTCACAGGGTTCGTTGCTTAAAAGTTTTCAAGAGGGCTAATGAATACTGTACCGCATTCGGGAGGCAGTATCATTGGCCTTCCGGATGTTTAATTTTCCACATCCCACCAGACGCGGCCGGTGAGGTCATCGTTACCGTCCGGGAATTGACGTGCAACAGCATCGTTGTAGTTTGGGTTCAGGCCGTTCTCCGAGGTCGGATAGTACAGACGGCGGGGAATGGTGCCGCCGGTCGTTCCGATCGGGTGGTTAACCGGAGTGAGTTCCGGATAACCGGAAGCGCGCCAGTTAGCGAAGGCCTCGATAGCATTCTGGTAGAAAGATACCCAAAGCTGTGTATTGATGTGCTCAAGCGCAGCTTCCGTCGAGCTTTCATCCAAGGGGTTGGCAGCCACGAAGGCGTCGATGTCCGCCGGATCAATTGAGGCATTGGGATACAGGGCTACCTGTTCAGCAGCAGAGCGAAGGCCGCGTTCGAAGTGCTCGGCAGCTGACAGGGGCGCGCCCCAGCCTCGAACGGCGGCTTCGGCCAGGCGGAATTCCACTTCCGAATGCATCAGGTGGAACATTTGGGCAGAAGGCGTCCTGATCGTCGAGCGGTTGTGGCGAACGAAATCGGCCAGACGCTCAAATTCGGGCGAATTTCCGTCAGTGCCGTTTGGCAGGCCTTCCCAGGTCGACACATCAGGCTGCGGATTGCCGTCATCATCGTAGGTCATGCCCCAAATCGGCAGACGGGGATCGCCGGTAGCTTTTAGCAAATCAACCATCACGTCGGACATGCGGTAATTGTCATCGGCCACCATCACATCGGAGTTACCGTTGGTTTCCAGATCGGTATGCTCGGCAATTACAGAATCATCAATACTCTCCATCACACCACCGGCGATCGCAGCTTGTACCTCCTGCTGGGCGCGGGCCGGATCCACCTTTTGCAGGCGGAAAGCAAGGCGCAGGCGAAGGGAGTTGGCAAACTTCTTCCACTTGTCGATGTCGTTGCCCAGCCAGAAGTCACCTTCCAGCGGACGGGCATCGGGGTTGAAGCTTTTGGATGCTTCGTCCAGTTCCTTAAAGAAGTCATTGTATACGTCTTCCTGACGGTCGTATTCGGGGAACAGCACGCCGTTGATGAAGCCCTGACCGGCATTGAAGTAAGGCAGATCGCCGTAAAGGTCCGTCAGGCGGTGAAACAGGAACACCTTGGTGATCCGCGCCGCCGCGTTGAAGTTCACCAGGAAGGGGTCTTCCGAGGTGCGGTTGACGAGGTCCACCACGTTTTTGATGCCGCGGGGATAGTCGCTGTCCCACTGTGCGCTGGCATAAGAGTCGATCATGTTGTACTTATCGCCCGACCAGTAACTGAAGGAGCAGGCGTTGTGCTGAATGATCGTCGAAGAATAGATGTACTGTGCCCGCCAGTGCTCATAGCGGTTGTTGGAGGTAGTCAGTTCGACCCGCGTCAGCTGTAGAGCCGGATCGATAGTAACTGCCTGCGTAGGGTTGGTATTGAGCTCCTCGAAGTCGTCCGTACAGCTATGGAAGCCGAAGGCGAGCAGCCCGAACAGGAGCAGATATTTTAAATGAAATTTCATTGTCATTATTTTTTGATTGAAGAGAATCCAAGGGTTCGGGAGCTTGGCGACGCAAGGTCGGCCGCACTCCCGGCCCGTTTGATTGACTCAATTTTTCTTTAGAAGCGAAGATTCACGTTAAAGCCAAAGCTTCTGGCCGTCGGAATCGTAGCGTACTCCAGACCCTGGCCGCCGTTACCGGTGTTGTAGCTGGCTTCGGGGTCGATGTTCGGAACGTTCTTATACAGGAAGAACAAGTTACGCCCTACCAGTGATACAGTCACGTTCTGGAAAGGTGAACTCTGAATCCAGCGCCGCGGCAGCGTGTAGCTCAGCGTCATCTGGCGCATCTTAATGAAATCAGCCGAGTAGATAAACTCCTCGGAGATGCGGCTGGCTACATTGCCGTAGTATACTTGCGGGTCGACAAAGCGGGCGAAGTCTTCTCCGTCTTCATTGACACCCGATACATATACGCCGCCGGTGGGGGCCCAGTCTTCCTGAGCAACTCCTGCGGCTTCGCGTTCCTGTTCGGAACGGAACCAGCCGGCGCGGGCATCCACATCAGCCTGGGAAGGATGGTTGGCCTGTGGGTGCGGCACGCCCTTTTCCAGGGTATTGATATGGCGTCCGGTAGAATAAGTGGACCAGTTGGTCATCGAGTGCAGCTCTGCGCCGAAACGCAAGTCGAGCAGTGCGCTGAAGGAAAGGCCCTTCCAGCTGAAGGTGTTCGTGATGCCCGAAGTCCAGTCCGGCACCCCTACGCCGAGGATTTCCAGATCGCCCTGCAGCGGCAGTCCGTTCTGATCGTAGACGATATCGCCGGCATCGTTGCGGCGGTAAGGACGGCCGACGATGGCGCCGTAAGGCTGACCGAGTCGGGCTTCCACGAAGGTGTTCCGCGTGCGGGCTTGGCCGAGGCGCAGGGCCGTCAGTTTCCCCTCATCATCAAGTGCAACTACTTCGTTGACGTTACGGGCGAAGTTAAGCGAAACGTCCCAGTTGAACCCGCTCTGCGAGCTGATGGGCGAGCCGGTCAGCAACACTTCCCATCCCCGGTTTTGAATTTCGCCGGCATTCACCGTAACCGAGCCGTAACCTGAGGTAGGCGAAACGGTCGTCGACAGGATCTGGTCCTGGGTGCTCATGTTGTAGTACGTCACGTCCAGTCCGATGCGACCGTTGAAGAAACGCAGGTCAAGACCGGCTTCGATTGAGCGCGTACTGGTCGGTCTGAGGTTCTTCAGCGGGATGTTCCCCTGTGCAATCTGTCCCTGTGGATTCCCCAGGTGGGGCTGCCCGACAACGCTGTAGGTGAGGTCGAGGCGGTAGGGGTCGGTATCGCCGCCAACTTCGGCAGCCGAGAACCGCATCTTACCGAAGGAGAGGATATTTGAAGGAATATTGAAGGCGTCGGTGAAGATAAAGCTCAGGCTGGCGGAGGGATAGAAGTAGGAGTTGTTTTGCTCCGGCAGCGTCGAGGACCAGTCATTACGGGCCGTCAAATCGAGGTACAGATAATTGCGGAACCCGAGTTGGACCGAGCCGTACAGCGAGTGAATTTCTTTTTCCCTGATGCTGTATCCCTGCGAGGGGAACTTGGTGTTGTTTACGGCGCGAAGCCCTTCAATGATAAATTCATTCCCGAAGAGCGTCAGGCGTTCATCCGACTGCGTCAGCAGGTTACCACCAGCGTTAGCCGAAATCGAGAAGTCACTTCCTATCTGCTTATTAAAGTTCAGCAGGAAATCGTAGTTGTTCTCGCGAATGCGGTACTCGCGCTCCCACATCCGGCCCGGGCGGTTCAGGTGGGGTGTACGCTCGCCGTCCCACTGCGTCTGACGGAAGGTGTACCAGTCGGTACCGGCCCGTAGTTGCAGTGACAGCCAGTCAGTAAAGTTCATACGAGCCAGCGCGAAGCCCTGCAGGCGGTCACGCTTATCGCCGTTAAACTGCTGGTATACGCCGAAGTAGGGATTTACGCGGAAAATACTGGGGCTGTACAGCGGATCGTATTCGCCGGTAACGGGATCTGTCTGTTTGAGAATATCGAGGTTGACAGAAGTGGCTACCTCATTCAGGTGACCCGGATTATGCGGCGAATCGGAAAGTGCCGGGCGGTTGTCGGCCCGCTCGTTAATATAGGTAATCTTGGCGTCTACCGTGATAAAATCGTTGCCCAGGTTACTCGTCCCCCGTGCAGAAATAGTATTTCGGTTGTAACCGGTATTTTCAAACATACCATCGTTGCGCAAGTCGGAAGCCGACAGGCGGAAGGTAGCATCTTCATTACCACCGGAAAGGGCAAGGGTGTTGTTCCAGGTCTGGCCGTTGTTGTAAATCTGATCGATGGCGCTTCCGTTATGTACATAAGGAGCCGTAGAACCGTCGAACTGAATGACATCGGCGCCGTCGAGGCGTTCTCCCCAGCTGCTACGCGTGTTATTCAGTGCTTCTTCCTGCGTTTGCGGACGAACGCCTTCAGAGCCAGAGCCGTAGCTGGTCTGTACATCCTGGTAGAAATCCAGCGGTTGTTCAGTAACGAAGTTGCTGTTGAACTCCACCCCGAGACCTTTGCGGCGGCTGCCTTTCTTGGTCGTAATCTGGATGACGCCGTTCTGGGCGCGGGTACCGTACAGGGCCGTCGCAGAGGGGCCTTTCAGTACAGTAATCGACTCAATATCATCCTGGTTGATACTGGAGAGCCCGTCACCGAGGTCAATACCACCCCACATACCGGCGCCGCCGAGGTTGGAGTTGTCAATAGGAATACCATCGATAACGTACAGCGGCTGGTTGCTACCGCCCAGTGAGGAGTTGCCGCGAATAACCACGCGGCTGGAACCGGCCGGGCCGGTAGCGGCATTATTCACCGTTACACCGGCGATTTTGCCGGACAGCTGCCGGATGACGCTGTTCTCGCGCGCCTCCGTCAGTTCAGAGCCATCGACTTCACTGACCGAGTAACCCAAAGCTTTCTTTTCTCTGGAAATACCCAAGGCGGTCACTACCACTTCGTCGAGGGCTACCCCTTCTTGCAATGTTACATCAATCGCCGGACGGCCAGCGACCTCAACGGTCTGGTTGGCGTAACCGGTATAACTGAACTGCAAGGAAGGGTTCTGGGTAATCAGTTCAATGGAGTAGTTCCCGTCAATATCGGTGATGGTACCATTCTGGGTACCCACCTCAATGACGTTCACCCCGATCAACGGATCCCCGGAATCGTCGGTAACGGTGCCGGTCACAGTTTGCGCCCAGCCCCCCACCACCGCGAATAGAAACAGGGTTAAAGTGAGTAAATAATTTTTTTTCATTGTCCTGATTTTAATATGCACTAAAAACTATTGCCTAATTGAATGATAAAAGTTTCCTCCTGGCCAAACATACTTTTCCCGAAACCGGGTAAATGCAAAATGGAGAGGTATATCTATATACTTTGTGCGATCAATTGCGGGAAGGCCGCATAATTAATTGGCCATGTTCATTGGGAAAACAGAAAAGTCATGTTCTAATTCCAGAAGATGGAGCAATAGATTTCTAAACTGATTTGGCAGGTTGGAAAGCTAGACTCCAATGCAAACATAAAGAAAAATGCTGTATTTGTGTGCGAACACGGTTCTTTTTTTCTAAAATGTGTTCGTACACACCATTTTATCCTTTAATAGTATTTTACGATTTTGGGAAGGCAAACGCTGCCTGTTTTCATAAAAAATTCGGAATCGGTTGGTTTTAGGATTATTCATAGGTTCTTCGTCATGAGACGTCAAAGGGACTACCAGGCGCGCAAATACAAGAATGGTAGTCATTTTGGCGTCGTAATAGATTAATCCGTGAATAACCTGTGTTAGCAGAAGTAGGTTGCCAATAGTCAGTCCTAAGCATTGAATCATACGCACTAAACAAGTGCCTATCGCAAAATTAATTCAATGCGGATTTTCATTCAACTACTAACCTGTATAGTATTTTGCCAGACCTTCGCCAGCTGTAGTCCCGAACAAATAGCGGAAACAAAAGTAGAAGAACTCAGTCTCAATGTTGATATAGGCAGTCCGGAAGCCGTAGCTGCCGGCTGGGTAAGTAATACTTTCTTAGAGTCGCATGCCGAAGCCTCCATCTTTGCCCAAATGGCAGAAGCAGAACCCCGGCTGGAAGTAGGGACGGAAAGCCACCGGGAGGCGGTTGAAGGGTAGAGCGGCAGTCCTGAGTAGATAAGAACCGATTTATACTCCAAATCGGTTCTAAGCAAAAAAAATTGGATATTTAATTGAAAAACGAATCAGTAAAATGACAAGCATCATGACCCAACGCCGGATTTCTTATCTCCCTTTCGCTTTCCGTTGGTCGGCCTTTTTCCTGCTCCTTCTTTCCTTCAGTACCTGCAGTTCCCGCGGCCAATCGCCGGGGGAGACTACCGCGACGTCCGTCGCAGAGGAGAATCCTATGGAGGCCTACGTTGAAACAGTAGATCCCGTTTTTGATTTCGAGCCGGTGCTCCGGATGAAAGGCGACGGTTATACCTTTCACGTATTGCGGATGACTTCCCAGGAATGGCTGGACAGCACTTTGGTGGAAGATCCCACCTGGTGGCATTACGTTGAGATTGTAGTTCCCGACGAGGCAAAAGGGAATACCGGCATGTTGTACATCGACGGGGGAACCCGTGAGGATGAAGTCCCCGAAAGTCCGCACCCCATCCCAGTGCAGTCCGCCCTGGCCACACAAACCATCACCGCCAGGATGCACAACGTTCCCAACCAACCGGTCTACTTCGATAACGACGATGCCGGCGCCCGCTACGAGGACGGCATCATCGCCTATGGTTGGCGGAAGTTTTTGGAAGGCGGCGCCAAAGCAAAGGATGCCGAGTGGCTGTCACGCCTGCCGATGACCACGGCCGCCGTCCGGGCTATGGATGCGATTACGGCCTTTACCCGAGAGGAAGCAGGACCGACCGTGGAGCAATTCGTCGTCGCCGGGGGCTCCAAACGGGGTTGGACAACCTGGACCACAGCGGTGACCGACGAGCGGGTGATCGCCATCGCCCCCTTCGTCATCGACCTGCTCAACCTCGTTCCTTCCTTCGAACACCACTGGCGCGCCTTCGGCTTCTGGTCACCGGCCGTAGATGACTACGTCGAAGAAGGAATCATGGAATGGCAGCGCTCCCGGGAATACCGGACCCTGCTCGATATCGTCGAACCCTACTCCTACCGCGAGCAACTGACCCTGCCCAAATTACTGATCAACGCTACAGGTGATGAATTCTTCCTCCCCGACTCCTGGCGCTTTTACTACCACGATCTCGAAGGAGAAAAACACCTGCGCTACGTGCCTAATACCGGCCACTCTCTGAGCGAAACCGACGCTCTTCAGACCTTTATCGCCTTTTATTATGGAATAGTAAACGATCGCCCCCGCCCCACTTTCGACTGGCGGGTGGAAAATGACACCATATATATAGCTAGCGCTGCTGATATGCCTCCTTCCAGTATTACTCTCTGGCAGGCACACAACCCGGAAGCGCGCGACTTCCGCCTGCCGGTGCTCGGCAAATCCTATCAGGCCAGCAACGTACCGCTCAAAGCGGATGGACAATACCAGGTCAGCGTGCCGGTTCCGGAGCGGGGCTGGCGGGCCTTTTTCGTCGAGCTGACTTTCGATGACTACGGCCCGGCCCCCTTCAAGTCGACAACCGGAGTGGTCGTTGTCCCCGATCAGTATCCCTATCCGCCCTATGTGAGCGAGGATCCGCAGGGAACCTCTGCCGAAGAGGCAAAGGATTGAGTTTTAATTCCACCCCTCAATTTGCGGATAGAACAATACGTATCGATTACCCACAACTTTAGTCGGTACAAACTTCCTCTGTTCTTCCCCGCCCATCCTACGGCTGGTCGGGTAAATGTTTTTCTGTTCATCCCCGCCCTCGTTCCTCGGGACGGGTAAATGTTCTGCGGTTCCGGCCTGTTTGAAACAGTTTTTCACCTTTTTGTAGACATTCAGAACCGCAGAACAGTAAAACTGACGAACAGATGAACCGTAGAAGTAGCCAAACCCGGACTTATGGGTAATCAACACTAGAACAATACCCAGGAAAACCAGTACGTCATCATTCCGTCGACCGGGGGCAGGCGGACGCCGGCGTCAGAAAGAATAAATGGGTTTTACGCTCAATTATCTAAAATAACAGAAGTGAGGATTCGGCGCTAGCTTTTTTATCTGGGTTGTCTCGAGGCGGACAGGTGTGGTCTTGGATACTTTTTATTTCTACGTTCGACATTCTTCCGTTCTACGATTCAGTTCATGAGGCAACCTCAATCGTCGATATATCCCAAACCGCCTGAATTGATAACATAGGCTCTTTCAATACAGCCCTTCAAAAAAGGATTCCCGCCGTTTGATACCCTCGTAGAAGAAGAACACCTCTCCTTCGATGCCGTATTTTCGGTTCTCTGCCACCATCTGTTCCAGCAGGGCAGGTTCAGCGACGTAGCTGCCTACCTTGAGCAGAATACCGGGAAAAACTTTATCCAGATCGGAGGATACTACCTGTCTCTGCACGATCTTTTGCAATTCCCCCCGGTAAGCACTAATATCGTAGCGATAGATTTGCGGAAGCACCTCGTCCACCCAACCCTTGCGCACCCAGGTGGGCCAGTCCTGAAGATATTCCTGTTTGCTCCAGGGGTAGACGCTGGGCGCCGAGGAGATAATAAGGCCCTCATCGAGCGCTTTCAGTTCCTTGTGCATGCGTTCCATAAAGTTATTGAGCAGACCGGCCCGCCAGTCAATCCATTCCGGATCAAAATGATCTTCGGGCGGATCAGCGCCATTGTGCGCCTCCCGGTAGCGCGCAACAGAGAGGGAGTCGTACCCCGCTGTAGAGGGCAGTGCGGGCAGCCGGTCATCCCCCTGCACACCGTCAATGTCGTAGTTTTCCACTACCTCCTTCATCAGCGACAGCATAAAATCCTGCACCGCCGGATCAAAGGCGTTCATCCACTGAAAATTATTTTTGGATACAATGTTCCCAGTGATATCCCGGGCAGCCCAGCGGGGCCGCTTTTTCAACAGGTGGCCACCCTCTTCGGGTTGTCCGTATGAAGAGGCAAAGCCATACTCAAACCAGGCCACCACCCGGATATCCTCCGCCTGCGCCGTTTCGATGAGCTCCCGCAGGGGATCCCGATCACCTAATTCCGGGTCAATCCGCACACCAAATTCCTCCTCCATCATCTGGCTTGGGTAAAGCGTATACCCCTTATTCCAGGTGACCACGTAAATCGTATTGAACCCATACCGCACTGCCATATCCACCGCCTCCTCTATACCGGCCCGGGAATACAAGGCATCACTGTCGACATTGGTCAGCCAGAACCCCCGCGTAGCATTTACCGAAGGTTCTTCCACCGGCGCCGCAGCCTCCGGCTTATCCCCACATGAAATCAGCAAACCGATGAAAAATAAAATGGTCACTCTTCGCATATACTCTTAAGCTTGAACTTTGAACCCTTCAACCTTCCCCTCGCAAAAGCTCCAGCTCCCGCCAGCACTGGTACAAAGCCCGCGGAACGTGAAAACACCCTTTCCACTTCCCGCCTTTCAGATCGGAGAGGCGCTCGCCGCGCCGGTTGAGATAGCCAAACCACTCTCCGTGTTCCGCATCGGTGAAGCGGGGCCAGGTGTATTCATGCAGGCGCTCAAACCACTTGCGAAAGTCCTCCTCACCGGTATGCCGCCAGCCTTTCAGCATTGCCACCAACGATTCCAGGTGTACCCACCACAATTTGCGATCCCACTCCAGTTGCTGGGGTGGATAGCCCTTTATATCCATGAAATAAAAAATCCCACCGTACTCTTCGTCCCAGCCGTACTCGATCATGCGCAGGGCGCGCTGGGCAGCCTGTACGATCAGGCCGCGGTCGCCCATTCTTTCGCCCAGGTCCATAACAAACCACATCGCTTCGATGGCGTGGCCGGGGTTGAGAAGGCGTCCGTCAAAGGAATCGGAAAAGCCGCCCTTCTGCGTCACATTTTCCAGAACAACCTGTTCCTCGGTTTGATAGAAAACGTCCATCACTTCGATGATCACATCCCGGGTCAGTTCTTGGACCAGATCCTCTTCCAACAAATCCTCCAGTTCCAGCGCCAGGTGGCTCAGTATCATAGGCAGAGCGAAATTCTTCAGTTCGCGCGTACCGGGATAAGCCTTATTGTATTTCCCTTTGGGATTATCCCGTCGCCGGATTACGCGCTGAAAAGTCTGTCGGGCAATTTCGGCGTAGCGTTCCTCGCCGGTAGCCTTGTACAGCTCTCCGAAAGCCAGAGCGGCAAAGCAATCCGAAAATACATTGTATGGCTGCACCAGTGGAGCGCCGGCCCGGTTGAGCGCAAAATACCAGTTGCCCTGCTCATCCCGGCCGTGTTTCTCCAGGAAACGGGCGCCGTGCCGTGCCATTTCCAGCCATTCCTGCCGCTTTTCGAGGCGGTTATAGAGCATGGCAAAAGTTCCCGTTTGCCTGGCCTGCAGCCAGACAAATTTGTCGGTGTCGTACACCGTTCCATCCCGGAGCAGGCAGGAGAAGAACCCACCCTGCTCATCATCACGGGAGTGCCTCATCCAGAAAGGAAGTACGCTGTTCAGCAATTCGTTTTTGTACTGATCAATAAAGTCGGTCATGGCCTTTTTGTTTTAATGCTTGCTTTGGTATGATAAGCATCTAGCCGGGAAAAAGTTGGATGAACATTTTAGAATACCTCCCCTTTGAAACCAGGTTTTGCTGATGCGCTTTCACCAGCCGGGTGTGGGATTCCAGAAGAGAGCTGCGGAAGTAGTTGCAGAAAAGCCTGTTTTCCTGACTTCATTCCAAAACTACCTGCTTCTCATACCCCACCACCGGGCCATTATTCTGCACGAAGAACACCCGGTTTCCCATAACTGCGATCCCCCGCACATCGCCCCGGATGCTAAGGCCGGAGCGATAGTTAGGCACATATTCAAATCCCGCTTCCCCACGGTTGAGGAATAACTGGCCATAATTGGCATCCCAGCGTCCCCAGTTAGCACGGGTTCGCTCGCGGTTACCGGCCAGGAGCAGGTCGGTGCGTCCGTCGCGGTCGGCATCGAGAGTGGCGATGGCGTAAACGGGAGCAGCCTGGGCTATATTCGGTAGTTCGTGCATGGTCCAGTTGCCGTCCTCCCGGTTTTCGATCCATATGGTTTTGGCAAAATCAGCCTGCAGACGGCCGGCCTGTTCCAGTTGCTCCGGCGACAGGATGTCCTCGATAGTTGCTTCGGCGTAAGATTCGTAATCGGTGAATTTCTTGCGGATGCTCACAAGCTGACCGAACAATTCATCGCGGCTGAAAGCTGGATATTCCTTACCTTGAATGTAGTAGGTCAGAATAGGGTCGACAGAGCCGTTATCATCAAAATCACCGTAATAAATTGTGGCCGGTTCTTCAGTATTGACCTGCATTTGGTGGTTAGCGCCCAGGTTGCCGGCGACCAGATCGGGATCCCCGTCATTGTCGAGATCGGCCTGATGTAGGGTGCTCCACCAACCGCTGGCAGGTACTCCCAAATCAAGATCTGCCGGAAAGAACCGGCTGTTCCCGTTGCGGAAAACACGCAGCGGCATCCACTCGCCGGCCAGGACGAGGTCGGGGCGGCTGTCGCCGTCGGCGTCTATCCATTCGGCATCGGTCACCATCCCGGTTTGCAAGAGTTCAGGCGCCATTTCCTCCGTCACCAGGGTGAAAATGCCCAGTCCATCGTTGCGGAGCAGGTGGCTCTTCGGCGCCAGAGGATAGTTGCCTGGGATAAGGCGGCCGCCGACAAACAGATCCATATCCCCGTCGCCGTCAAAATCAAAAGGAGCCACACAGCCGCCGCTGATCAGCATACGGGGCAGGGCTTGCGGCGCCCGTTCGAAGTTGCCGGCGCCGTCATTGAGATACAAGCGGTCCTGCAATGCGAGATCTTCGGGAAGAAAATCGTAGCCCCCGCTGACGACGTACAGGTCGAGGTCGGCATCACCGTCGGCATCGAAGAAAGCGGCGTCGATGTCTTCGTGGATGATGTCCTTACGGAAGGCAGCGGCCGAGGAAGCGATAAAGCTTCCGTCCTCTTGTTGCAGGAATAAAGCCCCCGCCTGCAATTTGGCCCCGCCGATAAAGAGATCCTCCCGGCCGTCTTTGTTAACATCGGCCCTGGCCAGCGCCGGCCCTTCGGTGGAGAGCATCCAGGGCAGCAGCGCCTGCCGCTTAAAGTCTACCGAGGTATTTTCCCGGTGTTCGAAACCCGGAGCAGCGGATGAAGCTTTAAAGTAGGTGGCTTCCGCCAGGCTTTCCTGCGGCCCGCGACCGGCATTATTGATATCCAGCACCAGTTCCCGGTCGGGTGATACTCCCTGCAGCACTTGCCGCCGGCCGTCGGGCCAGTTTACAACCAGGCGCTCGACCGGTTCTGCGGCGGGCAGCCCAAAATGCAGGGGCAGATGCATAGCCGACTGGAAGCCCCGTACCGGAATAAATTCCTGAACGGCGACCTGTTCGCCGCGGTGCAGTTCTACCCGGGCCCCTATACCGTTGCGGTTGTTGCCGCTCCCCTGCAGCTTCACCCGCAGGTAATGACCGCCCTGTATCTGGTTTTCGTAAATGGCCGCCGGCTCGTTGATGTTATTGAGCACCAGGTCCAGGTCACCGTCCAGATCCAGATCGGCGTAGCCGGCGCCGTTGGTCAAAAGAAGATCATCGAAGCTCCAGTCAGCCACTTTATTCGAAAAGCTCAGATCGCCGTTGTTGCGAAATATATAGTTGTGGGTTTTGCTCGATTCCATCTGGTTGATGATCTCCATCAGGGCGGCTGATTTTTCTCCCCGCAATTCCCGGATGCGCTGATCGGCGTAATAGTCCATGAAGTCGCGGTTTGTATAATCCCGCAGGTACCCGTTGGAAATAAACAGATCCTTCCAGCCATCGTTGTCGAAATCAGCAAAGAGGGCAGCCCAGCTCCAATCTGTGTTGGAAATACCTGCCAACTGCCCCACTTCCGAAAAGGTGCCATCCCCGTTGTTGAGCTGCAGCATATTGCGCATCACCTGATGGTAATAGCCGTTGCGCAGCTGCGACTGGTACTTTTCGTATTTATCCGGACCGAAGAGCAGCTTCTGGCGGCGATTGTCCTCCGGCAGCATATCTAGGGCCAGGATATCGGTCCGCCCGTCGTTGTTGTAATCAGCTATATCGGACCCCATCGAGAAGTGGGGAATGTGGCCGAGTCGCTTTTCCAGTTCTTCGCTGAAGGTCCCGTCACCCTTGTTCATATAGAGGTAATCCTCCTCGATGTAATCATTGGAAACATAGAGGTCCAGCCAGCCGTCATTGTCGAGGTCGGAAGCGGCGACTCCCAGGCCAAAGCCCAAGGGATTATTGATAATACCGGCAGCTTCCGTCACATTGACAAAGCGACCGTTATCGTTTCTAAGGAGCTGATCACCGGCATACTTATCTTTCATTTTCTTGACGAAGGAAGCATCGAAATTTTGAAACTCCTCGATGTTGTGATTGAGCAAATAGACATCGAGATCATTGTCCCGGTCGTAGTCGAAGAAAAGAGCCTGTGTGGTATAGGCCGGCACATCGAGCCCGTAAACGGCGGCTTTTTCCGTAAAGGTGGCGTCACCATTATTCAGATAGAGTTCATTGCGTCGCTGCGCCACCGGTAGATCACCTGAATAACACAGGTAGATATCCAGATAGCCGTCGGCGTTGATGTCGACCATGCTGACGCCCGTGTTCCAGCTACCGGGCCGCCCGGCTACGCCCGCCGCTTCGGTTATGTCTTCAAAGTTCAGATCGCCTTTATTCAGGTAAAGTTTGTTAGGCAGCATATTGGCCGAAAAATAGAGATCCGGCAGTCCGTCATTATTGATATCCCCGATAGCAACACCCCCGCCGTTGTAGAAATACTCGTAGGAGAGCACGTTCAGTTCCTCGGTTTCGGTAAGCTGATTGGCAAAGGTGATCCCGGTGCGCCGGGCGTCGAGCCGTTCAAAACTGCCCCGATTGCCAGCATCCTTCTCTCCGGAAGAACCGGAACCGCCGCAGCTCATCAGAATGAGGACTGTGAATAATAAAATTGAAATACTTCCCTTGCTCATAATATGGTATGTTTTGCCGAAAGCCGACGCTGTTAACTGATAAATTAATACACCGGACAGGGCGGCGCATCACTAACCTTTCTTCTTTTCCTGTATCCCTACCAGCTGCTTCTGCTGGTTTTCAACTGTTTACCAACCTGCATTTATTGCCCTGCCAGACAAGTTTAAAAGCCGAAATTACGCATTTGCGGAGCAAGCGACCAAAAACAGGGATGAAATGTGTGCGGACACAGACGCTTTTATTATTTTGGGCCTTCCCCTAATCACGACACTATGCACAAAACATACCTTTTTGCGGGTTTATTCCTGTCCTTTTCGCTTTCGCTAAACGCGCAACGGGCAGCGGCTGATTACGTGAATCCTTTCATCGGTACTTCCAACTACGGGGCGACGCACCCGGGGGCGGTATTGCCGGCGGGGATGGCTTCCGTCGTCCCCTTTAATGTCGCCTATAAAAAAGGAGAGGAAAACCGGTTTGAGAAAGACAGTGAGTGGCATTCGCGCACTTATGTTCACGAAAATAAATTTCTGACTGGCTTTGCCCACGTCAACCTCAGCGGTGTGGGCTGTCCCGAACTGGGCAGCATCCTCCTGATGCCGACGCATGGGACCCTGGAATTCGACGCGGAGCAACACGGGACCTCTTATTCCGGTGAAGCAGCCAGTCCCGGATATTACCGCAGCGTACTGGACCGCTACGGCATTGAAGCCGAGATGACCGCTGCGCTGCGCTCGGGGCGCAGCCGTTACACTTTTCCGGCCGGCCGCGCCAATATACTGCTCAACCTGGGGCTCGGCTTAACGAATGAAAGCGGCGCTATGCTACGCATCGTCGACGCGCAGGAGGTAGAAGGCTACAAACTCATCGGCACCTTTTGCTACAACCCGGAAGATGTGCGGCCCGTCTACTTCGTCGCCCGCCTAAGCAGGCCGGCGCGTAACTACGGCGCCTGGAAGAAGATGCCCAAATACGGCGAGCTGGAAGCCGCCTGGACAAAGTACGACGACACCTATAAGCCCTATCCGGGTTACCGGCAGGAAATGGCGGGAGAAGACATCGGCGCCTACTTTTCCTATTTTTTCGAAAAGGAAACACCGGTAGAAGTGAGCGTCGGCATTTCCTACGTCAGCATCGAAAACGCCCGGGAAAACCTGGAAACAGAACTGGGCCAACGGTCCTTCGATGCCATCCATGAGGAAGCACGCGACACCTGGGATCAGCGATTAAACCGGATACAGGTCGAAGGAGGCACGGAAGAAGACAAGATCATTTTCTACACCGGTCTCTACCACCTCCTTCTCCACCCCAATATACTGCAGGATGTCAACGGCGACTATCCGGCTATGGAGCAATACGAAATAAAAAATACCGGTGGCCGCAACCGCTATACGGTCTTTTCGCTGTGGGACACCTACCGCAACGTGCATCCCTTTCTCAGCCTGGTCTATCCCAACCTGCAACTCGACCTGTTGCAGTCCATGCTGGACATGTACCGCGAGAACGGCTGGCTGCCCAAGTGGGAATTGCTGAGTATGGAAACCGGCGTGATGGTCGGCGACCCGGCAACACCGGTGCTCAACGACACCTATGTCCGCGGCCTGACCGGTTTTGATAGCGACCTTGCTTACGAGGCTGCCCACAAGGCAGCCACCCAACTCGAAGACAATAAGCTGCGCCCCGGCATCACCTATTACGACTCCCTGGGCTACATCCCTGAAAATGCTGTGGGCTTCGGCGGCACCGTATCCACCACGCTGGAGTACAACATCGCCGACTGGAACCTGGCCCAGCTCGCCAAAGCCCTGGGCAAAGAAGCGGATTATAAATACTTCCTGAAGCGCTCCCACAGTTACCGCAATTACTTCGACCCCGAAACCGGTATGCTGCGTCCCCGCATGGAAGACGGCCAGTGGCTGGCCCCCTTTAACCCGGAAGCCGGTAAAAATTTCGAACCGGTGATCGGCTTTATTGAGGGCAATGCCTGGCAGTACCGCTTCTACGTTCCGCACGATATCGATGGGCTCATCCAACTGCTGGGCGGCGAAGCGAAGTTCCTGAAAGCCCTGCGCGCCTGCTTCGAGACGGACAACTTCGACATGGCCAACGAGCCGGACATCACCTATCCCTACCTCTTCAACTACGTGGAAGGAGAAGCCTGGCGCACCCAGGATAAAGTGCGGGAACTTATCCGCCGGTATTATTTTAATGCCCCGGACGGCCTGCCCGGGAACGACGACACGGGCACCCTCTCCGCCTGGCTGCTCTACAGCATGATGGGCCTGTATCCCGACTGCCCGGGAAGCCCGCTCTATACCCTGACCAGCCCGGTCTTCGACCGCGTCACCATACAGCTCGATCCCAAATACTATCCCGGCAGGGAACTCATCATCGAAACCGTCAATAATAATGGAGATGAACACTTGCGCATCGATAAAATCGAATGGAACGGGAAACGACACCGTTCTTACTTCATCGATCACAATGAGCTGGTGAAAGGGGGAACCTTGAGGTTCTTTCTCAAAAATTAAACCTTTAAAAACCGGGCGGACTGTTCAAGGTTCAAAAGTTATCGGTCCCCTGAAATGATCCTTTTATCCCAAACCAAGGACCGGAGACCACCCCGCTTTTGAACCTCGAAACTCGAACCTTTTAACTGTACGCGGATGAACAAACGAACATTTCTCAAAACCCTGGGGCAAGGCGCACTGGCGACGATGGCCGCGCCGGCTATCTGGAGCTGCCAAAATAAAACGGAAAACCTGGAAGGGGAAAACCTGGCTCCTGCGGCTTCGAATATTCCCGGCCCGGTAAAAAACTGGATGTGGATCCATCCCGGCACCGAACGCAGCGAAGACGACTGGAAACGCATCTTCGCCCAGATGAAGAAAGCCGGCATCGACGCTGTACTGCCCCAGGTATACGCCAGTAAGGAGGCGCTGTTCGAACACCCCAATCCCATCGTCAAAACGGAGAAGCGGGTACTCGAGATGCTCATCCCACTAGCCCATGAAGCCGGTCTGGAGATCCATGCCTGGATGTGGACGATGATCAACAACAATCCAAAGGTTATCGAGCAGTATCCGGAGTGGTACGCCGTCAGCGGCGAGGGAGAACCAGCCCATGAAAAGCCGGCCTATGTCCCCTACTACCGCTTCATGTGCGCACGCCGCGAAGGCGTGCAGGAATTCGTGCGCGGCAATGTGGAAGCGCTGGCTCAGTTCGACGAACTCGACGGGGTGCACCTTGATTACGTACGCCTTCCGGACGTAATTCTGGCCAAGGGTTTATGGTCCAAATATGATATCATTCAGGATCGAGAGTACCCGCAGTACGATTACTGCTACTGCGAGGTATGCCGCCGCACCTTCAAGGAACAAAGCGGCATAGACCCCTTAACTGACCTGGAAGATCCTTCCGCCGATGAAGCCTGGCGGCAATTCCGCTATGACGGCATCAGTAATCTCGTTAACGGACAGCTGGTACCCACCGCTAAAAAATACGACAAGCAAATCACCGCCGCCGTTTTCCCCAACTGGGAATACGTTCGTCAGCAATGGCACACCTGGAACCTCGACGGCTTCCTGCCTATGCTCTATCATTCCTTCTACGAAGAAGACATTAACTGGATCGGGGATGAAGTCACTGCTGCCTACGAGCGACTGCGCAGCAGTAATAATCTCAAACCGGTATACGCCGGGCTATTCCTGCCCGCACTGACACCGGAAGAATTGCCACAGGCCATCGCTTCGGGTATGGAAACCGGCGCCAAGGGCATATCCTTTTTCTCTTTTAACTCGATGAAAGAAGCGCATTGGAAAGGACTTAGGAAGTAGGATACGAAGTACCAAAATCTCCAGCCCAATGCCCTCATGAAAAATGTTTAAGGTTTTCGACGACGACCGGCAGGGAGTTGTCGAAAACCTTAAATAATTTTCATCTGCTCCCCCAAAGGCAAGTCGAAGCAATAAAGAACTAACCCTGACACAAATATTTGAAAATCAATAATTTTAGATTGTTTATCGTCATTATTCATAGACTTAACATGAATAATCCGGGCTAGTGCTCCTATGACCGGTTGTAGATCTTGAGAACAGGCTCCGCCATCATTCTTCCTGCCTCCGATAGTAGGAAGATTATCGCTTCGGCGATCCGTTGCGGCGGCACCCAGTCACTGAAATCGGCGTCGGGCATGGCTTTCCGGTTGGGCGGGGTATCGATCACACTGGGCGCAATAACCGCTGCCCGGATATTCTTTTCGGTAGGCTCGGCGTTGATCAGTTCGGCCATCTTCAGCACCATCGTTTTTGTGAGGGTATAAGCAAAGAGGTCTTTGCCGGCCTCCGGATGGAATACCGGCTTGGCGCTGACCAGCACGAAGCGCCCCCCACCCTTCTCCTCAAAATGCGGGAACAAGGCCCGCACCATATGGAAGGCGGTATAGAAATTCAGGTTGATCATCTTGTCAAGTTGCTCCGGACCAGTATCTTTCAAATGCCCCATCCCAAAGCCGCCGACCAGCAAGATAGCGGCGCTTACCTGCCCCCGGCGACCGATGCTTCCTTCGACGAATTCCTCAGCTTTGCCGGCTTTCATGAGGTCAACGGGTTCCTGATGAAGACGCTCCCCGTGGTCCTCCAGCTCATTGCCGGGTCCCAGGGCCGCATCGATCTGATAGCCTTCTTCGTACAGCTTACGACAGACCGCGGATCCTAGATTACCATTAGCTCCGGTGATGATGATGGATTCTGGCATTTTCGTTTGTATTTTTGTATTAGAAAGGAGTATTTTCCGTAAAACTGCATCCGGCGATTGATGTTCATGAACATTGCGGAAGACCAGGAGAAAAATTTCATCCTGCCGGAAACTGATACTTTTGATGCAGTTCGCGTCTACTAAGAATTGACAGGTCCGGTGAGAAACTTTTTATCCTGACCGGATTGTTTAAACCATGCAAAAGCAAGCATGTATGCGTTACTTATCGACCATTATTAAATTCCTGGTATTGGGGCTGCTGATCCTGCTGCTGGTCTTTCAGCACCGCTGGGAACCGCTCCTGAATGTTTTCAGCATTCCTCTTCAGCAGCGACTGGAGAACTTCCTCGGCGCTCTGTTGCACTTTTCCATTTTCATACTGGTGTTGAACCTGGGCATTCACCTTTTAATCAGCGTATACCGGAGCAGTAAAAAGATGCGTCCCAATCAGGTCGACAACGTAGTACTCGGGTTACAAAATGCTTACTATATCGTCTTTTTCCTGGCGGTCACCCTGACTATTGCCGCTTCCTTCGGCTATGCGCCCGCCGAGCTCTTCACCTCCCTGAGTATCGTAGCGGCGGCTATCGCGATCATCTCCAAAGACTTCATTTCCGAAATTATCAGCGGTATGATCATCGCTTTTTCCAAGGAAGTCGCTATTGACGATTACGTTAAAATCGGCGATCACAAGGGGCGCATTATAGATATCACCCTCACGAAAATCGCCTTACTCAACGAAGATGACGATATCATTTTCTTACCGAACAATAAGGTATACACCAGCGAAATCGTCAACTACACCCGCAAGGAGATCAAAAAAGTGAGTATCGAGTTCGAACTCAATATTCAGGCGCTGGAAACGGTGGAAGAACTCGAAGCCCACCTGATCGAAGCGATCTCTGATTACAGGGAGCATATTGAAAGGAACAGTTACAACCTCAAGGTGGTGGAAATCCGGAAAGACAGCCTGGCGTTCAAGTTTCAGTACATCCTTCATCAGATCAACCGCGAGCTGGAACGAGAGATCCGCCGTAAAACGGTCCGCCGGATCACCAACTTTGTCAAGCAGAACCTCAGCGATGCGGGCAAAGAGGAAGTATTGAAATGATTGGGGAGAGCAGCGCTGCTTTACCAACGTTTCCCTAGCTGCAGATTGAGGAAAAGATTGATAAATATAGGGCGGTTCTCAGTATTTTCCACTTTAGACGATTCTATCATGATCGGTACCTCCTGGAAATAAAAATCCAGCATAACCCCCGCTTCGATGGCTTTGACGAATTCATCGAAGGCGCCCCAGTCAAAGTGAACGGCAGCTTTGGCGTGCCCGCCCGGAATCACCGATATTTCACTGAAGCCTCTGGAAAACGAGGAAGATCCGAAGATGCGGGTGATATCGAGGAAAACATTGGCATTTTCTTCGCTGTATTTCTCACTACGGGTTACGATTTCGTTAGTACTTTGCTCCGGATACTGCAGTTCGAGGTAGTAGGGTTTAAGCAGTCCGATAGAAGGGCCCAGTTCATAGCTGATACCGATGGCCAGCCCTTTGCGCTTCGCTTTTTCGGAGAAGTATCGTTTTTGGCCATAGCCGCCGCGCAGGACGAAAAAGTTATTCTGTTTGCCAAAGACGAAAGCCCGGGATACTTTCCCGTTGGCAGTAGGTTTGAAATCAAAACTTTGGCGAAATTGTTTGGGGTGTTTGATCTCACCAAATTCAAAATTCAGAAAGGTAGTCAGGTAATAGGTACGCAAATTGGCGATATTCACGCCCAGCGCATACCCGTTGGTGTGCAGTTTCAGGTCGACGGTAAATTCACGGTCGTAAACAATTCCCTTTTGTTCATCATAGTAATTCTGTCCCAGCTCGAGGGTTTGCTGAGCCAGAACCCAAGATGAAAGTAAAACAAAAACAAATGCAGCGTATAGCTTTCTCATCATTGTGCCTATATCTTGAAGTTGTGTAGCGCGGCTGTAATGGATGCGACGACAACCTGTATTAGCGATTAAGTCTGGTAGAGGCAGGACAGCCGAATTTCCTGGTGAAAGGATGAATCTACCTACTCTACCCTAAATTTACGTAATTATAAACAGAAAAAACAGTATCGCGTTTCTCCAGATGTACAAAATAATCGATCTTTTTTCTTTTAAGCATCCAATTGTTTAATAACGGACACCTTTTTGCTCCGACTTTTGCGAAAGATATTCCGGATAGGAAAGGGTTAACGAAATGTCTATGCTCCTCATCTATTCCGAAAATCCTGATGCGCCCCGGCTTCGCTACACCATGGAGTTGCTCTTCGGGCATTTGCTGCCCTGTGCCTATGAGATCATCGGCAATAAAAAGGATTACCGGAGCTATGAGGGCCCGCGCTTGAATTACAGCCGGCAGCGCCTGGAGGAAAAGGAGCTGTTCCTGCCCGCGGGGGGCTTGCTTTTCGAAGCCGGTGTCCGTTCGCTATTGGTCGGGTTATACCGGGAAGCGGGTCCTGCCGGCCCTGCGCTTTTTCCCCGTTCTTACCCCGGTGTCGATCTGCCTTTCGATCTGCCGGCTATGGTATTCTATCTGCTTTCACGCTACGAAGAATACCTGCCTTTTGCTCCCGACCGGCACGGGCGCTTCCCGGCCACCGCGAGTCTGGCCGGTCAACAAGGTTTTCTGGACCGGCCGGTAGTGGACGAATGGGCGGGCCGCCTGGCCGCGCTGTTGCAACGGCGTTTTCCAGGCTGGGCTGATCGACGTTCCGGCTACCGCTTTCTACCCACTTACGACATTGACCTGCCCTGGGCTTTTCGCCATCGCAGTCTATACCGGCAGGCAGGAGGGGCTATGCGCGATTTTCTATACGGCCGGACCGCCGAGCTTCAACTGCGCTACCAGGTGCTTAGCCGGAGCATTCCCGATCCCTACTACACTTTTCCCTATCTGGATCAGCTGAATAAAAAGTACGCCTTGCAGCCTGTTTATTTTTTCCTGCTCGCCACTCCCGGCGCCTACGACCCCAACCCTGCGCCGGGAACTCCCGCGCTGCAGGAACTCATCCGGGATCTTGCACAGCGTTACCGGACGGGCATTCACCCCT
Source organism: uncultured Saprospiraceae bacterium (assembly GCA_964632995.1). Classification (GTDB taxonomy): domain Bacteria; phylum Bacteroidota; class Bacteroidia; order Chitinophagales; family Saprospiraceae; genus CAZWDL01. The sequence continues at coordinate 61,671 of CAZWDL010000010.1, forward strand.
CCTATTTCAGCAGTGAAGAACCCCGGCGAATGCGAAGGGAAGTTGACCGGCTTCGACGCATCACCGGGGCCCCTGTACGTCGCAGCCGGCAGCATTTTCTGCGCTTTCGCCTGCCGCATACTTATCGCAGCCTGCTGGATTGCGGCATCCGGCAGGAGTACAGTATGGGCTTCGCCGATGCTACCGGTTTCCGGGCCGGCACGGCAACTCCCTTCCCCTGGTATGACCTGGAAGAGGAAAAAGAGACTGATCTGATGATTTATCCCTTCCAGGCTATGGACGGCACCCTGCGGCACTATCTCAAGCTTTCGCCGGATGCCGCGCTGGAGCGGCTCCAAATGCTGGCCCGCCGCACCAAAGCCGTAGGGGGGCGGTTTTCCACGCTTTGGCACAACAGTTCTTTTTCCATGCTCGGAGGCTGGTCAGGCTGGCAGGCCGTCTATGAAGAACTCGTAAAAAGCGCCGTGGAATAAGTATTTCTCCGAAGAAGAGTGAATTACATTTATTAACTTTGGTCTTCATACAGCTAAAGGCTTACTGATGAATTTTAACCTCAGCGAACACCCATCGATTGCCAATCAGTTCATCGCCGAAATCCGCGATGTACACCTTCAACAGGACAGCATGCGCTTTCGGCGCAACCTCGAGCGCCTTGGGGAGGTAATCGCTTACGAAATCAGCAAAACGCTTCAGTACACGGATAAAGCGATAGAAACCCCGCTGGGCCTGGCCGAGGTGTCAACGCCTCAGAATGACATCGTCCTGGCCACTATCCTGAGGGCGGGCCTGCCTTTTCACCAAGGCTTTCTCAATTATTTCGACCGGGCCGGCAACGCCTTTGTCTCGGCTTATCGCAAACACCATAAAGACGGCACCTTCGAAATCAATCTCGAATACATTTCCTGTCCCCGGCTCGACGACTGTACGCTACTCATCAGTGATCCCATGCTCGCTACCGGCGCCTCTATGGGGCTGGCTATCAAAGAATTGCTTGCCTTCGGTCAACCCAAAAAGATTCACATCGTTACAGCGATCGCCTCCACTTACGGCCTGGAATACATACAGCGCCTCTATCCTGATGCCGACGTCTGGATGGGCGCCTGTGATGACGAACTGACTGCCAAGTCCTACATCGTCCCCGGTCTGGGAGATGCAGGAGATCTGGCCTTTGGCGCCAAGACGCAGGAGTGATTCTAAGTAGAACGTTCGAAGTGGGAAGTCAGAAATCGGACATGCTAAGTTTTATCTGACCAGGCCGCGAAGCAATCATTCCACCGGGCCGGCTTTCCACTTTCCGGCTTCCCACTTCCGAATTCCGACTTCGAATCAGTTGGCGGCGCGAATCCGCGTTGTTTCCTGTATCCAGCAACCCACGCGAAAGGTATCGCCCTCGTTGAGGGTGCGCTGAAAGATGTCCTCCCGGCTGGGCATATACTGCGCATAGCGCGAGATCCATTTATTGGCTTCAGCGGCTACGGAGGGGTCTACTTGCTTGGCTTTATTCCACATATCAATAGCCGGCCAGACGACCACTTGGCTGTCCCAACCGCGACCGGGGCCGCAAAGGGGGCCGCTGGAAGCGTACAGGCGCCCGATGTGGATATAGGGTTCTCCCCAGTTGGGGCGCAGTTCAGCGGCGCGCAGGGCATACTGCCGCGAGCGGGGGAAGTTTTTGAGGTGAGTCTGGTAAATTTTTGCGATCAGCATCAGATACTGAGTTTGTTTTTCTATATCATCACTCTCCGACACAGCCGTTTCAAAGTTTTCGATGGCGCAATTGTAGTCCGCTTCGCGCAGGCAATCGTAGGCCAGTCGGGCCGGGGTGGAGGCACTGGCTATACGGCAGTTTTCGTTACCGGCAGCGATGACCTCTTTGAAGCGCTCGTCGGTTTCGGCGCAGCCTCCCCATTTCAGCCGGCTGTACACGGTACGGATTACGTCGCAATCTGTGGGTGAAGCGAGGAATTCCTCGTAGTATTTGTCGACGTAGTATTCGCAATCGTAAAACCCTTTTACCGTTTCGAAGTACTCCAGCCGCTCCGGAGCATATTGCTTCACAATTTCCCAGCGGTCACAGGCAACACCTTCGCACTCTTCCAGTCCTTTGGCCAGGATATCACGCACCAACTGCTGATACTTACGGGCTTCTTCCATAGAGACCTCATCCTCGAAGTACAGATCGATCAGCAGGGAAGTAAAGGGGTTGGGCACAAAATCGGGGGTATCCAGGCCGTCGATATCCATTGCTTTTTTGAACATATCATAAATCTCCTTCTTGGTCTTCCGGTCGGGGTACTTGTAATAATAATCAAATGCCTTTCTGGCGGGGATATAGCCTCCTTCGGGGTAGCACTCCTGTATTTCATCGTACAAACCAAAGATGCGGTTGATATAAGCCTCCCTTTTGAGGGAATCCTGGGTTTGTGCGATAAAATGCTCGTAAAAGCGGATGCCGTCGGCAAAGACGGTATTGCGCTGGCCATCGGCGGCGGGAGCTACTTCATAGACGCGCTTCCAGAGATCGAAGGCCCGGTCCCAGTCGCCGGCTTTGAGGAAATCGCGATAGAGCACATAGTTGGTAGAAGCCTGATCGGGGTTGGGCGCGTCCCGGAATTTGGGGCAGGGGCTGAGGTTTTTGTCCTGCGGTTTGGGGGTGGTGGGTTGCGTCGACGGTTGTTCTTCTTCGACGGCCACCGCAGGTTCGGCAGTTTTGGGAGAGCAGCCCAGCAACAGGACGCCGATTCCCAGAGTGGCAAACAGGTATTTGATCGTCATAATGATTTTACTTTTTGGTTCTCTTCAAAACAAAGAAGCTTCACTCCCGTCGGGAATGAAGCTCCGTGTTTGACATTAATTATTTCATAGCTGTCAAGGGGTTTCCGTATTACTGGAAGCGGACTTTCACGGTTTCGCCGATCCAGCATCCTACGCGGACGGTTTGTCCTGCCTCGATTCCACGCATAAAGCCTTCCTGTTGTTGGGGCTTGGAGCTGGAATAAACGCTCATTTTGCGGTTGGCTTCTTCCGACACATCGGAATCGATGGATTTGGCGTAAGCGTATTTATCCAGGGCGGCGAGGATAGCCATGCGATTGTTCCAGTCGTTCCCGCAACTGGGACTTGCTTTGGCGTAAATATCACCAATGAGGATGTAAGGCTTACCCCAGCCGGAGCGCAACTCGGCGGCTTTACGGGCATTAGTGCGAGCCGACTGATACTGGTTGAACTGCCAGGTTTGGATAAAGGCGATGCTGTAGTAGAATTGCGCCTTGGCATCGTCGTTTTCTGCTACTTCGATAGCTTCCTGGTAACGGGCGACGGCTTCCTCATATTTTCCTTCTTTTTGGAGCTGGGAGGCATCATAGCCCGGGTTGTTGGCCCGTCGTTCTGCTTCCAGCTGAACATTCATTTCTGAAGCCAGCGTCTCGTATTTAGTCTGCAGTTCCTGCAGATCCGAATCGCTGGTATCGCAGCCCTGGTTCCTGAGTTTGTTGTAAACATACCGGATGGTTTCCAGGTCGTCCGGATTTTCCTGATATTGCGGCAACAGCTTTTTCTTGAAGTAGGCACAGTCGAACACCTCGTCTTCTATGGGTGCCAGATGAGAATTCATCCGGGCGTAGGCCGATTCGTAGTACTGGCCGTACTGCTCGTTATTCTCGATATTGTGATTGGCGATCGCTTCGGCTTTTTCAACCAGCTCCACCACTTTTTGTTTTTCCACCTTGTCATTTTGGAAAAGGTAGACCAGTACTTGAGCCAGCGGTTCGAAGACGATATATTCCGTTTTATTGCCGCCTTTTTCCATGGCCTTTTCCAGGACGTCCAGCGTTGCCTGGCGGTAACCGTATTCCGGCATGTAGAACATGTCGAAGCCCTTACGTCCCATCAGGAATGCTTCATCATCGGGGAAGCATTGCATTTGCTGATCGTAGATGGCTAGCACCTTTTCGCCGTACTCTTTGTCTTTGGCGGCATCCTCCGTTTTTTCGCGCAGTGTTTTGTAAAAAAGCCTTCCGTCAGTAAAATGGAAGGGACGCTGGCCATCGGCGGCGGGCGCGATTTCGTAAGCCGTTTTCCAGTTATCAAATGCGATTTTAAAATCGGCATCGCTCATTTTAGCCAAATCTTTCGGCTGTTTGCCTTTTACGAAAGGCCGGTAGATGACGTGGGCATTTTCCGCCTCGTTCTTGCGGTCCGATTCGTTCCAGGTTTGGCACTGTGCATTGGCTGATGAATTGTAGGCAATGAGCAGCGCCACTGCTATTAGCATTTTTCCTAAAGCCTTCATGATTAATTGAATTTTCGTTTGAAAAACCAAGTATTATCGTTGAGTGTAAATCCGAGTCCCATTTTAATGTAGCTTTCCTGAATAAGGTCGGGGTGCCCGAAGCGTCCCACTTCTACTGCAAAATTAACAAAAGAAGTTTGCTGGCGGGGCCGGACGATAGGGAACCCGAAGCCCATCGTCAGGGCGAACTGCTTCAATTGTCCGACACCAAAGGTTCGTGGATCCAGCTTGTAGAAACCACCCAGGCGATAGCGTACTTTTTCGAAATAGTTATTGTAGGAGCCGTTATCGGGGATGTATTCAGCTCCCACCCGCAGGTTCCAGCTATTGGACAGACTTTCCGGTTTGGCTTCATTTTCGTACTGACTCCAGAATTCATGACCGTATTCCAGGCCCACTCGCAGGCGGTTGATTTCTTCGTAGGTCAGACCGACACTCAAAGTACTGGGAAATTGTCCGTTTTGTCTTACATTTTCTGAAAATGAAATCGTATCTCTTACTACATTATAATTCCGGTTATCCCGTGAAACGAAATTGGTAGTTCTAGTATTGAAGGAGTTGGTTCCACTTCCGAAGATACCGGCGACCAGGCGTTTGCCGGTAAATTCCCGTTCGCCTTTATTATTGGGCTCCATAAATTCAAAGGCGTACTGTGCGCCGAATTCCCACATCCACCCGCTGAGGCTGGTTTCATCGAGGAATTCGGAATTGTAGGCATTGACCTGGTCCGGGAATTCAATACGCCGGCTATTGGTTAGCTTACCGAACAGGTAAGCGAGATTGACGCCGGCGGAAAATCCTTCATATCGCACCGAGTTCCCCCACATAAAACGATAAGTTCCACCTGCCCCTTTAAAAGAGTTGACCGTATTGCCCGTGCCGTCGCCTTCCAGCTCTGCCAGCACGTCATATCCCACCGAGGAATAGGGCTGCAAAACGAAAGCCATCCCGATACCCAGCGGGGAACGGCGGCGGTCGATGGCCTCATTAATAGGATTTTTCAAGGGAAAGCCGAGGGCCATATACCGGAGGTTACCACTCCAGTTGTTGGCAACTTCCTCTCCACCGTCCATGGAAGCATAGCGGCTGTCAAGTCCTACTTCGAAAGCCGTTGCCTGCAGCCAGCTCAAGGAGGCGGGGTTTTTGATGTTCAGGTGAAAAGGGTCCTGAAAGGCGGCGCTGAGGCCGGCCATCCCTCCGGATGCCATAAAGTACTGATCGACGAGGTTTCCCAGACCGAACCGGGAATAAGGAGAATTGCCTTTCGGCTTTATATTCAGGTTATCGGTTTGCGCCAATAAAGCACCTACGCCAAAACACAACATCAAAGAACAAGCAACAAATCTACTCCAGACGCTTGACATTATAGGTCAGAATTTTATTCAATCCCAGCAGGACTAAATGATGATTTACAAATATCTCGCTTTTCAGTTTTTTTGCAAAAAAATCGGCGTCGCCACCGGTTAAAATTACGTTAACCTCTCCCATTTGCCTTCGGCAGTTCCCGATAAAGCCCTCCATTTCCAGCACGGCGCCGAGTTGTGCGCCGTTGCGCATAGCGGAGCTGGTGGTATTACCGATCCAGGATTCCGTTTCACCGGCAGGCACTTGCGGAAGCCCGGCCGTAAAAGCATGCATGGCTTTCAGCCGCAGGTTTATTCCCGGGGCTATATTACCGCCCAGGAAGTTTCCCTTCCGGTCGATGAGGTCATAGGTGATACAGGTTCCGGCATCGATGACCAGGCAATTTTCATAAGGATATAACTGAAAAGCACCGACGACCGCTGCCAGGCGGTCCTGCCCGAGGGTCTGCGGTGTCCGGTAGCGATTATTTATGGGAACCGGAGTAGCAGGATCGAGGCAAATATAGAAAAACTGCCGGCGCAGGCGATTCTCTATGCTTGATGCCGGATGACCGGCCACCGTAGATAAGATGACATTTTCTGCCTTTTGGTTGGTCGTCCAGTACAACATTTTTTCTACGTCTTCGGTTGGCCAAAGCTTCAATTGCTGCAAACCGGCCCCTTCGAAGAGCCCGGTTTTAATCCGGGTATTGCCGATATCGATGACTATGTTGCGCATGGTCAGACAACCGCTTCCTAGTGTTTAAAATGACGTACGCCGGTCATCGCCATCGTCATTCCATGCTCGTCACAGTAGCTGACGCTGTCCTTGTCCCGAATCGATCCGCCGGGCTGGATGACGGCGTTAATACCGGCCTTTTGTGCAATCTCCACACTGTCGGCGAAGGGGAAGAAGGCATCGCTGGCCATGACGGCGCCCTGCAGGTCCAGCTCGAAGCGCTGTGCTTTATCGATGGCCTGCCTGAGGGCGTCAACCCGGGAAGTTTGGCCGCAGCCCATACCGACCAGCTGAAGGTTTTTGGCCAGGGCGATGGCATTGGACTTCAAATGCTTGACGCATTTATTGGCGAAAATCAAATCCTCGGTTTGGTCGGCCGTCGGGGCTTTTTTTGTCACTATCTCCAGGTCTGCGGCCTGTTCGGTACGCAGATCCGTATCCTGTTCTATGATCCCGTTGAGCAGGCGTTTGAAGGTCCGCCGGCTGACATAGAAATCTTTTATTTTCAGCAGGATGCGTTTTTTCTTTTTGGACAGATGAGTCAGCGCATCGGGCTCGAAGTCCGGAGCGATGAGTACTTCGTAAAAAATTTCATTAATCGCTTCGGCCGTCGGCAAGTCGATAGGGCGGTTACAAATGAGGATACCGCCGAAAGCCGATACCGGGTCGCCGGCGAGGGCGGCCTTCCAGGCCTCCAGTACCGTCGGCCGGGTAGCCACACCACAGGCGTTGGTATGCTTGAGCACCGCAAAGGTGGGCGCATCCCCGACAAACTCGGCCATCAGGTTTACCGCACCGTCAATATCCACCAGGTTGTTGTAGGATAATTCCTTTCCGTTGAGCTGATCGAAGAGCGCTTCCAGGTCCCCGTAGAAGACGCCCTGCTGATGCGGGTTTTCACCGTAGCGCAGCACACCGGCCTGCATGACACTTTCCTTGAAGGCCAGGTCCTCAGAGCCCTGACTGAAATACTGATAAATGGCCGTATCATAGTGCGAGGAAACCTTGAAAGCCCGGCGGGCCAGCTCTTTGCGGTCGGCCAGCTCGGTGCCGCCCTCTTTTTCCACGAGTAGCTTGAGGAAAAACTCATAGTCGGTACGGGAAGGGACAACAACTACGTCTTTATAGTTTTTTGCCGCCGCCCGGATGAGGGAAACACCTCCGATATCGACCTTTTCAATAATTGCCGCCTCATCCTTTGTGGCGGCTACCGTTTCCTCAAAGGGGTACAAATCGACGATCACCAGATCGATTTCCGGAATATCATATTGCTGCAGCTGGTCCAGGTGGCTAGCTTCCCGTCGAGCCAGAATACCGCCGAAAACTTTAGGGTGCAGGGTTTTAACCCGGCCGTCCAGAATAGAGGGGTAAGAAGTCAGTTCCTCGACGGCCTCTACCGCCACTCCCAGACCCTCAATAAATTGCTTGGTGCCTCCGGTGGAATACAACTGAACGCCCAATTCATTTAACTCCCTGATAATAGGTTCCAGTCCATCTTTGGTATAAACCGAGATCAATGCCGATTTGATTTTCTTTGAAGTCATGCTGCTGTAGTACGAGTTATTTTAAAAAGATGTGCAAAGGTAAAGATTCTGAGGGAGAAATAATAACCCGGATTATTCATGGGTTCTTCGTCATGAGACGCCAAAATAGTCGTCAGGCTTGGGCATCTTTCCCGCCTCTCGGAAGGCGGGAAGGTGCGGAGCCGTATCCCAGGATACGGTGAGCACCGAATGACGAGGACGCCCAAGGATGGCGTCGTAATAGATTAACTTATGAATAATCCGGGTAAAGCCTCGCAGGTGATAGCGGCAAGAAAGTGTATGATCATAACCTTCCCGGGCGCCTGAATGCTTGAGTTGCGCTGGACAACTCAAGCACTTTCACCCATCCTGAGGTACGGAAGCGGGCGGGCAGTCAGACACTTTACTCAGCAGATTTATCCACAGAGGTTTCGGAAGATGCCGACAGTCCTTCGGTTTCGTGGGAGGGATGCGCTTCACCTTTTTCCGGAGGCACCTCTTCTTCATTGGATAGTTCGACGCGGGTGCGCGGCAGGCAAGACGGGTAGTTTTCCTGAATAAAAGTGACGAGTTTTTCCCGGATATGGCAGCGCAGATCCCAGGCTTCGGAAGAATTGGCGGCGCTCATAAGCGCACGTATTTCCAGGGTATTTTCCTTGCTGTCGGTCACCTGTAGTACATTGACCCGGCCGTCCCAAAGACTGGAAGCTTCCAGCAGTTGGGTCAGATGCTTGCGAAGTGCTTCCACAGGAATGCGATAATCGGTATAGATAAAAACCGAACCGAGGATATCGGCCGAGGTGCGGGTCCAGTTTTGAAAAGGCTTTTCTATGAAGTAGGTCAAGGGCAGGACCAGGCGACGCTGATCCCAGATACGAACCACAACGTAGGTGAGGGTGATCTCTTCGATGCGCCCCCACTCCCCTTCCACGATCACTACATCGTCAATGCGCATGGGCTGAGTAAAAGCGATTTGAAAACCGGCCAGCAGGTTGGAAATGGGGCGCTGCGCCGCGATACCTAACACGATACCGGCGATACCGGCGGAGGTCAGCATACCGGCGCCCAGCTCCCGTACTTTCTGAAACTGCATCAGAATAAAGGCGATTGTCAAAGTGACCACAACAACGCCAACGACCTTTTTGACGTATTGCATCTGGGTGATGATTTTACGCTCTTCCAGGTTGTCGGCCTCCTCTATATCGTACTGGTGCTGGATTATATCGCTGATCACGTCGGTGAACTCGACGAGCAGCCAGGCGCCGCCAATATAGACCAGGATTTCGATCATTTTAGCGATACCCGCCTCCACCCCTTCCTCAAAACCGGGCAGCGACACGCCGATCCAGGCGATGATCAGCGGGATCAAAAAGCGGGCCGGGCGTCTCAGGTTACGCCGGATTGATTGTAGCAGGATGGACGCCTGCCGTTTTCCGGCTTTTTTGATGATGATGAATATCAGCCAGGTGAGCAGGTGGCCGAACAGGTAGATACCTGTAAGTATGCCTATCGGCTCCAGATAATTGTTGATAATCTCAGAGAACATATTGCTTGCGATCTAGGCCCTTCCTATTAACGGAAAGGAATCAAGAAAGTATGAAGATGCCCCGATTGTGCTCGAGTACCTACATTCTATATGCGTATTGCCCACGACCTTGTTCAAAAGAAGAAAACCTTTCGGCGTCTAACCGATTTTTTTCTGCTGGCCGGTTGGCGGGGTTTGTTCCTGCTTTACCTGCAGGTTCAGGATATTCCCCATGTGATAGCAGGTGCGGCAGCGGGGCTCATAGCGATCTTTTTCACCGAGCATGATGGTGCCTTCCTCGGTGCTGAGGCGGTAGGAGTGTGTAGCGAGATTACCGCAATGAGGGCAGATGGCATGAACTTTAGTAATGTATTCGGCGACGGCCAACAGGTTGGGAACCGGGCCGAAAGGCTTGCCGCGGAAATCCATATCCAGGCCGGCGATGATCACGCGCATCCCCCGCATAGCGAGGTTCTGGCACACATCGGGCAGCGCCGCGTCAAAAAACTGGGCCTCATCGATGCCGACCACGTTCACGCCTTCGGCTTTTTCCAGCAGTTCCGAAGAATGGGCTACCGGTGTGGAAAGGATGAAATTGGCATCGTGAGAAACCACCTTGGCTTCGTCGTAGCGGGTATCCAATACGGGTTTAAAAATCTCTACGCGCTGATTGGCAATCTTGGCCCGCTTGAGCCGGCGAATCAGTTCTTCAGTCTTTCCGGAGAACATGGCGCCGGTGATTACCTCAATCCATCCGCTGCGCTGCCCTTTAAAATGTGGTTCCAAAAACATACGCCACCAAGGTATTTATCAGAAAAGCAGGTTTTTTACTAAAAGCTAATTTAGAATTTCCAAAGGAAAGCACCAACTCCTTATATTTGCCTTCGCTTCAGTTCCAAGCCCAAGGCCTTGAAAATCAAAAAGAATAACGAAGAATAATAACATGAACTTACAACAAGCAAAAATTCTGCTGGAAAAAATCAACTCTTTGTACAAAAGTATCGATATGGACCAGGCAGAGATGTCCGGTATCGAGCGCGACCTCATGCTGAGTTATCTTCGGCAATTATATGAGATTTTCCACGAGCAGGGCAAATCACAGCCGCCACAGGACAGATCGGCCGGCATTAGCGGCGGCGAAGGAGATAAAACGAGTACGCCCGCAGACCGGCCACGCCCCGAGCCCCTGCGACGCACCTACAAACCGCCCCGCATCATTGAAATACCTGATTCGGAAAAGGAATCGCCTGCCGGCGAGCCGCCCAGGCAGCCGGAGAAAATTCCCGGCTCTCAAATGCCGGAGCCAAAAGAAAAGCCGCGGGAAGAACCGGAGAAGCCACAGCCCCAACCTGAGCCCAACGCAACCGGCACGCCTTCTTCCACTTCCGATGCTACCGGCATTGAGTCGCTTTTTGAACAGCGGCGCGCTACCGAGCTGTCGGAAAAGCTCAGCGAGAGCCCCGTCAGTGACCTCACCAAGTCAATGGCCATCAATGACCGCTTGCTGTACATGAACGAGCTGTTCGGAAAAAACATGAATACACTGAACGAAAATCTGCGACAGCTCAATCGCTACGACAGCATGGAAGCCGCCAAGCCACAGCTCATCGAACTGGCCAAACGCTATAACTGGACGGATGAGGAACGAATAGATACCGCAAAATCCTTCGTCAAAATGGTAAGACGCAGGTACTTGTAAACGGAACGGTAAGAAGATTTGTTAGTTTCTTGTAATTATCTGAAATTGGTCATCAGGCCCCGGTATGCCGGCGTTGTAATAAAAAGTAGGACTAATGGAAAATTATAAGAAAAGTAAGTTTTACCGGAGTATCAACTGGCCGCTCAAGTTTGTCTTGCTGCTCTGGCTGATTCACCTCGTTCAGGTTATCCTGCCGGTTGACTTTGGGTGGCTCGGGGTTTATCCAGGGCGCATTTTCGGGCTGAAAGGCATTTTGTTTTCCCCGCTGATCCATGCCGACTGGGGGCACCTGCTTTCCAATACGCCCCCTTTATTCGTCCTCAGTGTCATTATTCTGTATTTTTACCGCAGCATCGCTATTCCGAGTTTTGTCATGATCTATCTGTTGACGGGGCTGGCCGTCTGGCTGTTTGGGCGGCCGGTATTCCACATCGGCGCCAGCGGCGTCATCTACGGGCTCGTGGCCTTTGTATTCTGGAACGGCATATTCCGTCGCAACCTCAAGTCTATCGTGCTTGCCCTGATTATCGTATTCTATTATGGTTCCATGGTCATGGGGGTTCTGCCCGGCCAAGAGGGGATCTCCTGGGAAAGTCACCTGCTCGGGGGGCTGGTTGGCATCTTCACTTCTTTTTGGTTCCGCACCTCGCTGGAGCAGGATGAGCAACCGACTACCTATTCCTGGGAAAGAGAAGCCAATGACAGCGAAAGCTATTTTTTAGAGCGCGATGCTTTCGAACAAACCAAAGCAGAACGCCACCGACGCCGGGACGACCCTTCCTCCTCCGGATGGTTCTCTTCCAAAACCTGGGATTAAGAAACATGATGTGTAATCCAAACCGATTAACGGATCTGGTTCTGGCAACCAGCCTACTGATTAAGAAACAATGATGTGTAATCCAAACAGCGCCCATTCCGATACCTGGTACTCCAGCCTGGTCGCCCGTCTTTACGATCCGGTAACTTCCGGCGCAGAGGAATCTTTCTTCAAAGAATGCCGGCGGCAATTGCTCAGCGATCTGTCGGGACATGTCCTGGAAGTCGGCGCCGGCACCGGCGCCAATTTCGGGCATTACCCCGCAGAGGCGAAAGTACTGGCCATAGAACCTTCCGACGCCATGGTCGAGCAGGCCGAAAAAAAGTTACTGGATTCCGCCGTGCAGGCCGACATCCTGCTGGTCCGCGCCGGTATCGGCGATAAAATGGTCGCCTCCCGCGTTCCCGCCGAGGGTTTCGACGCCATCGTATTCACCCTCGTGCTGTGTACCATTCCCGACCCCGCCCGGGCAATAGAACGGGTTAAATCGTGGCTGGCCCCGGCAGGACGGCTACTCGTTCTGGAACACATTGCCGATGACCGCCCTACCGTCCGCCGCATTGAGCAACTGGTCAACCCCGTCTGGAAAAAACTGGCCGAAGGATGCCATCTCACCCGCCAAACCGACCAGCTGCTAAAAGAAGCCGGTTTTCAGCCCGCGTGGGAGAAATACTTCCATCGCGGTCTCCTGTTTTATCAGGCTGAAATGAAGAGGTCCTGAATTGGCGGAAACCCGGTTTCCCTTTTCCTTCCAAAAAACAAGAAAGGCCAGGCATCGCTGCCTGGCCTTTCTTTATTTACTTTAAGATCAGTTAGTCGTTCCGGTTAAGCTCTTTCTCTTTTGCCGTAGTGTTCAGCATACATTTTCTGAAGCTTTTTACGGGCAAAGAAGATGCGGCTTTTGATCGTACCAAGGGGCGAGCCCAGTTGCTCCGCAATCTCTTCGTACTTATAGCCTTGGTAGGCCATAATGAAAGGCTTGCGAAAATCTTCGGGCAGGGAGTCGACCATTTTGATGAGTTCTCCGTAGGCGACATTAGCTTCGCCGTGGTTACTCACCGTTTTGTCGCCGGAATTGAGGTAGTAATTATTCGGCGTCTGGTCAATGATCATGTTTCTTCTAACTTTCTTGCGATAGTTATTGATGAAGATATTACGCATGATCGTGACAGCCCATGCTTTAAAATTAGTACCCGGATTGTATTTATCCGCGTTGGTGATAATTCGCAAGGCCGTATCCTGGTATAGATCTTCCGCATCAACGTTGTTCCCGGTAAGCTTTAGCGAAAAAGCTCGCAGAGAGTTGCTTACACGGTCCAACTGATCGTGAATTTGATTTTGAATTGCATAAATCATAGCCGGTGACTTTATTTTGATTGGGAATTTTTTTGAAATTATTTTTTACAAAAGTACATTTTTTTGTATGAAATTGCAAATAATATTGCCTTTTCAAAACAATGTTGAGCTTCAAGTGTAGCAGGAAAGACACATTATTGCACTTCTGTGATTTTTGTTAATTTTATTAACATATTTAAACCAAGCGTCGCCGGATTTGTATATATAAAGAATGAACGCTGATCGATCATTTCCTTCATATGGTCGGAAAAACTTGGCGGATTAAAGAAAACCCGTTTGAACTATGGATCTGGTAAATGATAATCATACGATTTACCTTCACAAGAATATTCGCTGTTTGCGAAAGCGACTTAACCTCAGCCAGGAAGAGCTGGCCGGAAAAATAGGGCTCAACCGGGGCAATATTGCTTCTTATGAGAACGGCAGTGCGGAACCAAAAATCTGCAATCTTCTCAAGCTGTCAAATCTTTTCGGTGTTTCCATGCTGGATCTTACCCAGCATGATCTGAGTGACGAGCGCACTTATTTGTCCGCCAGCAAAAGTTATCAACAGATTTCAGATAGCGAGCGGCAGATTGTTGAACAGTTTGGCAATAAAGCGGAGGAAATTGAGAAAGTTTTTAATGGGTTATACACCTGTTGCCGTTTCAAGACGAGTACACTGGGGGAACTTCCCAAAGACACTCAAATCCTCCTTTCCAACTTTGAGCAACTTTACGAAGCCGCTAATACGCTACTTTGTAATCACAAGGCGCTGCTCGATTTCATTCAATATCGAATGAAGTGATTTTTCAACTGAATGAGGTATTAACTGCCTGCTTTAAGGCAGTATGTTTTTCCCTTATCCACAGAGATTAACGAGGATTTCCCCCTAAACCGTTCAACTTTCCCTGATTTTAATATAATCTTAAAACTATTACGGCTTTGTTTTTCCGGAATAGTTTCTCTATTACCGTTTACGGGCTTTTCCCTACCGTTTCAAAAGGAATACTTCCGGAGCTGTTTTTGTAAGGATTTTTAATTTATATTTGTACTATTAGCATGTAATCCCTACAAAAAAGTCCCATGAACAAGCAACTACCCCTCCTAGTGTTGCTGCTATTCCTGTCGTTTGCAGCCTATTCCTCCACCCAGGTGAATTTTCTCAGCGGAGATCTTACCCAACTCGAAGCGCGCGGCGCCCGCGAAGGCAAGCTGCTTTTTGTGTACTTCAGCGCCGGCTGGTGTATGCCGTGTCAGTGGATGGACAAACACACTTTCACCGACGAGAGACTAGCCGGATTCCTGAACCAACAGTACTTGCCTGTTAAAGTAGATATCGACGATCGCAAGGGGTTGATGGAAAAGGAACGCTATCGCGTCAAGTATCTGCCCTCGTTGTTGATCATCGATACCCGGGGGCTGGTCATCGCCCGTTACGAAGAGTCCCTTCCTGCCGATAAGCTGCTCCACCGTCTGCGTGAACACTTACCGAAGGAGCTCCGCCCGGAATTGCCGGCCCCGGTTCTCGCCCGGCCGGAGCTGAAAGAAGGCCCGCGGCCGGCCAATAGTATTTCCCGCCCTGCCCTGGTGCCCGACCGTCCCCTCGCCCGGCCTTCGGTGTTGGGCCATACGGAATATGCTTCCTTGCCGGCAGGAGAAGTACCTGCCGCAAGTGGGGCGGTGACCTCCCCTGCTGCCCCGCCTGCTCCCAGGCTACAACGTAACTTCGGCGTCCAGGTCGGTGTATACAGCAGTTACGACAATACCATCCGCCAGGTGGAGTATCTCGAAAAAAAACTGGATGAACCGGTCAATATCTTTATCGGAGAGCATCAGTCAAAAAAAGTATACCGCATTCTAATCGGTGTTTTTAACAGCCGGGGAGCTGCCCTGCAATATGCCGGACAGCTGGAGAGGCAGTCTATTAAGGGCCTGGTGAAGGACCTTAGCGGATTGTGAAAAAGAATGCCTTGCAGCAACCAGGCCCGCAAAAGTTCCGGAACCCCTTCGCTTTGCTTATATTTGCTGCCATCTGAGCCGAAAGAAAATGTCGCGACTACTTTTTCAAAATATCCGTCAGCTCCTTCAGGTGGAGCAAAGGCCGCGGCCTTTGCTGCGCGGAAAGCAAATGAGCAGTCTTCCGGTACTGGAAGAGGCTTACCTGCTGATAGAAGACGGGCGCATTGCCGATTTCGGAAGCATGGAAAACTGTCCGGAACGGGCCGATGAGGAAATTGACGCCCGCGGCCGGCTGTTATTACCCTGCTGGTGTGACTCTCATACGCATCTGGTTTTTGCCGGAAGCCGGGAAGGAGAGTTTACTGATCGCATCCGGGGGCTGAGCTACGAAGAAATCGCAAGCCGGGGCGGCGGCATTCTCAACTCGGCCAAACTGCTGCGGCAAACACCGGAGGAAGACTTGTTCGAACAATCCTGGGGCCGTCTGAAAGAAATCATGGCTTACGGCACCGGAGCCGTGGAAATCAAGAGCGGCTACGGCCTTTCCCTGGAAGGAGAGCTCAAAATGCTGCGGGTGATCCGGCGCCTGCGGGAAGCAGCCCCCATCCCGGTAAAAGCCACCTTCCTCGGCGCCCACGCCCTGCCGGAGGCATACCGGGATAAACGGGAAGCCTACCTGCGCCTGCTGATCGACGACCTGCTGCCCCGCATCGCCGGAGAAGGACTGGCCGATTACATAGATGTTTTCTGCGAGCGCAACTTTTTCAATCTCAAAGAAACGGAACAGCTGCTCGAAGCCGGGGCGCGCTATGGTCTGCGCCCCAAGATTCACACCAATCAGTTTAATGCGATAGGCGGCATTTCCGCTGCCGTACGACATCACGCCGTCTCGGTGGACCACCTGGAAGTAGTTGCCGATGCAGACATTGAAGCCCTGCGGGGGCAGGACACCATTGCCACCCTGCTCCCCTCGGCGCCTTTTTTTATCAACGACCCGTATCCGCCGGCCCGGCGACTTATTGAAGCGGATATACCGGTAGCCCTGGCCACAGATTACAATCCCGGTTCCAGCCCCTCGGGAAAAATGCCGTTTGTATTATCGCTGGCCTGCATCAAACTGCGCATGACTCCAGCGGAGGCGATCAATGCCGCTACCCTCAACGGAGCCTACGCTATCGAACTGGAGAAGCAACTGGGCGGCATCGCCCGGGGAAAAACCGCCAATGTCATACTGACAAAACCGGTGCCTTCGCCGGCCTATCTCCCTTATGCCTTCGGAAGCGACTGGATAGAGGGCGTTTTTCTGAACGGAAAACGATGGTCCTGAGCGGCGAGCAGGCAATTCCGAAACCGGTCCGTGGGAAAGTTTTGAAACTGTTAACTGCTGGTTGTCCGAAAGCTCCCTTCAGGACAGATCCTTAACACCGGGGCAGCAATAATTAAATCACCCTGTCGTTTTTTTAATCATAGGTGAAAAAAGCATCCATCAATAAGTTTAATAATAGAACATGATCCGAAAGTTTATCTCTCTTTCGTGCTTTCTAATCGGTCTTTTTTCGATTCAGGCACAAACTCCCAGCAACATATCTATAGAAGGAGAAACAGGCGTTACGCTGCGAGCCCCCGAAGACTGCAATGAGGCTGGTACGATCCGGTACGGGTTGCACAAGGGACAGAGTAACGACGTCTCTTCAGAAACGATATATCTCTGTTTTGGCGATTCCATGCAGCTCATACACAACCAGGATTTCATCCTCGACGGAGACCCCAACCCGGGAACCCCGGCGGGTATTGGATACGCCTTTTACGATTGCCCGCCCACTCCAACTTTCAGCGGCTCCGACCTGGCCACTATTGTGCGCGACCCTTGTCTGAATAAAACTAGTCCTATTTTTCTCAACGGGGTGCCTGTTCCGCAAACCGATGGGTTGTGGATCGCCGCCGGAGAGGCCAACGGTAATATCATGCTTGCCAACCGCGGGCAACTGCAGGAAGCCTTCGCCGGAGGCGAGCCGGTACAATTTTGGTTTGCACCGATTACCATCGATGACTTTGCCGGCCTTACCTATGAAAGTGACGGCGCCGGCGGCCCGGCGGGCCCCTGTGTCGATGTCAGCCCGGAGGCTGCCTTCTCAGTCGTCTATCTCAATCCACTGACCATTGAGGACCTTCGCATCGATGCGGGACCTAACGGCTGTGTGGGATCCTTCGTTATAGACGGCGGCTTGCCGGAGTTTGAAGACCGTAGTGACTACCAGATCACCATTGTCAAAGAAGACGACCCCGGCATCACCGGCCAGGTGGTCATGAATCCATTACCCGAACCCGGCGAGGCAGTGGCGTTTTTCGTTCCCGAGCCCGGCCAGTACCGGATCACGGTAGAAGATGACAAAAGCTGTGCCGTGAGCACCAGTGCCGACATGTCGGGATGCGAAGCCGTAACTTTTGAGTTGCCCTTCATCAATGCCCGCCCCGGGGCCAGTATTTGCCTTGACGTAACAGTTGAAAACTTTCAGGATGTGGCCTTATTTCAGGGTACGATCACCTGGGATTCCGATGTGTTGAACTTCACCGGTATTGAGGGGCTCAACAGTAACCTGATTAACCTGCAGGACGCCTTTGAGACCCCGGCGGAAGATACCCTTACTTTTGCCTGGTTCGAACCGGGCTTTGCCGGAATCAACCTGCCCGACGGGGCCGTTATCTTCCAGGTCTGTTTCGAGGTGGCAGGTGTGCTCGGGCAATCCAGCCCGGTCGCCTTTGTCGATACCCCCACTCCAGTGGAGGTGGGTGATAGTAATGATCAGGAAAAAGGCCATATCACCCGTAGCGGGCAGGTCAATGTATCGGAAGAAGTGCTCTTCGTAGATATCAGTACCGATAGTGTAGAGTGTTCCGACGAGGCCAACGGGGCCATTCAGATACGGGTAGCCCAGGGGCAACCCAATTACCGGGTCAGCTGGGACAGCCTGCCCTCCCCCGGCCCTTTTAAGGGCCCCATTGTCATCACCGACGATGGCGGCGCTACCCGCCTGGAAAACCTGCCGGCCGGTTCGTACGAAATCCGCATTGAAGATTCAGCCTCTCCCCCAAATACCTATATCGACACGGTGGAAATTTTCCAGCCGCTGGCGCTGGGCGCCAGTATTGATGGGCAACAACCCACCTGTTTTGGAGAAAGCACTGGTTCGGTCTCGGTAGAAGTATTTGTCGGGGGGATTATTCAGACCGACCTGAGCGGCTACAGTTTTGCATGGAACCGGAGCAATCAGAATGTATCCCGGCTCGACAGCGTGGGTTCCGGCCTTTATCAGGTAACCGTTACCGCCCCTAACGGATGCACCGCCGAGGCGAGCACCACGCTTTCACAGCCCGCCCCGATCACGCTCGACGAGGTCATTACCGACGCCAGCTGTAGTGGCGCTACCAACGGGGGGCTTATGGTTACGGCCGGCGGCGGCAATCCTTTCACCGGAAATTACACCTTCGAATGGGACAGTCTCGGCACCTTCGTCACCAATGTCTCTACCGTCACCAATCTATCGGCCGGAGAGTACTTTCTGACCGTCACCGACGACAACGGTTGCTTCAGCGCCGATAGCTTCGTTGTCAGCGCCGATAAAATGCTCAGCATCAATGAAGTCATTACCGATATCAGCTGTAACGCTGAAACCGACGGCGAGGTCATCGTCAGCGGCTCCACGACCGGCGCCGCCGCAGACTTGCCCTACACCTTTGTCTGGGAAGGCCCCGGCATTCCCGCCGGCAGCAGTGACACCGGCGATAACAGCACCCGCAGCAACCTCGCCGCCGGTATGTACTCCGTCACCATGAGTGACGCCGATCCTGCAGGTTGCCAGGTCGTAGAAAACTACACGCTTACCGAACCCGATCCTATCGCCATCACACTGGAAGCTAAAACCGACGAAACCTGTGTCGTGGGAATGGATGGCAACGCCCTCATCGAGGTGAGCGGCGGCACGCTGCCCTACGAATACGTCTGGTTCAATGAAGATCGTGATACCGTATCCACCGATACCCTGGCTACTGATCTTTCCGCCGGGCGCTACGCCGCCCAAATTACTGACGCCAACGGCTGTATCGACTCACTGGAGGTATTTATCAATGCCCCCACGCCGCCACTGATTCAGCCCATCGAAAATGATACGCTGCTCTGCTTCAACGATACGAACGGCACGCTGACGGTTAATGCTACCCCCGGCAATGCCCCCATCACGGGTTACCAGTGGAGCAATAACATCGCCGGACAAACGATTACCGGACTGAGCCCGGGTGTGTATTACGTTTCCGTAAGCGCCGAGGACGGCTGTGTGAATGTGGATTCGGCCCTTGTGGTCGCACCTTCCCCCCTGCAGCTCGACAGCATCGTGGATACCGCGCCAACCTGCGCCGGCGACAGCGATGGCAGCCTCACCGTTTTCGCCAGCGGCGGCACCGCCCCCTACACTTATATATGGAATGACCAGCCAACCAATGATACGCTTTCCTTCAACCTGTATCCCGGTCTGAGCGCCGGCGATTACCAGGTGTCAGTTGTCGACGGCAACAACTGTGAAACGGTAACCGGCAGCGGCACCGTGACGGACCCGCCGGGTATACAGGTCACCTTTACCGACACTGTGGCGGTGAGCTGCTTCGACGATGTCTGTGACGGGCAGGCCACAGCCAATGCCCTATACAGCGATGGTAGTACAGGGCTGTTCACCTTTAGCTGGGAAACCGGCGAATCCGCTTCCGGCGTGTCCAGCGCCTTCGCTTCCCAGCTCTGCGCCGGTCTGCAAACCATTACGGTCACCGACGCCGATCAGTGTTTTTCCGTAGATACCATTGATGTCCCCAGCCCTGCGGCCATTACCATTCAGGCCGATATTGAGCCGATCAGCTGTAACGGATTGTCAGACGGTGCAGTGACGCTCGAGGTCAGCGGCGGGACTCCGGCTTATGATCTTCTCTGGGTAGAATCGGGGGCCAGCGGTAACAGCCTCAGCGATTTGCCCGCCGGGGCCTACAGCGCCGTCATCACCGACGCCAACGGTTGTAACAAATCACAGCTCATCGAAATCCGGGAACCCGCCGCCCTGGAACTGAGTATAGATGATGCTCAGACCCGGGATCCCTCGTGTAACGGCAGCGATGATGGCGTACTGGCGGTGCAGTTCAACCAGGATGACAGTATCAACCCCATCGGCCCCGAGCCCTTTACCTGGTCAAACGGCATCGCTCCGGCCAGCGCTCCGGTAGCCGATGGCCTGACGGCCGGCGTTTATGCCGTTACCCTTACCGACGTAAAAGGCTGCCAGGACTCCCTGACTTACACTCTCAACGAACCCAGCCCCATCGTCGCCCTCATTCCCGACCCCGCCGACCCGCGCTGTTTCGGGGAATCGACCATTATCATTATCGATACTATCTTTGGAGGTAACGGTTCTGACCTATTTGACTACACTTATCAGATAGACAATAACGGGCTCGACTTTACCCCGGATCAGCCGGCGGTAGTCTTTGCCGGTCAGCATGTCATCACCATAGAAGATCCGCTCGGCTGTACTTATCAGGATACGGTGGATATAAACCAGCCGGAAGAACTCACCGTAGCGTTCGATCCGGAAGTAGTCGAAATCGAGCTTGGTGATTCCACCACCCGCCTCGATCCGATCATCACCAATTCGCTGCCGATCGATTCTTTCATCTGGACTCCGACCATGGGCTTGTCTTCCTACAATGTGCAGCGTCCGATCGTCAAAGAGTTTGAAGATCAACGATATACCCTTACTGTTGTGGATGAAAACGGCTGCCAGGGTACGGGGTCCGTCTTCGTCGAGATCGATCGCAACCGGAACGTCTATATTCCCAACGTCTTCTCGCCGAACGGGGATGGTCCGAATGATGAATTCCGGGTTTTTGCCTGCCAGGGCGTTGAGGAAATCACCTCGGCCCGCATCTTCGACCGCTGGGGTAATCTGGTGTACGAATCAACTGATTTACTGCACAACTGCGACGGAGGCACCGCCATCTGGGACGGCCGTTTAAATGCGCAGTTCATGCAATCCGGTGTCTTCGTCTACATGATTGAAATTAAATTTATCGATAATGTCTCCCGGACCTACCGGGGGGATGTGACCTTGTTGCGGTAGAAAAGTTGTTTGGGTTCCTGAATGGATGAGGACACTCAGGAACTCAAACGCTTTTACCCACCCGGACCTTAGCCTCTTCCTTGGGATAACACAGGTAATACTTGGTAATTAGCTGCGACTGAATGCCGTAATCGGCGCTTTCCGACATGGGCAGCACCTCTCCGTTTTTGTGCAGAATTCTAATTTCGTCTTTGGAGGTAGAATAGGCGTTATTGGTTTCCTTGCCTTCGAAGACGAGATAACGAAGCGCCTCCGAAGAAAAAGGCGACCATTCGATCACCTGTTGCCGGATGTTTTCCACATAGCTGCGATCGAAGGGGCGGTTGCTGAGCTCCAGCCGGAAGAGGCGGCGGTGGAGGAGGGATTTAGAAAGGTAGGCCAGAAGAGGATCCTCTGCGTGGTTCCAGCTTTTGAGGGCCGAAATGATATCGAAATCATCCAGCTCGGCGAAATAACCCAGGGCCTGCCCCTCTTCAGCGTGAAAACGGTCGGCGGTGATGTCGTTATACAGAAAATAAGCCAGGCTTTGCGAACAGTGCAGCCGGACACCGCCGCGGGCGAGCATCTGTGCGCGACGCAGGGTCTGTACGAGCATTTGTTCTGCAGACAGTACCGTTTTGTGCAGGTAGACTTGCCAGTACATCAGCCGGCGGGCAACGAGGAATTTCTCCACTGAATAAATGCCCTTTTCCTCCACCACGAGCTCCCCTTCGTGTACCGCCAGCATTTTGATAATGCGGTCGTACCCGATCACCCCTTCGTAGACTCCCGTGAAGAAGCTGTCGCGGTTGAGGTAGTCCATGCGGTCCATATCGAGCTGCCCCGAAACCAATTGATGGAGGAAGCGTTTGTGATAACTGTTTCGGAAAATTTTCAGCGCCAGCTCCAGTTTGCCGTCGAAGTGCTCATTGAGCTGCGCCATAAAAAGAGCCGAAAGTTCTTCGTGGGAAATCTGAATAAGCGTATTCTCCAGGGTATGAGAAAAAGGGCCGTGCCCGATATCGTGCAACAGGATGGCAATGTAAGCAGCCTCGGCTTCTTCTTTCGTAATCTCGACGCCTTTATCTCTCAATACATCAATGGCCTGCGTCATCAGGTGAAAAGCGCCCAGTGCGTGATGAAAGCGGGTGTGCAGTGCTCCGGGATAAACATAATGCGTAAGACTTACCTGCTTGATTCGTCGCAGACGCTGGAAGAAGGGGTGTTCAATCAGTTCAAAAATTATCCCGTAAGGCACGCTGACGAATCCGTACACCGGATCATTAAAAATTTTTTTTCTATTCATTATTACCTGATTTCAGCCCGATTACAGCAAGACGCACAACTGAATCCAATGCTATGGTGTTCTGAGAATGTACCTTTTACAACGACCGTGATTGCCTCCGTTTTTTTTTGCTATTTTCCGCAAACTTCCGCAATGACCGGTGAAAAGCATTGAATTAAAGGGATAAATTTCCATCGATCACTGTAAAAACAAGTGGAACAAGAAATGTTTCATCTGAAAAAACAGTTGGATAAGGGAACATTTACGCTATCCCAAAATACCTGAATTAACGAAACCACAGGAAAAAAAGCATGGATAACATCAAAATACTTTGGGCCGATGACGAGATTGACTTGCTGAAACCGCAGTTGCTGTTTCTGGAGAAAAAAGGCTATGACGTCATCACCGTGACCAACGGTCATGACGCCCTGGAAGAATGCGCCCAAAACAACGATATCGACGTCGTTTTTCTGGACGAAAGCATGCCCGGTATCACCGGACTGGAAACCCTTTCCCAGATCAAAGAATCCTACCCCAACCTGCCCGTAGTGATGATCACTAAGAACGAGGCGGAAAATGTGATGGAAGAAGCAATCGGCGCCGAGATCGCGGACTATCTGATCAAACCGGTTAATCCCAATCAGATTTTGCTTACGCTGAAAAAAATTATCGATAACAAGCGCCTTGTCCGCGAGAAAACCTCCTCTGATTACCAGCAGGAGTTCCGGCAGATTTTCATGCGCATCAACAGCGGACTCGATCACGAAGAATGGGTGGATGTGTACCGTAAAATCGTCAACTGGGAAATCAAGATTGATCATTCTCACTCCGTCGGAATGGCGGATATTCTCTCTATGCAGAAGAGTGAGGCCAATACGGAGTTTTCCAAATACATTGTAAACAATTACCTGCACTGGGTCCGCGATGGCGACGGGCCGGTGATGTCCAACAATTTAATGCGCAGCAAGATCTTCCCGCATGTGACGGAGGAAGTTCCCACCATCATGCTGTTACTCGACAACCTCCGCTATGATCAGTGGCGCGTCATCGAGCCGATCATATCGGAGCTGTTCCGTATTGAAGAAGAAGATTATTTTTACAGCATCCTGCCTACTTCCACCCAATACAGCCGCAATGCCATCTTCGCCGGCATGATGCCTTCTGAAATAGAAAGGCACTTTCCCAACTGGTGGAAAAATGACAACGAGGAGGGAGGCAAAAACCTCCACGAAGACGATTTCCTGGCCGAGCAGGTCAAGCGTACCTTCCGCAAGCCCATTCGGCACGATTACGTCAAAGTGACCAATGTAGGCCATGCAAAGCAGGTGCAGGACAATATCATGAATTACCTGCAGAATGACTTCACGGTGATCGTATACAACTTCATCGACATGCTCTCGCATGCCCGCACCGAGATGGAGGTGCTCAAGGAACTGGCCGGCGATGAAAAAGCCTACCGTTCCCTGACGCGTTCGTGGTTCCAGAATTCTCCGCTGTGGATCGCTCTGCAAAAAGTAGCCGAACGCGACGTCAACCTGATCGTCACTACCGACCACGGCACCATCCGCGTCAATACGCCCTCCAGAGTGGTCGGCGACCGAGAAACGACGACCAACCTGCGCTACAAAGTTGGTAGGAACCTGCAGTACGAACGCCGCGACATCCTCGAGGTGCGCGATCCGGAAAAGGCCCTCTTACCGCGACCGAATGTCAGCTCAACGTTCATTTTTGCCAAAGAAGATAAATTTTTCCTCTATCCGAATAACTACAATTACTACAACAACTACTACAAGGATACCTTCCAGCACGGCGGCATCTCCCTGGAGGAGATGATCTGCCCGGTGGTGCGCCTGCGAACGAAATGAGGCGAATTGAAAATTGGGAAGGCAATTCTTCCGACTTCCGACTTCCGAATTCCGAATTCCGACTTCCCTAAAGTCCGTTCACTTCCAGGGATTCCCGGATTTGCGGATGGCTCTCCAGGAAGTCGCGCAGGCGGAAAAGGCTGGGTACGAAGAGGATGCGGCGGCCAAAGTTTCCGGGTTCGATCAGGTAGAGGTTGGCCGTGCTAAAAAACAGGAATTTACTGACCTCGATGCGTTCCACATTGTGGAAAGGATAGCGGTAGGTTTTGAAGTAATTCGTAACATAGACGAAGCTGTTGTCCATTTCCACCCGCTTCAGGTCAAGCAGGGTGAAATAGAACATGGCCAGTCCACTCAGATAGAAAAGGAGAACTATGAGCTGAAAAGTGGTGCGCGGCATATTGCCGACATATCCGTAATCCGTCAGGAAAACGGCCAGGGTAACGGCCCCGAACAGAACGATCCAGAAAGTGGGAATAAATATTTTTAAAAAAAGCGTCAGGTTAGTCGATATGCGATGCATGAAATTTCCTTCTGTTTTTACGAGAGCGCAGCCCGCCCTCTAAAAAAGCGCTTCCCGGGTTGTTTACGGCCCCGGGGCTCATTCATTTTTCCTCAATTCTCTCTCTCTTTCCGCTTCTTTTGCTGCTTCTTCCCGCACGACCCGCGCCGAGACCAGGATGCTAATCTCATAGAGGATGAACAGCGGAATGCCGATGAGGAACTGCGTGACCACATCCGGGGGCGTCAGCATGGCAGACAGCATCAGAATGCCGATGATGGAATGGCGGCGGTATTTGCGCAGGTCATCCGGCGTTACCAGTCCGATGCGGGACAGGAAATACACCACCACCGGCAGTTCGAAAATCAAGCCTGCCGGGGCGGTAAACATGATCATGTAATTGATCAGGGAGGACAAGGTCGGGACATTCTCGACGCCGGGAATGGTATACCCTGCCAAAAACTTAACGGCAAAGGGGGAAATGATAAAGTATCCGAAGGAAACCCCCAGCATAAACAAGAAAGAACAAACAAAAACTGCACCACGGGCCGTTTGTCGCTCCTTGGAATAGAGTCCCGGTTTGATGAAGGTCCAGAATTCCCAGAAAATATAAGGGAAAGAAGCGATAAAGCCGGTGATGAATGATACTTTGATACTGGTGATGAACGCCTCCCCGAAACCAATCGCCTGCTTGCGGAATACCGGCGGCTCCAGGCACATAATATCGCCCAGCATCAACAATTCTGAGAGCCCGCAAAAGGCCCGGTAGGAAAGAAAGTCTTCATAGGTGGGTGCAAAGATCACTTTGTCGAAGAGCCAGTCCTGAAAGATGAACAACACAATACCAATCGTAACGATAACCGCCAGTGACCTGATAATATGCCAGCGCAATTCCTCCAGGTGTTCCAGAAAGGTCATCTCCTTGGGTGCTTCCTTCTGCTCCTCTATTTTATCTACATCGATCTGATCCAATGGCATGTTTTTCCTCCATTTATTCCGGCAAAGGCTAACCCCCGGCTTCTTGGAAAAGGTATTTTGTAAAATAACTATCCTGGAAAGCCGATGGTTTTAAGGATTGAAAATAAAAATGTCGCGCCTAAAAAGCCATAGTCCTTCTTCTTTTCTTCATCAAGGGCAAAAGTAAGAAATTTTGGTATAGTCTTACCTATCTTTTCGCAGCTCCTCCGAAAAGAAAATCAAACCGGGAATCCGATAAAAAAGCTTATTTTGGCGCCTGATGCCGGCCCCGGGTACTTTAAACCACGGGGCTTTTGTATTTCGGTAATTGCGAAGGTATGGATATTTTACTCAATATAGGGTTGTTCATTATCAGCCTGGCAGTGCTTTTGAAGGCCTCTGACTGGTTCATCGATTCGGCCGAGCAAATCGGGTTATCCGCGGGGATTTCTCCTTTCATTATCGGCGTAACGATCGTTGCATTCGGAACTTCCCTGCCCGAGCTGGCTACTTCTATCGCGGCGGTGCTGGGGGGAGAGTCGGAAATCGTCGTGGGCACCGTCATTGGGTCCAATATCACCAACATTGCCCTGGTACTCGGTCTGGTAGCCGTCTTTGTCGGGAAGATTGACCTGGAGTACAATATCTGGCACATCGATATCCCCTACCTCTGGGGATCCGCTTTTATGCTGTGGTTCGTGCTGCGCGATCTGAATATTTCCTTGTTTGAAGGCCTGCTATTCCTGGGCGGCATCGCCATTTTTCTCGCTTATTCGATAAAATCGGACGAAAAGGGCTCTATGATCGAGACCAGGCCCAACTGGCGAACCTATTTTATGTTATTGCTCGGCGGCGTGCTGGTCTGGCTGGCTTCCGATTATACCATCCTCGCCATTCGCCGCCTGTCCGCTATCGCCGGGATAGATCCCGGGGTGATTGCGCTTTCAGCCGTTGCCATCGGCACCTCGCTGCCGGAGGTGATCGTCAGCCTTACCGCTGCCCAAAAGGGCAAATCGTCCATCGCGGTAGGCAATGTACTGGGCTCCAATATCTTCAACACCTACATCGTTATAAGCATCCCCTCTTTCGTGGGAAAAATCGCCGTTCCGAAAACCATCCTCGAATTTTACTTGCCCCTCATGGTCGTGATGACCATCCTGTTCGGCGTCATGGCCAACAACCGGAAAATTACCCGCTGGGAGGGAGCCCTGCTGCTGCTCTTCTACCTGCTCTTTGCTTCGGAGATTTTTGCAGGAACGCGGTAGAGCGTACACAGTTTCACAGTTAGTACCTGGACACAAAAACGCAACAGCGCACTACAAGAAAAGAATTAAAGGGGTGGACTATGAATACAAAATATCTTATATTTAGGATGAAAATGGGCTCCGCAGCCTAAAACCCCGGCAAAACTGAATATTCCTGCCGAAAAACAAGCCCACATTTCAACTTAAGAAGGGAACATTACGATAGTATAAAGGGAAAGCGAACCGTGCCGTTGATGAAGGGTCAACAGCGCAGCTTTAATTGATAAATGAACATATTATGAGAAAACTACTACTCACCTTTGTGTGGGGGAGTATTGCTATGCTGATGGGCTTTAGCCAAGGCACAACGCTCTCCAAAGGAGAAATCGCCTTCACCGGTTACACCTCTGTTGCTAAAGTTGATAATAATCAGGTTGATATGGATGGATTCTCCTTCATCCTCCTCACCGATGTTGAAGCCGAGACTGAAATCCGCTTTTCCGATCGGGGTTGGAATAATAGGGAAGGAGGTTTTGCCATAACTGGTGAAGACCAGATTGCATGGCAGGCCAATACTTCGCTTCCTGCCGGCACCATTTTGATTGTCGACCTGGAAACAGCAAGCGTAAGCGCCCTCAACCTCGACTCCGGCCTGTCGCCGGGAACTATCGTTACTCTAGGCGACGGGATTGATCTAAATGACCAGGGCGATCAATTGTTCGCGTTCCAGAGCACGATTGACGATCCAAGTTTACTTGCCGCTATCCATATGGCGGGAAAATGGGATCCCAATACCGCTCAAATCAATACAGTTAAAAAGTCCCACCTTCCGCTCGATCTCGAATCCGGCGCTTTCGCTCTTGCTTTCGATGATACCAATCCAGCCAATCCAAGGAATGCAATCTTCAATTTGCCGGCGCTTTCCGGGACGCCTGCTGAGATCCTGGCAACGCTCAACGACCAAAACAATTGGGAAACCTCCAAACAAAACGAGCCACCCCTGGATTTGACTACCCAATTCGAAATCGCCCTTCCCATTGAGCTCACCGCTTTCAGTGCAGCCTGGCAAAAAGACCACGTGCTGATCCAATGGAGCACCGCCTCCGAGCTCAACAACGACTATATGGCCGTCGAACGCAGTACCGACGCCGAAAGTTTCCGGGAAATCGGCCGCGTGCAGGGACAGGGCAGCACTTCCCAGCCCCGGCGGTATCAACTAAAAGATGAATCGCCGGCGCCTCACCTCAATTACTACCGGCTGCGGCAGGTAGATTTTGACGGCTCCGTCAATTATTCGGATATCGTTAGCGTAGTCATTCCGGAAAACAGCATTGAAGCCTTATTATACCCTGTCCCGGCGAAAGACCGGATCACCTTACAACTCGGAGCAGCGCTGAAAAAGGCTGCACAGCTTCTGGTCACGGGCCCTGACGGACGAGTCTGGAAAATACAACAAGTGGCTGCCGGCGAAACTCAACCCCGGGTCGATATCCATGACTTGCCGGCCGGAAACTACTTCCTGGAACTGGAACTTCCACATGGACGGCAAACTTTCCGGTTCAGCAAGTATTGAACACTTCCGATTTTGCCCTGAGCTTTTCCTTTAGCGACGGGCGATTAATAAGTGTCGGGTTTAGATAGGCAAGTGATTTTTTCTTTAG
>CAZWDL010000011.1:0-49151 GCA_964632995.1 uncultured Saprospiraceae bacterium
TTTTATTCCAACTAAATATTCAGCTTCTCTGGTTTAAGAATTGGGGGAAGTAAATCATATCAAGACAAAAGATAATGTTCAGTTGTCGTTAAGGAACTTCCTAAGTGCCGCTCAAGAAAATATTGTCTTAACATTAGTTGTCGTAATTCTTTTTGGATCAATTTTCGCGTCAGATGGAGGAATAGTCGTTGGATTGGGGTTCGGACTAATTTTTGGATCGGCTTACGCCTTGATCAGTGGACTTTTCCATATTATGAAAAGAAAGCATGATTATCTCATTCAAATAAATACCCCCTATCAACGTTTCATCGGTTCCATGAAGTCGCTTCATTTTTCCATTCTTCAACACTGGCTGCTTAGGTATCAGCTTTACCGGAAAAGATTGCTCCCACTCCGGCTGGTGGATTTCCTAAATCAAATGACAGAAAACCATATTTTAGAATCCGACGGTGCCACCTGGCGTTTCCGGCACCGCTTGATTCAGGATTATTTTGCGGCGCAGTGGGAGGAGCAAGAGGAAGAAACGGAAACTTTAAAATAGCCCGAAAGCATCTTGTTTTCGGAAAAGATGTACCCCTTTTGTACCCTTAAAAACATAAATACCTGATAATCAATAAAAAGTAATTTTTGTATCGGCAAGTAAGCCCAGCCATTTTTTAGCAACCAAGCTGATCTTTTAAAATTCAAAAAAAATTGGTTAGTTGCATTTGCCGGAACTTGCTTATATGTTACATTTTATCGAATTTTGTAACAGATGGAAGCTAACGTGTGACAATATGTAACATGACTTTTCAACCAGACATCCCATTCACACTACCTTTACTGCCTCCAGATTTTAATGAAAAAGAGGCGAATTTCAGTCGACTTCTACTGCAGGCCAGAACGGAATTAGCAGAATTGAAAGGTTTTGCGCATGCATTGCCAAACCCTATGCTACTCATGTCCCCGGCTATCTTGCGGGAGGCGGTGGCAAGTTCAAATATTGAAA
Organism: uncultured Saprospiraceae bacterium; assembly: GCA_964632995.1. Taxonomy (GTDB): domain Bacteria; phylum Bacteroidota; class Bacteroidia; order Chitinophagales; family Saprospiraceae; genus CAZWDL01. The sequence goes on from CAZWDL010000011.1 coordinate 989, forward strand.
ACATACACACAACGGTAGTCAAGGCCTTGCAAATGCAATTATTCCCGGATAAACATCAGCGGTTATATCAACAGACACCGAAGTGAGTACTATCGGCTGCTACAAGAAGTCTCAATCTCAAATGCATGGATTCCATTCATCCGATATATGCTCCAGGGATTCTATGAACAAGCCAGAGCTACCAAAGAAACGCTATACTCCGTAATGGAACTATACAATGAAGTGAAAGAAAAATTAAGAGAAAAACAACCGAAAATTTATTCAGCAGACTTGGTAGATATCCTGTTTTCCTATCCTATCGTTACCCCTACCACCTTGGCCGAAAAACTGGGGGTTCATCGCCGGACGGCAGCCAGATACCTGGAAGAACTGCGAAAAAATGAATTTTTAACTGATCAAATGGCTGGTAGGCACCACCTATATATCAATAAATCATCGGCGGAGGAGCTTATGGAGTTGTTGCGGGATGGGGAATAGCCCCAAGTCGGTCAAGTACCCCCTCACTCCACCCCCTCTGTGATCAGCACCCTATCAACCTCAAGTTTACCGATCAGGCTATGCGTTATGATATCCCCCTTTCGGTAAATATGTTTATTGGAGTATCCTTTTGCGGTAGGTTCAGTATTTACTTCGATTTGTTGGTCCTGAAGGTTAATGGTCCATGCCTCTTCGATGCCGGCAGCAGCGTAGAGCGGCAGTTTTATTTGCCGGTCTTTCTCCAGAGAGGAATCCGCTACTTCGATGATGAGGAGCACATCGGAAGGTTTCGGATGAGATTGGGTGTAGAGATCTTTGCGATATTTTAAGATGGCCAGGTCGGGTTCCGGCTCAGAATAACGATCTAACTCTACAGGGTCTTGTACACTGACGATATAATCCTCCCCTAAAAGCGGGCTTAACAATCTGTTTAGCAGTTTTACGGTACCTGCATGAAGGCTGTTGATCGGGCTCATTTCAATAATTTCTCCACGGATCAGCTCCACCCGGCGGCCGGTGGCAATAATGCCAGCTTCTCCCATCCGGTGATATTCCTCGACGGTGAAGTGGTATTTTTTGAGCGGTATTTTAGTCTCTTTTGTCATCATCGAATATAAAAATAGGGAAAGCCGGGCATTAATTCAAGTGGGAAGAATGAAGTCACCGTATCCCGCTGGTGCCGGAATGTGCAACAGCCGGACCTGGAGACCCTTTACCGGATTGCGGAACTGCTTGACGTAAAGGTGAGTAAGTTGTTGGTGGAGGATGGGCCGGAAAAGGAAAGTGACGCGAAGTGAGGAGGCGCCGGGAAGGCGCCGCCTCACTTCCCCGCAGGCCATGTGAGGGTGCCGCTCCCCGCGGCGCCCTCACTGCGGAATTAGTCCTGTTCGTTTTGAAATAATACCTGCCCGATTTTTTCCATTAACTGCTCCGGCAGCACCTCCAGTTTTTCCAACTCTCCTATGAATGCATGACTGACATACTTCAGAAAGTCCTCTTTATCGATACCGGCCAGTTTCTCGGGATCTAATTCTACCCGCAGGAAAATGGTTCGCTCCGCTTCATCATAACGGAATTCCTGACATTTGAATCCAATCCCAGCTTATTATGGAATTCAAGCTGTCAAATTTTTCTATAAAGACAAACTCTCTAAAGCAACTTCGTTTCGTTTATTTCGTTTATCTTTATGAAAGTCCTTTTTCAAACAAGACAATTATGAATAACTTAGAAAACATAAAGAGACCTTCAAAGCAAGAACAAGAGGCGGCGATGGAATCGTACCAGGCTTTGAGCGCCACACTTGAAAAATTAGAGAGTAAAAACCCCGAAATTGAAATAGAAGAAACCCACGAGAAAATCCGGGTTCCCTTAAAAGCATTGAAACTTTTAGCAAAGATTTTAAAGGCAACCAGCCAGGGTAAACCTATCTCCATCGTTCCGATTGCTACCGAAATGACAACGCAAGCTGCTGCCGAATTGCTTGGATGCTCAAGGCCCCACCTGGTTAAACTGCTTGAATCCGGCAAAATACCGTTTACAAAAGTGGGTAGGCATCGAAGGGTGAAGTTTGAAGATGTGATGGACTACAAGAAAAAGAAGAGAGCGGAAAGAGAAGCGCTGCTCATTGAAATTATGAAAGAGGACGAAGAATCGGGGCTCTATGATTCATAGTGTTAAATTCACTTGCGTCCTGGACACGAATGTCATGTATCCCATTGAGATTCGTGATTTGCTTTTCTGGTTTGCGCACTTCGAATTATATACTCCTAAGTGGAGTATTCACATTTTCGATGAATGGATCGAAGTAATGAGGCGCAAGGAAGTACCGGAAGAGGAAATAGCCAAAAGAGTGGAAAAAGCGAATAAAGCATTCCCAGATGCGCTGGTAAATAACTACGAAGGACTTATCAAATCCCTTGATTTACCTGATCTAAAAGACCGTCACGTTCTCGCTGCCGCGATCAAGACTAATGCTAATATTATAGTAACGAACAATCTCAAGGACTTCCCTAAAGAAATCCTGGATTCTTTTGGGTTATCCGCCAAAAGTGCCGATGATTTTTTAACGGATATCATCGATTTAAATCCCGATACCGCCGTCGAAGCTTTTAGAAGGCTGGTAATAAATCGTAGAAACCCCGATCTGGACGAATATGAGGTTTTGGATGCCCTGCGTAAAAATGGCCTGAAACAAACGGCAGATTATTTACATGCGCTCCTCTAAACAAGTGGTCAAAAATCGGCAGTCCAAGCCGGCATTTAAGGCTTATTTCAACCGCCTTTCCTTCGACCTGAAGCAGAAAAGGAAGTTTGCAAATGGCTCGCAGGGAAATTAGGAAAAAATGAAGTCAACGTCTCCCGCTGGTGCCGGAACGTACAATAGCCGGACCTGGAGACGCTGTACCGGATTGCGGAACTGCTTGGCGTAAAGGTGAGTAAGTTGTTGGTGGAGGGGGAGGAAGAGAAAAGTGACACGAAGTGAGGAGGCGCCGGGAAGGCGCCGCCTCACTTCCCCGCGGGCCATGTGAGGGTGCCGCTTCCCGCGGCGCCCTCACTGCGGAATTAGTCCTGTTCGTTTTGAAATGATACCTGCCCAATTTTTTCCATTAACCACTCCGGCAGCACCTCCAGTTTTTCCAACTCTCCTGGAAATGCATTGCTGACATACTTCAGAAAGTCCTCTTTATCGATACCGGCCAGTTTCTCTGAATAGCGCCGAAGCGGAACGAACGTGCTCGTGTTTTGACCATAACCGGAAAAATCTTAACTGACAACTAGAGTATTGCGGGTTTCAACAATCCCTTACCGACGCGGACTCCTTCACATCCTCCACCAAAAACCGAAGCACCAGTTCAAAAGCCACTCTTGGGCCATACAGTTCCAATGCCACTTCACTGATAATGTGCTCAAACTGCACCACCCGGTGCTCATCCTCCAGCGGTTTGATATGTGTATGCCAGTAATCCAGTTCATCAGGAATTATGTCTCTTTGGTTTAAGTCGAAGAGATTTCGGGGCTAATCGAGGCGGGGAATCCCGATTTTAGCCCAAGCTAAATGAGGGATTCCCCAACGAAGAGTAGCCCCGAAAGATCGAGACTTGGGACTAAAAGGACATAGTTCCTGATGGACTAAGTAGATCTCAATCACCCGGACTTGTTTCCTGGTCAGGTCTCCAGCTTCCATCGGCAGGATAGATTAATTCGTCGTTTATAGCTAAGCCTCTCTCAACTACCTTCACTGGACTGGTAACACATTTCCACCACCTCCATAGTTCGCACGGCATCCTCGACAGCATTGACAAATTCACAGTCCGGATTTTCCACTTTCTGCATAAGTCCGGCCATCGGGCCGATGAAGGCGTCCGGGAACCATGATCCGGCTATCGGAACTTCCCGCCAGCCTTCATCATTCTGCAACGAGATGAATTCGAACTTATCCGGCATCCCCTGAGGATAATTCAGGTTAACACCGACGCGGATTTTTATGGCGCCTTCCGTGCCTTCGAACTTGAAATAGGACTCCTGGTGTTTCAATCCGAATTCATGGCCGTGATTGGTATTGATATTGGCCCGGATCAGATCGCCGTAGTCCAGAATGATGGCCGATCGGGTGGAGGCCAGGGTCTTCACCTTAGGGTGTTTGGTCGTTTTGGCGAGTACCCGCCGCGGCTCGCCCAGAAAGTACCGGATCATATCGATGTAGTGAATGCTGTGGTACAGGATTTCAACCCGGGGCAAATTGTATAGAAAATCCCAGAGATGCCAGGGCGTAAATACATTCATGCGCACGTCGACATCGTGCAGGTCGCCGATTTGTCCTCGGTCGATGATCTCTTTAGCCATCGTAATATACGGGACGTGCCGAAGCTGAAAATTGATGCCGGCGGTCAGCTTCTTCTTCCGGCAGAGGTCCAGAATCGCCCTAGCCTGTTCCAGATTCTCGCCCATCGGCTTCTGGATGAGTACGCCCGAGCCATCCGGAAGATGAGGTAGTACGGAAAGAATAGCGGAGGCGGGCAGGGCCATGTCGTAGACGCAGGCGTGAGCCTCGGCCTCGGCGATCAGTTCACTCAGTTCTTTACAAACAGTAGGAATGCCAAAATCACCAGCGAGCTTTGCCGCCTTGGGATAATCCAGGTCATAGAGAGCCCTTACTTCAAAGCCGGCCTTCCGGTAAGCAGGCAGGTGGGCGTCTTTGACGATGCCGCCGGCGCCGATGATAGCGATGGGGCGTTTGTTTTGGGGTAGGCTAAAGTTTTTTGTTTGCATCTTTGTTGCGCTTATTCATAATTGCCTTCCCAAAGGAGCTTCTATTCTTTTTCAGGCAGATTCGAAAAGGCCTCGATAGGATATTCCACCCGTTTGCCGGAAATCTTGTCCAACGGCATCTGGGCCTCCGCTTCTACGAGGTAACGGGACAATAATGTCGTCAGTTCTTTGGCTATGGGCTTATGTGCGGCCAACAAGTTCTTTTCCTCACTGATGTCTTCTTGGAGGTTGAACAACTCCAGTTTCCGGTCGGCATGGTGATAGATCAGTTTCCAGTCACCCTTCCGGATGGAACTGTACGGCGGCTGATCGTAGGTATTGGGATAATGCCAGTAGAGTGGACGATCGGCTGGGTACGCTCCCTTTTCCGTTAGTAACGGCACGAAGCTGATCCCGTCGGGGCTTTTTGCCGCTTCTTCGGGCAGGCCTGCCATTTCCAGAAAGGTGGGAAAGATATCGTCGATCATCAGGTAATCGTCAACGGTAGTTCCGGCTTTCGTTACGCCCGGCCATTTGGCGATCATCGGCACGCGGGTTCCACCTTCGTAAGGGGTGAGTTTGTGCCCGCGAAGGGGCCGGTTACGGGCCGCCTGCTTGGGCGCTCCGTTGTCGGACATAAAGATAATGATCGTATTATCTGCCACTCCCAGTTCCCGGAGGTGGGCTCTGATGTCCCCCAGCGATTTGTCCATACCCTCCAGCATGGAGGCATAAACCGCGTCGAATTCACTCAGGCCGGCGTCGATGTATTTTTGATAGAACCGCTCGTCCTTTTCCCAGGGCGCGTGAATGGCGTAGTGCGACATGTAGAGGTAAAACGGTTTCTCTTCTTTCACTGCCTGGCTAATGGCCGCATTGGCCTCGATCGTCAACGCCTCGGTCAGGTACGTATCCGTGCCGTGGTATTTCTCCAGGTCCGGCACGTCCCAGATATGGTTGCTGGGCGACCGCCAGTCGGAGCTGTAGTTGTATTGGCCCCAGTAGCTGCCCGGGGCGCCCGCGGCGTGTCCGGCTATGTTGATGTCAAAGCCCAGGTTCAGCGGATCTTCTCCGGAAGTTCCCTGGGCGCCGAAGTGCGCTTTGCCGACATGGATAGTCCGGTAGCCGGCTTTTTTTAGCAGTTGGGGTAGCGTTTCGGTATAAATAGCACGTTCCTGATCCGGCACGGCGCTCAGACCGTTGACATTCCATTCCGGCGCCTGAACTTTTTCATTCGGCTGATCCGGGGCCTGATCCTTGCGCAGCGTCCAGTTGGTGACCCGATGGCGGGCGGCGTTCATGCCGGTCATCAGGCTAACGCGGGAGGGAGAACAGACGGCATAGGCGTAGGCCTGGGTGAATTTCACCCCTTCCTGCGCCAGCTGCTCCATGTTTGGGGTGTAGTACTGCCGGTTGAGGCGAGTCGTATCGGTATGGAAGGGTAAGGAGGTGTCCTGCCAGCCCATGTCGTCTACGAAGAAGAAGACGATGTTGGGGGGAGACTGGGCGGCTGGAATATCGCTCTGTGCTTTACCCATTTGGAGAGAAATGAAGATAATAACAAGGGAAAAAAATGTCGTTTTATTCATGTTACAGGGTTTAAGAGCTTGTTGGAATTTACCCTTCGGCCTGCAAATGACCATCTATGGAACCTCACTTTGCCATTTTTTCGCCCCGACTTCGGCGTGGGCCCCTTGAATCCCACGCCTCGTGTTGCTATGAGGCTCAAAAATGGCTTCGTGAGAACTCAAATCTCGTCATTTTCAGTATCAAAAGCAAACTCCCAACAAGCTCTAATTGAAGCCCACCTGGGAACTTTTTAAAAGATTATTATGCCTGCCCGGATCGAAACTTCCTGACCGGGTGAACCGATGAAACCTCCATGCATGAGTCATCCCGAATTTTTCTGAAAAAGCTAAGTGTGGAGGTTACCGGCCCTGACGGGCGGCTGCCTGAAAGGGTTCGGCTTATCGGTCTCACGGCGGGGTCTCATCCACTTCGCTAACAGGCGCTGAGGTGTTTTAGTTATTATCATTCCAACTGTTAGCGCGGCTCCCTTCAGCGAGGCGATAGCCGAGTCCCCACCTATCCGGGTGCAGTAGCACCCAGATCCCCTCAGATAGCCGCGCGCAGCGTCGGCACCCCCCCACATCAGATGTATAGACCAAAATTCGGGATGACTCATATTACCGCTGAGTTAACACCACAGTATCTCCGGGAGCCGTTGTAATGACCAGTACATTCTCCTCCCCTAGCTCAAAATCGTGCGAACAGGTAAAGTTCCCATCAGTAAAGGGATGCTTCAATTGGAGCACACCGCCCGCCGTAGACTCCACCTTCACATTCGTGACCTCACTCTTTTCTTTCTTAGCAGAAACCAGGAAAGCCCCCTGCGCACGCAACTGATCGAAGCTGACATGCTCCCAATTGTCTGGAATCGCTGGAAAAACATGCACCACGCCGGTATGACTCTGGATCAGCATTTCCTGCAGGCCGGCGGCAAAGGCGAAGTTACCTTCCAGGGTAAAGGGCCGGTAGGTGGCGTTGGTATAGCCTTTGCCCGACTGATCGCCGTTGACGTGGAAGCTGTTCGGCAGGCAGAAACTAGTCGCGAAGATGCGCAGTGTTTCCGCGGCTTCTTCGCCGTCGAAAGCCCGGGCCTGCAGGTTGGCCAGCCAGCTGAAGGAGTAGCCGACCCATTGTTGTGTTCCCACTGCTTTCAAATTGGCGAGGGTTTTCCGAATGATCTGTTGGTCCTCTTCGCCCTTCGAAAAGTCGATCAACCCCAGGGGGTGCCAGGCCATCAGGTGGGAGAGGTGGCGATGGGACTCCCCCCAGGGTTTGCCGGGGGCGATCATCAGGCCGGTGGTATCGTCAACGGCAAGTTCCGGCCATTCAGACAGGTGTTCTTCCCAGACTTTCGCTTCGTCTTCCCGGCCGAGTTCACGGGCCAGTTCCGCCGCTTTTTGGTAAGTCCAGCGGATGAGGGCCAGGTCGAAATTGGTGGTCCGGCCAAACCAGGCCTCCCGGCTGTTGTTGTGAACTTCCGGGCTGGAGCTGATCGGAAGCTTTTTTAAACCATCATTATCCCTCACGGAAACATCTTCCAGGAAAGTCGCCACCTCCCTGATCCAGGGATAAGCCTTTTCTTTCAGGAATTGCCGGTCCATAGAATACCGCCAGTGCCAGTAGAAGTGCTGGCCCAGCCAGGCCGATACGGTCGGGCCAAACGCATACTGTATCCAACCGCCCATCGGGTCGCCTGTCAAAGTGGTGACGCCCGGTACGTTCAGCCCCTCCGCTTCGAAATAGTCGCGGGTGTACTGACGGAAAGTATCCCGGTTTTTCCACAGCCAGTTGATAAACCCCACTTCTTCTTCGAGGTGGTTGCCGCTGTAAGAAGGCCAGTAGCTCAGCTGGGTGTTGAGGTCGTGGTGAAAATCGCCTTTCCAGGGCGGCAGCTTGCCGTTGTCAGCCGTCCAGACGGCCTGCAGGGAGATAGGCGGCGCATCGGCGCGAGCGGCAGAACCGAATTTGTATTGTTCGAGGCGCCATTGTTTCTGGATTATATCATCTGGTACGGAAACACTGGATTTGGACCAGAACGCTTCCCACCACGCCCGGTGCGTATCGTAAGCTGAGTTCATCCTCTTTTCCAACTGGCCGGCGACGATCGCCGTGGCCACAGGTCTTTCCTCCCATCCGGGAAAAGCCGAGCTGATACTCCAACACCCTTCATAGCTTTCTGTGCTTTCCTGACCAGCCACATGCACCTGGTACTGAAAGCCGCCCCAGCCTTCCTGATCGTACGTTTGTGCACCTTGATCTGCGACTACTTTGCCTTCCGGATAACCCAGCCGGCGCAGGTCCTGACCGGTAACGGGGTTCTCCGCTTCACTCGCCCCGGTTAGATTGTAAGCCGGCGGTATGAGTTCGTAATCGGGGGGCGTCTCCAAGCCTTCAAAACGAAACCAGCCGGCGGGCTCGGTAGCGTGCACAAAGGTTTGCAGTTTGGCGCCGTTTTCCCAGACCACTTCACACACCGCCTGATCGAGATATAGATGCACAGCAGAAATTTTCCCTAAGGCAGAGACATCAAACTCCAGGCCCGCCCCCGGGATCTTGGACGGCGCGGGGCTGCGGTCGTACGGAACGTCAAATTTCTCCTGTACGGGCCGGTATTCGTTCTTTTTCCATTGTTCATAAACCCAGCTGTATCGCCATTCAGGGGTGTCCAGGTTATCCATCGGGCGAAGATCCCAGAGGTCGGCGCGGTCCAGGGACAGGCGGAGTTTGCCTTCTTTCTGCCAGAGGAGGGCGCCGATCATACCGTTGCCGAGTGGTATGGCTTCGTCCCAAACCGTCGGCAGTTGATCGAAATGAAGATCTTCGGGCGATGTTGTCAGGTCTGCCAGGGGCTTTTCTTTCCGGCAGGCAAGCAAGACAATGAGCAGAATGGGATAAAGATAAATTTTTATATTCATATGCTGCGATTAAGATACTTCAAGCAGGTCAGCGCTCATTCCGGGTTCCTGCGGGACTTGGTAATAGCCATCGACGATTTGCGCCGGATATTTGAAATGCGGACTCAAATGTGGAATGTGTTCCAGAAAAACAGCGTCGTGCCCGATAGCAATATGGTTGAAGAGCACCAGGTGTTGGTGGATCTGCCCCATATCGCCAACGTGTGGCACCACCGGCACGCCAAACTTTCTGGACATCAGGCTGACGGCGATAAATTCGGAAATCCCGCCGACCCGGACGGCATCTACCTGGTTGAAATGCATGGCGCCCGATTGCAGGAAGTTCTTAAAGATGACCCGGTTGGGCACGTGCTCACCCAGGGCCAGTTTGACGGGAGCGATCTCCCGGGCGAGAATCACGTGGGCCGAAACATCGTCGGGATGGGTGGGTTCTTCTATCCAAAATGGATCGATATCCCGTAGTTCCCGGCAGGCGGCAATAGCCTGCGGGAGATTCCACTGCTGGTTGGCGTCCAGCATGATGGTGGCCCGTTCGCCGGCAATCTCACGGACTAGTTGGGCGCGACGGATATCCCGCTCGCTATCTGGTGATCCGACTTTGAGTTTCATAGCGGTGAAGCCCCGATCCATCGCCTTTCTGACGTTTTCCTCCACTTCATCGTCGCTGTAGTTGAACCAGCCTACGGAAGTGTCGTAGCCCCGGTATCCGGTAGTCAGCACGCCGGTTCTTTCTTCTTTGGTAAGTGCCGCTTCTTCCAGGATAGTTGTAGCCTCCTTCAAGGACAGCACCTCTTCGAGGTAGGAGAGGTCCAGAGTACTGACCATCTCGCTCGGCGACAGGTCCAATAGTAACTTCCAAAGCGGTAGGCCCCGGGCTTTGGCCCACAGGTCAAAACAGGCATTCGTTACGCTGGCCAATGCGAGATGAACGACGCCTTTATGAGGGCCGAGCCAACGGAAGTTGGGATCGTCGGCCATAGCTTTGGCTACCTTTCCGAAATTAGCCATGAGCTCATTAATCTCCCGGCCTTCCACGTATTTGAACAGGTAATCGATAGCCCGGCAGACCAGCTCGTTGCCGGCGCCCAAAGTGAACGCCAGTCCGATGCCATCTATTTTTCGGTCCGTTCCCAAACGACAGACGGCGTAGGCGTAGATAGGCGAATGATGTACGGCATCGGAGCCGGCGCCGCCATTTAGGGGAAAGCGGACGTCGATCGAATAACCTTTTTTAATATAGACGCATTGGTTCATTGGAATTTTATCATGTTGGGTTTTCTCAGAAAATCAAATACAATAAGATCATAATCCCGGCCAAAGCACCAGCAATGATCAGCGGAATATTCCTGCCTTGCCCCTCTTCGTTATTCAGAAAGGCAAGCGGTGAGCGTAGCGTTACGCTTTCGATCTTCTTGTAATCCGGCGGCGGCGAAATCAGGCTGGCGACGAAAAAGATGACCGAACTGGCGACAAACAACCACCAGGCTTGCATCATGAAAGAAATGCCCCATCCATCGGTAATAATCTTGGTATCGCCGAAGATAGGGAAATCGACGAGAAAGGTGGTCAGGCCCAGCAGAAAGCCGCCGCCGAAAGTGGCGATGGCGCCCTGCTGGTTGCCCCTTCGCCAGAATACGCCCCAGAAAAACACGGCGGAGATGGGTGGGGAGATGACCGTCAGCAGCACGTTGATCGCTTCAAATATACTGTCGAATCGAGCGATTAGCGGCGACCAGGAAATCGCAATGATCATGACCACCACAGCCGTGATCCGGCCGATGCGTACCTGCTCGCGATCGGAAACGCCGGGCCGATAGTGCTTTACAATGTCGATAGACACCAATGTTCCCGCACTGTTAAGCGCCGCGGCGATGGTGCTCATGAGCGCCGCCAGCAGGGCCGCAGCCATAAGTCCCTTCATACCGGCGGGCAGTAATTCGGTAATCAGCACCGGGAAAGTGTCATTGGGGTCCGTAATGATATCCTTGAATAACACATAACCGATCACACCTGGTAACACCAGGATAAAAACGGGCAGAATCTTGATAAATCCGGCGAAGAGGGGACCAATTTTTGCATCTTTCAGGGTCTGTGCGCCAAGCACGCGCTGCACGATCGTCTGATCGGCACACCAGTACCAGATACCGAGTACGGGATACCCCAGCAGAATAGCCGGCCAGGTCAGCCCCGAGGGGTTGTCGGCCGACGGCACAATGCTCAATTGTTCCGGCTTGGTCGCCGCTTGCAAGGCCGCCCAGCTATCGATCCCGTGATCCGGCAGCGCCAGGAAAGCGAAAATTGTCAGCATAATAGCGCCGCCGACCAGGATGAACGCCTGAATCGTCTCGGTAATCACCACCGAGTGTAGACCGCCGACCACCGTGTAGAGCGCCGTCAGAATGGAAATGGCCAGAATGGATATGTAGACATTGATGCCGAAGAATTGCTCAAAGACGACCGCGCCGGCGTACAGACTTACGCCAATATGCATAAAAAGTGCTCCCAGTAAAGCTAGAAAGGCCAGACAGATGCGGGCCGTGGAGTTATATCGCTTTTCCAGGAATTCGGGGAGCGTCGCTACTTTATTATTGTAATAAAAGGGAGCAAAGACCAGCCCCAGGACAATGAGGGCAAATACGGCCATCCACTCAAAATTGCCCCAGACCAGGCCGTCGTCAAAACCCGAGGCAGCGAGACCGACCAGATGCACCGTCGAGATGTTGGAGGCAAACAGCGCCGCGCCGATGACCGGCCAGCGTAGCGAGCGGCCTGCCAGAAAATAAGCCTCTGTATTCATACGCTGCCGACGGACGATCCAGAGCCCCAGGCCTACGATACCGACCAGATAAAAGACGATGACGAAGAGATCGATGGTTGCGAGATTATTCATCACTCTTTTATAGCGTATACGGACAACCTGGAAATTTCAGGTTCGCCTTTTGACTCGGTAATGCTTAAACGGACAGCGGATACTTCCACGGCCTCGAACCGGTGAATAAATTTGTGCCCGATACACGAACCGTCGAATAGGGTCTGCCAACCATTTTCTGTTTTTCCTTCGAGCGCAAACTTCCTAACCCGCTCGCCTTTTGAGATGTTTTCCATCAAGACCACCTGATTCACTTTTTGCCTAATGGGCAGTTTCAGCATCAGCTTGTCTCCTTGTCCAGATGTACTCGCAACGGGGTCGGAAAACCTTCGCTTAATCTCTTCACCGAATTCCTTTAACCTTCTCGTATCCGGTTCGGGCAGTAATCCTCTGGGATCGGGTGTCAATCCCAGAATAAGAGAAGTGTTGTGTCCCACCGAATTATAGTACATCTCCACCAGTTTGTCGAGCGGGTAAATGATGTGGGCGCGGTCGGGTTCCCAAAACCAATCGTGCCCGCCGTGGCCGCGGAGCGGGGCGTCGCTCATGGCCGGTATATAGTACTCTCCTTCCGGATCGCCGGTTTTCAAAAGCTGAAAATTATTCGCCTGGATTGCCTCCCTTGCTGATTCGCCGGCGCCAATGACCGGGTAGGGAAACGTTCCCCAGCAGGGATAAGGAACAGTTCCTGATTCGCTGCCGCCCCAACGCATGTCCGCTCGTTGAAGGCTGTGGTAGAACAGGCAGTTGGGTTGATACTTTTCGAAAATGGGCAATATATCCGGCCCTCCTTGTTCCGGCCCGTGGGCGCCGCCGTCGAACCAAACGATAGCCAGCTCGCCGTACCTCGAACAAAGTTCTTCGACCATACCTTCGCAGATGCGGTTGTAATGCTGTTGCCGGTTCTCGGCAAAGGCGTTGTCGCCGTTTACCTTAAAATCGTGAATACCATAAAAGGAATTCCAGCGAATGCCGATATAAATACCTGGTTTAATGCCGTATTTCCGGCAGGAATTGACGAAGTCGCGGACAATATCTCCTTTGCCGTCCTGGTATTTCAAGGCCTTCATACAATAGGGATTCACATCGCTCTGATAAAGCGCGAAACCGGTTTCGTGGGTGGCCGTCAGGATGGCGATTTTAATCCCTGCCGCTTTGGCTGCCTTTATCCACTGGTCCGTGTCCAGTTTCTGAGGATTAAAGATATTGTAATCTTCAATTGGGGTGATCCTGTTTTTCCGCTGATTGTATTGTTCCCCGTCAAATACATGTAAATCATAGTGGAAGACGGCGACCAGTTCGGCATTTTGCCATTGTAACTGGACTTCGGTAGGTAAAGGCACCTCTGCCTTCTCTTGCGAGCGGGCAATTCCCGCTAAAAGCACCATTAATAATGCTAACAGGTACTGTCTTTTTCTCATGTAAATATAGTGTTTTGCTGGTTGATTTTGCCCGGATATTAATAAGAATATGCCTTAAATGCTTTAATTCGAGGCTCATCAACATATTCCCGGATTTTCAGCCGCAATGCCGATACGACTCGATCCTCAAACCGATGAATAAATTTGTGACCAATGCACGACCCTTCGAAAATGGTCTCCCACCCATTTTTTGTTTTACCTTCCACTACAAATTTTCTCACCCGTTCTCCTTTAGCAATGTCCTCCATCAAAACGAATTGATTGACTGCTTGCGCTTCAGGAAGTTTCAGCATTATCTTCTTACCGGTTCCTGATGTGGAGGCTACGGGGTTTGAAAATCTTCGTTTGACCTCCCGGCCAAACTCCTTTAATCGATGCGCATCCGGATCCGGTATCAAGCCATCGGGGTTGGGGGTAACGCCCAGGATCAACGTCGTGTTATGACCAACCGAGTGGTAGTACATTTCCATCAGTTTATCGAGCGGATGAATGATGTGGCCACGGTCGGGTTCCCAAAACCAGTCGTGTCCGCCGTGGCCGCGGAGCGGGGCGTCGCTCATGGCCGGTATATAGTAATCCCCTTCCGGGTCGCCGGTTTTCAAAAGCTGAAAATTATTTGCACTAATTTCTTCTTTTGCTGATTCTCCAGCGCCGATAGCTGGATAGGGAAACGTTCCCCAGCAGGGATACGGAACCATACCGGTTTCGCTTCCTCCCCATCGCATATCTGCGCGTTGCAGATTATGGTAGAACAGGCAGTCGGGCTGGTATTTTTCAAAAATGGAGAGCACATCGGGGCCTCCCTGCTCCGGACCGTGGGCGCCGCCGTCGAACCAGACCATGGCCCAATCTCCATACCGGCTGGAGATCTCTTCCACGGTTTTTTCCACCATGCAGTTGTAGTGTTGCTGACGGTTTTGGGCAAAGGGGCCGGTCCCGTGCACCTTAAAATCATAGATGCCGTAAAAAGCATTCCAGCGGGTGCCGATATACACCCCCGGCAGCATGCCGTATTTTTCGCAGGAAGCTTTAAAATCGCGCAGTATATCTCCTTTGCCGTCCCGCCACCGCAGGGCCTTCATGCAATAAGGAGTGGCGTCGCTCTGGTGGAAGAAAAAGCCGGTTTCGTGGCTTACCGTTAGCATGGCTATTTTGAAACCCGCCTCGCTCAGTGTTCTGATCCATTGATCCGTATCATATTTCTGTGGATTAAATATATCGTAGTCTTCAACTGGCGTTATCCTTGCTTTGCTCTGCACATAGAATTCGCCGTCGTGCGCATGGAGGTCCCAGCAAATGAGGGCGGCCAGTTCGGCATTTTGCCATTGGATTTGTGCTTGCGTGGGTAAGGGGACCTGGTTTTGGGACCGGCTGGTAAAAGGCAATAGTAAAAACAAGCCGAGCACCTTGAGTAGCAGACCAAATTCTTTCATGTATCTAATCTCTGTTTGGTTTTCTTGCAACATCTACGACCGCGGCCGGAAATGGAAACGGCCTGGTAATATTGTCAGTGACCAATATAGTAAGACTTTGATGGGAACCAGTGGTATTCTTTCAGGAGCAGTACACCCTCAAATAAAAAACCAACTTACTCCATGGAAAATCGAATGGAGTAAGTTAGTTCTTCATGCAGATCCTCCTAGTACACTGTGTATTAAGTTAGTTAGCATTTTGAAGAGGGGATTTTTTCCTCAATCGAGGCGCTGCGGAGCCTCGTAGCCTAAGCTACGAAGGCGAGCACGGAACGAAGAGTGAGGGAAAAAGAGCCCTTCAAAATGTTGAAAAATTTAGTACACAGTGTACTAGTAACCAGGATTTTCCGGCGCCAGGTTTGGATTATTACTTGTCCGGCCAATCGTAATTGGCATATAATAATGCTGCTCGCTAAAACTACGCTCTCTTCTATCAATCGAATTCACAACATTAACATGGTACTTTTTGGCATCCCAGTCAAAATCGACCTTCATGGCCCCGCGAGGTTCGCTCAGTCTTTCCTCGGCGATACGCCAGCGGCGATAATCCCAATATTTGTGTCCTTCAAACATAAGCTCAACGTCCCGCTCATGAATAATATCTTCCAGAGTAACCGCGGCCAGCGACGGCATTCCGGCACGTTCTCTGATTTGATTGAACGCGTCCAAAGCTTCGCCGGGCCTGTTCAATTCTAACGCAGCCTCAGCCAGGTTCAGCAGCACTTCGCCATACCGGAAAACGATCCAGTCTACTTCGCTTTCGCCAGCCCTTACCTGGATACCCCGCGGTTCATTCAGGAATTTTTTGATTGTAAAACCCGTCCGGTTATGGAACCGGGACCAGGAAGACTTGGCGTACCAGTCAAAACCGTTGTATTCTCCAACCAGGGTTTGCTCCGCATTATATTCTCCGTTTACGTAGGTCCCATCGTGGGCATATACGGGATAACCGGCAAAGAGCGCTCCGGGATATAAGACAGAAGCATGGAAACGGGGGTCCTTGTCCTTCCAGAGTTCATTGAAATCGATTAGTTCGTCGCTTTCCAATACCGCCCGGTCATCCGTTCCTTTGTGGCCATCGATATAATCATACATCAAGGCCACTTCGAGATAGGGCATTGCCTCGGCGCCCCAGGTTACCCTGGAATCTCCTCCCGGCCACGCATAGGCGGAAAAACTGTGTCCTTTCTTGTCAAGACCATTGTATTTGACGCTGAAGATGACTTCCTCGTTGTCTTCATCCAAGAATAGCATCTGGTAATTCAAAGCCTTGTCCTCTTCTTTGTTGTAGAGAGTATATCCGCCTTCCGCTACCTTAAGGGTCGCGTCGTAAGCCATCTCATAGTAAGCATTGGCTTCGGATGCGGGGAATCCCAGCAAGCCGTCTAATTGCTGTTTTCCATATTTTGCGATGCTTCCTGCATACAGCATTGCTTTTGACTTGAAAGCCCATACGGCATATTTATGTGCACGGCCTTGTCCCATTTCAGCGGGTCCGCCCAAAATCGCGGCAATTTCGTCACACTCACTCGCTACAAAATCATAGACTTCTTTTTCGCTGTTTCGCGATACGTACAAATGAGAATCGTCCCCGCCGCTTTCTGGAATTTCCTGTGCTTCCGTAATTAGCGGAACACCACCGTAACGTTTTACCAATTCGAAATAGGTGAAAGCTCTTAGAAACCGTGCTTCCGCGAGCCGTTTCATTTTCAGATCATCATCCATACCGTCAATATTTTCCGCCGCGGAGAGCTTTTCAATAAACTCATTAATATTCCGGATATGTGAGTAGGCCCAATAAGCTACAATCCCATCGCGTGTATCATCCATTAGCGAATGATCCACCCAATTGGCTTGTCCGTACCAGTTACCGCGGTCACGTACTTCTCCGCCCAGCAGCCATTCCCGAATATAGATGTAGATATATCCACCGCTGGTAAACTTGAATTGCGTATCATCATACAACTTCGTCAGATTTGCTTCAATGAGCGGCGCACTTCCGAAAACCGCTGATTCTGCAATTTTGTCCAGTGGTTCCCTGTCCAGAAGGAAATCCTGGCAGGCTGAGCCAATCATTAGGATCGCTATCAAGCAAATTATTATATGTTTCTTCATTTTTATGTTGTTTTTTGATTACTACTGCAATGTTACATTCACGCCAAACGAAAAGGATTTGTACTGTGGATAGTACCGGCCGTTGTAACCGCCGCCCCGTTCGGGATCAATGTTGAACTCGTTCAGCTGATTAAAGGTCAGCAGGTTATAAGCGGCAAAATAGAACCTTACCTGCGAGAAACCTCTCACCCGGTCAAGGTTGGGCAAGCTATAACCGAAAGTAAGATTCTTCAGACGTAAGTATCCCGCTGAGAACAGGAACATATCCGATGTATAAAGGTAGGTACGGTTATCGGCCAACCGCGGGAAACGGGCATTCGGGTTTTCGGGCGTCCATCTTCCATCGAATAGAAACTGGGGAATATTTCCGCCGTCCTGGCCGCCGCCCACGGGGAATCGCATGTGGTCGCTGAGCACGATGTCGTATCCGGTGGCGCCCTGCCATAACATGCCCAGATCAAAATTCTTGAAAGAAGCATCCATATTAAAGCCAAAGATGATCTCCGGCGTATTGCCTCTGCCTATTTGCACCTGGTCTCTCCAGTCGATAATGCGATCGTTGTTTTGGTCTACATACTTCGGCATTCCCGGCGCCAGGGTGCTGTTCGGCGTTGAAGACTGGTCGTAGTTGACGCCTGAAGCTTCGGTATATACCAGATCTTCTGCTGTTAGCAGGCCATCCGTTTCATATCCAAAACGGATATTTTGCCACCTGCCGGTCAACGTATTCAGGCGCGCCAGATCTTCATCCTCGTATTCCTGTTCCTCAACCTGTACATATTTTGCGCGCGTCCAGGAGAAATTGCCGGATACGGAGTAATTGAAGTCTCCTACCCGGTTGGAATGTCTAAGCACAAGTTCAATACCGCGATTATCTAATGAATTCAAATTTTCCTGTGGCAGATTTGCGCCAAATGTGTTGGGCAATGTGGAGGTTCTGGTTGCAAGTATGTCATCCCGCAAGCGGTAGAAGTAATCAAATTCGAAACCAAAAAGGCCGTTCCACATGGAAACATCAACGCCTGTATTGTAGGTGGTCATCGTCTCCCAGGTGACGTTTCTATTGACCAAGCCGTCAGTCGCAATACCGGATTGAGACACGCCGTCGAACACGTAAATCCCGGAAAAAGAGTAAGTAGTCAGGTATTGATAGGCGGCCGCGTTGCGGTCATAGCCGGTTTGGCTGTAGGAAGCCCGCAGCTTAATGTTATCGAAGAAGGAAAAGTTATCTCTGATAAAGCCCTCTTCAGACAGGCGCCAACCCAGCGCGACACTCGGGAATGTTCCCCACCGCACATCTTCGTAGAAGCGGGAAGAACCGTCTATCCGCAGCGTGGATTCAAAAAGGTATTTCCCCCTGAAATTGTAACTGAACCGGCCGGCATAACTGATATTACCCTCTTCGTAACCAGTGCCGGAAAGGGTTTGCGTTTCGCTGTTTCCGGCAAAGATCTGGTCGATAGCCGGTGATATGAATCCTCTGATCGTTCCCCGTACTTCATTTGATTTGTAATCAATAGCTTCGTATACGCCCAGGGCTTTTATATTGTGATTGCCAAAAGAGCGATCATATTCCAGTAATCCCTGATAGGTAATCGTACGGTTTTCAAAACGTCCGTCCAGGAAGTCGTAATCCTGATTCTGGGTGATCGGGTTGAAGTAAGTATCATTTGCTTCATCATATTGCCAAGTGGTGTATGGCGTGCCAAACCTTTTGCGATATTGGCTGTCGCCAACATAATTGACTTTAGCGGTGGCCGTCAGCCCTTTTACGAAGGGTAAGTTGTACTTAAGGCTGAGAATCCCCGTTAAGTAATTTCTCCTAAGCCGGTTGTATCCCGATTTTTCGGCATCCGTGGTATTCAATACATTATTTGCATCCCAGCCGGAATAAGGTATTTTAGTGGGGTCGGGATACGATGCCGGGTAATAAGGCATGGAAGGCCGCAGGCTCATCCAAATCTGATCTTCATTGACATAAACATCTTTCGTATCCGTGTTTCTCACCGACAGATCCATGGCCAGACTCAGGTTGTCTACCACAGACACATCTATATTAGAACGAATGTTGTAACGATTCAAGTTGGCATCTCCGCTTTTGTACAGGCCGATTTGGTTGGTATATCCGGCGGAGACAAAATAACCTACTCGTTCTCCTTTTCCTGAGACATTGATGTTGTGATTCTGCATGGGCGAAAAGTCATTTAAAGCCACGTCGACCCAATTGGTATTGGGTAGCGCCCCGTTTCGCATTTGTTCAATTTCCGCTTCGGTGTATGGCCCCTCAAAACCAGGAATGGCATTCCAGGGTTCATAGACATATTCCTGCCCATTACTTTCCCTTACCTCCTGGGTGTATTGCGCAATTTCGTTGCTGGCGCGGGCAAAATCCCATGTGCTCAAAAAACGGGGATAGGCCGTGGGGGTTTGCATGGAATAAGCGCTGTTGAAGTTGATTTTCGGTTTACCTGACGAACCTCGTTTGGTGGTAATTAATATTACTCCATTCCCGGCTCTGGAACCGAAGATCGCGGCGGAGGCGTCCTTCAAAATGGAAAAAGATTCAATTTCATTCGGGTCGATATTGTGGTAGTTGTCTTGCGCCACGCCATCCACGATAATCAGTGGCGAACCAAAGTTCCGGATATTTATGGAAGGGGCGGAACCGGGTTTACCGGTATTCTCTTTCACATATAATCCAGGTATGCGGCCCGCCAAAGCTTGTCCTGTATTCGCCACGGGAACTTTAACCATGTCCTCTCCCTCAATCGTGGCGACAGAACCGGTAAGATTAACTCTTTTCTGCGAACCATATCCCACGACAACTATTTCATCCAGTTGGGTTCCGGCCGTAAGCGATACATCGATAACGGACCGGCCGCCTACCTCAACCTCCTGAGGCGTATAACCCGTATAGGAGAAAACAAGTACGGCGTCGTTGTCCGGAACTTCAATGCTATAGTTCCCATCCAGGTCGGTGACTGTTCCAATGGCCGTCCCCTTAACAATAATGTTAACCCCTATTAAAGGCTCCTCCGTCTCGGCATCCGTCACCGTTCCGGTTAGAGACTGTTGCGCCCAACTGCCAATGCTGATCAGCAAACTCAGTACAAGCAGGACTGATTCCAATAAGTAGAACTTCTTCATTTGCATTAGACTTTTTTAATGATTAAATAACTTGTGAAGTCTGTAGTGCCGGGTATCCTTTCCCCACTTCCAAATCATTTCCGGACATCTATACATCGCAGTATTCTTTTTTTGCCTTCCTATGACCTGCTGCCAGTTTTATTGGACAGGTTTTGCAGCTGACCTCTTTTTGGCTACGCAAAAGGTTGCGGACAGCAGTTTTTCAAAGGCATTAACTTCCCCTTTGGCAAAGGAACTCTTAGTCCCGCCATCTTCTCAGTTGGCAACCCAATCCTAATCAATATTTTTTAAAAGCAA
This sequence comes from uncultured Saprospiraceae bacterium, assembly GCA_964632995.1. GTDB lineage: Bacteria > Bacteroidota > Bacteroidia > Chitinophagales > Saprospiraceae > CAZWDL01. The sequence goes on from CAZWDL010000011.1 coordinate 21,519, forward strand.
CTATAGGCCAAATATAATTCACCTAAAAGGGGCTAACTACCAAAAATTAAACTAATAGTGATACTTTTTTTGCCGAGGCTATATATTTTTGCTAAGATGGGTTTATTATTAGGTGTGCTGCAATTACTTTGCTTATGAAACTGCATTTATTAGACAGATCAACCCTTGAAAACCATTCTTTCAATCTGGTTCATAACCGCTATCCGCATTTTCTGAAAATCTGGCATCATCATCCCGAGTTGGAATTGGTCTATGTCGTCGAAAGCACCGGAACACGATTTGTCGGGGATAGCATTGAAAAGTTTGAAGCTGGAAACCTAGTATTAATCGGCAAGAACGTGCCACACATGTGGCTGAATGACGAAGAGTATTTTGAAGAAGATTCCGGTTTGATGGCGGAAGCCTTCGGGGTGCATTTTACCGAGGCTTTCCTGGGCAAAGAGTTTGTTATGGCGCCGGAAATGAAACCTATTCAACAGTTACTTCAACGAGCGCGTCGAGGTATTTTTTTCCAGGATCCGGAGCCCTCTATTTTAGCTGCTATCCGGGCGCTGTTCGATATGGAACCCTTTGAAAAGACAATGCAATTGGTCCGTATTCTCTACAAGCTGGCTCATCACAAGCATTGCTCTCTTTTGGCTTCTCCCGGCTTTATCCAGTCTTTCAACCAAGCGGAAAATCGCGTTTTGGACGAGGTGTACGCTTTTGTTCTTAAGAACTTCAAGAATCCGATCGGCTCGCGGGATGCTGCGGAAATCGCCTGTATGCATCCCTCCGCCTTCAGTCGCTTTTTTAAACGGATACACCGGAAAACCTTCACCCGCTACCTCAATGAGATACGAGTAGGATACGCCTGTAAATTGCTGATGGAGAACAAATTCAGCGTTACACAGATTTGCTATGAATCCGGCTACAGCTGTGTCTCTAATTTCAATCGCCAATTTAAGAGGATTATGGATATGTCGCCCACGGAGTATACCATGTATCATGGGATAGGCTGAGATCATCGGTCTGTTTTTGTCGAAAATGGATCCTGTGCTGAATAAGTTCACATTTTGGTAGTGTCTTTTTTCCCTACGATGTATTCTCTTTGTGCATCTCTGTGTAATTTTCAGGGCGCACCAAAAAATGGCTCGCAGGGAAATTGGATAAAAATAAAGTCACCGTCTCCCGCTGGTGCCGAAATGTGCAACAGCCGGAGCTGGAGACCCTTTACCGGATTGCGGAACTGCTTGACGTAAAGGTGAGTAAGTTGTTGGTGGAGAAAGGGCCGGAAAAGGAAAGTGACACGAAGTGAGGCGCCGCCTCACATGCCCGGCTTTTTGTAAATTGTGATCATCCCTAACCACCAAAGCTGTTCATCGCAACCCATAAATCCGTTTCACCATGGCCACCTTGAAAAATCTAAACATCTGGACGATTCTCCTTGCCCTATTCAGCCTGCTGAGCTGTGACCGGGAGTAACCCACCGACCTCTTCGCTAAGCGACGTGCAATCAATAACTGTCGGGTTTTCTAGGAGTGCTTTTTCCTTTATCCGGCGTTGAAGAACCGCCTCCCTTAGCGCTGCTAAGGTCGGGAACCTTCGCCTTGGCTAAAGAAAAAATCACTCGCCTATCTAATCCCGACAGTTATTGATCGCACGTCACTAAAGACAACCTCCTCGCCTGGTGCATTGTCCCCTTCGATGCAGCGGAGCGCACCCCGGAAGCGCGGGCCCAGATGCTCCAAGACCTGGGGTTTGAGCAGTATGCCTACGACTGGCGCGCCGAGCACCTCCCCACTTTCGCCGAAGAGATCCGCACCATGCGTCAGCACGATATAGATATGGCAGCCGTCTGGCTGTGGATCGATGATAGCAGCGGGGAACTGCTCGACGAAAATAACCGGAAGATTTTAAACACTATTAAGGAAGAAAATCTGCAAACTACGCTCTGGATCGGCTTCCACTCCCGGGTGATCGATGAATTGCCGGAAGCGGAACGACTGACCAAAGCCGTAAAGGTGGTGAGAGAACTGCGGAAAGAAGCCCAAAATGCCGGCTGCACCATCGCCCTCTACAATCACCTGGGCTGGACGGGCGAACCCGCCAACCAGGTCGAGATTATCGAATCGCTGGGGGCTGACGACGTCGGCATCGTCTACAACTTCCACCACGCGCACAAGCAGATCGAGGATTTTGAAAAAAACCTGGAGCTAATGATGCCCTACCTCCGAACGGTCAACCTCAACGGCATGCAACCGGATGGACCCAAAATTCTGCCGCTCGGGGAGGGAACCCGCGAGTTGGAAATGCTGAGAACCTTGGAAAATTCCGGCTTCCAGGGAACGATCGGCATCATCGGACATACCGAGGGGAAGGATATTAAGCCGGTGTTGCAGGAGAACCTGGAGGGACTGAGGGAGCTTGCAGAAAGGATGTAATGCTGGATGCTAGCTAAGCCAGGCCCAGCATCAAGCATCAAGCATCAAGCCCCTATTCCCAAAACTTCCACTTAAACCCGGTCTTCACGTCCGCCTGCTCCTCTTCGGGCAGCAGCCGCTTTACCTTTTTCAGGATAGTATTTTTGGAAACGACACCGCTCGTGCGGTCGACCAGCTCCCCGTCCTTGAAGAAAAGCAAAGAGGGCAGGGCCATGACCTTGTATTGGCGAGTCAGTTTCTGGTTTTTATCGGCGTCCAGTTTGACGAAGCGGGCTTTGCCTTCCAGTTCCTTGGCGGCCGCTTCGAACTGCGGCGCCAGCATATGGCAGGGCCCGCACCAGTCGGCCCAGACGTCGACGACGACGGGTTGATCATGGCTGAGTACGGCTTTTTGGAAATTCTTGGTTTTGACGCTGCGTGGCATGTACTAATGGCTTTCTGTAAAGGAATCAGGATTAAAGTCTAAAAAACAAGCGAGAATATTTGTGATCGGGTGCACAGAAAGAAAAGCCGCTGCGAAAAAATTCAATCCACAGTGTATTTACTGCCCGGATTCACTGATCGTACGAAGCAGTATACCGGCTTGCGCCTGCTTCCACTGTTTGTTGAGTACAATCTCCCGGAGTTGTTGTTCGGCTGCGGGCCAATCGCCGGCTTGGAGCTGGGCCAGGGCAAGGTACCAGTCGACCTCTTGTTCAAACCGCCCTTGTGCACGGGCCAATTGTTGAGCGGCCTGCAGATCCACGACCGCCTCCGCGGGCCGGCCGGAGTAGAGCCGGCTCAGGCCGAGAAAAAAGTAGTCTTCCGTTTGCGGGTTGCCGCTTTGCTCTAGCAGGCGGAGGTTCAGCGCCGCCGACTGTTGAAAATCACCAGCGTTATACGCTTCGGCGGCTTGCAAGCGGAAGGCGTCTATATCTTCCGCGCCCTTGCGCACCAGGTAGTTGGGGAAGGGCATATCCAGTTCATTGTCTACGAGTTGCTGCATCGGATCGCCGGAGCCATTCAGGGCCGGAAACAGCAATACGCCAATTAATAGAACGGCCGCCGCTGCTATCGTCCAGCGGATGATTTTCCGGATCGCGAGCAGCTTCGCGCCGGGAGTCCGTTTCAGGTTCTGATCGCGTTCCAGTTTTTCGGCCCAGGCGGCTTTCTGTTCCTGGAAAAACTTAGCACGAATGAGTTTAGCGAGATACCGGTCGCTTTCCTCTTCGGTCACCTTTTGCCGGGTGTATTTTTCGGAATCTTTCATTTACCGGGAAATTTCATAATTGTTTTTGTGTAAAAAGGAGGCTCAGCTTTTTTACGCATCGCTGTTTCTGTTTGCGAACGGCCGCGTGCGTCCTTCCCTGAGCCGATGCGTATTCATTCAGGTTTATATTTTCGTAGTAAAAGGCTTTCAGAAGCGCTCGGCAGCCGTCGCACAGCTCCTGCCAGGCTTTGTTCAGGATGTTCAGTGCGTCGGGATCCACGGTGTCGATGACCTCCGTAATTTCCGGGAGCTCTTCCGTATCCAGCAGAGGGCCTTGCTTCTTCTTACTGCGAAAGTAAACCTGTCCGGCAATCCGGGTAAAGAGGAATCGCAGGTTGCCGTAGGTGATTTTCCCCGCTCTCAGCCGCTTACAAAACACCAGCAGGGTGTCCATTGTGGCGTCGTAAGCATCTGAATGGCTGGCGCCGTAAGCGCGTTGCAAATACTGCATACAAGGCTGGAAATGGTTCAGAAAGGTCTGTTCGTACAAGCGCTGATCACCATTCTGAAGAGCCCGCAGAAGCACATCGAACTCTTCTTCGGTCAATCCAAAGTTTTTATCTATTTCATGCTGCAGTTCCTCAGCACAACGATCGGCAATGACAAAGGCGGTACGCTTCATGTTTTTCAAACTTTTTCGGTTTCCGGATAACAGTTCCTCCTCCCATTGCCAATAAATATCGGAAAGGATCATTGGTATTTGCGCACTTCGGATCTTTTTTTCCCGCAGCAGATAAGAAATCAGTGGTTGCTGCAACTGGCCGAACAGTTCAGCCGGGTCGATATTCCGGTTAGCAGAAAAAAAATCTGATACGTAGGTAAAATCAGCCATGTTTTCGGGTTTTCTGCGGCTATAAGGGTAAAATAGACGGGGTGTGACATTTTTTCAAAAAAATTGTCACACCACTTCCTACGTAACCTTATAGGGCCGCAAAAACAAACTCTCAAGCAGAGAACAAACTCAACAATCAAAAAAGAATGAAAAGAAAAACACCGACCGACATTATTACCCTTTTGATTTTCTTGTTAATTTGCACGTCCCCTAACCTTTTCGGACAACCCAACGCTTACCATCCCAACCAGCTAATCGTTAGGCAAAGCGCCAAAACCGACAAAGCAAAGCTGAAGGCCTGGAAGGACAAGCTAAACGCCAAGAAGATCAAAACCAGCCGCAGCGGATTTGAATTGTGGGAACTACCGGCCTCCAATAAACCGGACGGTATTGCAACCAAAGCCCGCCAGAACCTGCTCGAAATACTCAGCGGTGATGATCCCAAGGCCAAAGTCGACGGCATGGGTCTAAACTATATTCTGGAAACGCCGGCTTCTCCCAGGGAGGTACTCGAATACCTTGGCCTCGATACCTACACCCCCTTTCCGTCCTGTACAGACCTGAATCTGGCGGCGCCCCGGGAGAAAAGCCGGTCGGTCGTCCGGATCGGCATCATTGACAGCGGCATTGATGAATTAATCATCAGCCGGAACTTCCCGAATGTGACCATCAACTATACCGGCCGTTACAATTACGTAACTTCCGGCCGGCTGCCGGTCGACAGCGTAGGGCACGGCACTGAAATCGCCGGCATCATCGCCGGCGTCCTGCAAAGATGGCGGATTCCGCAGGCCGAAATTATTCCCTTCAAGATCGTGAACACCCAGGGACAGGGTAACGTGTTCGACCTGATCAGCGCCATCGAAGAGGCTGCCGCAGCGGGCGTACAAGTGCTGAACATCAGCCTGGGTTTTACCCCTAATCCCCGAGATAAAAAAACGATAAAGTTACTGCAAACAGCGCTCGATGCAGCCGGCCAGGCCGGCGTTATAAGCCTGGTCGCGGCCGGAAACCAAAGTTCCGATAACGATAGCCAGGCTTACCTCCCGGCTTCCTTGAAAGCGCCCAATAAAATTTGCGTTGCGGCCACTGAATGCGCCGCCGGACTGACCGGCTTCAGCAATTACGGCCGGGAAACGGTAGATTTTGCGGCGCCCGGCGCGGATATCCTCTGTCCAACGCTCGGGGGTTACTGGATTTACGCTAACGGCACTTCCTACGCGACCGCCGTCGTTTCCGGGATAGCGGCCGCACTGGGCAGTACGCTGCCGGAGGCCGACATGTCGGCCGTCTATTGCGCGCTTAAAAGCGGAGTACTTCCCCTAGAGTCCCTGGCTTCCCAGACCATCGACGGCGGCATCGCCGACGGAACCAAGGCCCTGGCTAAGCTGCTTGAAGGATGTAGCGCTTCCGCAAATGCCGCTCTTCTGCAACCCGCTTCCTCCACCCTTGTTGTACCGGATATCCACCTCTACCCCAATCCGGCGGCCGATGAAATCCGCCTGGAGTTCAAGGCCGGCCGGGCGAACACAAGACTACGGGTCATCGATGCCTTGGGGCAGGTCGTACATACGCGATTCCTGCACACCGAAGCGGGATATAACGAGGTGCGAATCAATTTGCAACACTTGAGCAAAGGAACGTATTATATTTCCTGCGATGAACTGAACCGCATTATTCCATTTGTAAAACATTGATTAAATTGGGGTTCCGCAATTTTTAACCATCAAAAAAGGATTGTGGAAAAAATAAGTTATGAATAATTGGGTTATTTATTTTGAAGCTAGACGAAGCAAAAAACGCAGGCATCCGTACTGACGGGGAGTATTTTTTAACAGTTTCCCCGAGCATGAAGTGTCGGGGAAGTATAGCTTCAAAATAAGCAGCCAAGTGTTATAAGTTGTTTTCACACAACAAAGTGATTTAAACTATCTTGCATTGGCCTACAGCTGCCCCCTTGTGGAACCTGGACTTCGGCTTCTTGCCTTACCGGCAGGCAGGTTTTCTCCCCGGCCCTTCCCCGACACTGCGTGTAGGGGACAGGGCCGGAGCGCTTCGCCGGAATCCACATGGGATCACCTTCGGCGGAATGAAAAAAGTTTAAAACCACTTCAACCCTTAACAAGCATCAAGCATTTTTCCCGGCAGCTTGCAGGAAGGACACCCTCTTCCTGCAAGCTGCTTTTTTCCTGACGCCACCTGAGTCCCCTGGGAAAAGTAGTTTCTTGGAGGCCGGAGAATTAGAAATACGCCATGATGACTTTTTTTAACGCAAGTGCGCCCTTTTTCCTTTCCCTGTTGGTACTGCTGCCTTTGATCACCCCCGCTGCTTGCCACGCACAGCAGGCGACCCGCTTGTTGGAACAAGCCGAACAAGCCCGCACCAATGGGGATTATACACGAGCGGCTACTCTGTTGCAGGAGGCTCTCGCCGGACCCCGAACCTACAGCGACTCCTTACGCGGATTACTCTACCACAAACTGGCCGTTAATTATTATATGACGGACCAGTTTTCCGACGCTCAACAAGCCGTAGAGGAAGCTCTGAACATCCGACGCAAACAATACGCTCAACATCCGGATATCGCCCGCAGTCTTTATCTCAGTGCGGCGATCGATCGCTACACCTACTCCCTGGCCGGCGCCCGGGAAAAGATCCTGGAGGCGATCCGCATCATGGAACGCTCCGAGCAGCTCGGTGAAGAGGATCGCGCAGAGCAGCTCGGTCGCTATTTCACCGAACTGGGCATCGTCCATAAATCATTGGGCGATTATTTTCAGGCGCTTCACTGCTGGGAAGAAGCCAAAGGATATTACAAGCAGCTCCCCTCCGCCCGTGAAGATCTCGCCTACCTCACCGAGCGCAAAGCACTCGTCCGCTATTACCTGCAAGACTACGACACGGCCTCCGAGCTCTTCAGGCGGGCCCGCCGCATCCTGGAAGAAGTCCCCGAGCGCAACCCCCTCCGTCTTGCCGCACTATACAATAACCTGGGACTGACTTTGCAAAAGCAAGACCAGCACCTGGAAGCCAAAACCCTCTTTCAAAAAGCCCTGGAGATCAACCTCCGGCAAGGCCAACGAGCTAATGCACTCAACGTCATTCCCAACCTGATCAAGGTCAGCTATCAGCTGGAAGCCCCCGACGCAGCGGAAGCCTACTTCAACACCTACTTCCTACAAATTCCAGGTATCCTGGGCACCGAAAACCATCCTGTAGCCGCCCGGTTTCTGTGGTATAAGGCCGAAAGCGCTCTCCGCCTGAACCGCCGGCAGCGACTGGCGCTCCTGCAACGGGCGATTCATACGCTGGCCCCCGCTTGCGACAGCCTTTCCCTGGCCGCCTATCCCAGCCCGGCCAACGACCTCATTCGCAACCGCTCCGATTTGCTGATTCCTCTGCGTCTGAAAGCTCAATTGCTGCGGGAAGCCGCAAGGAATGCTTCCGATCCGGCGGCCCGCCAAACCCTCCTGATGCAGTCGCTGAACGGCAGCAAGATACTGGATACCCTCATCAGCCAGTTGCGCCAGGATTACGAAACCGCAGAATCCAAGTTCTTCTTACAGGAGCAGGCGCTGCGAGCCTACCAGGAAGCGCTCCTGACTGCCCTGCAATTGTACAGAACGACAGAAGACCCGTCGTTCCTGCACCAGGCCTACCAGTTTGCCGCCCAAAACAAAGCGGTGCTCCTGCTGGAGGGCATCCAGAACCTGCGGGCCCAGGAAATTTCCGGCATCCCCGACAGCCTCATCATGTTGGAACGCCGGCTGCAGCAACAATTTTATCAACTTGAGAAAGAACTGCTGGAACGCCGCAACAACCGCAAATCCCCGGATCAACTCCCGCAATCACTCCTCCAAACCCGCCGGAAATACCAGGAACTGGTACGGCGAATGGAGGTGGAGTATCCCCGCTACTATCAGCTCAAATACGCTCTCCTCCAGGCCCCTTCCGTAGCATCGATACAGGAAAAGCTGGATCAGGGAGAAGCCCTGCTCGAATACTTTCTGGGACCGGACACCATCGCCGTGTTTACAATTACCCGTCGCAACATCAAAGTGCACACCCTGGAGCGCCCCGCCGGCTTCGTAGATGCCTGTACCGCTTTCCGCAAATCAATCAGCAATTTTTCATCCTCCTCCCGGCAACGACGACTGCAACAATCCGGTGCGCAATTATACCGGTGGTTGCTGCAAAAACCCCTGACGGCGCTCGACGCTTCCGTTCAAAAGCTGGTCATCATCCCCGACGGCGAACTCCTTTCTATCGCCTTTGAAGCGCTGCCCTCCACTCCCGAAGGACAGCCTTATCTCCTCGAGCAATACAGCATCAGCTATTTCTATTCCAACCGATTGCTCGACGATAACATCGACAACCAGCGCGTCGACTGGGCCCGGAAGGGATTCCTGGGCTTTGGCCTCGAATACGACGACACTATGCTCGCCCGCCTCAAAGCACTCGACACCCTGACCGATCAGCGCATCAACACGGGGCAACGGGCTATGGGCAAGCTCGAATATTCCGATGAGGAAGTGCTGGCGATCCGGCAACTCATGGGCGGAGAAGTTTTGCTCAACTGGGAAGCTACCAAAAAGGCCTTCCTCCGGAAATCTCCCGATTACGCCATTTTACACCTGGCCATGCACGGCGTCGTAGATATTTACAACCCCATGTACTCCGCCCTGGTCTTTGCCCCTCAGAATGCCGATTCCAATGACCATCTCCTCTATGCAGCCGATGTTTATAATATGAACCTGCCGGCCAACAAAATGGTGGTGCTCAGCGCCTGCAACACGGGCTACGGCCCCCTGCGCACCGGCGAAGGCATTCGCTCCATCTCGCGAGCCTTTTTTCACGCGGGCAGCCCCAGCCTGATCGCCAGCCTCTGGGGGCTCCCGACCAGGCGACCAAAGATATCGCCACCCGCTTTTACGAGCTCCTTAAAAAAGGCCTCGCCAAAGACCGGGCCCTGCAACAAGCAAAACTGGACTTTTTCCGGAACGCCAGTCCCGCCTATCAGCACCCGGCGTACTGGGCACACCTCATCGCTATCGGTGATATGACGCCCATCGATCCGCCAGGATATTGGAATAAAACCCGACACCCCCTATTCTGGATGGCCCTCCTCGTTCTCCTCCTTGCCGGCCTGTGGCTCTTGAGCAAACTGAAAGCCACCCGTTCCACTTTGAATAAGAAAGCATAATTATTTTGTACAATCCTACACGCCGGTAATCGTATCCTCGATAACCACCCCGGAAGTAGTCCCTTCCTCCGTCGCCGGAGCAGTCGGTTCAGCAGCAGTTCCCAGGCTGGTGGAGAAAAAAAGCGCGATAACGATAATTACAGTAGTCATGATGATGGGCTTTTAGTGAATAACGCTCTTGTCTTTCCCCCCTAAAAGGAGAAGAAGAACAGGGGTGGGACAGACAGAAAAGAAAAACTGGCCGCACCCGATTCAAGCACATCCTCGCACTTTTTTACAGCTTGTGATTGATTATCAGTTTTTTGAAATTTTAAAAACCAGGATTTAGTCGTATCATTATCCGGAATTTGGAAAAATTATCCATCCAACCTGAATAATTTCTGGGTTTTCCGCTACCGGTTGACCCAGACCAAACGCCGAAGGTATCCTATGGAGCAACTCAAACGACTGGCGCTGGCAGCCCGTGAGATCAATTTAAAAGAAGCCGACCTGCTGACCGTTGACGCCAAACGAAAGAGCAAGTTAAATGCGTTTTACGCGGGCTTGGTCAACGGTCAGTTTGCGTCAGACAACGAGGCCGCCGAACATTTCTATGAGGCCGCTCCGTCTCACTCCAGTTACAAGAGCCTGAAAGCCAAACTCCGCAACCGGCTGATCAACACCTTTTTTTTCTGGGAACCGGGGGATAAGTATTCCAAGAGAGAAAAAGCCTACGCTTATTGTATTAAATATGCCGCTGTCGGAAAATTACTCACCAGCCTGAAGATCAGCGGCCTGGGATCGGAACTCATGAAAAAGGTATTCAAAAAGGCCATGGAGTATGAGTTTACCGATTACATCCTGGAGGCTAGCTTCTTCCTCCGCTCTTATTACGTATTCGACCAACCCGATGAAAAACAATCGGTCTATTACCAAGACCTCTGCCGGCAATACAATACGATACTGGGCAGCGAAATTGAGGCGGGAAACTACCTGCTGAAACTCATGCTCCCGCATGTCAATAACAAATCCAGCGGCCGGGACACCCTCCAGCAGGCGCTGCACTACCACGAACAGCTGAAACCCTATCTGGAAAAGTTCAACTCTCCCCGCCTTTACCTGATGGACTTCCACATCCGATCGATGGGATATCTGAGCGTGAACGATTACCGGCAGACCACTGAGGTCTGTAACCAGGCCATCCGGTATTTTGAAAATAAAACCTACCAGTACAAATCTGCCGTCTCGGCCTTTTACCACCAGTTGTTAGTGTGTCACACCCAGCAAAAACAATTCCCGGAAGGGAAGGTCGTTGCGGAAAAAACCCTCCGGCTCCAAAAACCAGGCTCCTACGGCTGGTTCCTCAACCTCAGCCTTTACCTGACCCTCTCTTTTCACTCCCGGGCCTATCAGGAGAGTTACCACATCCTGGGACGGGCCTTATCCAATCGCAAGCTGAAACAAATGCCGATCCACTTGCAGGAAAAGTGGCGCATCTGCCAAATGTATGTGCACTTCCTCATCTTCGCAGACAAAATCCGGATGGAACCCGGCGACAAGCGCTTTTCCAAAGTTAAAATGGGGCGTTTCCTCAACAGTGTGCCCTTGTTTTCCAAAGATAAAAGAGGCCTCAATATTCCCATCCTGGTCATCCAAATCCTCTTCATCATCCTGAAAAAAGACTACAACCGGGCGATCGACCGCATCGAAGCGATCGAAAAATACTGCACCCGCTACCTGAAAAAGGACGACAACTTCCGGAGCAATTGTTTTATCAAAATGCTTCTCCAAATTCCCATCTCCAACTTTCACCGGGCCGGCATCGAACGGCGTACGGCCAAATATCTCGAACGACTGAAAGCCGAACCGCTGGCCATCTCCAACCAATCCCACGAGGTAGAAATCATCCCCTACGAAGATCTGTGGGAAATTTTGATCAATGCGCTGGAAACCAAAACCTACCACCCGCGTGCTTAGAAAACAGAGCGCTCTTCTATTTTCTCCTCTTTGGAAATGACGAGGGTGACAGCTGGCTTTTCAGAAAAGGCAGTTGTCATCTCGAAAGCCTTTTATATTCGGATTGCTGCCGGGTAAAAAACAGGGCTCCCGCCACAGCGTGGCCCGATGTCCTTTTAATGGAACAAAGTAGAATGAATAGCACCTGATAAATTGCTAACGCTTCTTTTTTTAAAAATACAAATTCCTGATTTACATCATTTTGTAATTTTTACCTGAAAAATAACCCCATTACTGTTCCGGCCAATTCGCGATTTCATGTCCTTCCTTCCCCCACCTTATGCCGGTATATTTGACCTGTGAGCGGAAAACAACAACAGCCCATACCGGCAATATCCGGCACAAATGTTTCCATTTAATTTTCATTCACATTCGTTAACCATTAATTCATTATCATGAAAAAGTTTTTTCTTTTCGCCCTCTTCTGCAGCCTGAGCCTGGCCACTTTCGCTGGCAATGTGGCCATTCAGAACCTGGAGATCGCCGACGCCGAGCAAGTCCTGCTGAGCGAAGAACTCTCCGCTGATGCGACCATCGTTGCGGTCAATTTCATGGAAGAAACCTGCACGGTAAAAACCAAGACCACCATCACCGACGCGGACGGCAATACGACCACCATCGAAAGTGAAACGACGGTCAACATGAGTTGTGCAGAACTGGTGAGAACGGCCATCAAAGCTGTCAAAGAGTAATCACCCGAACTGTGGTGTAACGAGTTCCCGGACAAGCGGGAACTCGCTACTTACTCCTCTCCAAGTTTTTAAAAAGCATTCAATTGTCATTCAATCAATACCCGGCCTGCGCACCGCACAGGCCCCTAAAATTCAACGTCATGAAAAATCTTATGCTCGCATTTGTACTCGTATTCGGCTGCTCCCTGGGCCATGCATCCAACGGTCAGCTCGCTCCGGCTCCCGAAATCGAAGTCATGGATGTCCTTATCCTTGACCAGTCTGACCTGGAACTCCCGGATGAGGCCGCCGGCGAATGCACCTTCACCATCAGAACCGAACTCGACGACGGCACCAGAATTGAATCCGAGGTGACCGTCTCCGACCTGTCCTGGTGGGATTGCACCAAAACCAAAATTGGCGTCTGGTGGACCAATGACTTTTAATCAGGAAAAGTGCGGCGCGTAACCCACCAATGCTCTCCCGGCATGGGATGGTTGCGCGCTGCAATTGCTCAAACCTTCAAACTCAAATATCATGAAACGAATTCCGATACTGTGCCTGCTTTCCCTGCTACTCAGCCATGTTCAGGCCCAACAGGTCGAAGCCGATTTATTCGTATCCTATAAGTACCATCATCAATTTGACCTTACGACGGATGCTAAAACTGACTCCGTTGTGCTCTTTGCCGACATCGATCACCAGCTCGCTTGGTATCAGAATGTATCTTACGACCACAAAAAAGCCACAAAGGCCGAAGTGAAAGACGGCGACAATGGATTCGTTATCCACAACAAGGTGAAACTATCGGATGAAACCGGCACCCCCCTGTTTACAGACCTCCAAAACAATCGTATTCAGGAGCGAAAGATCACCATGGTCGATGGGAAGAAACAAGCCTTTATCGTCAGCGATAAAGCCCGGAATATCCGGTGGTCGCTAAAGGAAGAATTCAAGGAAATCGGCGGCCGTTTTTATTGCCAGAAAGCCGTAGGCGTCCTGCGGGGGCGTACCTATACGGCCTGGTTCGACCGCAGCATCCCGGTTTCCATCGGCCCCTGGAAGCTCCACGGGTTGCCCGGACTGCTCGTCGAAGCAGTGGATGAAAAAGGTCAGGTGGCCTTCACCCTGTCCTCCGTCTCCTATCCGTGCACGATCCAAAAGACCATCAGTCCGCCCCTTAACGGAGCGTCGGTCTCTTTAGAGGAGTTCGTCGACATCGAAAAAAACGTGGCCGAAGGCTACATCAAATATCTCAAATCGAAAATGCCGCGCGGCGCGGTAACCAGGATCACCTCCGTTTCCAAAACCCCCGGACTGGAAGTCGACTATTCATTTGATGAAAAATAGGTCATGAGCAACCTGAATGTAAAAATATGCTGCCTGGCCGTCATGCTGGCAGGCAGCATATTTCAACTACACAGCCAAACCACCGTCAGCGGCGTTGTACGCGATTCTGTCCGGCAGCCCATCCCCTACGCTTTTTTGTCTCTCAAAAAAGCCGAAGCCGAGCAGGTGATCGCCTACGCTACAACCGAAACCGACGGTTCTTTTACCGTGGAGGTGAAAGCGGCGGGCGCCTACGTCCTGGAAGTCAGAAGGCTGGGCTACGCCACCGTACAAAAGCCGCTCTCCATCGCCTCCGATGCTCCCGGGCTTAACCTCGACCTGGAATTGCGGGAACAGGCCTACGCCCTGGATGAATTTGTCGTGAGCGGCGCGCCGATCAAGGTCAAGAAGCACAACGACACCATATCCATTAACGCGCAGGCCTTCGCCGACGGCACGGAAATCGTCATCGAAGATCTGCTGAAAAAGATCCCCGGAATCGAAGTATCGGAAAACGGCCAGATCAGCGTGCGGGGACAGAGCATCGAAATGGTGATGATCGAAGGAGACGACCTGTTTGAGAAAGGCTACACCATCCTTACCAAAAACCTCCGGTCCGACCTCATCGACAAAGTGCAGGTGCTGAATAACTTCACCGAAAATGAAATGCTGAAAGACGTTTCCGACAGCGACAACGTAGCCCTCAACCTCACCCTGAAAAAAGATAAAAAGGCGCCCCTTACGGGAAATGTCGAAGCGGGTGTCAATCCACAGCTCGATCGCTACGCCTCCAGGCTGAATCTCCTTTCCATCCGGAAGAAGGTGAAACACTTTTTATTCGGGAACGCCAACAATACCGGCGAAGATCCCACCGGCGACATCTCCAACTTGCTGTACTCCAGTAACTCCCTGCCGGGAGAACACTACCGGGCCCAAAACCTGGTCGACATTCAGGGCGCCCAGGCGCCGCTGAGCGACCAAAGAGCCAACTTTAACCAGGCGGCTTTTCTGTCTCTCAATTCCATCTACCGCCCCCGGAAAAACGTGAAAGTTAAGAGCCTGCTCTTCGGAAAACTCGACAAGATCGACTTTGCCAGCCGCAGCACCAGAACCTACTTTTCCACCCCCACCGAGCTCATCTTCGAAAACCGCTTTGAATCGACCGAGCGAAACCGGGATGCATTCGGCAGACTGATGACAGAGGTCAAATTCTCCGAAAACGCCAAACTGGAAGCATCTTATAAACTGTTCCTCAGTGACGCCCGCTTTGCGGCCGAACGAATGTTCAACCAGGAGCCCTTCCAGGAATCGCTAAGCAGTAAATCACACTCCTCCGATCTCAATCTCATCTTCTCCCAAAAACTAAAAAATAACCAGGCGTTCCAACTCAAGGCCAGACATTTTGTAGATCGACGACCGCAGGAGTACCGGCTGAACGCTTCGTTTTATACCATTCCCGCTCTGGATACAACGCGGGCGGACCGGCTTACCCAACAAAGCGAAAACGGAATCCGTTACGCCGGACTGGAAGCGAATTACTTCTTAAAAACCAACACTTTCCACTACACCCTCCGGGCCGGTATTAACCACCTCAACGACCGGCTCAGCAGTTCCCTGCTTTTCTTTGATCGGGAGAATGCCTATCCCTGGTCAGAGGCCTTCAATAACCAACGCTATTCCATCAGCGATCAGTACCTGAAGTTCCGTACCAAATACGCAGCCGACCGGTTCTCCGTCGTCTTCGCCACCCTGCTCCGGTCCGCCCACTACCAGCTCGACAGGCAGGAGTCCCCCGAACGGCATACTGCGTTCAATATTCAACCAGCCGTCGAGTTCAATTACGAGCCGAACGAGAAGCATCAGCTGCAGGTGATTTACAGTCATACCACCGAAGATGTCACGCACGGCGAGCTGCCTTCCGGTTTTATTTTATCGCAACTCAACACCTTGAACAGAACCAGTAACTTCCGATTCCAGCTTCCGGGACACTCCGTACTCTCGAAGTATCTGTTCGGCGATTGGGGAACCAACTTTCGGGGCAATCTGTCCTTTTTCTACAACCACGCCCCGAAATACCTCGGAAAAAATTACCGGTTTACCCCGGAATTCATACAGACACAGCGCATCGTCCTGGAGAACAGCAACCTGTACAGCACCAAAATTACGGTAGATCAATATCTGCCCTTTTGCCTACTCAACCTCAGAGCCTCTTACAGCGCTACCCGCAATCAGTTCCAGAACCAGATCAACGACGGTGATTTGGCGGACCTCGCCAATAATATGAGTGAGCTGGCCGTGGAAGTGCGGTCGGGATTTGATGGCCTGTTCAATTTTCACGCCGGCGTCAACCGTTCTCAAACCAGCATCAGAAGCGGCGCGATCAACCTGATCACCAATCAATTGATCTTTCTGGATATCAACCTGCAGCTGTCGCCGACCTTATCCGTTCAGTTGAAAAATGAGCAATTCAGAAATCATCAGCAAGGCAGGGTTCCGGCGGTCTACTACTTTTCTGATTTCGATATCCGCTACCAGCCGAAGAAAACGGCCTTCAGCTTTCGACTCACGGGAAGGAACCTGCTCAATGTAAATGAATATAAAAATTACACCGTTGCGGATACCTATCGCGACGCCCGGCTTTTTAACGTCATTGGACGCTACGTTTTGCTTCAGATCAATATTCGGCTGTAAACAAATATGGTCTGCCAAGTCAGAATTCACAAATCCCAGGTTGGCAAACTATAACTTCCTATTCCAACAGCCTTATCGGAGAAATACTTGATGGTCTATGACCGGCAAACTTTTATATAAATCGCAGAAACCCCGATCTGGACGAGTATGAGGTTTTGGATGCCCTGCGTAAAAATGGGCTGAAGCAAACGGCGGATTATTTGCATGCGCTCCTCTAAACAAGTGGCCAAAAAAACGGCAGTCCAAGCCGGCGTTTCAAGCCTATTTCAACCGCCTTTCCCCCGACCTGAAGCAGAAAAGGAAGTTTGCATATGGCTCGCAGGGAAATTGGATAAAAATGAAGTCACCGTCTCCCGCTGGTGCCGGAACGTACAACAGCCGGACCTGGAAACACTCTTCCGCATTGCCCAACTGCTCAGCGTTCCCGTCTGCGACCTGCCGGAAGAGGAATACAAGCCGGATGACCTCCCGGGCTAGTATGCTTTTCTGCATTCGTCAATTAGCCCTTCCTTAATGATAATCAGCACTTTATTCACTAAACCTTTACTGCAATCGGCGTAAAATCAGCTACAATCAGCTTTTTTCCAGGGCTTGATTGCAGCAAAAGCATTCCTGATTACAGCTTTGTTTGGCGGCGATAAATACTTGTTTTACAGCCACTTGCGTCTGATTGCTGATTGCAGCATTTCACCAGCCGTTCAATCGAAACTGTACCGTTGGCCTTCCGCCACCGCTGTTCTTGATTTCCACCATTTTGCCATATCCTTTCCTGGTCAATTCCCGGAAAAGTTGCCTGGCCTCGCCTGCATTTTTGCAGTTGGCGACCTTTTTTGTATAGCATTCCCTAAGGCTCATAGGGCCACCGTGTGATTTGAGCGCTTCCACAGCCCGAAGGATCTTATCGTTTATAAGCACTCCTTCGATATGGGCATACACCTTTCTGGCGTGGCTCTTGAAGTATTCCGCCAGTACTGCTGCCCGCTTTATGCTCCCTTCTTCGACTCTAAGGCTCTCGGGGTCCTCACAGAGCTGCAAGATCAAGGCAAAGCGCGCCGTGTAGGCTTCGATTTTTTTGAATGCAGCTTTCAGGATAGGGTTGGGCTCGGTATTGATATCACTGACATTATTATTGTAGAATAAAATAACGCCCTCCTTTGCAAGCGCAGAAAGATCCAGGATCTTTGGCTTGATCACAGCGGCCTCGATTTCGGGCTGCAGGCTGTACAGGTCGTCATATAGCTGGCAGTAAGCCTGTAGGATGGTATCGCTCAGCCGGTGTTCTACCCATTTGTCGGGAATAGGCTCCGGAAAGCTAAAAAGAATGCGCTCGACAAAGCCATCATGATGATTCCCGGTGAGCAACTTCAGCCGGTCTGGCTGTATGCCGCTGGTAACGCTAACGAATGGCCGTGAGAGCACGATCGGCTCCTCTATAGATGCTCTGTCAATGAGGATCTCAGAGCAGGTCCAGAGAGATAGCCATTTCTCCCGGTCAGAGCCTTTGCCTTTCAGATATTGGTCCATAGATTTGATCCAGGCGGCCAGTTCGTCCAATCCCAGCAGAAGGCCCTTTTGGTTATAAAGGAGAATTCTCGCCAGAGCTTCTACTGTGAAATCATTCACGAAATTCCTCGAAAAAACGGGCTTTTTCGGCTTTTTATTTGCTTTGTTGCTGAATTCCCACTGTTCCATCTCCAGTTCGAATTCTTCCAATTCTTTTGCGTGTGCAGCCTTCAGCTCCATTTGTTTTTGTCTGATTGGAGTAAGAGCCAGATTAAAGGCCGGCGATTTTTTGGAGGCAGGCGGCGCCACTACTGCCGAATAGAGCACCGGCGATTCTACCCAGCCCTCTTTGAGGCGTATTGCCCTGGCAGTGCCAATGGCACTCGATACAACCGTCAGCACAAAAACACCAATGAAATCGGCCGGGCAGTTCAGTGTTTCCGCTGCGTTTTCTATGAAATACTTTATCCGGCCCGGCAGAGCGTCTACCGGGAAGTCTGGTAATTGGCATCCCATTTTTTCCCGAATTTTATAATCGGCCAGGTATTTTTCGGCGATTTCCTCCAGGTCTGCCTTTGTTTTCCGCCTGCCGGATTCCACCCATTTGAACCAGCTCCAGTTTCCAGAAATAGAGCCGCCGCCCTTTTTTGAAATGCGGGATCTCTCCTCTGGCGATTCGCTGGTAGCCGGTCGACTTTGCAATGACCAGGAAGGCGCACATCTCCTCAAAGTTCAGCAATTCGTCTTTTTCTGGTGCCTTTTCCGGCAGGCTTTCCTTTTCGCTATCGATCCTCAGCTTTTCGGCAAAAGCCAGGAGGTCGTCTTTTGAGACCTCCAGTTTAGCCCATTTGGGTAGTTGCTCAATATCAATCTTCATGGCTTGATGTATTTATTGCAGTTGATGAATTAATCAATGGCTGCAATTACTGATATCAAGCAATGCCGGACAATGATAGTGGCTCGTTTTCTGCATTTGCGTGGCAGGAGTGGCTGGGGGAGTGGCAGGTTTTGCATCAAAGAAGTTTTCCTTCCTACTGTTGGGATGAAAAGTATTTTTCGATTATTGCCTTTCATCTGCAACCATTTGTGTCAAATATTTCGTTATTTTGGTATAGTTATCTGCAGTTGATTCTAAAATCAAACATCCATGAAAGGGCAAAAGACACTGCATATCAGGATCTCCGGACGGCGTGACAACCAATCGCTGCGTCCAGGCCTGCTCGATGTAGATGAGTGGATCAAAACGCTGGAAAATGCACGGAACCTGCTCGTTCCGGATGGCAAAGGGCGCCCATCTATTCGGATAGAGGTCGAAGAAGGTAGTGTGCTCTTCAAAGTAACGACTGTTGCCGCTTTAGTCATCCAAACCCAGGCTTTGTTGGCTGAAGTAAATAGCACCCGTGATATTGGCCTGCTACACAAAAAACAGGCAGATGCCCTTTCTTTTTTCCAGCAGGTTGCCAGCAAAGAGCATTTTACCATTACTTTTGGAGAGCAGGTTGAACAACCCGTTCTTTCCCTGGAAAAAGGTACTGAGTTAAAACTGATAACGGAAGAACTGTGGGTAGATGCTGAACTGTATGTGAAAGGGAAAATCACCAACATTGGTGGCAAGACACAACCTAATATTCATGTGGATACCTCAGATTATGGCCTTAGTGGTTTGATGGTTAATGCTTCTGAGGAACAACTTGCCAAAGAAGAAAAAAACCGGCTTTACAAACAACAGGAATTACGCATAAGGATCAAACAAAATGTGCAAACCGGAGAGTATGACCCCAAATCTGCTGTACTGATCGCTTTTGTTGATCAGAATGATACCTTAGAATCTGCTGATGATTACCTCGATCGCCTGATTGAGGAGGCCACGCCTCATTGGGAAGCAGCAGGAGACCTGGATAAATGGCTGAAAGAGGTACGCGGTTATGAGTAGCGAGGCAAGAAAAATATTTCTGGACACCAGTTTTCTGAATCGCCTCGCCCAGAGAACTGATCCTGATCACGAAAACGCCAAAAACTATTACCGGCGTTTTCGTGATGGAGGCAGCAAGTTCCTCATTTCTACTATTGTTGTAGCTGAATACGGAGTAGGTGCTCCCATCACTTCATTGCCGCTCAGAGATGCCCAATTGATTCCCTTCAACTTTTCTCACGCCCAACTTACTGCCGAATTCGCAAAAGCAGCTTTTGAAGCGCGTCGTCAAGGTGTTCTGAAATTGGAAAAACGGGTGGTCATCCCCAATGACACCAAACTGCTGGCACAGGCTGAGTCGGAAAAAGTTGACCTTTTTATTGGAAGGGATGACAACTGTGAAGCGGTCTGGCGCTTTCTGAAAGTTCAGGGTTTCATCAATTTCGATTATCTCGACCTTCGCACCCCACCAAGCGAGCACTTCGGAGAGTTGTTTGATGATATTTAGCTTTCGTCTTGACGTGAGCCTGGTTTTTTATAAAGCTCATCCACCGGATACCGCGCATAAAACCCCTCCTCCCCCAGCACCCGCCGCCGCTCGCCAATATACCCTTCGAACCGCTCCTTAAAATCGGCGTAAGATTCGAAAGTGGGTTCTTCCTTCTGGATAAAGCCCATAAACAACTCCGTCAGCGCCCCCGCGCCCATTTTGATGGCGTAGCCGCCGAGCACACCACCTATTTGTAAATTGCGATTCACTCGTCACCAAACTCATTGACCGCAACCCACAAATCCGTTTTACCATGACCGCTACCATCAAAAACCTGAATCTCTGGGCCGCTCTCCTCACCCTGTCCAGCCTTCTTGCCTGTACGCAGGAGCAACCCGCCGACCTCTTCGCCCAAGACAACCTCCTCGCCTGGTGCATTGTCCCCTTCGATGCAGCGGAGCGCACCCCGGAAGCGCGGGCCCAGATGCTCCAAGACCTGGGGTTTGAGCAGTATGCCTACGACTGGCGCGCCGAGCACCTCCCCACTTTCGCCGAAGAGATCCGCACCATGCGTCAGCACGATATAGATATGGCAGCCGTCTGGCTGTGGATCGATGATAGCAGCGGGGAACTGCTCGACGAAAATAACCGGAAGATTTTAAACACTATTAAGGAAGAAAATCTGCAAACTACGCTCTGGATCGGCTTCCACTCCCGGGTGATCGATGAATTGCCGGAAGCGGAACGACTGACCAAAGCCGTAAAGGTGGTGAGAGAACTGCGGAAAGAAGCCCAAAATGCCGGCTGCACCATCGCCCTCTACAATCACCTGGGCTGGACGGGCGAACCCGCCAACCAGGTCGAGATTATCGAATCGCTGGGGGCTGACGACGTCGGCATCGTCTACAACTTCCACCACGCGCACAAGCAGATCGAGGATTTTGAAAAAAACCTGGAGCTAATGATGCCCTACCTCCGAACGGTCAACCTCAACGGCATGCAACCGGATGGACCCAAAATTCTGCCGCTCGGGGAGGGAACCCGCGAGTTGGAAATGCTGAGAACCTTGGAAAATTCCGGCTTCCAGGGAACGATCGGCATCATCGGACATACCGAGGGGAAGGATATTAAGCCGGTGTTGCAGGAGAACCTGGAGGGACTGAGGGAGCTTGCAGAAAGGATGTAATGCTGGATGCTAGCTAAGCCAGGCCCAGCATCAAGCATCAAGCATCAAGCCCCTATTCCCAAAACTTCCACTTAAACCCGGTCTTCACGTCCGCCTGCTCCTCTTCGGGCAGCAGCCGCTTTACCTTTTTCAGGATAGTATTTTTGGAAACGACACCGCTCGTGCGGTCGACCAGCTCCCCGTCCTTGAAGAAAAGCAAAGAGGGCAGGGCCATGACCTTGTATTGGCGAGTCAGTTTCTGGTTTTTATCGGCGTCCAGTTTGACGAAGCGGGCTTTGCCTTCCAGTTCCTTGGCGGCCGCTTCGAACTGCGGCGCCAGCATATGGCAGGGCCCGCACCAGTCGGCCCAGACGTCGACGACGACGGGTTGATCATGGCTGAGTACGGCTTTTTGGAAATTCTTGGTTTTGACGCTGCGTGGCATAGGTTCGGTTTTAGTGATGAGATCGCAACCGCGGGGCGTAGCGACCGCAGCGGACCGATATCCCATTAGGGTCCGGCTGCTTGTATTAAAATGCTTACAGCGAAGATGGGAAAAGATGGGGAAAAGGTTTGTGATCTCGCACACAAAACCTAAATAGGAAAGCCTGCCTGAACCGGTACGGGTAGAAGCGGGAGGAATCCAGCAATTCTTAGCCCTACAATAGCATCTCGGATTCTGGCAGGACCCGGTCAACCGCAAAACAGGGGTTTAGCCCGGATTAATTGGTCCACCTGCTCAACATTTTGCGGGAAGGTCTTACCGGAGAGAGTTCGCTCACCGGAGGAAACACCCCTAAAGTGAACGAACTCTTCCATGTCGCGTAAAGCTACTCTCAGAGCAGAGACAGACAATCGATCCCCGGAACCCCGATTTAGCCAAAAAGACCGGTCAGAGTGGCGCCAATCAAGTACCGAAGTTTTCATTTGGAGAAAGGGGTGACGGTCTTTGGACCGCTGTACGCATTGTGCTATGTCCCCCGTAGAAGTACGGTGCTCACAGTAAAAGCCACAGCGTTCCGGCCGTCGAATACCGGTCAGTTTCCGGCATTGGGATTCCGGGTCGATCTTTTTAAATTGTAAGCTTGCAGCAGGGTGTCCATGACCACTTACGAGCAAGCAGGGGGTATTTGATTGACAAATTAGCCTCGGTTCCAGAAGCCTTTCATGAGCACTCCGGCATACCATTGAAGAGGAGTAAAAGCTGATACAATCCGTAAGAAGACTGTTTTAGTTTTTTGAGGGTTGAAGGAAAAGGGGGGTTCTTATCAAAAACATTTCTGTCCCAGATTAAGAAACCGGTTATCCTTCACCAATCAAATATGCGGGCTTTCACTCAGACTCGTTCTCATTATTGTAACAAAGGGGTGGAACATTGTAACACTTCTTCCAATCGACTGGATTTCAATCACTTTCAGACTCTCCTTCTCTAAATACCGTAGGCGACATCCCAAATTCCTCTGAAAAAACCCGGCTGAAGTACTTCGGATCATCGAAACCTACTTCGTAGGCTACTTCGGAGATATTAAGGTCGGTGCTGGAAAGAAGCGAGCGGGCCCGCTGCAGTCGAACGCTGCGAATGTACAAAGAGGTGGAGCGGCCGGTCAGCGCCTTGATCTTGCGGTGCAGTTGCATGCGGCTCATAACCATTTGCCGGCACAGATATTGGATGGAAAAAGTAGAATTGAGCATTTCGCGCTCGATCGTTTGGCGCAACTCAAGCAGGAAGGTATCTTCCACCCTCTCATCGGCTGTGCTCTGCCGGACAGGTTTATCCAGATTCAGGTAGCGCTCCTGCAGGCGCCGGCGCGTATCCAGCAGGTTTTGCAGACGGGTCAGCAACTCGGCCTGATGAAAAGGTTTGGCCATGTAGGCATCAGCGCCCCTTTCCAGGCCGGCAATACGGTCTTCCACCGTTGCCCTCGCGGTGAGCAGGATGATGGGAATATGACTTGTACGGGTATCTTTTTTCAGCGTATCACATAACTCAAAGCCGTCCTTTTCCGGCATCATTACATCGCTTATAATGATATCGGGCACTTGTTCTACTGCTTTTTCGATCCCGGTCCGACCGTTTTCCGCTGTGAGCAGCCGGTAGTGTAGCCGTAAGAAGCTTAAGAGAAAACGCTGCACATCCGGATTGTCCTCGATAATTAATAGCAGGGGTAATTCCAGTGAATCACCTACGGCTGTCTCTAATTCCGGCATCGGCATGGTCTCGGCAGAGGCCTGAATCTGCGATATCGCCTCTGTATCGGGGAGCACCTCTTCCAGCGGAGCTTCCCGTTTCACCGGCAAACGCACCGTAAAGATACTTCCCCTTTCGGGGCTGCTCTCTACCTGAATATCGCCTTCCAATAATTTCACCAACTCCTTGGTCAGCGCCAGTCCGATCCCCGTGCCGGCCTCTTTGCGGATACCGGAGGAGGCAGCCTGGAAAAAACGGTCGAAAATTTGCGACTGCTGATTTTCCGGAATACCAATGCCCGTATCGCTGACGCTAAATATCAAGCGGGACGCCGCGCCTTTCTGCTTCTCCAATCCAATCTGTAGCGAGATTTCTCCGCCCGGGGGCGTAAATTTGATGGCATTGGAAAGCAGGTTCGACAGGATCTGCGTCAGCTTGTTCCGGTCAAAGTCCATCATGATGCTGCCCGGTTCGCTGTGAACGGTCACCCTAAGGTTTTTGGCGGCAGCCATAGAATGAAAGGATTCGGTGATGTATTTGAGAAAAGCCACCACATCTCCTTGTATGAATTCCAGATTCATTTGGTTCGACTGCAATTTGGCCAGGTCCAGCATCTGATTGACAAAGGCGAGCAGGGACCGCCCGTTGCGCCGGATCAGGTTAAGGCCATCTTTAAGACCAGTGCCGGATCCGTGCTCAAGCTGATCAGCCATACCGAGAATCACAGTCAGCGGCGTCCGGAATTCGTGTGTGATATTAGTGTACAGACGGGACTTGGTCTCGTCCAGTTCCTTTAACTGTTTCGCCTGCAGCCGCTTCAGTTCGAGGTCGCGCTTCAGGTACTGCCGGTTCAGCTGATTGCGCCGCAGGAAGAAAAAAATACCGCCCAGAACAAGAGCGTAAAGAAAGTAAGCCCACCAGGTATTCCACCAGGGCGCGGCAATGATGACATTCAGCGCGGCGCCTTCCTCATTCCAGATGCCGTCATTATTGGTTCCAATGACCCGAAAGGTGTACTCGCCGGATGGTAAGCTGGTATAGAATGCGATATTTTGGCCGGCTTCCGCTTCCATCCATTCTTCCCGGTATCCCTCCAGGCGGTATTTATACCGGTTTTTCTCAGGATTAAGGTAATTCAGGGCAGCGAATTCAAAGGAAATATCATTCTGCCAGTGCCGGAGCCGGACTTCCCTCGTCGCAAAACTATTGCAGGTAAGAGGAGAGGGGAAAGACAAAGTATCCCCAGGAGCGCCGCTCACCGGTACTGACCGGTTAAACATCTTGAAGTCGGTAATCACCACAGCTGGCGCCAGGGGCTGATCGCGGATACTGTCGGGGTAGAAAATATTAAACCCATTGATGCCTCCAAAGACGAATTCGCCCGTACGGGTTTTCAGATGCGCGCCGGTAAATTCTCCGGCCTGCAGGCCGTCGGATTCGTCGTAGTTTCGAAAGGAATGAGAAGAAGGGTGAAATTTCGACAGTCCTTTTCCCGTACCCAGCCATAGATACCCCTGGTCATCCTTTAGCATACAGCTGACAAAGTTATCGGAAAGACCGTCGCTTTCCCGCCAGGATTGAAGGATACCCTTTTCGGAATCAAACAGCTTTAATCCTTGCCGGGTGCCCAGCCATAGAGCGCCGGATAATCCGGGCAACAGATCATAGACCGCAAGGGCTTCCCCCTGCTCTTCCAGGGGAAAATTGGTGAAGCGCCCGTCCCGGTCCAGCCTGCTTAAGCCACCAGTTGTAGCAACCCACAACTGTCCCGCCTCATCTTCCCGGATATCCAGCACCCAGTTGTGCAGCAGGCTTCGAGCGTCATCCGCCTGTTGCTGATAGCTTTGGAAGTCTCCCGATGCCGGATCATAATGTATGAGACCATCATCGACCGTACCGATCCAGATCCTTGCCCGCCGGTCTTCGTATACCGTCCAGACCTCCTCAGCCGGGAAATTGCCGGGTCCGGCATCCGGATGGTAGTGGGTAAAGACGCCATGGAGGGAATCCCGGGAACTACCGGGAACAAATTTGCTCAATCCCCCTCCCCAGCTGCCGACCCATACCGTTCCGCGGCTATCTTCCAGGATGCTGATGACATCGTTGTCACGCAGGCTTTGAAGATTGCCCGGTTCGTGTTGCAGTTGCCGGAAGGTTCCTGTTTCCCTGTTGTACAGGCTCAATCCGCCGTCGTCTACCCCCACCCACAGATTGCCGTCAGGCCTTTCGGCAAAACAGGCGATGGTTCCCGGACTAAGGCCGGATTGCCGGCCGTCGACTCCCAGATAATGAAAAGGTTTGCGGTAGCGATTCCAATAACTGATGCCTTTGTGATGACCGATCCAGAGCCCGCCGTCCCGGTCGGCGTAAAGCGCCTCAATGTTGTTGTCCTTGATGCTTGCCGGGTTATTCGGGTCGTGAAGTAAAGACAGCAGCCGATCCGCTACCGGGTCCCATTTGCTAAGACCTCCGCCATCGGTACCAATCCACAACTGCCCCCGCCCATCCAGAGTAACCTGGGTGATGAAATTATTTCTTAACCCGCTATTGTCACTTCCGCCCGCTTTGAAGATTTTTGCCTGGCTGCGATCGGCCGACAAGCGGTACAGGCCCTCAGCTGTCCCTACCCACAGGCGTCCCCGTTCATCCTCCTGCAAGGCCCGAATGGATATACCGGACAAGGCTTCCGTTCCGGAAACGGAAGAAGAGGACCAGCGAGTGATCGACTGGGTTCCCGGATCATAACGGTGAAGACCTGCTTCTGTGCCGATCCACAGGTAGCCGGCCCGGTCTTCCGCTAGTGTCCAGATCCGGTTGTGATTAAGCCCGTCAGGTACCGTTGGATCCGCAAAAAAACCCTTAACTTTTAAACGGCCGCTTTCATACAGCCTCTGAAGTTTTTCCGTGGAAAGAATACTCTCTTCGGGAAGGGTGAGGCAAAAAAGCCCTTCGGCGGTTCCCACCCACAAGCGCCCTGCTCGGTCTTCCCTAAGCGCCAATACATGACCGATGGCCGCCAGAGGATGAGCATCATCTTCCGGCTCGGGAAAGAAAATGCTTTTCTCGCTATCCAGTAATTGCAGACCCGCTCTGGTACCTATCCAGAAGCGCTCTCGGCTGTCCTCCAGCAAAGCAGGTACTGAATTATGGAGCAGGCTCCCGGCCTCTTCAGGCATATGTTTAAAAACGGTGAATCCATAACCGTCGTAGCGGTTCAGTCCGGATTCCGTTCCAACCCAAATAAAGCCGGTTTTATCCTGGTAAAAGGAGCGAACGCGGGAGTAAGATAGTCCGTCCTTGGTGGTAAGATGATCAAAAATGTCGGTCCCGCTGTTATGTTGCCCCAAAAGCATTGGCCATCCGGCAAACATAGCCATATAGGTAAGAAGCTGTTTCCATCCGGCAAGACCTGAGTGCATGTTTGGTTTTTTATAACTGGGATCAAACAGTTCAGGGAATTTATGAATAATTCCGGCGATGAGCAATTTTATTACGCTCTAAGCCTCCAGCCACGGCACACACAGCTTCGTTCCCGGCACGATGATCCCGCCCCGGTTGCCGATTACCACCGAGCCGAAGCGTGTCGCGAACTCCGGATGCAACGGCCGGTCGCCGGGCACGGACAGCCAAAGGCGCAGCAGGTGGCGCCGCCGATGCTCCTCCGGCCAGTCTTCAAAGCCGGTGCGGTCGTGCAGCAGGGCGTGGTTGTAGACAAACTGGATGTCGCCCTTTTCCAGCATCATGGAGAAATGCAGCTTCGGATCATTGCACAGCTCATCAAAGAGGTCAAGGGCTTCAAAATGACGGGGAGTGAGCCGCGGGGCTTCCTCAAAGCGCTGCGCGGACTCGATGTACTGCCGCTGGTAGAAAGGCGTGATGCGGCCGGCGTAGTAAGTAAAAACCGGAATCAGCAGATAGGGCAGCATCCCCTCCGGCACCTCACCGCGGCGGTCGGTAGCGATGGGCTGCAGCAGCAGTTCC
>CAZWDL010000011.1:49161-87148 GCA_964632995.1 uncultured Saprospiraceae bacterium
TCCAGCAGGTCGGGCCGGTGGCGGCGCATCTCGTTGAAGACCGTATCGGCGCTGACCAACAGGGAGCGCCCGCCGCGCTTGGCCGGTTGCAAACAGAGGAGCCCTACCACATCGCTGGAGTCGGTATGGAAGGTCTGCCGCTGCCTGGTCTGGTAAATGCGAACGCTGGGATCCCTGGCGTCGGCGCCCATATCGCGCACGTGGCCCAGTACGTGACCCTGTGCGTTCTGGGAGCGGGCGTTGCCCAGGTGCGTCCCGATGCCGTAGAAAATAGTCACCGCTTCCCGCTCGCTGTACTGCGCTACCGGCAGGCCGCGCAGCAGGGCGAAGCCGCGACCGCGGATAAGTTCCTCGCGTAGGGCGCGGAGCCTGGGCGCCAGCGTGGGGAGTTCGAAATCAGCTGTTTCCATAGCACCGATGTCCGACTTTGCGGCGACGAGCGGTTCGGCCGCCGCTTCCAGCTCGCGGATTTCAGCGGGGGAAAGCCGCCACAGCCATTCGTCTCGGCGCGCAGCCATATCGGGGCCGTACCAGGCGGCGGGGGTGTTTTGTAGAGGGGGAAGTGTGGTGGAAGACATATTTTGTTGGATTCGTTTTTAATGCTTGTAAAGGAAGTAAAAACCTTCTGGCAAGGTCCACTAGAAACCGGAAAATTTAAACGAAGACCCTAACGCACGATCACATTTTCCAGGAAATCCACATGTCCCTTCCCACCGTAAGCATTGCCCGACAGCGCTTCCCATACTTTAAAATAAGCATCCAGGTCTCCGTCTCTGTCGGCATCGCCGAACTGCACGTCGTGGCCGCCGATGTGTTTATCAAGCACGATGTGTTCTGAAAATTTACCGCCTTTTCCGTCCAGATTCTCCCAGAAGAAAGCGCGGATGGGCGCCCCCTGGGGCAGGATCTGGCTGTCCTCCTGCTCCATGGTGAAGATATCGGCGTCGCCGTCCAGACCGAAATCGGCCATCGCCGGCGCGCCGAAGCGGGCGCCTGACCGGTCGGTGAGATCGGTGGAAACGGTGTGGTGTTCAAACCATCGATCCCTATCGCGAGTAGCAGGCAGTGTGTGCGAAAACTCCCAGGAAAGCATAGCTGCGTAAAGAAGCGGAAAACAGGATAGCAAAAACATGGTATTTAAATTTTACTTCAAGTAGTATGTAGTAGATTGACGGGGTGACTTTGGAGTCCCCCCGTCAATTACTTTAAAAATAGCAAGACCGAAGAATTTTTACGAAATTGCGGGCCGTTCTGGATGGATGCTGGTTATTCAGCTACCGATATCTAGCACCCAGTATCCTGCATTGAGTATCGAATACTGCCAAATTAACAAGAAATGGACAAGAACAAATTACGAGACGAAGCTCTGCACTACCACGCCAAAGGACGGCCCGGAAAGATCGAGGTCATTCCCACGAAGGAAACCGATACGCAACGCGACCTTTCCCTGGCCTATTCACCGGGGGTCGCCGATCCCTGCCTGGCTATCGAAGAAGACAAAAACAACGCTTTCAAATACACCGCCAAGGGCAACCTGGTGGCGGTTATCAGCAACGGTACCGCCGTGCTGGGGCTGGGCGATATCGGCCCTGAGGCCAGTAAACCGGTGATGGAAGGCAAAGGACTGCTGTTCAAAATCTACGCCGATATCGATTGCTTCGATCTCGAACTCGACACGAAAGACGTGGACGAATTCGTCCGGACTGTAAAAATCCTGGAGCCCACTTTCGGCGGTATTAATCTGGAGGATATTTCCGCACCTGCCTGCTTCGAAATTGAAGAGCGACTCAAGGAGGAGCTCAACATCCCCGTCATGCACGACGATCAGCACGGCACTGCTATCATCAGTGGCGCGGCATTGTTGAATGCTCTCGAACTAGTCGGAAAGGATATTTCGAAGGTAAAAATCGTGGTCAGCGGCGCCGGAGCCTCTGCCGTCTCCTGCTCCCGGATCTATATGTCGCTCGGGGCAAAGCAGAAAAATATCTACATGTATGACAGCAGGGGCCTGCTTCATCCCGACCGGGATCACCTGAGCGGGAAGAAGCCTGAATTTGTCAACGATACCGTTCCCGCCGATATGTCACTCGCCGAGATTCTGGATGGCGCGGACGTGTTTATAGGCCTGTCCAAAGGCAATATCCTCAGCCAGGATATGGTCAAAAGGATGGCGGAGAACCCTGTTATCTTCGCCATGGCCAACCCCATCCCGGAGATCGGCTACGAAGAAGCAAAGGAGGCCAGGCCCGACTGCATTATGGCCACCGGCCGCTCCGACTATCCCAACCAGGTCAATAATGTACTCGGCTTTCCTTTTATTTTCCGCGGCGCATTGGATGTGCGGGCCTCGGAGATCAACGAAGAAATGAAACTGGCCGCCGTGCACGCCCTGGCCGAACTGGCCAAGAAACCCGTCCCCGATATCGTCAATATGGCTTACGGCAATATCAATCTTAAGTTTGGCAAAGAGTACATCATCCCAAAGCCGGTTGACCCGCGACTCATCACCTCCGTCGCGCCGGCCGTCGCTAAAGCAGCTATGGACTCGGGCGTTGCCAGAACTTCTATCAGCGACTGGGAGGAGTACGGACTGGAACTGGCCCGGCGCATCGGCAACGACAATACGATTTCCAAGATCATCGAAACCAAGGCCAAGCAGGACCCCAAACGGGTCGTTTTCGTCGATGCCGAAAACCTCAGCGTGTTGAAGGCAGCTGTTATTGTGCTGGACGAAAAAATCGCCCATCCCATCCTGCTGGGAAACCGGGAGCGGATCGAAACCATGATGGAAGAGAATGAAATCTCCCTGCCCGGCGTTCCCATCGTTGATCCTCAGCGACCTACCGGCGAGGTGGAAGAACAGAAGCATTTGCGCTACAGCAAAAACCTGTACGAAAAGCGAAAGCGGAAAGGAATGACCCTGCAGGAAGCCAAAGACTTTATGCGCAGCCGCAGTTACTACGGCGCCATGATGGTGGAAACCGGCGATGCCGACTCGATGATCGGCGGTTTAACTAAAAAGTACCCCTATACCGTACGGCCGGCGCTGCAAATCATCGGTCCCAAACCAGACGTCAAGAAGGTGGCCAGCATGCACGTCCTCATTACACGGCAAGGGCCTCTGTTCCTGGCCGATACGACCATCAATCACTTCCTGACCGCCGAAGATATCGCCGACTTCACGGAGCTGGTGGCTGAAGAAGTCAAGGCACTTAATATAGAACCGCGCATCGCTTTGATTACTTACTCCAACTTCGGATCAGTGCGCGATGGAGAATCCGCCAAGCTCATGCACGAAGCAACATCCATCCTACACGACCGGCATCCCGACTGGATCCTCGACGGAGAGATGCAGGCCCACCTGGCCCTGCGGCCGGAAATGCGAGAGCAGTTCTATCCCTTCTCCAAGCTGGGCGAACACCGGGCCAATGTGCTGATATTCCCTAACCTGTCTTCAGCGAATATCGCTTATAACCTGCTGAATTTCGCTTCCAATATGGGACTCATAGGCCCGATTCTGCTCGGCATGCAGAAATCGGTGCACGTCCTGCAGATGGGCGCCAGCGTTCACCAGATCGTCGATATGGTCGGCGTGGCGGTGATGCACGCGCAACGGCAGCCGGCGTCGTAGGAAGGGAGGAATACGTTTACGAAACCTTGGGTATGTTTTTAGCGTCATTAACGGGAAGATCGAGTGAAAGTTTAGTCGCCCCCGACCCCGTGGTTCCACCGGAAAGACCCGATTACAAATACACCGCTTCAAAAACCGCCACCTGCCGGTCGCCGCTTTTCAACATCAGCCGTTCGCCCAGGATCTGGTAGTTGTCGACTTCCTCCAATGCTTTCAGTACTTCTGTTTCCAGCTCGCCCATAGCGCCGGGGCAGGCTTTGCGTGTGCCGGCCAGGGGGCCGAAGCGGAGATTGGGACCGTCTATTTCGTAAGTTCCCTTAAAGTTGTTACATCCCGAAAAGCCGCGCACCTGATTTTCGTCGCCGGCCAGAAACTGAATAAACAGCTCTTTGCCACCCTCCGAAATCTGAAAGGTGTGGTTATTGACCATGCGCATCACCCAGCGGGTGTTTTTGAGCTCGGTGAACCCGATGAGATGGGGTTCTGTCGGCCGGAAGGTGGCCAGTATTCCCTCGCTGCTTCGAAGTAAGAGTTTGCCGTCTTTCAATTCCGCTTTTTCCGCATTCTGCAGCGCCTGGAAGAAAGGCTGATCCGAAAACCCGTCCGGACAGGCCATGCGCGCGCCGGCCAAGTTGCCTATCTTGATGTCGTTGCCTTTCAGTTCGAAAGATCCGAAAAAGTTGTTGCAGCCGGCAAAGCCGTGGATCCGGTTGCTGTCCGATAACACAAAGTATCGCGGTTGTTTTTTAAAGCCCAGCCCCACCGGTTCCTCATCGAGGGTTTCCAGCATCCAGGCCTTGGAAGTCAGTTGGTCCATGTCTTGCTTTTTGGGGCAGGCGGTGAGCAGGAGTAATGCCGCACCGAGCAGCCCGGTGATAAAAGGGAGATTCGGTTTTCTCATGGTAAATTCGGATTAAATTTACAGGCAGGATGCAGGAAATTAGAAAAATGCATAAACGGAAGAATTATTAGAAGCCATCAAAATTATTTTTGAGATGGCTTCTAACAGCAAATGTATTTCACAACAAAACAGCTTTTCAACCGAGTCAAGCATTGTCCGGCGTATTCGTTTTTATCCATGAAGCACATCGGCAGCCGGACGGTGTTCGGGCATCCTCGCTACTGGAATTAACGGATTTGGGGTGAACCTAAATAAGAGGAAGCCTTTTCCTGCCCGCAGCGGATTGTGCGTGCGAACTACCCAGCAGCGGAACATCATCTCTATCCGTGGTGAATTCAGGCACCCTCTTTCACCACTTCTTTCTTCCTCTTTTCCAGAAACTTCTCAATCAGCTCCGGCGCTTGTTCAAAGGCTTTGGACAGGCCGCTGCTACTGCGGGCCGACAGAAAAGAGATCTCACCGCCGCGGGTGACGAGAAATCCGATGGGCTCCATGCCCATTCCCGCGCCGGCGCCGGCACCCTCGCCCATACCTTTTTTATCCGGTCCCTCTCCTTCACCTCCGCCGGAACCGAAAGCCATTCCGAGACGGATCACCGGAACGCAGGAAAATTCTCCCAGCTGGAAAGGTTCCCCGATCACCGTTTCGGTCTTGGCTTCACTTTTTAGAAACTCGGTGATCTGAGGGAGCATCTCTTCAAATCTTTCTTTCATGACGTTTTTCTTTTAGGTTTGAAAAATTCAATCAAAAATACCCACAGAATATTCCAGATTCGATTGGTCATGATCAATACCAGTTCGTTGTGGCCACTGAAGTTGATATTCAGCTGCCGGCTCCCACCGGAAAGCAGATGAAAGACAGGAAAGAGGTACGCATTCATGACCTAGCCGTCTGTATCAAGCGCCAGCCGGAAGGAATGCACATGGAAAGTGCGCAGGAGTCGCCGCATCAATCGAAAGGTCAACCAATTCGGCCGCTTGCGCTTTTTCTTTTTGGCGGGCTTCGTCTCTTTTTTATCCTCCTCCTTTTCTTTACCACCTTCCATTTCCAGCAAGCGGAAATCCTTTCGCCAGCCCATGACCCAGAGGCGCATGACCGGATCCGGAACGGTTCCTGTAAGCCGGACGGAAACCAATCCGCGCCAACGCAGGCAGTATTCTCCCGAAATCGTATTGATGTGAAGCTCGAAGGGGTCAAGCAATACCAGCGCTAAAATTGCAAGCAGAACCAATAAAATAATAGCCAGGGGGAGCATAATGCAAATGTTTGGCTTGGGTTTACGTTTACGAAACTTCAGAAGTGTATCGATTACCCACAACTTCCTTGATAGAGTAGATTTTTGGTTGCAATATAATTTAGATTCCGGCAAGCAAATTTGAAATGATGCCGGTCAGCAGGGGTAATGATATTAGCCAGTGGCGAAAACTCCCACGGATGCTTTCTGCTTATCAAACAGCCTCCTAACTTGATGAGTTGTTAAAAGAAATCTGGCAAATGGACCGCGATCCTTTTTTCCTAATCCAAGTGCTACGCTATGACGACCGGAAAAAATGAAAGACAGCAAGAATCGAACTCCGGAAAAACTTCCTGCTGGTCCTGTTTCCGATTGTCATCGTAATGATCCTGCTGGGCGTAGAAATATTAATGCGACAGCATATTCTGTTCACTTCACTGGTATCCAGTATTTTCCTGATCTATGTCAAGCCTAAAGATCCCATGAACGACACCCTAACGATTCTCATTTCCCAAGTGTTGGCCACTACCATCGGGTACAGTTCCTTTCTGTTACTGGGCGACTCATATCTCGCCGGCTGCGCTACGGTAACCGCAATAACGTTCCTGCTTGTCGGCATCGACCGCTTACACCCGCCGGCCGTCGCGACTTCCCTGATCTTCAACTATCGCACCCATGCTGAATCGGATTTTGTTCTATTCGGATTGCTGATCGGTCTGATCGGGGTGTTGTTTCTGATGAAGAAAGGATATTCTTATTTGGAAAACAGATTTGCAGAGTGATACCCTTCCCGGCAAAAGCTTAATACAGGTATCCCAAAATCCGGATTCCTGGCACATAAACATCCTATTTGCCGGCCGGGTTAACATCAACGTAAGCTCAAGTCATGGAAGAGGAACAACTATTCGCAAAAGTCAAGCAGATTCTGTATCAGAATCTGGAAACCGGCTATTCCAAACACTGCCAGGCGGATTACACTTTTATCAAACCTTCCAAAAGTTTTTACCGTTTCCAGTTTTTCTGGGACACCTGCTTTCATGTCTTCATACTTACCGCACTGGATGAAACCGAGCTGGCCAAAAGATGTCTCAAAAGCCTGTTTGCCATGCAACTGGAAAACGGTTTTGTCGGGCATATTCACTACTGGAATAACGTGCTTCCCTCCCGTCTTACCGATGTTTTCCAGTCGCAACCAAGTCTGGGCATCAACCTGCTGCGATCCCATATGAGCGCGCTCATCCAGCCGCCGCTGGCAGCCGACGCCTTGATGCACATCTGGAAAGCTACCGGAGATGAGAATTACCTTAAAGAAATGCTTCCAAAGTTGAAAAAATATTACAACTGGCTGGCCGACAACCGCGACTTCGACGGAGACGGTTTGCTCACCATCATCACGCCTTTCGAATCGGGGATGGACTGGAAAGCCAGCTATGATCCGGTATTGAATTTCCCCAGGAAAAGGGCGGATACGAGGCTTTTCTTTAAGGTCATTTCGGTAGACTTCCACAATTTCCTGTGCAACTACAATAAGCAGAAACTCAAGGAATGGAACAGCTTCCGGGTCAAAGACGCCGGCGTAAACACCATTTATATACTAAACCTGGAGACCATGGCGGAGCTTTGCAGGATCGCAGGCGATGCCGATGCGGAAATTTACTGGGACCGGGCACAGACGGCCATACACAGCATGATGCGCATCATGTATGACAAGGATGACGCCGCCTTCTACGATGTTTATGGCAAGGCAGATGAAAAGTTGCGTGTCCTCACACCCACTGCCCTTTTCCCAGTATTAATTAAAGGATTGCCGCCAGACCTGGAAAAGCACGTCATGGATCGTCATTTTTTCAATAAAGAGGAGTTCTACACCGAATATCCCATCCCCTCTCTGGCAGCTAATGATCCGGCCTTCGATCCCGGCGAATCATTCTTCATCTGGCGCGGTTCTACCTGGATCATCAACAACTGGCTTATCCACAAATTCCTCCTGGGAAAGGGCTATTATCAGGAAGCGAATCACCTGATAAAAAGCATCCGGAAACTGATCGAAAAAAGCGGCTTCCGGGAATACTATAACCCCTTCACCGGCGAAGGGTACGGCGCCGAAAACTTCACCTGGGCGGGGCTGATTATCGATATGATAAAAACGGAACAGAAACGACAGAAACAGTGAGCAATACTTTCAGTGCCGGGACTCCTCTATCCGGGTAATAAAAGCCCGTAAACGGATTATTTCTTCTTCTGTCAAAGCGCCCGCTTTCAGCATGGCATGCATATCTCCCAGGTATTTCATTCCCAGGTAACCCGCCGTTTCCCGAAAGGGCAACCAGAAAGCATCACCCAGGTGATTGCCGATGGAACAGCTGATCGCCGCCATTTTTTTGCCGCGTAACCGACGGCCGAGGTCCTTGTCGATTTCCAGCAGATCGGTGAAGCGGTCGAAAAAGACCTTCATGATACCGCTCATGCTGTACCAGTACACTGGGGTGGCGAAAATCATGACCTCGTACTTTTCGATGAGGCGGCGCATGAGGGGCAGGTAATCGTCGCCCGCGTTGCGGTGCTCGTAGTCGTAGTAGGAAATATCATAATCGTTCAGGTCGATCAGGTCCCAGCCGGAAAGCACCTGCAAGCGGTCGACGATCATCCTGGTATCTCCGTCTTTGCGGGAGCTGCCGAGGATGATGACTTTACGTGAGGACATATTTCAGGTGATTAAGATTCATTGTTTCCTTGTCTCTTCTTTTCTCCTCTTGGTAATTCACCTGAAGCAGAGCTTCGCGCTCCATCCCCGCTATCCTCTCTCACCCCCCAGAGCTAACGCATAATGATAATTCATCATGTATCACATAGACTAAAACATACCCTATATGGTCGACGGGACCAGGGATGTTCGATTATTTCTACTGTTTTTCTGTTTTTCTGTTCTGCGGTTCCGAGCTGTTTTACGCATTTTTTCAATCTTTTTCAAAAATCACAGAACTGAAGCATCCCGCTTTTTTTAAAAAAAGCGGGAAACCGAAGAATATTGAACAGTAGAAGTTCCCTAAAGTCGCCAATTCGGGTTGTCGCCGGAAAGAAACGGATCAATTTTTTCTATGATGCGTTGGCCCTGCTCTCTCCCTATCCCCCATACTTCCGGTACCCCCGGTTCACCAGGAACACGCCCGCCAGGGTAACCGCAAAGCTAAGCAGCAGTTCCAGGCTCATCGGTTCGCTCAGGATCAGCCAGCCCAGGAAGAGGGCGACAAATGGGTTGATGTAGGCGTACAGCGTCGCCCGGGCCACCGGCAGGTGCCTGATGGCGAACATAAAGCCGACGAAGGCGAATACCGAGCCGAAGACGGCCAGGTAGAGGATCGCCAGCCAGGCCTCCGGCGCCACCGCTCCCAAGTCGACCGATTCGCCGGTCAACAGGCTGATGATGCCCAGGCCGGCGGCGCCGAAAAAAAGCTGGATACTTGCCCTCGTCAGGGGCGGCATCGTTTCCTTTTTCTCAGATACGATCACGCTGGTGCCCGCCCAACTCAGTGCCGCCATAAAGGCGATGCCGATGCCGGTCAGTTGTACCAGGTCGAACAGACCGCCCAGGCTTTCGCCAAATACCAGAAACATGCCTGCCGCTCCCAGCAACATGCCGATCTGAATTTGGCGGTTGATGAAAAACTTACCTACGAAGAAATTCAGGAAGAGTACGTAGACGGGTATCAACGAAAAAATGAGCGCCACCAGCCCCGCCGTCGTGTATTCGAGTGCCAGGGCCATCAGCCCGCGCGTGCCCGTGAAGAAACCCAGTCCGTACACGCCCTGCCGGATGATTTCACCTATTTTATAGTTCCTTGGCTTTTCTCTGACCAGTGCAACCATAAGCAGCAGACCCCCGGCCACCACCTCACGAATGCCCGCCATCATAAACACCGGCACCGTACGGATGGCGATCTTGACAGCGATATAAGTCGTTCCCCAGACGAAGCTCAGGTAAGCAACGACGAGCAGCGACAAGGCCTGATTATCGTGGGCCAGACGACTGAACTTGGTCATGGAAAGATTGAGTGTTGCATTAGTAAATTTCATTTTGCTTTGTTCGATCCGGCAAAAGTAAAAGGTCAAATACTACTTGCTCCTTCGTAAATTCAACATCAACTGCAGAAACAGCAAATCCAGCCAACGGTTGAATTTACATTCTACTTCCCGGAATCGGCTATTGTATTCAGACGGTGCAAAGATGGGAAAACGAGCGGGAACTTTACTTCACCGGTGGCACCCGCACCTTCAACATCGACGGGCCCACCCATCGCTACATACTATCGTCTCCGGGATACTAGTGCACGGTGTACTAGGCCGTGGCAGGAGAAGTGTGGCCCAGATAATACTCCGATATACTGTACGGCAAGTCCCATCCACTACCGGTCGACAGCTATGCCTGCCAGCATCAAGCGTATTTAGGAATATTTTTTTGACTATACTTAATCATGAACCTTAGGAGACGGGGAAAGGGCATCGGCGAATAGCTGTTCCGCTGGGCGATCGACCGGGCCAAGCAACGCGACGCCCGCCTGCTACAGCTGACGACCGACAAGCAACGCCCCAAAGCCGTGAGATTCTATAAGAAGTTGGGCTTCCGGGCTTCCCACGAGGAAATGAACCTGCATTTTCAGGCTGGTTGATGAGGGAAGTATCCTGTATTACAGGTTCACATTCATCTTGTCCTTCAAGTACCGGTGATAAATAAACAGGACGAGGAAAGCACCCGCCGTAGCAACGATCAAACTACCGATCAGGCCGCTGCCGAAAATCCTGGACAAGCCAAGCAGACCAAAAATCCAGCCGCCCAATACCGAGCCGATCAGTCCGACGATGAGCGAGGAGATCCAGCCACCCTTTTCTTCCTCCGGGGTGAGCCACTTGGCGATAGCGCCGGCGGCGAGTCCGATAAGTAACCAAAAGATTAGTCCCATGGTGATTGTGGTGTTTGGTTTGACTCTAAAGATAAAAAATTCCGGCAAATTTCTGCACCGGAATAAACTTTCCCTGTTAAGCAGGGTAGCTTGTGAACAGCAAGCTACTATTTTTGATAGTATGAAATGAAGCAGTGGCTTTTGAACCTTGAACCTTAATTCGCACATGTCCCACAACCACGCCCATCAGCACCGCCACTACGGCACCGCCTTCGCCATCGGCATCGGCCTGAACGTCGCCTTTGTCATCGTGGAGGTCATCTACGGATTATCGGCCAATTCCTCCGCCCTGCTCGCCGATGCCGGCCACAATGCCAGTGATGTATTCAGCCTCATCCTGGCCTGGGCCGCTACCTGGGCGGCGCAGAAACGGCCTTCCGGCAAATATACCTACGGACTGCGCAAGACGACCATCCACGCCTCCCTCATCAACGGCGTGCTCATCTTCACCGCTGCCGGCCTGATCACCTGGGAAGCGATAAACAAACTGCAGGATCCTGTCGCCGTACCTGGCAATGTGATCATGATCGTGGCAGGCATCGGCGTAGTTATTAATACAGTTACCGCTCTGCTGTTTATGAAGGGGCAGCAGAAAGACCTCAACATCAAAGGCGCCTTCCTGCACATGGCCGCCGACGCAGCCGTTTCCATCGGCGTGGTAATCGGAGGCTTACTGATCAAACAGACCGGCGCCTACTGGATCGATCCGGCCTTGAGTTTCATCATCGTCATCGTCATCTTATACAGCGCCTGGGGATTGTTGCGCGACAGCGTCAATCTGGCGCTGGACGCCGTGCCCAGGGATATAGACCTGGACGAAGTGAAGAAGTTTCTTGAAAACATCGAAGGCGTAGAAGAAGTGCACGACCTGCACGTTTGGGCACTCAGCACCACTGAAACGGCGCTCACCGCCCACCTCGTCGTTCCCGGTGACCATGACGACCACTTCATCTTTGAAGTCAGGCAGCAACTGCACGATCGCTTCGATATCGACCACACCACTCTGCAGATCGAACAGACTTTCGAGGATGAAGAGTACCGAAATTATAAGATGTGACAGGAGGACAGGAGGACGGGCAGGGCTAACGCATCATGATAATTTATTATGTATCACATAGGCTGAAAACATCCATATATTGTCGACGGAGTCCAGCGATGTTCGGTTACTTCTGCGGTTCTTTGAAGCTGTTTCATTTAAGTGTTCAGAATTTATTATAGGCTATTTTTTTGTCAGGCGAAGCTCTTTTTGAGCTTCATAGCCTTAGCTATGGGGCGAAAAAAAGCTGAAGCATGACGGAAAAAGAGGCATAAGAAAACTTAAGACTTGAGTGAAACAGCTTCTTTGTTCTTCTGTTCTGCGAATCCAAACTGTTATATCCATTTTTCAATCTACTCCTCTTCGTAGCATCCCATGATTTTCACTTCAATAACTCCCGCCTGCAATCCGCTAAAAAAGTGTACCCCCTCTGTTATCGCTGTCTAAGACAAATCAAAAAAATCATAACTTGCACTACAAGGACAAAATTTTATGCCTGAAATGAAAAAGGAACCTGTCCATACCCTGAGCTGGAACGAATTCTTGAAAGTGGAAATGCGGGTTGGAACCGTGCTGGAAGCCAAAATCAATGAAAAAGTCCGAAAACCGGCCTATGTCCTCCGCATTGATTTTGGCGAACGGGGCATCCTTAAATCTTCCGCCCAGATCACTGAATTATACCAACCGGAGGACCTGATCGGTCGACAGGTCATTGCTGTTGTCAATTTCCCAGCAAAACAAATTGCCAATATCAAAAGCGAGTACCTGGTACTGGGGACGATCGGGGAAGGCGTGGCGGTTACCCTGATCGGACCAGAGCAGCCGGTAGAAAACCGATTGCGCATCGCTTAATCCCCTAAAATGAGTAAACCGAGAGTGAAAATCTGCTGCATCAGCAGCCGGGAGGAAGCAGCCACGGCGATCAGCCACGGCGCCTCCGCGTTA
The DNA here is from genome assembly GCA_964632995.1 of uncultured Saprospiraceae bacterium. Lineage (GTDB taxonomy): Bacteria > Bacteroidota > Bacteroidia > Chitinophagales > Saprospiraceae > CAZWDL01. The sequence goes on from CAZWDL010000011.1 coordinate 61,867, forward strand.
GGATTGGTAGGGCATATGCCCAGCGGGCCGGGCGTCATCAGCGATGAGCTAATTCTTGAGATCGCCCGAGCGGTACCGCCGCCCATCGCGACCTTTCTGCTCACCAGTAAGACAAGTGCGCGGGAGATCATTGTCCATCAGCAGAAGGTGCAAACCAACACCATCCAAATCGTCGATGCCCTGACGGAAGGAGATTATGCCGATATCCGAATGGCCCTGCCCGCCGTCAAGCTCGTGCAGGTTATCCACGTCGTTGACGAGCGCTCCGTCGATGAGGCGGTTCGCGTCTCCGGACAAGTAGACGCCTTGCTGCTCGACAGTGGCAATCCCAAACTGAAGGTAAAGATTCTGGGTGGAACAGGCCGGGTACACGACTGGTCGCTGAGCCGCCGGATAGTGGAACAGTCGAAAGTTCCCGTATTTCTCGCCGGGGGGTTGAATGCAAGAAATGTGAAAAGGGCGGTGGAAGAGGTGCAACCCTACGGATTGGATTTGTGCAGCGGGGTGCGAACAGAAGGACGGTTGGATCCGGTGAAGCTGGAAGCTTTCTTTCGGAGTTTAGAAGTTTAGGGTTTTAGCCTTGATCGGCAAGGCAGGGATCCGGCTTCTTCCCAGTCAAACCCTAAACTCCTAAACCAGGCGTGCCTGTCGGCACGCCGGCTAAACTTCTAAACTATCAGTATGAGAAAAGTTATCCTCTACATTGCCATGAGCCTTGACGGCTTCATCGCCAAGCCTAAAGATGATTTGAGTTTTCTCTCTGTTGTCGATCAGGAAGGTGAGGACTATGGCTACGCCAACTTCGTCGAAACGGTAGATACCATCATCCTCGGCCGCAGAACCTATGACTGGGTGCTGAAACAGATCCCCGAATGGAATCACCAGGACAAAGACACCTACGTCGTGACCCGCAGCCCAAAACCGGATCAGGGAAATGTCCGGTTCTACACGGGGGAGCTCCATGAACTCGTCGAAAACCTGCAGGCGAAAAAAGGCCGGCATATTTTCGTCGACGGCGGTGCACAGCTGGTCAACAGCATGATGCAGGAGGATCTGATCGATGAGTACATCATATCAGTGATCCCCATCTTCGTGGGAGCGGGCGTACGACTATTTGGAGAAAAAAATCCGGAGTTGCTGCTGGAACTGGTGAGCAGCCGGAAATTCAATAAGGGGTTAGTGCAATTGCACTACCGGCGTAGAGGAAGATAGTTGGTTCCCAAAAAGAAAAAGAACATGCAAAAGCTCATTGAGAAAATACACCGGAAACTTGGGCTGGGCCCGGTATTGGAAAAACTCTATGAAAAGCTTTCCCCCTCCGGACTCAACACCTTTCTGCTGGAACTGTTTCGCCGAAAGGCGGAACAAACGGATCCGGCCCGGCTGCTGCGGCAGTTTGAATCCAGTCGCTTCGTTACTCCGGCCAGAGTCAATACGCTGCAACTTCGCCAAACCGAACTGGAGTGGCTGCATTTCGTCGCCGGACACGGGTATCAGCCCTTGACGCTATCTCCACTCACGCCACTCGGCACCTGCTCTTCTATCGCGCAGGTGGACCAAAACAACGTAGTCAGCGCCACTGGGTTGGAGCTGGTGCATAAATTGAAGGATTGAATACGAAAATTAAAGATAAAAGAAAATAAGGATGACTAAAATCAACATTCAGGAAAAGCTCTCCCGTTTCTCGGATCACTGGCATCCGCGAATCGTGGGTGAGTTGAACGGCCAGCACGTCAAGCTGGTCAAATTTCAAGGGGAGTTCGTCTGGCATCAACACGAGCAGGAGGATGAACTGTTTTATGTACTGGACGGCGCGTTCGATATGGAGTTCCGGGATAAAACGGTCCGGATAAAAGCGGGTGAGTTTATCATTGTGCCGAGGGGTGTGGAGCATCGGCCGGTGGCCAAAGAAGAGGTGTCAATCATGCTGTTCGAGCCCGCCGGCACGCTCAATACCGGTGATGCGGGAGGCGCGCTGACGCGAGAGGAGCTGAATTGGGTTTAGCATTTCCTGGAAACGGAAAATATCTCCCTATAGGAGTTCCGGTTTATCACCTGACCGGTCGCCTTTTCCTGTGATGTCTCTTCTGGCCAGTAATAAGCCCACATTATAAGCGGCACCCCAACGACAACCAAGACAAAAAAGGCGAATAACTCGGTGAATACCGCCGTTTCTTCATAAGAAATTACCAGAGCGATCAGCGCCAAGACTGCTGCAATGGCAAACGATATGTAGTAAGAAAAAATATCGATGATGATGGCCTCCAGCGCAGCTGATGCCGGTAGTCCCCGCCGCCGTATGGCGCGCATCACCACCAGGCTTCCGGAGAGGCCGGCCGTAGGAAACAGATGATCAATACTCAGTTTTTCAACGGATACCCCATTCTGGTGTTCAGCTGAGCCGAAGCCCGGTTCACCGCGCTGCCAGCACCACAACCGTTCGGGGTTTTACGATATAAGAAGCGTGATTGATCATCTCCTGATTTTCCGTCAGACAGCTGTTCCTATGAGGCTGGAAAGTATCGATCAACCGGAACCATTTCCGGGATCATGCTCGAATAGGGGAAAAGTTTTTTTAATATAAAATGACTTTGCTTTATTTATTTAAACTCCCGGTGCTCCGGATCCTGAGTACCAAACATTTCATTCAGAGAAAACGGCCGGCAAGATTACCTTGCCCCCCTCCCCTTCCGAAGCCTTATCATTTAGGAAATGCACCATAAAGTTGACATCGGGTACTTCGAGGTTTAAGGTAAGACCGTAAAGGGAAGCGCGTTCGTAGCCGAAGCGGGGATAATAATCTTCGTGGCCGACCAGCACGATTAAATCATAACCGAGCGACCGGGCGATCCGGTGGCCCTCCTCGATCAACATTCCGCCGATGCCTTTTCTCTGATATGCCGGAAGTACCGAAACCGGAGCGAGGATCAACCTTTTCAAGGGTGTTCCTTGCTTTTCAATGTTCACTTCCGTAAAAAGAATATGGCCTACGATCCGCCCCTCGACTTCGGCGACCAGGGATAATTCCGGAACAAAATATGGTGAACGACGCAGGCGGTCGACAAGCCGGTGCTCGGTCTGATCACTGACGGCCAGCCCTTCGAAGGCGCGTTGGGTGACGCCGCGCACGGCGGCATAGTCGCGGGTTACTTCCTGACGGATGTTTAGATTCATGGCGAAATTTCGGCATTTTTTTCAAAATATCTGTAGAGATAAACTAAATTCGATTCTTCAAAAAACACCTGCAGGATGAAGGACCCAAGGTTCCCCGTCGGCAAGTTTCAAATGCCGGAAAGCATAGATGAAACAGTGATAGAAAAAGCAATTGCAGTAATCATCCAGCACCCAGGCACCCAGCTCACATCGCTCCAATCTGCATCGCCAGCGCCAGGTTATCCACTATCCCATCTTCCCCGATTACCTTATCGTCTTTAAAAGTCAGAATGTTAATTCAGAACCCTCCGGAGCTGTTCAAGGATTGGTGGAGGCCCGGAGGGCAGAAAATGTCGGTAGAAATGTTGATTTCAGTGCTCTTCAAGCACCGGAGGAGCGTAGCAAATGTACATTTTCCTAAATTAACAAAGTAGTAGTAAGTACCATCTATCCATGAACTTCCTTCCCAAACATCTGCTACTATTTCTATTTCTGCTTTCATCCGCCATGGTCATTACCGGCTGCGACGGCGACGACGATGATATGGCGCCTGCTCCCGGCCCCAATGAAATATTTATGCAGAATATCGAATTTGTTCCTTCCAACCGGACGGTAACCGTAGGGACGACCATCACCTGGATCAATATGGACGCCACCGCACACACTGCTACCAGTCAGGATGCGGGCTTCGACAGCGGGACGATGAACCAGGATGATACTTTCAGTTTTACTTTCAATGCCGAAGGCACATTTGATTACCTTTGCACTTTCCACCCCAACCAGATGACCGGAACGATTACGGTAGAACCCTGATCAAGGACCGGGCTGGATGCCCAAGATGATCACGTTATCAACATCAACGCATTCACCCCCGCGTGCGCCACCGTCCCCGCCAGCAGATGGCCGCGCCAGAGAAACAGGAGGGCGAAAAGGAGGCCCAGCAGAAAAGAAGATAGGGGGGCGAAGGGACCATTCCCCCAGTCTGCTTTAATTGACGGGGTGACTCGGAGTCGGAGTCACCCCGTCAATCTGCCCCCCCTCAGCCGCAGACCCTGCCAGAAAAACCGCTTCACTGAAGATTCCTCCCAGCATCCCGGTTGATGATTGTCTCAATCTGCGACACCTCCAGGTTTTTACCGATAATGGTCCGGTCAGCATTGAGCACATAGATCTCGGGGGTATTATCGACGTAGTATTTTTGATAAAAAGATCTATTGGTGGGATCGAAAACATTGATCCATTCCATGTTGTACTGCCGGATAAAATCGCGCCACCGGGCCTCATCGGTATCCAGGGCGATGGCGAACACCTCGACGCCCTTATCTTTCCAGTCCCGGTAAAAGCGCAGCAGCTTAGGCGTTTCCTCGATGCAGTGGTCACATTCCGGATTATACATAAATACGATGATGTAAGGCGATTCGATCTCGTAGATGGAACGCAGCTGCCCCGCGGGATCTTTGGCCAGCACATCGGGTCCTTTTTTGCCCAGCAGGCTGGCCGCCATTTCCTGCGCCCGCAGCTGCATGGCGTACACCTGAGCGGAATCGGCCCAGAAGCAACGGTCGTAGGTGAAATAATTGTGTACCATGTGCACGAGTATGGCCTCGGCATCCATCAGGGTGCTTTGCCCAGGTTGGTACTGCAAAGCGACCCAGTTGGTGAAGAACTGGTAATACTCCGGCTTGTCGAGCACCTGATCGACCAGAAAGCGGGTGGCGCTGATGATTGAGTCAGCATGTTGAACGGTCATTTCCTTGATGTAGCGCTGGAGCTTGTTATGTATAACCGGAGTGCGCAGCAGGCGTTGGTCGCTGAAATCCACATTCTCCCAAAAGTCACGGCGGTAGAGGAAAACCTGCCGTTTTTTGTCGATGCTGCCGTCGGGCAGGCGCACATCCCGGGGTTCGGGATTCTGACCCGCTGTTTTAAACTTGGCAAACAGCGTTTCAGGATATTTACCGGTTATTTCACGGATATGGGCTTTGCGCTCCTCAATTAGTGCTGCTTCCCGGTCTTTAAGTTCCTGAGACTCCGCCGAACCGGGTTCCAGCATACCTATCCGTTGCTGAACCGAGCGCAGGCGCTGATTATAATCAAGTTCGAATTTTAAATTGCGGTATAATAATTCATTTTCCAGGCTACCCTCCACGACCATATTCTCCACCGGGCTGTTTTTATTCGTCTTAAGGTTAAAAGTCTGGTCCTTATCGATAACAAGCTGAAGGGTACTGCGGTCGGGAAAGTAGGCGTAAAGCAAACCGGGATCGTAAGGTGTCTCCCGTTGAAAATGCAATATTCCCCCTTCGCCGATCCGGGCCGAATCCACTTTAAATTGCTGATCGGCCAAAAAACCGATGAGAAAGGCCGTCCCTCCCGGTTCAGCACCGCTCATTTCTATTCTGATATCCGGCGCCTCGGCGTCAGCTTCAACGCCGGATGGAGAACTCTCCACTTCCGGGGCATTACACCTTGATAGCAAAAAAAGGGCGGACAAAAAAAGCAGAAATCTCATGTGTGATTTTTTTAATAGCGAAGGTAGGAATTAATGGGAAATAGACCTGCACGGACAGGGTGCTGACTTTTGTCACTCCTTTTTCCCGAGTTGATATTAAAAAAAATGATAAACATCATTTCAAGAGGTGACATTCCTTTGGGTCAGGGAATATTTTTTCCTCTAATTTTGGTAGGTAAAAACTAAGGAACCGGATAAAAACAACATTTTCGGATAAACCGGCTTCCTGGCAAAAACTACTGGATAGCCCTTTCTTGATAAGCTAAACAGGCTGTCATATCTCTCAGTTTTTACGATGAGGGGGTAACTTTGCATGTTAGATTAAACATCTATCCGTAGCTCCTCTTATTAAGAAATGAACAGATCCGGCCAGGATGAGCCGTGCTGTTCCCATTGAATAAAGATTCCGTTTAACCTCTAAAATACATTTACTGTGGCATTCAACCTTAAACATTACGAAATTCACACCGAGAAAATTTACCGCAACCGGAGCGTACCAGAGCTCTATGAGATCGCCCTGCGCATGGAGAAAGGCACGGCCATCTCCAGTGTCGGGGCCCTGATGGTTTACTCCGGTGAAAAAACAGGACGCAGTCCCAAGGACAAGCGTATCGTTAAAGAACCCTCTTCCGAGGAAAACATCGACTGGGGCGACATTAATATTGAGCTGGATAAGCAAACCTTTATGATTAACCGGGAGCGCGCCATCGACTATCTCAATACCCGCGATCAGGTATTCGTCGTCGACGCCTTCGCCGGCTGGAATCCCGATTACCGGCTCAAGGTGCGCGTCATTTGTACCCGGGCGTATCATGCGCTGTTCATGCAGAACATGCTCATCATGCCCGACGAGGAAGAATTGAATAACTTTGGAGAACCCGATTTCGTCATTTTCAACGGCGGTACCTTCCCGGCCAACCGTTACACTTCCCAGATGACTTCCCGGACCAGTATCGACGTCGACCTGGCTCGCCATGAAATGGTCATCCTCGGCACCGAATACGCCGGCGAAATGAAAAAGGGCGTCTTCTCCGTCATGAATTACCTCATGCCGCTCGAAAATGTGCTTCCCATGCACTGTTCGGCCAACGTAGGCGAAAAAGAGGACGTCAGCCTGCTCTTTGGTCTTTCCGGAACCGGCAAAACCACGCTGAGCGCCGACCCCAAGCGGGAACTGATCGGTGACGATGAGCATTGCTGGACCGACTCCGGCGTCTTCAATATCGAAGGGGGTTGCTACGCCAAAGCCATCGACCTGAGTGCGGAAAAGGAACCGGAAATATACAACGCCATCCGTTTCAATACCATTCTGGAAAACGTCGTCTATGATGAGTCCACCCGTGAAGTGGACTATCACGACACGTCTATCACCCAGAATACCCGGGCTTCCTACCCAATCCATCATATTGAGAATGCCAGGATCCCCTGTGTCGCCGGAAACGCCGATAATGTCATTTTCCTCACCTACGACGCCTTCGGGGTATTGCCGCCTGTGAGCATGCTCACTCCTGAACAAGCCAGCTACCACTTCATTTCGGGCTACACCGCCAAGGTCGCCGGCACCGAAATGGGCGTTACGGAACCGCAGGCCACTTTCTCGGCATGCTTTGGCGCCGCCTTTATGATGTGGCACCCCAACCGTTATGCCGAACTGCTGGCGGAAAAAATCCGCAAACATAAGGCCAAAGCCTGGCTGGTGAGCACCGGCCTGACCGGTGGCCCCTTCGGCACCGGTAAGCGCATCAACCTGCGCCATACCCGTGCCGTTATTGACGCCATCCACAACGGTGATTTTGAAGATGTAGAAACCGTCACCGAAGAAAACTTCGGGCTAAAGGTGCCCAAATCCTGCCCGAATGTGCCGGATGATATCCTGATCCCCAGAAATACCTGGGAAGATAAAGACGCCTACGATGAAACCATTGCCAAACTGGTCGCCCTGTTCGAGGATAACTTCGCCCAGTACGAAGATATGGTGCATCCCGATATTGTCGCCGCCGGGCCGGCAGGAACGAAAGTGAAATGATGTTGGATACCGGATACTGGGTGCAAGTGCCCCAGTATCCGGTAAATTGTTTATTTTTCCGTTTTACTTTTGAAACGGAATACTTTGACCAGCCTGATTAACAGCATTTCCCTTCAGTGGGACTTATGGATTGAACAGTACCGGGCCTTCTTTCCTTCCGACAAGGAAGACCGGCAAGCCTGCCTTGCTCTCTTTCCCGAAGATCAAGTTCCGCAGCTGCCGGACAATGCACTGATGGCTGCTTGCCAAGACACGCACAGCGGAGAGATTATCGCTTGTCTGTTCCTCATGGACGCCCTCATAATAAAAGAACAGGACGGTGATCAAGAGCAGTATCAGCTCGATCTTTTTGATCAAAAACGCCTCGGGCAGCTGGCGGTGATCAGCCGCCTTGCCTTTCATCCCGAACATCAGCAATCGGCAGCCGGCATCGTATTGCTCAGCCTTTGTTTTACGGAAGTACTAAAAGCCGGTGGGGAAGCTATGCTGCTGTCCGCTGATCCGGCGCATTATTCCATGTTTAAGCGAATCGGTTTCCGTCCGATTGCGCCCCTTCGAAAAATGGAGGACGACCACTACCAGATTCCCATGATCTGCCTGCCCGATCAGGACTACCTCTCTATTATTCATTCGCCTGTTCTTCCGCTGATGCGGGGTATCGATTTCGAAGCCTACCGGTCCATCTGCCGCTGGTACTATCAACTCGTGCGGGAAAACCGTGAACTGCAGATCGGGTCTGCTCTTTATTCCGATGAGGAAGGCGGTTTCGAGCGGCATGATACCATTACCGACGGTCTTAGCGTAGCGGGACGGGACGCGCTGCTGCACAATGCCATTATTATCCGGTGCCGGGAAGGGGAAGTGCTCATCCACGAAAATGACGGGGGTAAGGCCTTTGGCTATGTCCGTCAGGGTTTGGTTCGCGTGGTTATCGGCAACAAGACAATCGTACTGTTGGGAGAAGGCGATATATTTGGGGAGATTGCTTTCATCCTCCATACCAAACGCTCCGCCCAGGTAGTTGCCGCCAGCGACGATACGGAGGTGGTCCTCTTCCGGGAAGCGGCAATCAATGACCTGGAGCAAGAAGCCGACCGGACGGCCATCTGGCACAACCTTGCCCGGGTGTTGGCCCAACGCGTAACGCTGACCAATAAGTTGCTGGGAGAGGCAGAGGCAAGGTGATTCCTGTAAAAGTACCGGAGCTCTTGCCCGAACTCACTCTGTGCGGTCGGGAAAAAAGTTGCCGGTTGCCGGGGATCAGAAAATTTTTCGCGTGTATGAATAGTCGACCGTTGAGATAACTGGAGCTCAGGCCTTATCTAAATCCTTTTCCATCCGCCATAGTTCCGTCTTGGAAGAAACAGGACAACGGCGGGCAATCCTTCAATCCATAATAAACTATGCAACTACTTTCCTTTTTCGACAATGAGCAGCTCAGCCGCTGGATAGTAAGACGACTGGTAAAGGCACTGGAAAACAAACCAGACCTGATCGTTTGTCCCGCTTCCGGTAATTCGCCACTTCAAGCCTACCAGTTGCTCGCAGAAGAGGCCGCTGAAAGACCCGGACTCTTCCGGCATATACGGATCGTTCAACTCGATGAATTCCTGACTTCCGAAAAGGATGGCCATGGCGTCGGCCAGGCGTATATGCAGAAATATATCCTGGAGCCTCTTAAGGTTGACGCCGGCCGCTATCTCGGTTTTGATGTCCACAACGATCCGGAAAAAGAAGCTAAAAAGATGCGGGAACGATTACTTTCCTGGGGAAACATTGATGTCTCTATTCTTGGCGTAGGCCTCAATGGTCACCTCGGCCTGCTAGAGCCAGCCGATGAACTGCCATTGCATACACACGTAGCCACCTTGGCGCCCTCTTCCCGCGAGCATCACATGCTTAGGGAGGCGACAGAAAAACCGCAGCGCGGCATCACCCTTGGCATCAGCGACCTGATGCATGCCCGGGAAGTGCTGCTGCCCGTTAACGGCGCCCACAAACAAAAAGTACTGACTATGCTGATGGAAAAACGCGTGAGCACCCAATTCCCGGCTTCCTTGCTGTGGTTGCATCCCGGTGCGGTATGCGCGGCGGACAGAAGGGCGTTGGGAAAGTAGTAATAGAAAACAGAAGACCGGACCAGAAACCTGTTCTTAATCAGTGGTTCAGCCTTTTCTGCTGCACCCGGGAAAACAGCATTTTCCTTTTTCTCCCTGCCCGGGCTTCGCATGGTCGGTTAAAATTTTTTATTTCTTGTTTCCCATCTACCATCCCCAGGTACCCGGTCCTCCCTTGAAAGGACCGACAATATCGTCTGTAACCCAGCCGCCGTAGAAATCGCCCTCCTGGGCTTTAACCTTTTCTCCATCGACAAAGGCCTCCACCTCGCTGGGATAGAAGGCGAGAGCGTCTTTGATTTCCGCATAACGGGGATTGGGATCGGGATAGCTCCAGGCGGCGGCCCGGGCCTCACCATCTTCCGTTACAATATCCCAGTACACGGCGCGTCCTTTAAATTCGCAGAAGGAAGATTTATCTTCGCGACGCTGCAGTGCATCCATATCCACATCCTCCGGAGGCAGGTAATACACCGGTGGGTGGCTGGTTTCCAGCACGCGATAAGCGCGGTTGCTACGGGCAATGGTTTCGCCCTTGAATTTCACAATAACTTCTTTACTTGTCTGCTCCAGGTGGGGCGGACGTGGGTAGTCCCATACGCTCTCCTGCCCGGCTTTGGGTTTGATTCTCTTTTTCATACCGACCTAACAACAAAAGCAAAAGGAAGTTTTAGCCTTGACAGCGCACTAGCAAATTCTCGGCAGCTGCTCCCCCACCAGCATATTCACCACCCGGCGGCCGCCGATGCGGCTGGTGAGCACCACCTGTCCCGGATGGGCTTCGCTCACCTCTCCGATAATCGCCGCCTGAGCGCCTTCTTCGAAGGATTGCATGGTCTTCAGCGCTTCTTCGGCCATATCTTCGCTTACGATAGCGACGAAAACACCCTCGTTTGCTACGTAAAGTGGATCAAGGCCCAGTATCTCGCAGGCGCTGTCGACCTGTTCATCTACCGGTATATCCTGCTGCCGGATATCGATGCCGATACGGCCGTGTTTGGCAATTTCTGTCAGGACGGTAGCCACACCGCCGCGCGTAGGATCACGCAGCAGATGAATAGCGGGGCCAAAGCCATCAAGCAGCGCTTTGACCATATCGTTTAGGTTGCAGGTATCGCTTTCGATATCGGTTTCAAACTCCAATCCTTCGCGCACCGACATGATGGCCATGCCGTGCGTAGCCACATTGCCGCTCACCAGTACCTTATCGCCAGGCAACACCCGGTCGATACTGATCGCCGCATTTGGGTGCAGCTCACCGATACCCGAAGTATTGATAAATATCTTATCGCCTTTTCCACGGTCTACCACTTTCGTATCTCCGGTTACGATCTGTACGCCGGCCTTTTCACAGGCGTACTTAACACTTACCAAAACCTCCCAGAATTCCTTGACCGGCAGTCCTTCTTCCAGAATAAAACTAAGTGACAAATACTTGGGTATCGACCCGCACATAGCCAGATCATTGACCGTGCCGTTGACAGCCAGCTCGCCGATATCACCACCGGGAAAAAAAATAGGAGATACGACAAAGCTGTCGGTTGTAAAGGCTACAGCACCGCCGGCAGACAGAATAGCACCGTCGTGGCGGGTGCCTAAAGTCTCATTGTTCAGTAATTCAAAAACACTGGAGTCCAGCAGTTTATTGCTCAGCAATCCGCCGCTGCCGTGCCCGAGGGTGATCACCTCAAAATCGAGCTTCGGCATAGGGCACTGTAGCTGCATCTTTAATTTTTGTTCTTTCATTCTATAGTGTTCTCGATTGTTAGTTTTCGGTTCAGAACCTCCATCGCACCCAGTATCCAGTATCCAGCATCCAGCACCCCCTCTACTCCACCGCTGTCTGCGAAAAGTGATAATACGCTGCGCAGGCCCCTTCTGAGGATACCATCGGCGCGCCCAGCGGATTGGAGGGCGTGCATTTCTTGCCAAACTGCGGACACTCGTAAGGCTTCTTGATTCCCTTTAGCACCTGCCCGGCGATGCATTCCTTACTCTCCTGTACTTTCTCAATATTCACACTGAATTTGGTATTGGCGTCATAAGCTTTCAGTGGATTTTTCAACTCGTATCCGCTTTCGGGGATCATTCCGATGCCCCGCCATTCGCGGTCGACTACTTCGAAGGCCTCTCGGATCACACGGATGGCATCGGGATTACCTTCCCGGCGCACCACCCGGCTGTACTGGTTTTCCAGTTTGGCTTCACCTTTCTCCAGCTGCCGCACCGTCATAAGGATGCCCTGCAACAGGTCGACCGGTTCGAAACCGGTGACGACAATGGGAATCCGGTATTTTTCAACCAGCGGGTAGTATTCTTCGATGCCCATAATGGTACAGACGTGACCGGCGGCCAGGAAGCCCTGGATGTTGCTCTCCTCGTCTTCCATTACGGCTTGTATGGCGGGGGGTACCAGGACATGGGAGGTCAGGATGGAATAATTCTGCACGCCTTGTTGGTGCGCCTGCAGGACAGAGAGCGCATTGGCGGGCGCTGTCGTTTCAAAGCCGACGGCAAAAAAAACTACCTCCCGGTCGGGATTTTCCTTTGCCAGTTTCACCGCCTCCAGCGGCGAGTAGAGTATGCGTATGTCTGCCCCGTTGGCTTTAGCCTCCAGCAGGCTCTTCTTTGAGCCGGGCACCCGCAGCATATCGCCGTAAGAGCAAAGCATCACGTCCTTTTCTTCCGCCAGGTAAACGGCTTTATCGATCATATTGAGCGGCGTCACGCAAACCGGACAGCCGGGACCGTGTACCATTCGGACCTCCTTGGGCAGCAGTTCCAGGATGCCGTTCTTCACCAGGCTGTGTGTTTGCCCGCCACAGACTTCCATAATCGTCCAGGGCTGCGTAACTTCTTTATGCAATTCTTCAAGGTATTGCTCGACGAGCTCCGGGCTGCGATATTCAGATAAATATTTCATGGCTTGCTGTTTTAATGATATCGGACCGGGTAATTGAGAAAGAAACGCCTCTGATATCCGGTATCTCCAAAAGTTAAGAAGGATTCATGGAAACGAGAAGAGGAAAAGCCGGTATTAGAGGAATTTTTCCAGAAAATTCTTTTCTTTAACAAAAACATGCGTCCAACCCATTCTTCGGATAAGGAACAATCCTCCGGTCTGTTACGCACCCTCGGCACTTTTGACGGTATTACCATCCTGATCGGTATCACGATCGGCGCCGGTATTTACTCTACGCCGAATATCATTGCCGGGTATCAGACTTCCTTTACCACTATCATCACCCTGTGGATAATCGCGGGGCTCTTCGTCTATATCGGGGGGCTGATGTACGCTGAGCTGGGGACGCGCCTGCCGGAAACGGGCGGAGAATATGTATACCTCTATAAGGCCTTCGGTCCCTTTGTAGGCTTTATTTTCGGCTGGGCGCAGCTCTTTATCATACGCACGAGCCCGGCGGCCGGGCTGGCGATCATCACGGCCGATTATTTTGAATATTTCCAGCCACTGACCCCCTGGGCGCATACCAGTATCAGCGTACTGATCATCGTATTGATCGGGGTGCTCAACTACGTGGGCATCCGGCAGGCGAGTTATTACCAGCGCCTGTCTACGATCATTAAAGTTGGCGGGCTCTTCTTTTTGGTGATCATGGGCATCATCATGATACAGGGGCAGGAAAACCTGATGGAAGCCGAGGCGGTCGCCGTTTCCGAGCTGGGCCCCTTTGCCCGCTTCGGCGCCACCATGATGCTCATCGTCTTCTCTTATCTGGGCTGGGACCGTGTGGGGTACTCGGCCGGCGAGATGAAAGATCCACGCCGCACCATTCCCTGGAGTATGTTTATCGGTATCGGTATAGTGATGCTAACCTACGTTTCGGCGATATTCCTTTACCACTACGTACTTGGTTTTGAAGGCGTGCGAGGCACTACCCGGGTAGCGGCGGCTACAAGCATACAGCTATTCGGCACAACCGGGGCGGCCTTCATCGCCATATCCGTCATATTTTCCACAACCGGCAGCATCAACGGCACCATGATGACCGCTCCGCGCGTCTACTTTGCCATGGCCCGCGACCGCCTGTTCTTCAAGTGGTTTGACTTTGTACATCCGCGGTTTCATACCCCCAGCCGGGCCATCATCGCTCACTGCTTCTGGGCCATCGTCATCCTGCTGGCGCGACAGAACTTCGAGAATATCGTAGCGGGGATGACCTTCGCGGTATTGCTGTTTTATGTGATGACGACCCTGGCTTTTTTCAAATTCCGGCGGGCAGGCACCGGCGGAAACGGGGTTTATAAAATGCCCTTCTACCCGGTACTGCCGGCTATCTATATGCTTGGCCTGCTCACCCTGATCTTTATCCGCGGCTACTACGAGTGGGAGAAATCACTGGTGGATGTGGCGTTTATTGCGACAGGACTGCCTTTTGCACTGATTTTTCTTTGGAAGCGGAAACGGGCATCGGCAGACTAATCTCCGAATGAAACTCCTGTCGAGCGGGCGACATTGACCAGGTAACCATCCGGTGAAACGAACTTGTTTCCTTTTACGGCTTCTTCCAGGGTGACGCTTTCAATCTTATGATTGTGATAGGAGACCATACGGCCAAACTTTCCCTGCTCGACCAGTTCGAAGGCTTTCACGCCCATCGCCGTCGCCAGGATGCGATCGAAGGCGACGGGGGTGCCGCCTCGCTGAATGTGTCCCAGCGTGGTTGTCCGGATCTGGGGCTTACAACCTTTTTCTTCCAGTTGCATGCGCAGATAGTTACCGATACCGCCGAGTTTGATGTGCTGGTCACCCATATCGGCGGCACGACGCCCCACTACTGCGCCGTTTCTGGGCATAGCCCCTTCGGCAATCACTATATTGACAAAACCCCTGCCTTTTGTATAGCGCTTATTGATCTTCGCCAGAATCTTATCCAGGTCATAGGGAATTTCCGGGATCAGACAGATCTCGGCGCCGCCGGCGATCGCCGTGTGCAGGGCGATCCAGCCTGCATGACGCCCCATGACTTCCATGATCATCACCCGGTGATGGCTCTCGGCGGTGGTGACCAGTTTGTCGAAACTTTCGGTAGCAATTTGTACAGCGGTGGAAAAGCCGAAGGTCAGATCGGTAGCCGCCAGATCATTGTCAATGGTTTTAGGCGCTCCGATAATATTGAGCCCTTTTTCATACAGCGTCTGGGAGATTTTCTGGCTGCCATCCCCTCCGATATTGATCACCGCATAAAACCCGAGATCATGAATCCGATCGACGAGTTCCTGCGAGCGGTCGACTTTCGTCCAACTGCCGTCAGCCTCCTGTACGGGATATTCCAAAGGGTTGCCCCTGTTGGTCGTTTTCAGAATAGTGCCGCCCTTGACGTGGATGCCGGCGGTTTTCTTCGCCGTCAGTTTGAGAAGTTCCGGCGGATCGCTAAATACACCGTTAAAAGCCTCCTTACTGCCCCATACTTCCCAGCCTTTGGCCCGCTTGGCGGCTTTCGCGATGCCCCGTATGGCGGCATTGAGTCCGGGGCAGTCCCCGCCGCCGGTAGATATCAATATCTTTTTCTTCATATTTTTAAAGGATTTCGCGTTTTTTACAAGATAATATTAAAAAAAAATGACAACGGCCCGCCTGTTAAAGGAAAAGTAGCGGGATAAGGGCAGAGGGACCAATACAGGCCATCTGACAAAACAAGTGATAATCATCCAAATTCACATTATGCCATCTGTTGACCACCTTGTTTTCGCCACGCCCGATCTGGAATTGGGCATTCGAAAAGTTGAGCAACTACTGGGCGTCCGCGCCACGCCGGGCGGCCGGCATCCCAATTGGGGCACCCGCAATGCCCTGGTCGCCCTCGGGCCGGAAGTATATCTTGAGATTATTGGCCCCGACCCCGACCAACCGGGCCCGGCCGGGGAGCGCATTTTCCAGATTGACGCCATCGACACTCCCCGGTTGGTCACCTGGGCAGTCAAAGCCGCTCCTTTATCGCAGCGGGTGGAGGAAGCAGCAGCAAAAGGCATTATACTTGGGGAAGTACAAAGCGGAAATCGTACCCGCCCCGACGGCAGCCGTCTTTCCTGGCAGCTCACCGATCCTGCCCGGGTACTCGCTGCTGGAATTATCCCCTTCCTGATCGACTGGGGCGATTCGGTCCATCCTGCACAATCGGCTGTATTCGGTGGCCGCCTGGTCAAACTGTATGCCGAGCATCCCTATCACGAAGAAGTAGCAGCCATCCTGCAAGCCCTAAATATCCATCTTCCGCTACGGCAGGGAGCCGCGCCCGCTCTGATCGCCATCGTTGAACAGAAAGGGGAACTGATAGAAATAAGGTAGAAAAACAGGTCACCGGGTTCCCAGTCCACTCTCTGCCAGCAGTACCAGCAGGGCATACTGTACAGCTTTATGTCCTTCCTTATTGGCCCACCACTCCAGCAGGGAGTGCGCCCAGTCGCCCGCGCCGCCGCGGCCGATGGTGACGGCCGGTACGCCCAGGGAGATCGGGATATTGGAATTGGTGGAGCCCCGGGTGTAGCGGGGTTCGGTATCGAAGGGCGCCAGGGCGGCCGTGGCGCGCTGAATCAAAGGCAGTTCCGGCGACAGCTCTCCGGAGGGGCGCTTGCCGATCATCTCGATCTCTACGGTCAGCGGGCGGCCTTCACGTCGGAGGGCGTTTTGCTCTTCCAGTCCGCGCTGCACGGCATTTTTCAGGATAACCTCCATAGAGTCGAGGCGAGTTGGATCGATGGAGCGCGTATCCACCTCCATCCAGGAAGTGAAGGGGATGGAGTTGACGGAGGTACCGCCGCCGATGCGGCCGACATTGTAGCTCGTACGCGGACCGTCCTCAGTAAATTCATCGGCAGCTTCGACGAAGTAGCGGATGGCGGCGCCCATAGCGTGGTGGGGATTGGCCAGCCCGAAGGCGCCCCAGGAGTGTCCGCCGGGCCCCTTAAAAGTGATGCGGTAACGGTAGGATCCCAGGCCTTTATAATTGACGCGGCCCAAATCGCCGCCATCGATGGAAATCCAGGAATCGATACCGGGGCCGTTTTCACCAAAGAGATACTTGACGCCACGCAGATCACCCAGGCCTTCTTCCCCGACCGTTCCGATAAACAGCAGATCGTCTTCGGTTTGAATATCCGTTTCATTCATCGCGCGCAGTACGGCGAGCACCATGCCCAGTCCGCGCGTATCATCGCCCACCCCGGGAGCAAAGAGCGTATCCGCATTCACAGTCACGTCTACTTCGGTGCCTTCAGGAAAAACGGTATCGAGGTGGGCGTCCAGCACTACCGTACGGTCTCCTTTTGTGCCCTTACGCAGAGCGATGACGTTGCCCTCCGCATCGATCCATGCCGAGTCGACACCGATTTTTTCAAGCATGTTCTTAAATTCCACCGCGCGAACTTCTTCCTTGAATGGCGGAGCGGGAATTTCGGTCAGGTGTATCGTTTCCTGAACCGTTTGTTCGTCGGTTTCTTCAATCAGTTTCATAGCCCGTTGAACGGCGGGATGCACCCTCAGGGCTTCGATTTCCTGCTGGTAAACGGGATCCACCACGATGTGGTCCGACAGTTGTTCTTCCTGCGCCGGCATAAAGGTGGGGAGTGCAAATAACAGTATAAGAAGTTGAATTTTCCGGAATAGCATGACAGATTTTGTTTAATATGATCAATACGCCTGTTTTTATCATTGAGGCGACCAAACATAGGAAATTGTTGTCAAATCCGGAAAGAAGACCAGGCTTCAATAAATCTCCGGGAGGAAATCGGGTTTATCGATGAAGTACTTTCGGGAAAGCCGGGGGTGGTTAATGATTTCGAAAAAGGAGTCCAGGTACCGGATCATGCTTTTGCGGTGACGGCGGCGCAACGGTTCACAATTGTTGATCAGCCCGTACATTTCTTCCCGTTTTTCGCGGAACAGGTCGAAGGCTTGTTCCATCTCTTTCCGGTTCTTACCGTTGCCCATAAAGAAACGGTTGAGCACATCGGGTAAGCTGGTCATTGAATTGGGCAGGGCGTATTCCGCATCAACAAGGCCGCAGAAGTCGAAATCATAGGGAATTGGGATAAAATCTCCGTTTTCAAGCCTCATGCAGGACATATTGTGACTGGTATTCGGGGCCCAGTCTGTATTTCCGATCATAAACTCGAAGACCTGCATGCGGTTGTAGTCTTCCCGCTTCAGCCGGGAGCTTTCCAATCCCATGCGATCGATCTCTTCGGCTTCCAGTCGCCCGGCGACTTCTTCGTGATGCTCGAGTAAAATGGCGGGGATGCTGCGAAAAGGTTTGGGCTTTTCGCTGTCTTTAAGCTGCAGCTCAATGAGCTTAACGCGATAACTGTAATCGGTCAGCAGCATGTACAGGCGGTAAGTCAGGTATTCTTTTATGACCAGCTGTTCGTAATTTCTCCCCCAATAACAGGGAAGGACGATCTTGAATTCATTCCATTCGGGGTATCCTTTACGGAGAAGTTCCTTTTTGGAAAACTTTAGCTTAATAGGCGGCATATTGCAGTTCATGCAACGGAATTTGCCGCGGGGACGGATTTCAACATCATCATCAAACCGGGCCGCTCCCCCGGAAATACGAATTTCGGCAGGTTGGTAGTCCTGCACTTTACGGTTCTGCTTAAAGTGGTCAAAGTCCGACTCCAGCAGCATGGAAACAGATTCCTGGGCCATCAGAGAATCCATAATACTAACAGATACTTTTTTTCCCGAGGTGTAAGCGGCCAGCCTTGGCTGCGCGATCATCACCTCCTTGCCGATCAGGAATACACACAGGAGCAGAAGCAACCGGAAGCCAGTCCGGAGGGAACTAAGTAGCGTTTTTTTCATTAATCCTTGGTTTATCAAAATGCACTTAAGTTGCCATAACAGCGTTACGACAACCTTCCTCAAATCAATTTTCTTAAAATTACCAAATTGCGTAATATGCCCCTATAAAACAGCCGTTTAAAATAGGGCAAACGTCGACATTTTACATTACAACATTTCCCCGAAGAAGCGTCCTGCCTTCTCGATTTTTTAAATCATCCGATAGAAGCGCCCTTGTTAGAGATCAATTGCCGAAGGAGACGGCCTTATCCCCTGTCCGGCTACTCCCCGTTCATTAAACCTGCGGAGATCTGGCTTGTTGCGAAAGAAAGCATGCAAGAGCAGCCTGAAAAGCTCTTGCCCCCGGACAGGTTTCTTCCGGTCGATCAAACTCTTCAATCCGACAACTCATGCAACAGATTACCACCCTTACCCTAAACCCTGCACTCGACGCCACCATACAAATTGATGAAGTAAAACCAAATGTCAAGCTCCGCTGTGATTCTCCCCGCCGCGATCCCGGCGGCGGCGGCGTCAATGTATCAAGAGCGCTCAAGCGGCTGGGCGTCAGGGCGCGGACCATTTACGCCAAAGGTGGCGTAACCGGAGATATGTTTTTTGAATTACTCGATAAGGAAGATATCGAACAGGATCCTTTTCAGATTACCGGTCAAATGCGGGAGAACATCAACGTGATGGAAAAAAGCACCGGTGACGTATACCGCTTTGTCAATCCCGGCGCCCCTTTAAGCGAAGAAGAGCTGGAAGGCCTTTTCGAAACCCTCAAAACCCTGGACACCGAATTTCTCGTCGCCAGCGGTAGCCTTCCGCCCGGCGTGCCCGAAGATACCTACGCCCGGCTTTCCCGCATCGCCGGCGAGCAGGAAATCAAGTTCGTCCTCGATACTTCGGGACCGGCGCTGCAAAACATTCTCGAAGCCGGCGCCCACCTCATAAAGCCAAACCTGGAAGAACTGGCCGGGCTGACCGATCACCCACTCGATAGCCGGCAGGAGCAGCGAGCCGCCCTCTCCGAGCTGGTCAGGCAATATGACATACAGGCCATTGTTCTTTCTCTGGGCCCCGAAGGCGCTATGCTGGCCACCGCGGAGGGGGTAACATACCAGGAAGCGCCTAGCGTAAAAAAGCGCAATACCGTGGGTGCCGGTGACTCGATGACGGCCGGGCTGGTTCATCACTTGGCTAACGGGGCTTCCTTCGAGGAAGCTTTAACCCATGGCATCGCCTGCGGCAGCGCCGCGATCATGACAGCCGGAACGGAACTGTTGCAAAAAGAAAATGTGGAGCAGTTGATGGAGAAGATGGTGGGAGAGTGATTTAGGGCTGCACCCTTTTCACTTGTTAAAGTTTCTTAAAGTTTGGTTAGTATACGGATGATACCTACTCGTTTCACTGAAAAGGCCGTAATTTTGAGTATTGATGAAACAAGGTTTGGCATTCATATTAGCACTTTTGGCTTTAAGCCTCTACCTGCGTCCCTGCGCAGAGGCTCCGCTGAAGGTATCGGAAGATACCCACCTGGTAAGCGCCGGCCATTGCACTTCGAGTGATGCGGCCGAGGCCTCCTGCCCCGATGGAACGCCGGAAGATCCCTGTGATCCCGGTTGCAACTGTTTCTGTTGCGCTCCGCTCGTCCTGCCTTTACCAGTCTTTTTCTTATCCTTTACCACAACACCATTACCCGCGGAACTTAAGTCCTGTCGCCCTCATTTTCCCCAGGGATTTTCTGAAGATATCTGGCAGCCCCCCCGCCTGAGTTGATTAACCATCGCATTCCTGTAGGAATCAGGATTAATTATTTATCGGTTTATCAACAACTCTCTTATCCATGATAAAGATTTTATCTTTTATGCTTACGGCGTTGGCGGTGCTTGCGCCGCTATCCCTCATAGCACAGGAAAACGCGACGCTCCAAATCAGGGTGGACGGCGTTTGTGAAATGTGCAAAACCCGCATTGAAAAAGCAGCTGAAGCGACGGCCGGCGTCCAGGATGCCGACTGGAGCGTAGAAACCCATCTGCTTACCGTCACTGTTGAAGAAGCCCGCTTCAACGAAAATACCCTGCATCAGCAAATCGCAGGGGTCGGACACGACACCGACCAGTTGCGCGCAGCTGATGCTGTTTATGAAAAATTACACAATTGCTGCAAATACCGCGATCCAGCCATTCGCGGAGCCCATGCACCGGAAAAAGAAGCAGACAATGAGATTCGCTTTGAGGTCGACGGCGTTTGCGAAATGTGTAAAGCCCGGATCGAAAAGGCCGCCGCGGCCACTGCGGGCGTGATCAGCGCCGATTGGGAGGTGAGCACCCATCAGCTGACAGCGACGGTTGATCCGCAGGCTTTTGATCCTTATGAGCTGCACTGGAATATTGCTGCGGTTGGGCACGACACGGAAAAACTGCAGGCGCCGCAGTCAGCCTACGAACAGCTTCACGATTGTTGTAAATACCGCGACGCTGCAGTACAGGCAGCACACCAGCCGGAAGCTGAAACACCTTCGCCTCGCCTCCTCAAAGGAGTCGTCATCCAACAGGACGAAGACGGCCAGCGCTTCCCGCTTCCCGGGGTAAACCTCTACTGGCTGGGAACGTCCAAAGGTACGAGTACCTCGGAGGACGGCGCCTTCCAGCTTGAAGCCAACGTCGAAAACAGCCGGCTGGTGGTCAGCTTTGTTGGGTACCCCAACGATACGCTCGATCTCGCCGGTAAAGAGGAGGTGGAAATCATCCTTTCGCAAGGCCTTACGCTGGATGAGGTGGAAGTGACCCACCGGCAGCGCTCCACGCAGACCTCTCTGCTCAGCCCGGTCAAGGTGCAGATGATGAATGAAGACGAGCTGATGAAAGCCGCCTGCTGCACTTTGTCAGAAAGTTTTGAGACCAACCCGGCAGTAGACGTATCCTTCACCGATGCGGTCACCGGCACCCGGCAGATCGAAATGCTAGGGCTGGCAGGGCCTTACGTGCAGATTACCCGCGAATTACTGCCTGATATCCGTGGGCTGTCCGCCCTGTATGGCTTGACTTATATTCCCGGGCCCTGGATCAGCAGCATACAGCTGGTTAAGGGCAGCGGTTCCGTCGTCAATGGATTTGAAGGCATGGCCGGACAAATCAACGTCGAGCTGCGCAAACCCGAAAGCAGCGAGTCGCTCTACCTCAACGCCTACGGCAACGAAGGCGGCCGCTTCGAAGCCAATGCGACAACGAGTCATTCGCTCAACGAACGCTGGCACACGGCCCTGCTGCTCAACGGCCGCTATCAACGAGCAAAATGGGACCGCAATGAAGACAGCTTCCTCGACAATCCGCTCCTGGAAGCCTTCACGGCGGTCAACCGTTGGAAGTATACCGGGCCCAACGGGCTTAACAGCCAGTTTGGCATTAAGGGGACCATCATTGATCAGCAAAGCGGCCAGCTCGACTACGATCCTCAACCAGCGACTGAACAAGGGGCATGGGGGGCTCCTATGGAAACGAAACGGCTGGAGGGATGGGCCAAGATCGGAAAAGTATTTCCCGAGCGGCCTTACAGCAGCCTGGGATGGCAGTTCACCGGCGCCCTGCACGATCAGGAAGCGCGGTTTGGCCGTCGCGATTACGACGCTTACCAGCAATCGATATTCAGCAACCTGATCTACCAAAGTATCATCGGTAACGCTGACCACCAGTTTAAAACCGGACTCAGCCTGCAATGGGATCAGTTTTCGGAAACCTTCGACAGCAGCACTTATGAGCGTAATGAAATTGTGCCGGGCGCCTTTTTCGAATACACGTTTAGCAGCGATGAGCGCTTCACTGCCGTAGCCGGGCTGCGCGCTGACCACCACAACCAGTACGGCTTCTTCCTTACTCCTCGATTGCACCTGCGCTATGCCCCCGGAGCGTTCACCGTCCTGCGGGCTTCCGCCGGCCGGGGACAGCGCAGCGCCAGCATCTTTGCCGAAAATATCGGCGCCATGGCCTCGGCCCGCGAATGGGTGATTCAACAAACGGAGGCAGATACACCCTACGGCCTTGACGCCGAAGTCGCCTGGAACTTCGGCCTGAACTGGACACAGGAGATCCCTATTGCCAGCCGGCCACTCGCAGTAAGTATCGATGCCTACCACACGCGCTTTGAGAACCAAATCGTCATCGACTACGACCTGACGCCCCGGGAACTACACCTCTACAATCTGGACGGAGCCTCCTTTTCCAACAGCTTGCAGGCACAAATCGACTACGAGCTGCTTCCTCGATGGGATATACGGTTGGCCTACCGCTTTAACGACGTTCAAACCGACTACCAGCAGGGACGACTGCAAAAGCCATTGACGGCGCGTCACCGGGCCTTTTTCAACACAGGCTATGAGACGACGAACAACTGGAAATTCGACGCTACGCTCAACTGGCAGGGTCCCAAGCGTATCCCCGCCACCGCCGCTAACCCGGAAGCGTATCAACTACCGGAACGCTCGCCGGATTTCCTGCTGCTCAATACCCAAATCAGTAAATCATGGAACGACAGCTTCGAACTCTACGCCGGCGTTGAGAACCTGCTCAACTTTGTGCAGAACAGTCCTATTCTGGCCAGCGATGATCCCTTTGGGCCCTACTTCGACAGCTCCCTGGTCTGGGGGCCTGTTTTCGGACGGATGAGCTACGCGGGGCTGCGGGTGAGGATTCAGTAATAGACTTATTGCGCCGGGATCCCCCGGCACAATAAGTCTAATGATGGGCGAGTGTTTCATGGCTTCAGGGGCTCACGGTTTCAGTATAGCCATGAAGCCATGACCCCATCACTTCTCCCATCCCCTCAAGTAATCCGGGAAATCGCTCGAGCGAACTGGCGCAGCAGCAGTCAAAAACCTATCTTTGTCCGCCTTAACCCGGATTATTCATGGCAAGTCCAGGAATAATGACAACAAATGATTGAAAGTATCTGATTTTCAATTATTTGCGTCAGGGTTAACCCTGACAATTGCAAAATTTTGGATACCCTAATTTGGGTATTTACACCTTATTGAAGAAAAAGTGGGTGTGATCTTTATAATTACCTGGCAACCAAAATTTTGCAATTCGTCAACCCTTCGGGCGGAAAATTCTTTATGAATTTTCCGAGTTAACGAGCACCTTGTACACTCATGTGGAAAGAAGTCAGACAAACCTTGCGCCTCGGCTGGCCCATCATCCTCGGCAACCTGTCGCAGATGCTTTTAGGCGTTATCGACAGTGCGATGGTCGGCGCCATCCACAGTTCGCAGCTCGCAGCGGCTTCTTTTGTCAATAATATTGTAAGCTTCCCGCTCATTATTGGAATGGGGCTCTCGCTGGCGATCTCGCCGCTGGTCGCCGCAGCCCAGGGCGAAGGAGACAGCGACAAACCGCTGCGCATACTGTACAACGGCGCCTGGGTCGTTTTCTTCGTGGTAACCGCACTGGCGGTAGCCATCACCCTTGGGATAGAACTGGTGTACTACATGGGCCAGGACCGGATCGTTGCCGACCTGGCCCAACCCTACCTGATTTGGATGGCCTGGGGAATGGTGCCGATGGGCCTGTTCATGGCGATCAAGCAATACGCCGATGGATTGGGCGAAACACGCTGGGCGATGTACGTTTCCATCGCTTCGATCCCGATAAACTTCCTGCTCAATTACGCTCTCATTTACGGGAAATGGGGAGCGCCGCGTATGGAACTGGAGGGTGCCGGTATCGGCACGCTAATCTCGCGGGTGATCATCATGCTGGCCATAGGGGTGCTTATTTTCAAAGGGGAGACCTTCGCTGCTTACCGGCAGAATCTGCGGGATCAATTGCGGTTCCGAAAGGATCGCCTCAAGGATATTTTCCGCATCGGCATTCCGTCGGGTATGCAATACGGAATGGAATCGGCGGCCTTCGCCGTTTCCGGCATCATGGCCGGCTGGCTGGGTTACGTGCAACAGGCGGCCCACCAGATCGCACTCAACCTGGCGGCCCTCACCTTTATGGTATCCATCGGTATCAGTGCGGCGGGTAGCATCCGCGTGGCCTATGCCTATGGCCAGCGCAACTGGCTGCAAGCGCGCCGCATCGGAACCACCACCATCGTGATGGCCATCGTGTACGGAGGCAGCTGCGCGGCGATGTTTATCGCAGGGCGCTATCAATTGCCTCTTCTTTTCAATGATGAGGCGCCGGTACTGGAATACGCAGCTACGCTGCTCTTCCTCGCGGCCGTTTTTCAAATCTCCGATTCGGTGCAGGCAGTGGGCGTCGGTTTGCTGCGGGGGCTGCAGGATGTTCGCGTTCCCACCTTCTTTGTCGCTCTGGCCTACTGGGCCATCGGCATTCCCAGCGGTTACCTGCTGGCGTTCTCCGCCAACTGGGATATCGCCGGTCTCTGGATCGGATTGGTCCTGGGGCTAAGCGCCAGCGCCCTGCTGCTCTCCCTTCGCTTCCTCCGGCTGACCCGGCGCAGGCAGCAGGATCAGGAAACGGTAATGGTGTGAGGAAAGATGTTGCCTGAGCATCCCTGTCTTTGTTTTGAAGGGAAGTATTGAGAGGCTGTTTCACTTAATTCTTCAGTTTTCTTATGCCTCTTTTTCCGTCATGCTTCAGCTTTTTTTAGCTCCATAGCTAAGGCTATGAAGCTCAAAAAAGCCTGCCCCGTACCCAAAGGGT
>CAZWDL010000012.1:0-74935 GCA_964632995.1 uncultured Saprospiraceae bacterium
CCACGCAGTCGGGCCTCACGCCGCCGGCGGGGCCTACTGGATGCGCTCCCACGAACTGCAGGTGCAGGAAGGCGATTGCGGCGATTACTGGGGAGTGGCCGGCGCCATCGCCGATATTCCCGCCACGGTTACACTCGACAGCAGCTACCGCTACCATCCCGGAGCGCCGCTGCGCACCTTTAGCCCCTACAACGAAACCGGACGTCATTGTATCAAATATCCCGATACGGAGAAACCTACCGGTGAGTGGAATACCCTCGAGCTTTTCTGCCACGGCGATACCAGCGTACATCTCGTCAACGGTGTGCGGAATATGGTGCTGTTCAACCTGCGGCAGTCCGACGAGGGCGAAACGTTCTCCCCACTGGCCGAAGGTAAAATCCAGATACAGTCGGAAGGCGCCGAGGTGTTCTACCGCAATATCCGCATCCGGCCGCTGGAGCAGATTCCGGAGAACTACCTGAAGCATAGGGATTGATGACCGGGGAACTGGATGACGGGCAAGTTTTTAAAAAAAAACTTAAGGGAATAGACTGTGCAAGCATGATTAATATCATTGCGTTCCTGCGCTCTGTTTATTTTCTTTTAGCAAAAGAAAACCGGCATGTTACGCATTCTCTTCGCACTGATCATCATCATTCATGCATCTATTCATCTGCTGGGCTTTGTCAAGGAGTGGGGGATGGCGCAGGTGGAGCAACTAAGTGGGAAAACGCTGCTGCCCCTCACCGGCGCCTGGCCGAAGGCGGCAGGCATACTGTGG
The DNA here is from genome assembly GCA_964632995.1 of uncultured Saprospiraceae bacterium. Classification (GTDB taxonomy): domain Bacteria; phylum Bacteroidota; class Bacteroidia; order Chitinophagales; family Saprospiraceae; genus CAZWDL01. The sequence goes on from CAZWDL010000012.1 coordinate 764, forward strand.
CTAATCGCTTGTCTGATATTACTGACCGCCGCTGCGGGCTATCTGGCTAAGAAAGAATGGTGGTGGATGGCCGCTACAGGCGGGATGCTGCTTTCTCAACTGCTTATCATACTGTACTGGCCCGACGCCAAGGCGGGCGCGGTTGCTAATGTTATCATTCTGGCGGCTGTGGTGCTGGCCTATGGAAGTTGGCGTTTTGAGGAGCAGGTAGCCGGGGAAGTAGAGGCTTTGCTGGCTGAGATGGACGCGCCTCCCACGAGCAAAATGACTGATGAGATGCTGACGGATTTGCCCGTGGCTGTGCAGCATTGGCTGCGAGAATCCGGCGCAGTGGGTCAGCCTCTGATCCGGACGGCCCACTTTCGGCAGACGGGGAAGCTGCGCACCAAACCCGAAAGCAACTGGATGCCGGTAGAGGCCCAGCAATACGTGCGGGTTTACCCGCCGGGCTTCATCTGGCAGGCAGAGATCGATGCGGGCTTGCTGCACATTGCGGGGCGAGACAAATACCAGAACGGGCGGGGAAATATGCTCATCAAAATGTTGTCGCTTTTCCCGGTCGCCAATGCCAGTGGAGAGCAGACCGATCAGGGTACGCTGCTGCGTTATCTGGGGGAAATAGTCTGGTATCCGACAGCCGCAATAAGCGATTACATCACCTGGGATCCCGTTAACTCCTCCACGGCTAAAGCGACAATGACCCACGGCGGTATCAGCGCTTCCGGCCTCTTTCGCTTCAATGCCAAAGGAGAAGTTGTCAGCTTTCAGGCAGAGCGCTACTACGACCGGGACGGGGAATTTACACTGGAAACCTGGTTTATCCGGACGGGCCAGTCCCGGGAATTTGAAGGCATCCGCGTTCCTGCCGGCGCCGAGGTGACCTGGAAGCTGGATGAAGGCGACTTCACCTGGTACCGGCTGGAAATTAGCGATGTAGAATACAATAGGTCTTTTCACGAAAACCAAGACCGGTGACGCTGCAACACACAGGCGCCGTCCCCGATCTGATCCCCTTTTTTCTCATCATTTTTCTGATCCTGGCAGGGATATACGGGGCACAGCTATTCTTCCGGTGGGCTTTCCGCTGTTTCCGGCGCTACCGGTATTTTGATTGAGGAGTGTACTGTTATTCCCGGTCAGCCTCTCCTGTCGACTGCCTTTCCTCCAAAAAAAATTCTCCTTTACATCTTCACTGTAAAGGTGTAATTGTCAGCGCGGAACTGCCGACTGCCTATTCCCTCTCATGCACCACCAGTCTATACCCCACGCCCCGCTGATTGACGATCTCCACATCCGGATCGCGGCTCAGGTATTTACGCAGGCGAGAGATGAAGACATCCATGCTGCGGGAGTTGAGAAAGGCGTCGTCTTCCCAGATTTGGAGGAGGATGGTTTCCTTGCGGAGCAGTTCGTTTTGGTTGAGGCAGAAGAGCTGGAGCAGATCGGCTTCACGGGTAGTCAGTTGGGTGTGTTCTTTCCGGTCGAGGCTTAGTCGGCGCTTTTTGACATCGAGCGTATAACGGCCCAGCCGGAAAGTTTTGGGGGTTGGCGGCCCTTTTGGCAGGAGCCGCTTATCATTGAGCAGCACCTTCATCCGTACCAGCAGTTCCTCGATGCTGAAGGGTTTTTTGAGATAGTCGTTGCCGCCCGTTTCGAAGCCCCGGACAACGTCTTTCGGTTTGGCTTTGGAGGTGAGAAAAAGGATTGGAGTGTCGCGGTCGGCTGAGCGGATAATTTCGGCCACTTCGAAGCCGTCGCGGCGGGGCAGCATCACATCGAGGAGAATGATATCCGGGGCCTCCTCGCGGTAGGTCTGAATAGCTTGTTCGCCGTCAGCGACGTGCACTACCTGGTAGCCCTGCTGTTTCAGGTTGTCGCGCAGCAGCATAGCCAGGGAGGGTTCGTCTTCAACCAGTAAAACCTTGTACATTTTCCTTGAATGTGATTTTGAAAATGGCGCCCCTCGGCTTATTGTCGTGCACGCTGATGGCGCCGCCCAGTTGTGTTACGCATTGCTGCACGTGGTAAAGGCCAATGCCCAGGCCTTTGACGGTGTAGTTTCGATCCTTATCCGAGGAGCGATAAAATTTTTCGAAGATGTGTTTCCGGTCATCGGGGGCGATGCCCCAGCCGTCATCGGCGATTTCCAGCGCGTAGCCCTTGCCGGACGGCGACAGCCGGATGTCGATGTGAACACCGGTTTCCGGAGAGTACCGGATGGCGTTTTGCAGCAGGTTGTCCAGAATGGTGTTCAGGTGAAAGGCGGAGGAGCGGACGTGGAAAGAGGTGCATGCCGGAAGCTCAATGACAACAGGCTTCCGGGACTGTCGGCGATGACGTTCGGCGGCCTCCCGGAGCAGGGAGATGAGGTCGAGGGTTTCCAGTTCAATCTGTCCCGATCCGGGCTGCGTACTATGCAGCAGGATGTTGTCTGCCAGATCGGCGAGGCGTTTCAACTCGACGGTCGAAGTTTGCAGATAGCTGGCATAGCGTTCTTTTTTATCAGTTACTTCAAATTGCCGGAGGCTTTCCACGGCCAGACTCAGGGCGGTGATGGGGGTCTGTAGTTCGTGGGTGACGTTATCGATGAAATCGTCCTTCATTTCCGAGAGCTTTTTCTGACGGAGTATGGTGGCAAAGAGGAGGTAAAAGCTCAAAAAGGTAGCTTACGCAAAAAAAGAACCATGAAGCATTTACTTTCCCTGTTGTTCGCATTATTGCTGTCGACTGGACAAGTTCCGGCAACGCCGTTGACTGTTGGAGAACGGGTTCCGGAGCTCTCCTTTGAAATCGTTGACCAAACTGAACCAATGAAGCTTTCTTCCCTGCAGGGGAAAGTCGTTATTCTCGAGTTCTGGGCGACCTGGTGCGCGCCTTGCATCGGGGCGATGAAACACTTGCAAAAGTTGAAAGCCCAATTCGGAGGGCAACTGGTTGTCGTGGCTGTTTCCCGGGAAGAGCCGGAGCGAATCCATCGGTTTATCGCAAATACAATATTCGATTTTACTTTTGCCAGGCATTCCGAAGAACTGGATAACTACTTTCCGCACCGCGTGATTCCGCATACGGTTGTTCTGACGCCGCAGGGAATGGTAGCGGCGATTACCGCACCCGGAAATTTGGATGAGCAGGCAGTTACGCGCTTGCTGGAAGGAAAAAGGATTGATCTGTCCCTTAAATCCGATGGTCCCTGGGACATAAACACGGACATTTTCGCCGTAGACTCCACGGTGGAAGCAGCTTTCCAGATTCAGCCCGCTCGCCCCGATGCACCTACGTTTTCCCGCGTATACCGGGACGGCCCTTTCCAGGACAGACGGCGCAGCTTTATCAATTTTAAAATCCCCATGCTGTACCGGGAAGCTTTTAACACCTCCGTCTTTCGAATGGAATACCCGGATGAGGAAGGCGCGGAATCCTACTGCGTAGACATCATCGTGCCGGAACCGGAGGCGAAGCAAATCGACGACAGGCTGCGGGATTCGCTAAACCACTACTTTGGCTGGAAAGTGGATTGGCGACCAAAGGATATCGAGGTGTGGGTACTTTCCGCAAAAGAGGAAGGCATTACGCTGCCCGCCGCGGATACCCGGCTGCCCTGCCAATCTGCCGGAGATCACTTTTCCTCTCCCCGAGCTACGATGGCCGACTTTGCCGCCTACCTGGAAGGCTTCGGCATCGCGGGCATGCCCGTGCTGGATGAAACGGGCGACGGCCAACACTACCAGATTGATTTTTCCTTTGAACTGGAAAACAGCAATTCTCTTCTTGAGGCGCTGGAGCGGATGGGACTGGAGCTGAAAAAGGAGCGCCGTAACGTGGATATACTCGTCCTGTCACCGCCGAAGTGAGACAAAAGAACAAACGGAAAGCTAAAGGTCTTGCCTTGATCGGAGCGTGAAGCTCTAGTGCCGCGGATAAAAAACTAATAATAATATGTCGCCGCTATGCGGCTTCTATTTGCGAGACATGCTCTTATTTCCTGGGGCTCACTACGGTCTGTCACCGCTACGCGGCTTTTATAAATTCTTTACCGGCGGCACTACTGCTTCGCGTCCCGCCTTTAATTCTGAGGACGAGCGGATTGAGTTTACCCCATTAAAGAAGAATCGATTTGATATTTTGGGATATTTCTGTAAAAAGATTTCGTGAAGCGGAGCTTCGCGCTCCTACACATTCTTCAGCATTGTCGGCGCCAGCTCGCTTACCGTGGGGTGGATGTGCATGGCGTCGCGGATAACGGTGTAGGGCGCGCCGGCGTACATGACATCGATGATCGCGTGCACCACTTCGTCGCCGCGGATGCCCAGGATAGCGGCGCCGAGGATGTGGTCGGTTTCCTCGTCGATGACGATTTTCATCAGTCCTTCGGTTTCGCCCATTTCATTGGCGCGGCCGACGCGGCTCATGGGCATGGAGGCGACTAAGACCTCTTTGCCGGTTTTTCTGGCCTGTTGTTCCGTCATGCCGACGCGACCCAGGGGCGGGTCAATGAAGAGACCATAAGCCATAAACCGGTCGGAAATTCTGCGATCTCCATTATTGAACAAGTTATCGGAGAGGATGTGGTAGTCGTTGACGGAGGTGTGGGTGAAGGCCCCCTCGCCGTTACAGTCGCCCAGCGCCCAGACGCCGGGTACGGAGGTTTCCAGTTTATCATTCACCTTGATGTTGCCGCGCTCATCGGTTTCGATACCGGCTTTGTCGAGCCCCAGGTCGTCGGTGTTGGGGATTCTGCCGGTGGCGAGGAGGAGATGGGTGCCGCTGACCTGCCGTTCTCCCTCCTCTCGGTTCAGATCGAGGATGATTTTTCCGTTTTCGGTTTTTCCACTGATACATTCGGCTTCGAGGTGCAGTTCTATACCAGCTTCGCGCAGGATTTCGGCGATGGCGTCGGAGATTTCCGGATCTTCGCGACCGATCAGGCGTTTCGACTTTTCGATGATGGTCACTTTACTGCCGAAGCGGTGGAACATCTGCCCGAATTCCAGGCCTACATAGCTGCCGCCGACGATCAGCAGGTGCTCCGGCAATTCTTCCAGTTCCAGGATGCTTTGATTGGTCAGGTAGTCGAGTCCTTCGAAGCGCTCGGGGATGCGGGGACGGGCGCCGGTATTGATGAAAATTTGCGGCGCTTCCAGCGTCCGGCCGTTGACCTCCACCGACTTGGGGCCGGTGAAGCGCGCGTGGCCGCGGTAGGTGTCGATATTTTCCAGTTCATCGAACCAGCTGCCGATGCTCTCCCTCGATGACTGGACGATTTCGTCTTTTCTTTCCTTCACTTTTTTGAGGTCGACGCGGACGTTGCCGTCGTGGAAAACGCCCATCTCGTGGCTGCGGCGTGCGGCCCAGGCCGCGCGGGCGCTGGCGACGTAAGTCTTGGTAGGGGTACAGCCGTAATTGACACAGGCGCCTCCGTAGGGTCCTTTTTCGATGACGGCGGTTTTTTTGCCTTTTTCGGCGAGCTCGCCTGCGAGAGGCACGCCCGCTTGTCCGGTACCGATAACGATGGCGTCGTATTGCATAGTGGTTGGTTTAGTGTTTTGTTGAAGCGCATGCCGCATAGCGTGAGGTGATAACCCTATCATTTATCATCAGGGCAAAGAGAAATGTTTAGTTCAGGGAGCTGAAAACACGGTATCGCTCACCTGTTCAGCGTCAATTTTTGCACAACTGTCTGCCGGCCTACATTGAGGTGGAAAAAATATGCACCCGGTGGCAGGTTACCGGCTTTGAAAACGGCTTCCTGCGTACCTGCCTCCTGTTTTTCATCGACCAGGACGGATACCGTTTTACCGCTGAGATCGCTGATGCTGAGCCGGACGTATTCGGAGTGGGGCAGTACGTAGCGGATGGTCATTTGCTCCCGGAAGGGGTTGGGGAAATGCTGCAGCCGGAAGGCGGCGGGTTCCACCGCTTCCAGGTTGGTTGTCAGGCCGGCGGTGGTGAGGGTGGCGACGCCGTAGCCGGGGACGCTTATTTCTGCGCTCCCGTTTTGAACGTCGGCGGTGGAGGGTTGCCAGAAATTATTTTCACTGGAGGTGTAGGCATCGAAGCCGGCGGCCCCCATGTTTTGCGGAAGCATAACAGAAGCCGTCACAGTGTTGGGAGAAGTGTTGACCAGGACGATACTGAGGGAGCCTTGCTCGTCGTGGATATAAGCCGAAGCCTTCAGGTTGCTGTTGCCGTTGACAGTCGTACCTATGCGTTGTGCATTAGGGCGTATGTGGCGGGAAAAGTGCTTGACGGCGACATATTTTGGGGAATTGGCGCCTAACTCCCGGGTGGTCAGCGCCTCTCGGGTGACCTGGCCGTTGTCGTCCTGCTCGGCGAAGGTCCAGTAGATCCAGGCGCTTTGCCGGCCGGTCGTGAGTGCCTGGTGGATTTTCAGGGCGATGCTCCAGCCGCCATTGTTGGGAAAGCCGTTTTGCGGAAACAACCAGGGCCCTTGTTCGCCGGAGGTTTCGGTCATCCACGATTTTTTGTCGTAAGCGGTATATCCTTTCACATTACCGGGAATGCCGGGGGCGGGGCTTGTGTTCCAGCCGTTGGCCCACCAGTCCCAGAGCTGGGCATCGGCGCCGCCGGCGCTGACGCCGTCGCGGTCGTAGCCGTGGATGCAGAAGAAGTCGACGGCGGCATCGGCTTCCGGATCGGCGGCGACGTTTTGCAGGTACTGCAGGTTTTTGTGCGTCACGTTGGCGCCGCCGCCGTACTGCCACATGCCGTAGGGATCGCCGCCGAGGAGATCTTCGGGGCCCATGATGCGGATATCCCGGAGGTCTTCGTACTTATCGAATTCGGCCCGGACGGCCTTGATGGCGGTCAGATACTGAGAGGAGAGGGGATAGGTGGCGCTGTTGTAAAACTGCTCGAAGTTGAGTTCGTTCTGGATGCTGACGGCGTAGAAGCGCACGTTGTGGGCTTGCTGGTAGCCGCGCACGTAGGCGGCGGTGCTGCGGGCGTACTGTGTCAGCGAACTGGTGGGGCCGCTGCCCCCCAGTTCCGAGTCGTCGAAGACTGCGAGCGGTGTACCGGATACATCGAGGCGGCCGCCGGCGAAATTGCCGCCCCAGATAAAGGGCCAGGGCGTGCCCTGCACGGGACCCGGCCACCAGTTCTGGGAGTAATTATTGCCGGAGGAGACTTTTACCCATGGCGCGGGCGACCAGAAGGAGCCGATGAGTTTGAAATCGCCCAGCGCTTCCCGTTTGGCCAGGCCGGCCGCGATGGCGCCGTTGTCGGAATAAGTGAAGTATTGGGCATTCTCATCGATATCCGGACCCATCACGACGATGGGGGCGTTGTAGCCGCCGAAGGAGCGGGAGTAGTCCCGGGGGCCGGTATAGGTGCGCACCCGGTTGCCCTCCGGGCCGTTAGGGTTGCCGGGGTCTTCCAGATTGAGGATATGATCCGTGCCGGAGCCCATAAACCAGGGGGAGTAGTAATGGAAATCGGAGTAAGGGGAAACGAATCGCGGCGTAAGGTCGACCCGGAAGATGGAAGCGCCCAGGTCGTCGTAGTACAAGTCCTGCCACCACTGTTGGTTCACCGCCTCACCGCCCTGGAAGGCGCCGAAACCGTCGATGACCTGATGGCGTTCGGAGGACTGAATCTCTATGCTGACGGGTTGAGCGCCGGCGGGAAAAGCTATAATGACAAAGCATAAAATGGAAAGTAAGTTGCTTGCTACCGAATAGAGGAACCCTTTTGTTGTAGAGGTCATGCGCTTGGATTGAAATGAGTTGAAGGGATTTGCCTAAAGTTAGCCGGTTAGCTGAGGTTCTGCAACCCGGGCTTACCTGCTTCTTTCTTCTGAGCCCGGTTGTAGGGGAATAAGGACCAATGTTGTCATTATTCATGGACTTGCCATGAATAATCCGGGTTAAGAAAAATGACAAGGAGACGGGGTGGCCTCCGTTTTTTCCGGTCTCCCTGTCTCCAAGTCACATGAGGTTTACCCATAAGTCGGTTTTGGGCTACTTCTGCTGTTCTTCATTCTTCTGCTCGTCTGTTCTACGGTTCTTAAAGTAGTAGAAGGGAGGGAAAAACAACTTTAAAGATTCAGAACAGTAGAACAGAGGAACCGATGAATCGTAGAACCGCAGAAGTTAAGCCCCAACTAAAAGATGCTCGGATGCTTGTCAGGGGATGTACCCATTTTCACGCACCATCACGGCCGGATAATCGTCCCGTCCCTTTTGCGCAGCTGGGTCCAGTTGTAGTTGTACTCCGGCAAGGGGTACTTTTTCGCCAGTTCTTCATTCACATCCACGCCCAGGCCGGGGGCTTCATTGACGTGCATGTAGCCGTTGTCCATCGTCGGGGCGCCGGGGAAGATGTCCTGCAGCAGCGGCGAGAAGTTGACCGCTTCCTGGATGCCGAAGTTCCAGATCGCCAGGTCGATGTGCGCGTTGGCGGCATGACCGACGGGGGAGACGTCGCCCGGTCCGTGCCAGGCGGTGCGGACATTGAACCACTCGCCCAGCCGGGCTACCTTCATAGCGGGCGAGATGCCGCCGATCTGGGAGATATGGATGCGGATGAAGTCGAAGAGGCGCTCCGCCATCGGCTCGAGCCACTCATTGGGGTTGTTGAACAACTCGCCCATGGAGATAGGCACGCTAGTCTGTTGGCGAAGGAGGCGGAACCACTGCATATTCTCCGGTGAAAAGGGATCTTCAATGAAGAAAGGCCGGTACTCTTCCAGCTGTTTGATCAGGTTGATGGCATCCATCGGTTGCAGGCGCTCGTGGATATCGTGCAGCAGTTCTACCTCATCGCCCACTTCGGCGCGCACCTTGTCGAACATGGCGACGACGCCCTTCATGTATTTGACGGGGTCCATGACATTATCGTCGGGCATGCCGAAGCCGGCCGCTTTGAAGTCAGCTGCTTCCGTCAGGTGGGTGGCGCCGTAACCGCCGAGCTGTATGCGGATATGACGGAAGCCTTTTTCTTTCAGCGCCAGCAGGCTGTCGAGGGCTTCTTCGGGGGTGGGACCGCCGGCGTGCGCGTAGGTGTCGACGGCGAAGCGGCATTTTCCACCGAGCAGCTGGTAGACCGGCATGCCGGCGAGCTTGCCTTTGATATCCCACAGCGCCTGGTCGAGGCCGCTGAGGGCGTTGTTGAGGACGGGGCCGTTGCGCCAGTAGGAGCTGACATAGGCGGCCTGCCACATATCTTCGATATTGTGCACGCTGCGGCCGCGGCAGAAGTCATCGAGGTACTCGTCGACGGCGGCGACCACGGCGTGCGCCCGCTGCCGGAAAGTGGCGCAGCCGACGCCGTACAGGCCGGGCCGGTCGGTTTCGACCTTGACGACGATGAGTTCGATACCGTCCGGACAGGTGGCGATGGCTTTGACTTTGGTGATCTTAACGGGGTCGAGATCGGGCTGGTCGGGTTTGTTTTCTTTTCGCGGAGCGGCTTGCAGGGTTCCGGTTAAAAAGGGAGCGCTGAGCAGGCCGAGGCCCAGGCGGCGGAGGGTGGTGCGGCGGTTCATGATTAGGTGTTTTTTGATTAGAAAAATTCGTTGTGCTATTCAAGTTGAAATTTATATGATCTTTCTTTTCTTATATTCTATTTTTGGTTAACTTTAAAAATATACTGATATTAATAACAGGATGAAAACCCCATGGAGCCTGCTTACCCAAAAGATGTCGACTGGGACATCATCGTGCAGACCATCAAGGAAGAAAAGTGCATTCTTTGCTTGGGCCCGGAAATCTTCACCGAATCGGAGAACCGGAAACTGGAAGACCTGCTGAATGACTCCTTGATCGAAAGCAACCCCGATATCCGGAATTATTATCCCGGAGACGGCTTATTCCTCTTTAATTCGGAAGAAGGGAAAACGCGTTTTTACTACAAGCTCAAACGCTTCTACGATCAGTCTTTTCCCGCTACGGAGGAATTGTTGGCCAAGCTCGCCCGCATTCCATTTCACCTCATCATTACGGTTACGCCCGACGAGCTGCTGAACCGGGCATTTTCCAATCAGGATTTGCCCTATAAGAATGATTTTTACTGGAAAAACCGGACCCCTTCTACGAGCACCAAGCTTCCCAATCAACAGCTGCCTTTAATTTATAATATTTTCGGCAGCGTTACGGAGCGCGATTCTTTAGTGCTGACCTACCAGGACCTGTTCGATTACTTCGACTCTATATTCGGGGCCCGAAGCATGCCGACGGAACTGAAAAAGATCATCAGCGAAACCGATAATTTTCTCTTTCTCGGCATCCAGTTTGAAAAATGGTACATGCAACTGCTGCTTCGAATTCTGGCGCGATACAATACGAAGGACAGTTTCCTGCGCTACGCCGCCAGTCTTAATGTCGAGGACCAGGTGGTGACTTTTTGCCGGGAGCAGTTTCGCATCACTTTCGTCCGGGAAAAAATACCGGCATTTGTCGAAAAATTACTCGGAGAATGCCGGAAGGAGGGGCTGGTACGGGAGCCTCGCGATAAACAGCCGTCGGTTATCGCCGGCATCCGGAAACAGATTGAAAAAGCTGATCTGGAAAGTGCTTTGGTCCGGCTTCGCTCCTTTCTCGATAGTTACGGGGAAGCTGCCGAAAACTTATGTGACGAAGTCATTCTGCTGACCGAACGCAACAACCGGCTGTCCCGGCGTCTGCGCAACGGCACGATTGATGAACGGGACGCTGACCTGAAACGAAACCAGATTACCGAGACCTTGCTGGGGATTATCCGTCAGGCGGAACCACTAGAATCGTAAGGCCATGGCCAAGCAATATCGATATCCGGGCGCGCAACCCTTTCGGACCGAACAGCAACCTATCTTTTTCGGGCGGGAGCGGGATACCGGGCAGTTTTATCAGTTTATGCAACTGGAAAAAGCGGTGATCCTCTATTCCCGTTCCGGTTTGGGAAAAAGCTCTCTGCTTAATGCCGGCGTCATTCCTAAAATCCGGAAGACCGGAAACCTCACTCCGCTGGTCGTACGCTTCGGCGCTTATTCTGACGCTAAAGAAGAAGGGCCGGTGGAAGAAACGCTCGACAGCATCAATCCCTCCCGCCGGCGGGAATCCTTTCTGGCCCGGTTGCTGCCTGATGACGTTTCGGTTTGGTCTCAGCTTAAGGAACGGTATTTGCAGGACGCTGAAAAACGAGGTTTTGTCCTCATCTTCGACCAGTTTGAGGAATTGTTTACCTATCCTGCTGAGGACATTGATGCATTCAAAAAGGAATTGGCTGAGGTCCTATATACTACTATTCCCCAACGGTTTCTCGATCAGGTAAAAACGCAACTGGAGGGCGGGGACGCCATCCTGACGTCAGAGGAGATGGAAGCCTTACACCAGGGTTTCCCGGTGAAAGTGGTTGTCGCGATACGCTCCGACCGGATGCACCGGCTCAACGATCTTTCGGATTACCTGCCCGGTCTGCTCAAGCACTGGTATGAGCTCGGCCCGTTGAATCGCGAAGAGGCCGAGGATGCGATTATCAATCCTGCTTATAAAAAAGAAGAAATCTTCCGGTCTCCACCGTTTGATTATACCGACGAAGCGATAGAAAAGATCCTGTATTATCTGACAAAGGACAATACTCAAAACATTGAATCTTTTCAGCTTCAGTTGCTCTGTCAATCGCTGGAACAGAAGGTCATTTACGAAGGTGTCCGGGTGATTCATGAATCCGATATCATTGATCTGGAGGACCTCTATGAAAACTACTACGAAAATCAGATAAGTCTTCTGGATACGCCCGCCGAGAGACTGGCCGCCCGCCGGCTCATTGAGGAAGGGTTGATTTTTGAAGAAGAAGAGCGGCGGCTGATTCTGTACGAAGGACAAATCAATAAGGAATTCGACGTATCGAGGGACTTGCTTGCGAAGCTGGTGAACAGCCACCTCGTCCGGGCCGAGCCTAGCCTGCGGGGCGGATACGTCTATGAGCTAAGCCATGATACATTGGTAGCGCCGGTCCTGGCCGCGAAGGCTAAGCGCCTTGAAGCCGAGCAGCGACAGGCTGAGGAAGTCGCCCGCCTCGAACGGGAGCGGGAATTGCAGCGGGAACGCGCGCGTCGTCGGCGCGCTACAATACTGGCGGTCATCGGCTTCGTCCTGGCCGGGATTGCCCTGATCGCCTCTCTGATGGCCGTCCGTCAGACCCGGATTGCCCGGGCCGCAGAGCAGCAGGCGGAGCAGGCTCTTTACCGCTTCCAGCAGGAAAGGGCGGCCAAAGAACAACTCCGGATAGAGGAATTCCTCCGGAATGCGGAAACTTACGCCAATGCCGATGAGTTGGAACTGGCTATTCAAACGCTTCGGGAGGCGCTGACTATTGATTCGACCAATCAAAAAATCAAAGTAAACCTGCAGAGATATGAGAACGAGTTACGGCAAGAGTAGTAATGGTATGCCTCGTTTGGCGCTTCTGCTCGTTTGGGTTTTCTTTCAAGCCGGGCTGAGCGCTCAAAATATCTCCCAAACGGGGGAAGCCCCCTGTTCGGAATACAATCGGCTGATAAGTGAGGCTGAAGAGGCTGTGGAAAAAAGAGAATATGGTCTGGCCATCAGAAAATATAATGCCGCCAAAGTTTGTAATCCGGGGGAGGGTTTAATGATCACGGAGGAGATCCTTAACGTCTTCGACAGCATCGACAACCAACGGCTTGTAGCCCTGCGGAACGCTCGCCGGGCCCAGGAAGCTGAACGGGAAGCCCGGCAGCAGGCCAGTATCGCCCGGCAACAGGAGCGAATTGCCAGGGAAGCCCAGGAACTTGCCGAAGCCAGCGCAGATACAGCCCGGGCCCAGGAAGCCCGCGCCCGCCGCTTCTTGTCCGAGATCTACGTCCATGAAGCCGAACGCGCCGCCGCCGACAAGGCCTGGGACAAAGCCCTGCTCAACTATCACTACGCCTATCAGGTCGACTCCACCCGGGAAGATGCCCTCAACCTCAGCTTCGAAACTACTGACTCCGTCTTACCTGAATTACTCACCATCCATCGCTTGAAACGGATATGGGATGTACGCTTCAGTCCCGACGGCCGTTACCTGGTTTCGATAACTGGTGACAACATTCAGTTTTTCGGCCTGAATAATTTCAAAGACGCTTTTACGATTCGATCCATTTGGCCCGTCGACCGGCTTATTTTTTCTCCCGGGCAGGATTCTCTCGTGGCCGCACTGTCTCTATATTATGGAAGGGTTGTTTTCTGGACTATAAACGAACAGACGGAGCTTCCGCAATTGCGCCGAAACCTGGGCTGGAATCAGGTCGGCAACATACGCTTCGATCCCGGCGCCAATCTGTTCATGTATTCTTTTCGTGGTAACCTCGTTTTTGGAAATTTCGATAACAGTGAGGTGCTCTCCTGGATCAACCCGGAAAAGGATACCCTGGGTATCCAATTTGATTACTTCCCGGAAAAACAGTTGGTAGCGGCGGCCTATCCGGAAAATAAAACCAATAGCATTAAGATTATTGATATATCGGAAATTCACGACAAGAAGGTGAAATTTGTAAGTGGTTTTGGTTCCGAAGTCGAGGAAGTACATTTTAGCCCCGACGGCGAACAAATCGGAGCCATTCTCCGGGATAATACCGTTCGCATTTTCAACCTGGCCGCTGAACAGGAAACGGAGGTTATCCGTGAAACAGAGGGCGAAGTGCGCTTTTTTACCTTCTTTAACGAGGGAAACAATTTTGTGTACGCTGTGAACAATTACCGGGATTCGGCGAATATCGAAAGCCGTATGGTCATCTACCGCCGGAACGGAGATCGCTTTGAGAAACAATCAGAAAACTGGATCGGTAATAATCTGGTTCGGGCCTTGAGCGTTCATCCCGACGGAACGTTTATCGCAGCCGCGCTTTCAAATGCAACCATTAAATTGTGGCCGCTATCCTTTAAACCTTCTCTTCCCGACCGGGAAAGCCTCGATGCGTTTATCCGTTACGGTCTTTCCTTTTCGATCGACTCAAGCGGCGGTTATCTCATGCGCGAGGATTCGCTGCGGGCCTGGGACCTGGGCCACGCCGCCAACGAGCAACGGATCAGCTGGTTGCCGGAAGGGGGGAAGTTTTTGTTGCCCCTCTATTACGAAAACCTGGAGCGGGTCGTTGACAAAAGAGATTTGAACGACCTTGCCATTGCTACCGTTGCCCAGAATAAGGCAAGAATAGACAGTCTCTTGTCTCTGGGCGTCAGTGCCCTCGCCGTAAACGAATTAGGCGCCAATGCCTTGTCTTACGCGGCTTTCTATGGTTTTGAGGAAGAATTCAACTTGCTAGCTAAAGAGCTGACTAAGCCGGAAATGGAAAAAGAATTCTTATATGCCACAATCGACCGTTACCACCAGATTGTCCGCTATTACCTGCAACATCAGGTAGTCGATGTCAACTGCCGGCAAGCCAATCAGGAAACAGCGCTCTTTCTGGCCGCGCAGTTCAATGATACACTGACGATGCAGGTGCTGCTGGAATACGGCGCCGATCCGCACCTGAAAAATAGCCAGGGATACTCTCCCCTGTTGGTAGCCCTTTTGGGAAATAATCGCGCCGCCGCCCGCTTGTTGCTTCCCTATGTAGATAAAATTGACTTGGTGGATTCCCTGGGCGGTTATACCGAACTGATGATTGCCATCCGCAATGACTATGAAAAGATAGCCCAGACGCTTATTCAAAAAGGCGCGGATGTAAATGCCCGCAACAAGGAACAGTGGACTCCAATACATCTGGCGGCATATAACGGCAATGCCGAGATGATGGATTTGCTTTTGGCCAACGGAGCGAAACTGGACCTCGTAAATGACATTCAGCAGTCTCCTTTGCATCTGGCCATACAGAACGGGAATATGAAAACGGTGGAAAAACTGCTGGACCTGGGAGTCGCCATCGACCGGCCGGATAAAAACGGCTACACACCTTTGATGTACGCCGCCGCTCAGGGGAAGATTAAACTAGTAAAGCTCCTGCTGGACCGGGGCAGCGATCCGAAGGCTGAGGATAAACACGGTAATACGGTTGTTTTGCAGGCAAAAGCAAATGATTATCCGGAAATCTATGACCTGCTCATCGAATACGGCGGGGTTGACCGAAAACTCTTCATTCGCGATTCCCTGGAATTGACCGGACATGGTAATAATATAACGGCGAATAAGACGGCGGATGTAAGCCTTGTAATTTTCCGGCAGGATACCGTATACCGGGCGGTCGGTCAGTTCGATGATGTCAATCTGTTTGGTAAATTCGACATCGAAGGCCTGGAGATCCACTGTACCGGAGATGAGCTGTGTTTGCAATTTACGGGTTGGATACTGAACGGCTACGGAGCTGATAACTTCCCCAAAGGGACCAGCACCCGTTTTGTGATAAGCCTCTATATTTCCGAAAAGGAGGCCACCGGCACCTATCATATCGGGGAGATTCTCAATAGCCCCATGCAATATGAACAATACGGTATTCTCGAGCTGGAAGTAGTAAATGGAAGGAAGGCTTTTACCAAAAGGTAGATATTAGAGACTTTCCGGTTTCACTTCTACTCATTTTTCCGGACCTTTAGCACATTCAATAAACGGACAGATTTTTTTGTTTAAAACGGGATCTGTCATTCAAATACGAGCTGATCCGAAAACGGGTAGGGAGGCTGGAGACAGGGTGACCGTGAGAACGATGTAAATGTCAGGTGTTTCCCCTCTACCAAGTCCCTATGTCTTCCTTTCATATTCGGGTTTTTACAAAATAATTCTGCTCAGGTATTCATCTTTACTCCGAATCCATGACCCTCACCGACCACGAACTATCCATCCTCCAGGACACTGACTTCCTGCTGACCAAAACCCGGGCGTTGAATAAAGTGGAAGAATTATTGCTGGACACACGATCCGCGCTGGAGGCAGTGGTGAGTGAATCCGGTTTTGCCTTTCCGCCCGGCGCCGTGCTGGCCGGCGGCAAGATCTCGCGCGGCGACAACTACCGCGGCCTGCCTTACCGGGTGCTCGACCAGCCGGCATTGCTGGCTAACGATGACATCTTCGCCTTCCGGACCATGTTCTGGTGGGGGCATTTTTTCAGCATTACGCTACACCTGGAGGGGGATTCGCTGGAGCGCTTTCGGGAGGGGCTGGCCGAGCGTATTGAGCGGTTGGCCGGTATGAATCTTTACATCGGCGTCGGCAATACGCCCTGGGAGTACCACTACGGAAGAGACAATTTCGTGCCGCTTGAACCGGTTCAGCGCATGCATCTGGAAAAATGCAGTTTCCTGAAACTGAGCCGGAAGATAGAACTGGTGGAGTGGGAGCGGCTGCCGGCTTTTACCGCCGGATTTTTGGAGAAGCTATTGCCGGTGCTGGCGGAGGCGGACAGCTTGTAACACAGCCTTCAGGCTGTTACCCTTCAAGTTTGATCAATTTACTATTGGCGAAAAAATAATTCGTGGTTTTCAGTTTTGTGCTGACTCACCAGGAAGCCCTTTCCCAGGGCCTCCTGGTATTGATTTGGTATTTTGTGCCTTTGACCGGGCGTTGCTCTCCCTTTTCCTCGGCCTAAAGGCCGTTAAACTTCACAGAGGACAGGCTAAAGCCTGTGTTACTAGCGGACGGTAAAGCGGATCTTCCCCAGCGTGCCCGAATCCAACAGGTAATCACCTTTTGCACCAGGATGTATCTCTCCCAGCGCGCCGCAGATAATCAGCTGTCCCGGTTCCAAGATAATGCCTTGCCGATGGGCGAACTGCGCCAGCCGGAGCCCCGTTTCCCATGGGCCTTTCCAGCATTCCGCACCGGTGGCCCGGTGCAGGGTTTCACCATTTTTTGAAAATTCAAACGGCGCCTCCCGGAGGTCTGATCCATTTGCCGGTACGGGTTCACCAACGATATAGCCGGCCGATCTGACATTGACGGCTGCATAGTCGATAGCCAGGGGCCGGCCTTCCGGTTGTGCCCAGGCTCCGGCGGGCAGCTCGATAACGGGCGCCAGGCTTTTCACATGCGCCTTAAATTCCTCCACCGTTTCCAGGCGCTTGTCGATTTTCCGGCCGATGACGAAGCCGAGTTCCGTTTCGAGCACCAGCTCCGGATATTCCTTTCGGCGGATCACGATCTCCTCGTTCCCGGAAGCGTCGATGCGGCCGGCGGCCCGCAGAATGCCGGCGAGCGGCTCCCGGATGTTCAGCCGTTGCTGTCCTGCCGGGGTAACCGCGGCGCCTTTTACGCCGCCGATGCCTGCTGCTACCAGGGTGGCAAATACCCAGGCGCGCTGAATATTGTAGGCCTGGTCGAGCGTTACCTCCGGCATGAGATTGCTGAGGGCGGGCAGCGGTTGACCGGCTTTCCAGGCCTCTACAAAGCGATTGGTGACCTGTTGCAGGGGATGAATGCCTTCCGAAAAGTTTTGGAACGGCTCCAGATGTTCGGCCGCCGCTTTCAGGTCCATGATGAAGAAGCCGTAGCCTACGCCGGCCTCATCACCCGATTTGCCGATCTGGAAACAGAGGTAGCGGCCGTCATCGGAGACGACGCCCTGGGTGGCTTTAAAGCCTTTGAAATCAGAGAAATAGGTCAGTCGCTGCATTTCCCCAGAGCCGTCGAGTTTGAGCTTAAAGAGGTCCAGCAGAGGCCAGGCGGTGTGTTTGCTGGGACCGTGCTCGACGCAGGTGTGCTGCCCGTCTGGGAAGACGCCTTCGGGTTCGTCGTAGTAGCCGGGCGATTGGGTGAGATTTTGGAATTCGCCGGTCTCGGTGTCGACGAGGTAAGTATCCGTATTATTTCCATCCTCAATTTGATAAACGCAGAAGATGAGTTTGGTATCCTCAGGGGGGATCCAGTTCTGGGTTTCCAGGCTGGCGTCGCCGAGGGGGAAAGGGAGTTGGTGGGAGTCGAAGGCTACCCGCCGGTTGGCCAGTCGCGGCACGCCGTCTTCGTAAACGATATCTGCCATCAGGTTCCGGGCGTGGTTTTTGCCCAGGTCCGGAATCTGGCGGTCCCGTTCTGTCCAGGCGATGCGCAGTTTGCTGCGCGAGACCGCGGGGCCTTCGGCGCAGACGGCGTTCAGCGGGAAGGGTTTTTCTGTGCCGCTTTTGTCGAGCACAAACAGCCAGCTCATATCGCGGGCCCGGTTGCGCTTCTCCGGGTCGGTGGGATCGAAGGGTTCGACGGGGCCGGCCAGCAGGATGTCGCCGTTCGGCAGGTAGAGCGCGCGGGTGAAGCCGTAGTGGTTGAAGTGGCGCGTTTTAGGATGGATGAGCCCGGTGGCCAGATCCAGTTCGTAGACTTCGCCCATGGGCTTTTCTACAAAAAGGATTTTTTTGCCGTCGTGCGACCAGTCGGGCCGCTCGCCGAAGCCGCTGACCCGGCGGATGTAGGGCGGGAGGTGGTCTTCGGGATGGCCGCTCCGGAAGCCGGATTGGGGAGCGGGGCTGTTTTGAGCAAAGAGGAGGAGGGGCGCAGTCAGCATTAAAAAACAGGAGATGATATAGGGTAGAAAAATCAGGTTGCTCATAATTAAAATGGTTTTGCAGCTTAACTAAAAACCGGTGCAAGAACCCTGGTTTTTAACTGTCTTTGTGGACGCCGGCAGAAGTGATGGACTAAAGCCGGTTGAGGGCGAAGACCGCATGATAATTGCACGAGATCAGAGATACTCGACCAACAGCAAAGTTTATCATTTTTCTTCACTCCGAAAGTGAAGCAGCCCGGGCGCTAAACGCTTCAATCGTCCGATTCGGGAAAGAACAGATGCGCAATCTGGTGATGCACCTCTCCATACTGCACATTATCGGAGTTGGTCAGCATAGCCACGATCACCTTATGCTCCGGATAGGCGATCATCTGGGTGATGCCGCCTACCGAGCCGCCGCTGTGTCCTACCCAGGTATGGCCGTGATCATCGTTTCTTCGGGGCCAGCCGATGCCGTAGCCGGTTGATTCGCCGTTGCTTTTCTGCTGGGGCTGCAGCCAGGTCTCCAGGGTGGAGGCCGACAGGTAGCCGGGTTCCAGGTGGGCGTGGGCGAAGCGCGCCAGGTCATCGGTCGTAGCGACAAAGCCGCCGCCGGCCCATTTGTAGCTGTTGTCGACGTAGGGCGCATTGATCACCCGGCCATCGTCGGTAGTGGTGTAAAAGCGGCTGCGGTGCAAGACAAGGCTGTCAGTGTAGTCGGGGGCTGTATTCGTCATGCCCAGGGGGCTGAAGACGACCTGATCGACATAGGTGAGAAAATCCCTGTCGGCGGCTTGCTCGATGGCGGCGCTGATCAGGTTCCAGCCGTAGCTCGAGTACTGGTAGTCGGCGCCGGGCATAAAAAGGAGGGTGTCGGCGGCGAAAATTTCCAGGCCTTCATCCACCGAGGTGTAGCGCCGGGCGCTCAGGAATTCGTCACCCCGGTAATGGCGGATGCCGGCGAGGTGGCCGGCGAGCAGACGCAGCGTCACTTCCCCTCGTTTCTCCGGGAAGGAAGGCGCGTATTGCTGAATGGGCGCATCGAGGTCAATCTTTCCCTGATCGTGCAATACGCCCAGGGCGGCCGCTGTGATGGGTTTGGAAACGCTGCCGACCCGGAATTTGGTGAGCCCGGCCCGTACCGGCGTTTGCAGCTCCAGGTCGGCAAAGCCGAAGCCTTCCGACCAGACGATGCGCCCGTCGATCATGACGGTTACCGATGCGCCGGGAATATCCGTTTTATCCATAAAGGTTTCCACCAGGTTGCGGGCGCTGTCGATGGCCGCGAAATAGCGGTTGGCCGGCTGAGCCTGGACGAGAACAGTCAGCAGGCTGAAAGTCAGCCAGGAAAGTAGTAGCTTTTTCATATTTTAAGGAAGTTTAGTCGCCACGGCCCTGCGGGCGTAGCTGGTTTAGAAGGTCTGAAAAGAAAGACAAAATCAATACGGCTAAAAGTTAAAAATTAAATATTAATCTGCGGTAATGAACTGGAAAAACCTAATCGTAATCATCGCCGTGCTCACGGCGACCGGATCACTGGCCGCACAATCGAGTGCGGAACGACCTGTCAACATCCTCTGCATCCTCGTCGACGACCTCGGCTTCGGCGATCTGTCGGTGCAGGGAGCTGCGGATATGCGCACGCCCCACATCGATCGCCTCGCCCGGGAGGGTATGACCTTTACGCATTTTTACGCGAGTTCCACAGTGTGCTCCCCCAGCCGGGCGGCGCTGCTGAGCGGCCGCTACCCCGACATGGCCGGCGTGCCCGGCGTGATCCGGCAGTGGGAGAAAGACAGCTGGGGATACCTGAGTGATGAGGTGGTGCTGCTCCCAGAGATGCTGAAACAGCAGGGCTACCACACCGCCCTCATCGGCAAGTGGCACCTGGGCCTGGAAGCGCCCAACCGGCCCAACGACCGCGGCTTCGACCACTTCCACGGCTTCCTAGCCGATATGATGGACGACTACTGGACACATCTGCGCGGCGGCGAGAACTGGATGCGCCTCAACGAGCAGGTCATCGAGCCGGAAGGGCACGCCACCGACCTATTTACCGACTGGACCCTCGACTACCTGACGCAGCGAAAAACGGAGAAGCAATCTTTTTTCCTCTATCTCGCCTACAATGCGCCGCACTTCCCGATACAGCCGCCGCCTACCTTTTTGGAGAAGGTCAAAGCGCGCGAACCCCAGCTTTCCGAAGACCGCGCTAAAAACGCAGCCTTCATCGAACACCTCGATTCGGCAGTGGGCCGGGTGATGCAGCACCTGGAGGAAACGGAACTGATTGAAAACACCCTGGTGATCTTTACCTCCGACAACGGCGGGGCGCTGCGTTTTGCCCAAAGCAACGGCAAACTGCGCGGCGGCAAGCAGGACATGTACGAAGGCGGCATCCGTGTGCCGGCCTTCGCCTACTGGAAGGGGAAAATCAAGCCCGGCAGCCGCACCGGTAACCTGGCTTTGCTTATGGATTTGTATCCTACCTTCTGCGAACTTGCCGGAGCGGAAATCGAGCACCCGGTCGACGGTATCAGCATCTTGCCGACCTTACTTGGAGAGCCCCAGGCAACAGATGGGCGAACCGTTTTCTGGATGCGCCGGGAAGGCAACCGCTACAACGGCATGGCCTACTACGCGGCGCGAAACGGCGATTACAAGATCCTCCAGAACACTCCTTTTGAGCCTTTTCAGTATTTCAAGGTAGGGGAGGACGAGTACGAACAACAAGTGCTGGAAGAGTCGGATTTCGAGATTTTCACCACGCTCCGTAAGCAGTTACAGGAGCATATCCGGCGATCGGGACGCATTCCCTGGCAGCGGGAGGAGTAAGGAATACTAAAATTTTCAATAAAATTCAGCATGACCATCTATTGCGCTATTTCGCTGGCGGATGAGGAGCAATCCTTTCTACGCGACCACCTCGAAAAGGAATCTATCACTTTTCAGGATAAACTGGAAGCTTCGCAGCAGCTACCGGCCTTCCTGCCGGCGAAGGTTTGCTTCGGCAATGTTCCACCCGGATGGCTGGAGCAAACGGAGCACCTGGAGTGGATACAGTTGGAATCCGTCGGCTTCGGGGAGTACCAGAATATCGATTCCAAAACGGATTTTATCATGACCCATCTGAAGGGGTTTTTCGATGTGCCGGTAGCGGAGTCGGCGCTGGCGGGTATCCTGGCGCTGTACCGGAAAATCGACACCCTGACGCGTTTGCAACAGCAAAAAGAATGGGTAGGGCAGGACCTGCGTCCGCATATGAAGATCCTTAAAGGAGCAAAAGTGTGCGTGCTGGGCGGTGGCGGCGGTATTGGGAGTCATCTGATCAGCTTGCTGGAACCTTTTGAAACGGAGGTCACGGTATTCGGCCGGCGCTCGTCCAAAGCTGATATTACTACGACTACGGAACTGGAAAAAGTCTTGCCGGCGGTAGATATTCTCGTCAGTGCGCTGCCTGAGACGAATGAGACTATCCAGCTGATGAGTGCGAAACGCCTGCAATTGCTGGCGCCACATGCTTTATTTGTCAACGTAGGACGTGGCTCCCTCGTCGATGAGCCGGCACTGGTCACATTGCTGGAGGAGGAAAAGATCGGCGGCGCCGTGCTGGATGTTACGGAACGGGAGCCCCTGCCGCCTGACCACCCATTGTGGACTTGCCCCAATACGCTGCTGACCCAACATACCGGCGGCGGCTTCGACCGGGAAGTGCGCGGAAAGGTGGAGGTGTTCCTGGATAACCTGCGGCGGTTTCGGGAAGGGGAGATGCCGGAACACGTGGTTAACCTGGAGCGGGGATATTGAGGAGGCCGCCAATAGTGAGTTCATGTTGAACGAGAGTCCGGGATGAAATTGGAGGACTTTTTTAAAGGCTATTAGCTGTTGGCTATTGGCCGGATCAGCCAACGGCCGATAGCCAAAAACTTCCGGCAAGGGCGATAACCGATTGATTGTCACGAATAATTTTCCGAATGCACGTTAATTGAGGTGATACCGGTCAATCGACTCACTCTTGGCGATGGCCGGCTGCTGCACAAGCAGGTAGAAGAGCAGGCCGATGAGCAGGATGAGGCCCGATTCAAGGCGGAAAAGCATTTTGAGGCTGGCGCCGGCGACTTTTTCCCCAGCCACGAGGTCTTTGCCGGCTTCCATCTGCAGGTGGTTGAGGCTGGACAGCTGCAGGATGGCGTCATCGAAGGGATCCGCCATTTGTTCTTCGAATAGGGCCAGGGCGCCCTCCTGATGTCCCTGTTCCAGCTTTATCAGCGCCTCTGCTTCGAGGGCGTTGTAGCGCGCCAGATCTTTTTCGTAGCGTTGTAAATAATTCGTTTCCTCATCCAGAAAATAGGTCTTTTTGTAGGTAGCCAGCAGAGAGTTCATGTTGTGATTGCAGGCGGCAATATGTTGGGTGGGAAGAGACTTATCCTGTTGATTGGAGGAAAGCGCCTTTTGCAGTATTTCGTGCTTGCGGTAGAGGTTTTCCTGCATGTCGAAAATGGATGTAGCGGGTACCAGCCGGTCTTCGTAAATGGAGACGAAGGACTGATCGATCTCCGCAAGATTGTTTTCTTCGAACTTCTTAGCCACAATCAAGAGGATCATGATAAAGACCAGGCCGAAGCCGAGTTTGATTTTAGTGCGGTAGTGTAATGCCCTTTTACTGTTCTTCATCCTGCAATGTCGTTCATTTATACTCGACTTAATTGTTTTGAGAAACTTCTAAAAACAATTAAGTCGATATATACCGGCGATAAATGTCGGCATGCTGACCGCAAGCGTCAGCATACAGACTCGAATGTGGTTTGAGAAATCAAACCACATTCGACGTCAGTACGAACAAAGGTAAGCAAAAGTCAAAACCTCATAGGAACTGATGAGGGATTGCCACGACTGATAAGGGCTTTTAACGGTTTTGACGTCTTCTTCATATTGATCGTCCGTCGCTAAAAATCGAAACGAACAAAAACACCTCTGCATGAGCACCTATCACATAGCCGTCATTCCCGGCGACGGCATCGGTCGCAAGGTCATCACGGCGGGTATGGAAGTGCTGGAGAAAGCAGGTCGTAAGCATAGTGTTGCTTTTAAATGGGATACGTATGACTGGAGCTGCGAGCACTATGCCCGCACGGGCCGCATGATGCCGGAAGACGGTATCGCCCGTATTGCGGCACACGACGCCATCTACCTCGGCGCCGTGGGTTATCCCGGAGTGCCCGATCACGTTTCGCTGTGGGGCTTGCTGATTCCCCTGCGCCGGCAGTTTCATCAATATGTCAACATCCGGCCGGTGCGCCTCTTCGAGGGGGTGCCCTGCCCGCTGAAAGACCGGCGGCCGGAGGACATCGATTTCGTGGTGGTGCGGGAAAACAACGAGGGGGAGTATTCCGAAATCGGCGGCCGCATCTATCAGGGCACCCCGCATGAGACGGTGACCCAGGAGAGCGTCTTCACCCGCCGGGGTACGGACCGCATCCTGCGCTACGCCTTCGAGCTGGCGCGCACCCGCAAGCGAAAGAAGGTAACTTCGGCGACCAAGTCGAACGGCATCGTTCACACCATGCCCTTCTGGGATGAGCGCTTCGCCGCAATTGCCGAAGAATATCCCGGTATTGAAACGGACCAGTACCACATCGATATCCTCACCGCTCACTTCGTACTGCATCCCGACTGGTTCGACGTGGTGGTGGGCTCCAATTTGTTCGGAGATATACTTTCCGACCTGGGACCGGCGGTGGCGGGAACGATAGGCATTGCTGCTTCCGCTAATATCAACCCGGAGCGGGAATTTCCCTCGATGTTCGAACCCGTGCACGGCTCGGCGCCGGATATCGCCGGCAAGGGCATCGCCAACCCCATCGCCGCCATCTGGTCGGGGGCGATGATGCTGGAACACCTGGGGGAGGAAGCGGCGGCGGGCGATATTCTGCAGGCTATCGAAACAGTACTGCGGGAAAAAATCGCTCATACGCCGGATATGGGGGGAAAGGCGAATACGAAGGAGTGTACGGCAGCGGTTTTGGAAACACTTGAAAACAGATAATTTTTGGTTCTAATGGACGCCGCCAGAAGTTTTTAGACTTTCTTTTGGAAAAAAGAAAATAGTACAGTCTACTGTTGGTCGAGCGTCTGTGACCTCGACCAAATATCCTGCGGTCTGTGACCGCTTCCAGAATTTGGCTACGAACTTCTGGGACAGAGCACTGGTGAGTGTCAACTAACTCCGACGGACATCACCCCAGAGGAACCTTGAACCGAAAAAAAACTTTTTTATGATGTTACAGCCAAAACATTTTCTCTGCAGTTTATGCCTTTCCCTTACCTTGCTGCTTTCCTGTCAGCAAGCCGACCAACAGGAAGAGACGACCGCTCCGCCCAACATCATCTTCATCATGGCCGATGACCTCGGCTACGGCGATATCGGTCCCTACGGGCAGCAGAAGATCCAAACGCTGCGGCTCGACCAATTCGCGGCGGAAGGCATGAAATTCACCCAGTTTTACGCGGGCACGGCAGTATGCGCGCCTTCCCGGGCGGTGCTGATGACCGGCCTGCATACCGGGCACGTAGAAATCCGTGGCAACCTGCAATACGGCATCCGCAACGGTCAGCAGCCGCTGACGCCGGGTATTCCCACCGTTGCTACCGTACTGAAGGATGCCGGCTACCGCACCGGTATGATCGGCAAATGGGGCCTGGGCGATCCCAATACCCACGGCAAACCCCGTAACCACGGCTTCGATTACTTCTTCGGCTATACCGATCAGGTGCTGGCGCATAATTATTATCCGGAATACCTGTGGCGGAACGATGAAAGAATCATGCTGGACAACGAGGTGCAGTACCTGGACACGGCTGCCTGGCACGACGGGCTGGGGAGCTACTCCACCAAAAAAGTGGATTACTCCCACGATCTGTTTATAGAGGAGGCTCTTTCGTTTATCAACGAGCACCAGGACAGCGCTTTCTTCCTCTACCTGCCCTTTACTATCCCCCACGACAACGGCGAACAAGCGGACAGCATGCGCTTCGAAGTGCCCTCGCAGGGAATTTACGCCGACAAAGACTGGACCAAAAAAGAAAAGGATTACGCCGCTATGATCACCCGCATGGACGAGGGCGTCGGACGTATCCTGGACCGGCTGAAAGAACGCGGCCTTAATGACAACACCATCGTCTTCTTTACCTCGGATAACGGTCCCATGCGCAACCGCCCTACAATGGACTTCTTCGACAGCAACGGACCGCTGCGGGGCGGCAAGCGCGACCTGTACGAGGGCGGCATCCGTGTGCCCTTCCTGGCGCGCTGGCCGGGACATGTTGAAGCAGGAACAACTTCCTCCTACCCCGGCGCTTTCTGGGATGTGCTGCCTACGCTGGCCGACCTGGCCGGGCAACCCCCACCGGAGGATATCGACGGCATATCCTTCCTGCCTGCGCTGATGGGGGAGGAAAATCAGCCGGAGCACGAATATCTCTACTGGGAATTTCACGAGGGCGACGGCGCACAGGCCATTCGGCAGGGGAAATGGAAGGCGGTAAAGAACGGGGTGAAAACGGCGACGCCGCAGCCGGTGGAAGTGTATGACCTGTCTGAAGATTTGGGAGAAGAACAGAACCTGGCCGGCCAGTATCCGGGAAAAACCGCCGAACTGGATTCCCTGATGGACACGGTCCGGGCGAAGTCGGAGTTGTTTCCCCTGTTGGGTGTGAGACGGGATTGACGTCAGGCGGCGCCTTCCCGGCCTGACGATACCCCACATCTACAGGAGATTTGACATCGGAGAGGTCGAATCTTTATAGTAAATTTTTTAGACAGGATTGACGAGATGAACAGGATTCAATCCTCCAATCCCTTTTATCCGCCGTAGCTTTACGCGGAGGCGGACAATCCTTTCACAAAACAGACAAACATGAAACATTTACTATCTCTATTTTTGCTTGGCAGCCTTTGCCTTTTCCAGACGGGCTGCACCGAAAGCGAAGCGCAGCGGGCTTCCCAAAGCTCGGAGGCGGTCAGCGATACGATGCGGGACTTCATCCAGTCTAACGTAATCGCTGCGGAACGGTTATTGGCTACTTTTGCTGACAAGAGCGACATTCAACTGGCTTTCACCGACGAGGATCGCACGGCCTGGAACAACCTGCCGATCAATGAGTATCCCCGCCGGGGTGTGGCGCTGAAGGAAATGAACGATGAGCAGAAGCAAGCCGTACAGGCCCTGCTGCGCGCCGGCCTCAGCGATGTAGGCTACCTCAAAATCAACTGGCTGTTCTGGAACGACGAGCGCCGCCGCGAGGACCGCAAACGGGCGGATAACCCGACCTGGGAATATTACGGTCACAACTTTTTTTGGGTAACCGTTTTCGGGGAACCTTCCACTACCACGCCCTGGGGCTGGCAGCTGGAGGGGCATCACCTTTCGGTAAACCTAACTTTCAAGGACGGCCAGGTGGCCATGACGCCGCTCTTTCTGGGCGCTGATCCGGCCGTTGTGCCCGACGGACCCTTCGCCGGACTGCAGGTGATGAAAGTCGAAACCAACGCCGGCTGGGCCCTGATGGAATCGATGAGCGAGGAACAGCGCACGCAGGCGATCATTGCCAGTGAGCCTTTCGCCGATATCCTGACCCGCACGGGCGAAGAAGCGCATATCACCGGGCGGGTAGGGATCAACTACCGGAAGTTGAATCCGCAGCAGCGCCGGCTAATGATGGAAATCGTCGAGGAGTATGTGGGGACTTTCCCGGAGGCGCCGGCATCCGTCTATATCAACAAGGTGCGGGAAGCCGGGAACGAATTGTACTTCGCCTGGGCGGGACCCACCACCCCCGGCGAGGCGATCTATTACCGGATACAGGGGCCGGACTTCCTCATCGAGTTCGACAACCGCAGCGGCGAGCCGAATCACATTCACTCGGTGTGGTATGATCTGGGGAATGTGTTCGGGAAAGCGCTTTGAAACGGTTACGAAACCTCAAAGGTGTGCTGATTACTCATAAGTTCGAGTTTGGCTACTTCTACGGTTCATCTGTCCGTCTGTTCGTCTGTTTTTCGGTTCTGAATGTCTCTAAAAAAGTGAAAACTGATTAAAAACAGGCCGGAACCGCAGAATAGAGGAACAGAAGAACCCCAAAACCGCAGAAGTTCGGACCCGACCAAAGATATGGGTAATTGATACAACTCAAAGGTTTCGCAAACGCAGCTCCATCTTTCGAGAACCTAAAATACTGAAATCGTGAAAAGATTATTTTCTATATCCCTGATCTTCACCCTATGGTCTTGCCTGGCTTACAGCCAAGGGGATCCGCCCAATTTCATCATCTTCATCGCCGATGACGTGAGCTGGGACGATCTGGGCTGTTACGGGAATCAGGATGTGCAAACCCCCAATATCGACCGGCTGGCGGCGAACGGGCTTCGTTTCAACAATGCCTACCTCACCGCCAGCTCCTGCAGTCCCAGCCGCAACAGCATCCTGCTGGGGCGTTACCCGCACAATACCGGGGCGGCCGAACTGCACAGTCAACCGCCGGTGGATATGTTGTCTTTTCCAGAGTTGCTGAGGGAGAAAGGCTACCACACCGTCCATTCCGGCAAGTACCATCAGGGGGAATTTTCACAGCGCGCCTTCGTTGAAATCCACCGGGATGCGGAAGCCATCACCAACAGCGGAGAAGGCATGTGGCTGCAAAACGTGCAGGAGCGGCCCCGCGATAAGCCCTTCTTTATGTGGTTCGCCGCGCTGGACGCGCACCGCGTGTGGGGCGAGAATACATTTAGCGGTACGCACGACCCCGCAGAACTGACCCCGCCTTTCTACCTGGCTGATTTGGAGGCCACGAAAAAAGACCTGGCGCAGTATTACGACGAAATCTACCGCTTCGATCACCACATCGGACTGGTGGTGGAGGAACTGGAAAAACAGAACGCACTGGACAATACCGTCATCATCGTCATGGCCGACAACGGCCGGCCCTTTCCGCACAGCAAGACGCGGGTCAACGACCGGGGTATGAAGACGCCCTTTGTTATACACTATCCGGAAAGGGTAGGAGAGGAGCAGGTGAGCAACAGCCTGGTCAGTGTCATCGATATCGCGCCGACGATCCTGGACATGGCGGGTATCGATGTGCCGGAGAACTTCCAGGGCCGTAGCTTTCAGGCGCTGCTGGACAGTCCTGAGGAATCCTTCCGCAACTACGTCTTCGCCGAGCACAACTGGCACGACTACGAGGCGCACGAGCGTATGGTGCGCAACCGGGACTTCATGTATATCCTCAACTCCCGCCCGGAAAAACCGCAGATGGGACCGGCCGATGCGGTGGAAAGCCCGGCCTTCCAGGACCTTTGGCGCCTGCGCGCAAAAGGAGAACTGACGCCGGTACAAACGGATGTATTCGTTATCCCGCGGCCGAAAGAGGAGCTCTACGACTTAAGCCTGGACCCGCTGCAGCTGGTCAACATTGCCTCCATGCTCGATTATCAGGAGAACCTGGAATCCATGCGCGACATCTTAAAGCAGTGGATGGAAGCCACGGGCGACGACATCCCCGCCCAGCTGACGCCCGACTGGTACCTGCACCGGGCGGGGTATATACAGACGAGGCAGCACGGGACCCGCGGGGAGATGCCGGGGGCGCAGAACGATGCTACCAAGATCAATAAACCGGGACCTTTTTAAAATTTGCCAAAGCGCTATATTATTTATGTAAATGGAAAAAAGTACACTATTCTTTTGCGTCCTCCTACTGCTAAGCGTGGCTGAAAGATCCCAAGCCCAGAACCAGAAACAGCCTAACATCATTTTGATTTTTGCCGACGACCTGGGTTATGGCGACTTGAGTTGTTATGGCCACCCGACTACCCATACGCCGCGGATGGCTGGACCTCGCCGGAATTGAATACGGGCGAAGAACCGGTTATTACGGAGCTTTTCAACCTGAAAAATGGTCCGTGCGAACAGTTTAATGTAGCGGAGGAACACCCCAATGTCGTCAATCGTTTGCAGAAGGACATGCAGCGCTACGCGCGGAATTTCAGCGCATTCTTCACTTTTGCTGCTTCCTCCTGCTTGGTTTGCTCATCTTCTTTGATTTGATGCTCCTGTTTCTTTACCAGTAATCTCCACCATAAAACTGACGGTATAAGCTGCCCACTGTGTTTTTCCAGCCGGTATATGAACTCGATATTGGGTTCTTCTTTATTGTTGACAATCCTGCTTAATCTGGTGTAATGTATGCTCAAATCCTCGGCAACTTTTCGCTTTGTTTTCTTCAGGATCCGGATATATTCTGAAAGATAGTCGCCAAAATCATTACCTTCCGAATAGGGTTCCTTTTCGACATATTCCTTCATCAGGATGCGCAGCTTCATTAAATCCGACAGCAACCGGTCTTGCTCCGTCCGCTCTTTCAGCAACTTGAAACGAAATGCCGCAATTTCCTCATGGGCCTTCTTTTCCTCTTCTTCCGTCAAATCTTCCGGAATCATGAAGGCCTCGGCTATCTCTTCGTCCGTTAGCTTTTCTTTCAGCCTTTCGTATATTTTTTTATAACTCATCATTAAGGTATTCTAAAATCAAATATTTGGAATTGGCGCCGTAGGTAGCCAGGTTTTTCCCTACTCGGTGGAAGCCGTATTTTTTTATGTAATGATCCACTAATTGAGTTTTGGGAACCAATGAAACAAATCCATCGTAACCTTTTTTGAACGACAATTCACAAGCAAAAGCAATTAAACATCCAGGTATTCGGTCGATTTCCTTTTGTCTCCCGGCGTTTTCTTTCGAAGATTCGATTAATTGGATGTGTAGTCTGATTTCTTTCGGGATGTCCTTCAGAGAAACAAGTCCGACTATTAAGTCACTGTCTACCAGGTAGATTTTATAAATTTCATTGTCCTGCTCTTTACTCCAGTCAAACCGGAACCTTTCACTCTTCTCTAGCTCTTCGAGATCTTCTTCCGTGAGTCCGGCTATCCCAGCCGCCAATAATTTACCTGTTTTAACTTCAAGTAATTTCATCAAGACTTATTGTTTTACAAATTTAGTAAAACAGGTTGTTGAAATCAATAAATATTACTGACGAAGGTTGCAAAATGACTACTAAAAGAGCAAAACCGGCTTTCGTCGCCCACTCAGTGCCGCCGGTAAAGATTCTATAAAACGTTGTTGTGTGCTTTGCGACCTTTGCGCCTTTGCGTGGAATTCAAAAGTGCCTTTTCGCGCAAGCGAAAAGCTGCTCGCCTGGTGGCTTCGGAACTAAGCACTAATCTATTAGCCGCGCTGACGAGAGTCCGCACGCAAAGGCGCAAAGTGCGCTAAGGAAAGCGCAAAGCGTTTTCTCCCTGCGGCCCATTAGTTTATTATCCCCGGCACTACAGAGTTCTCTATGTGCGACCCTGTGCCCTCTGTATCTCATATTACTCCACAATCTCCATCTCCACCCGGCGGTTTCGCTGCCGTCCCGCTGTCGTATTATTATCCGCTATCGGCCGTTCTTCGCCGTACCAGAAAACCAGGGACCGATCCGTGGAGATGTCGCGATTAGCGATGAAATCCCTGACTGCCTCCGCCCGGCGCCGGCACTTGTCCACTGAAGCGATTGCGTAACCACCGGGCGGGCTGCCAGGTATTCTTCGAATCGAAGATGGTGGCAAGGTACTGCTTGTCCTCCGGGTTCAACCGGTTTCGATCTAAGTTAGCACCGGCGGAATGGGCACTGTTAAACAAATATTACACTACCCAGGGGAACCATTCCGCACTACCGTTGGCGCGGGTATGCTCCTTGGTATTCAGGTTGGCAATGAAGTCGATAGCGTGGACAAATTCGTGCACCACCTGCTCAAACTCTCGGTAGGCTTTATCCTCGTCTCCCCGGTGGTAAACCCCCACCTTATTCATCATCTCTTCGGTGATCAGGGTAATCCCGTTACCGGAAGCGCCTCCCCGGTATTTCTTTACCCAATCTCCGCTAAAGGTCCCGTATATATTCCGTGATTTTCAGCACTGCATCTGCATACTGCAAGGCCTTAGACCGGGTAACGTAAGTATTGGTTAAGGGGTATACATTGGTACCGTGGTGGGCGGTGTCGGAAGGCTCTTGGTCCAACTGGAATTCAACCAGTGGCCAGATAGTCTCCGCCGTATCGGCAGAAGAGGAGGCCCTGGCGATGATGGGACTTGAGATTGCTACGGAAAACGACAGGAATAACAGGAGGAAAAGACCTGTTTTCCTCTCAGCCAAGCGAGAATCTAGTTTATGGTACACTGGGGTAGTGTTTTTAGTAACTGAGAATTAATTCCAGGTTACATTTTCGGTTGAATCGCCGTTATTACTTTAGCGATCTCCGCCAGGCTTCCGGTTAACCCGTAAAAATTACGGATTAACCGATTAGAAACCTTGACGAAAATCAGCCTGAGAACCAGTTGTTGCGTTTTCCAATAAGCGAAAGCGCAACGGAATTGGTTTTTTGGAGTGCCGGTTCCTAACCGGCGGGATAGGTATAAACGGGGGGGGACTACTGAAATTGATTTTTTGAAGGGCCGGTTTTGATCTACCGGCCAGGTGAATACAAAGGTGAGGAGTTCGGCGTGATCTTTTCCGTCAATCTTGTAACATTTTCCGTCAAATCGAAGCCGGAAGGGGGAAAGCGTAAGTCGGAAGGTTTATCCGACCGTTCCAAATTTCGACTTCCAGTCAGTCATTTGAAAAGCGGGAGGGCGATTTTCCAAACCGCTTCTTAAAACTCCGGGAGAAAGAGCGGGCGTCGCCGTAGCCGACTTTGGCCGCCACCAGGGCGACGGAGGTATTACCCTGGTTTTCGAGCAGGCGGCGGGCTTCGTCGAGGCGGACCTCCTGCAGATATTGCCCGGGCGTTAGCCCGGTCAGGCGTTTCAGCTGGCGCAGCAGGGTGGATTCGCTCATGGCGAATTCCCGGGCCAGAGAAGCAACCGAGAGGATATTATTGGAAAAGTGTTTCTGGACATAAGCTTCAAAGGACTCCAGCCATTCCCGGTCGGTTTTGGAGAGGGCGGGGCTGCTTTCTCCCGGTTCAGCTTCGGTCATGGCTTCCCGGCGCCGGATCGCCTGGTTTTTCAAGAGGTTGTCGATTCTCACCAGTAGTTCTTCCTCGTCGAAGGGCTTGAGCAGGTAGTCATCCACTCCGATACGGAGTGCTTTGAGCTTATCCCGGACATCCGCCCGGGCGGTCAGCATGATGACGGGGAGGTGGCGGGTAGTTTTGTCGGATTTCAGTCGTTCCAGGAGCTGGTAGCCGTCCATCACCGGCATCATGAGATCACTCAGGATGAGTTGGCAGTTGGTCGCTGACGGTTGGCCGTTGGCTGCCAATTGCTCGAGGGCTGCCTGTCCGTTATCGGCGGTGAGCACCCGGTATTTTTTCGATAGGACCAGACGAAGGTAATCCTGCAGTTCGGGGTTGTCTTCCACGACCAGGATAGTGGGTTTTGATCCTGTCGAACTCGTCTTTTCCTCCTTCGCTTTTTTTGGGCGGGAAGCTGGGGGAACAGCGCTCATGCCGTCACTGCTGGGTGGCGGACTGTCGTCCGGCAGGGATTCGGGCAGAGCGCTCTCCTTATTGGCGTTCGGGGAGGGAGCGTCTGCCATTTCTACCGGGAAGGTTATCCGGAAAAGGGCGCCCTGCCCCGGCTCGCTTTCCACTTCGATCTTTCCGCCGAAGAGTTGGGTGTACTCGTGGCAGAGGGCGAGACCGATGCCCGTTCCGCCTTCCACCGGCTTGTCAGGCCGGTTGGTTTGGAAGAACCGGTCGAACAGGTGGGGAAGGTCATCGGGATGAATGCCGGGCCCGGAGTCGGTGACGATGAGCTGAAGGTTGCCGTCTTCTACCGACACCTCGGCCCTGATCTTTCCACCGGGCGGGGTGAATTTAAAGGCGTTGGAGAGCAGGTTGTACAGAATCTGCCTGCATTTTGCCTGGTCGATCTGGACAATCAGGTGCTCGTCCGGATGAATTTCAAATGCAAAATCAATTTCCTTACGCTGAGCCAGGGATTCGAACTGTGCCAGGTACCGACAGAAAAAGAGGGACAGGCGGGTGGGTTTTTCATTAAGCTCCATTTTGCCCATGTCCAGTTTTCCCAGATCCAGAATTTCGGTAACCAGGTGCTCGAGCTGTCTGCTGCTACGGTTGGCCATTCGCAGCAGCTTATTTTGTTTTTCCGTCAGTTTTTTCTCTTTTAACAGGGAGGTGATAGGGCCGAGGACAAGGGATAGCGGAGTGCGCAATTCGTGGCTGACATTGGTAAAAAAACGGGTCTTGAAGCTGTCCAGCTCCTTTAAACGGGCCGCCTCTTCTTGTTCTTTTGCCAGGGCGCTTTGCAGCATCCAGCGTTTTTTAAAAATGTAGAAAATGAGATACAGGAAGCCTAAAAGGATTACAAAATACCCGACGTAGGCCCCGGAGGTCCGCCACCAGGGCGGACGGATGACGAAGGCGTATTCGATGGGCTCGCTCCATTTTCCCGCTCCCAGGCCGGCGCTCACTCTAAGGATATACGTGCGGGGAGGAAGGTTGCGGTAGTCCACTTTTGGCTCGCGATACGCGCGGCTCCATCCTTTGTCGACCCCTTCGAGGAAATACCTGTATTTGACCGTTTGCGGCCGCTTCCAGTCGGAAGCCGAGAAATGGAAAGCAAGGTGGTTTAGATCATAAGGTAAGGTCATGGTCACCGGGAAGTTCGAAAAGGCCGCCACCGAATCGAAGGATTCGATCAGGTCCTGGCCAAAGCGGAATTGATCGCGGTAAGCCTCCTCTGACAACCTGCGGAAATCCACAAATTCCTGATTGATCTCGATGTGGGCGATTTGAAGGTTTTGAGGAGGCCCGGTTGATAATTGAAATCGATTCAGGTCGAGCATAGTAACACAGGATATGGTGCCCCACCAGATTCCATTTTGATGGTCCAGACAGACGCTGTTGGCCTGGAAGTCCAGCCTTCTCAGTCCTTCTTCCTTTCCAAAGGCCGTGAATGATCTGGCCGGCGCAGCAGCCGTTCCGGAAGCGCTTCCCTCGGGCAGCGTCTCAATCAGAGTGATCCCTTTTTCGGTACTCACCCATATATTTCCCTGTCCATCTTCCAGCAGGGACCAGATGACATTGTTGCTCAAGCCGTCCTGCGTGGTGTAATGGATCATTTCCGGCTCCTTGTCCTGGCGGAGTTCCTGGTCGGGAGCGTAGCAATTCAATCCGTTCCCAAAGGTGCCGAACCAGATATTACCCTGCCGGTCTTCCAGTATGGAACGAATGTCATTGCCGGCTAACCCTTCCTGAGTAGTGAAATGAGTGAAGTAGCCTGGCGTACCGTCCGAATAACTGGTTGGGGGTTCGAAGCAGCTCACGCCTTCGCTGGTCCCCAACCAGATACGGCCCCGCCGGTCCTCGAGAATACACCGGACGCTGTTGCTGATCAGTCCTTCCTCGGTCGTAAACTGGGTAAAGGTTTTGCCGTCATAGCGGCTTACCCCGCTGGTGCTCCCCATCCATATTCCGCCCCGGCTGTCTTCCAGGAAGGACTTCACCCCTTTGGCAATCAATCCCTGTTCCGTTTTGAAATTGGTAAAGGTTTTGCCGTCAAAACGGCTTACGCCTCCCGCGGTCCCGAACCATACATTTTCGCGGCTGTCTACCATGATCGATAGAATTTCACCGTGCACCAACCCTTCCCGGGGAGTGAAGTAGGTAAAGCGCTCCGGCCTGCCGTCCGGATAGGTGTTTTCTGTCTCGCAAAGAATCGCCGCACCTTCGGTGGCGAACCACAGGTGACCCCGGCTGTCTACTGCAAGAGCGGTAAAATCACTATTGCTGAAGGGCTCTTTGGCGCTGAGGTGGATAAATCCGTTTGGGTTGAGCCGATAGGCGCCGCTGCCGCCGCTGCCGAACCACAGGTTTTTCCGGCTATCCTCCATCAGGCAACGAATGGTCTTGCCGGACAACCCTTCCCCGGTTGAGTAATAGGTGAAATAACGTCCATCGTAGCGGCTGGCGCCGCCGTCGCTTCCAAACCACAGATTATCCTGGTTATCCAGCAGAATATAGAGGACCTGATTGCTGAGCAGCCCCTCTTTCCGGGTGAATTGCACAAAACTGTCCTGCGATAAAGCAGCCAGGCTGCCAGGCCGGTAGCAGGTCACACCGTCGCGGGTCCCAAACCATATATTCCCCCCCTTGTCCTCCTCTATGGAGTAGATCATATTGTGAGTCAATCCTTCCCGGGTGGTGTAATGGGTGAAACGGGAGTCGGGATCATAGCGGCATACGCCGTTGGCGGCGCCCATCCACAAATGTCCCCGGCTGTCCTCCAGAAGAGCAGTAACGTTATCGTCAATCAATCCTTCCCGCGTGGTAAAGTGAGTAAAGCTAAGCGGACCCTGCTCATTCTCTTCGGCAGGCAGGTGCATCAGTACTCCGGCAGTAGTTCCAAACCACAGATTTCCACGTTTGTCCTCCAGGATGGCCTTGACTTCATACCGGTCGGCTCCAGTTTCGGGCAGGTAATGGATAAAGCGATGGCCGTCGTAGCGGGTTATGCCGTTGGTCGTTCCAAACCACAAATGTCCCCGGCTGTCCTCCAGAATAGTTCTGACGGCATTTTGCATCAGTCCTTCCTCCGTAGTATAATGGATAAAATGATGACCGTCGTAACGACAAATACCGTAAGAGGTTCCGAACCAAAGAAACCCCTTGCTGTCTTCCAACATATAGTTGATATAAGAGGACATCATCCCCTGGTCCACATCCAGGTTTTGAATATCGTAGGAAGCCTCATCACTGATGCGGGGAGGCAAAGCGGAAACCGGCTTCGGTTGGCGGGCAGGCTTAACTACCACCTGGACGGGGATGGATTCCGGCAGCGGGACGCCGTTTTCGCCAGGATGGACACGGGGCAATTGCTCCGGTATTATTACCCGCTTCGGCTCGCCGACGGCCCGGGTGTTACTGCGAACCGGGAGGCTTTGCGGCTGCCCTTGCAGGGGAATGGTCTGAGGAGGAGCTACGCTGTCCGGATGGATTCGCCTGCCATTGGCGGGGAAGGAGAGGCGGGGCTTTCGATGGGATGAACTGCCGGAAGGAAGTGTTTGATCATCCCGGGTTAAGAGGCCCTCCCGCACTTCCGGCTCCAATTCACTGTTTTCGCTACAGGAGAACGGCAGCAAAAACAACAGGAGAAAGATAAACAACCCATATTTAAATAAACCAGGTAATGCGTTCATGGGGCTCAGGGCAAACTTTTTAGTGACTAGTGCCGGAGACACAAAGTCTAACTAAATTAACACTTTTTGAAAAATAATGTTGTGTTGTTTTACGGTTTTAAGTAGCCGGACAGAATTACGCTGTGTCTGAAAAGACTGAAAGACTTGGTGACAAGGAGATCGGGAGAATGATAAAATGGAAGATCTCCCAATCACCAGGCCCTCATGTCTACTTGTCCTTTTAAGTTTTACAGCGCTTATTTTTATTTAATTTTCAGTTTGTAGCCATTCAGGAGAGGATGGTTAGAGTTCTCCAATTAAATCTCTTAGCTTACGGGTTTCAAAAATATATCTCCGGGT
The DNA here is from genome assembly GCA_964632995.1 of uncultured Saprospiraceae bacterium. Classification (GTDB taxonomy): domain Bacteria; phylum Bacteroidota; class Bacteroidia; order Chitinophagales; family Saprospiraceae; genus CAZWDL01. The sequence continues at coordinate 37,773 of CAZWDL010000012.1, forward strand.
TAACAGTCCTTGGATAAGATTTATCAAATTTCCTTTTCCAGTTTTTTTTTATTTTAGTTTTTGTTTATTTTTTGCCGAAAGGCGTCAAATTAAATCGCCTTTCCAACCCATACCTAAATGAAAAAAGACCTACCTGTCATTTTTCTCGCCTTTGCCAACGAACAGCATGAAGGCCGGTATTTATCAAAGATTATCGAAGAGTATAAGCAGTTGTATGGTATCCTCCGTGCAGTCGCTTCCAACGAAAGCGCCAGAAGCAGCGAAGAGATGCTCTGCGAACTGGTCGTCCGGCAGAACGTGACGATCGGAGAGATTATCGATGTCTTTCAGAATCCGCTGTACAAGGACCGGATCGCCATATTTCACTACGGCGGCCACGCCGACGGTTACCAGCTTTTGCTGGAAGGAAAGGACGGTCAAAGCCAGGTGGCGCAGGGGGAGGGGCTGGTGCCTCTGTTGGGAAGACGCAAAAGCCTGAAGCTGGTTTTCCTCAACGGCTGTTCTACCCAGCAGTTGGCGCATGACCTGGTGGAGCGGGGCGTGCCGGCCGTCATCGGCACCTCCGCCTCGATTTCAGACGATACGGCGCTGATGCTGTCGAAGGGCTTTTACCAGGGCCTGGCCAAAGGCTTTACCATGGCGGGCGCCTGGGAGGAAGCCAAGGACGAGGTAAAGATGTTCAAGGATCCCAAAAAGGAGCTGCGCGGCATCAGGCGGCGGGACGAACAGGGCGGCCGCTTTCCCTGGGACGTAGAATTCCGGGATGACGCCGGCAAGGAGGTTTTTGACAGCTGGAACCTGCCTGATGAGGCTGACAATCCGCTTTTTCAACTGCCGAAACTTCCTCCGGCGCAGTTGCCTGCCTCCCCTTTTCTGTTTTTAAAACCCTATACCGGCGAACACGCAGAAGTTTTCTTTGGCCGGTCCTATTATATCCGTGAGCTATGGCTAAAAATCGTGGAGTCCAACGCACCGCCGCTCATTCTGCTCTACGGCGAATCGGGAGCTGGTAAGTCCTCTCTGCTGGATGCCGGCTTGCGCCCCCGCCTGGAAGCAGCTACAAAGGACGATGACCCGGCATCGCGGCTCTTCGAAGTGCGTTATCAACGGCGCGATCAGGACCGGGGCTTGGTCGGAACGCTGGCGGAGATGCTCGACTACCGGCCGGAAGAGGAGCCGGAGAAGGAGACGCCGGCGCCTCCAGCCGGTCAGGATCCCGACCTGGAAAAAATTGAGGCCATCGAAGCTCTTGCCGGTGAGCTGGAAAAGGAGGAAACGAGGAATAGTTTGCAAATTTATCTCGACCGGCACAAGGAAAGCCGGGTCGCTAAGGTAAGGAAGCGCGATGCCGCCGACCTTTACCAAAACGGCCGGCTCACCGAGTCGGCAGGGGAAAAGCTGCGCGAAGCCTGGCTGAGCATCGAAAAGGAGACCGGCCGGCAGTTGGTCGTGATTCTCGATCAAGTCGAAGAACTGTTTACGCGGCCCGGCGAGGGAATGAAACAGGAGCTGGAAGATTTGTTACAGGTGCTCAAAGATATATTCGAAAAACCCGCTGATACAGAGACCGATAAAATCCGGGGCAGGATCATCCTGGGCTACCGGGAGGAGTTCAACGCCAAAATACTGGCGCGAGTCAAAGACTACGAGCTGGCGCGCAGCACGGTTTTTTTGGAGCACCTTAATGAGGCCGACATCCGGGAAGTATTCCAGGGGCTGCAGCGAGGAAAAGTCGGTGAATACTATGGCATTACGGTTGATGAACAATTGCCGCCCCGAATCGCCGGCCACCTGTTGCGCCGCCTCAGTGCCGTAGCACCGGTATTACAGCTGCTGCTGACCAAGCTGTGGAAGAAAACCTACGACGAAAAAACAGACTCCGCCGCCTTCACCGTCGAGGCCTATAATGAGATACAGAGTAAGCGGGAGGAAATGGAGGAGTATTTCCTCACCCAGATGCAAAAAGTGAGGGAGTGGAACCGGGAGGTAGTTGAAACCGGACTGGTGCTTGATATTTTACATCATCACGTCTCTGATCTGGGAACCTCGCGGCGCCGGCACATCAGGGAGATCGATCAGCGATACAAGCACCTGGAGTCCGAATTCGGTCACCCGGGAGGGTTTGTAGAGAAACTAGTCAACAAGCTCAAAGACCCGGAGATCTTTCTGCTCAACGACGAGGGGCACGGGCATACCAGCCTGCCCCACGATACGCTGGCTCCCATCATTGCCCGGGAATATCATCGCTCGGACAAGCTGGGACAGCGCTCCGCCCGAATCCTGGATATCAAGGCTCCCGATCTGCAACGGGCGGAGCAGGAAACGGATGCCCTCAAAAAGCTGCGGCTGGACGAAAACGATCTGGAGATCGTCCAGGGCGGTAAAAAAGGCATGCGCAATCTCAGAGAAAGCGAACGGCGCTTGCTGGAGATCAGCCTCAAGGAACGGGAAAAGCGACTGCGCTTACGGCGCATACTGGTGCGCGGCGGCACCGTCGCCGGCTTGTTTATCCTTTTCCTGACTATTATGTCCGGGATGCTTTCCATTTCTGTAACCGAGCAGCTGAACCAGGCGATCGTCAACAGCGCGCACGAGCAGTCTCTGACGGAGCTCAATCAGCCGGGAGAAGTCGACTACTACGGGGCCCTGCAGCTGGCCCAGTTTGCCTACAAAAAAAGTCCCGTCAAACGGCTGGACGTCGTGCAGAACCTGCACGGTATACTTCAGAACCGGGAGGCCATGTCGGCTATCAACAATCAAATGTATGTTGATGAGGAGGAATTCTATTATCCGGAAGAGGACGATGCGGGCAATGCTCCTGTCGGCGAGCCGGTGATGGATCGAAAACCCTTGACACTCACCCTGCGGCCAGAAGCAAAGATCAATTCTCTGGACTACCAGGCCTCACTGGGTTTGCTGGCGAGTTTGGAAGACGGCCGTTTGGTCTATTGGCCCGGGGGGCGTCCGGACAGGGAGCGCATCGTCGATATTTCCGCGTATACCCAGGAAATACAACAGGCGATCGAAGCGGATCCCAGTTTGGCCAAAACACTCTGGACCCAGGTGGGATTCACCGCCGACGGCAAATACCTTCAGATGCTGGTCGGCCTCAATGCGGAAACCCTGTATCTGTTGGATGGGAAGCCGGTCAATTCGCCTGGCGTACTTCTTTCCGATCCTTTTACGATGGAGCCGCTGGGGTTTTATGATCTGTTTACCGGAATTTTCTCTGATGAGGAGGGGAATCGCTATGCTCCCTGGGAGTTCTACGATTATTACAATGATCTTTATGAGGTGGCCATCGGAGACACGCTGGTCGATACCGAAGAGCTTTTTTACTATCAGCTGTGGGATGAGCAGCGCAATGTTTTGCGCAAAGCGGATTACCTGGACCTGCTGGCCAGAGCCTGGCCGGTCAACAACTTACCCGAGCTTTCCGGTGAAGTGCTGAACAGCCCGGAGCGTGAAGTTTCCCTTCGGGCCACCAACCTGAGCCGTAGGACCTATAACTCCTGCCTGGTCTGGAATCCTGAAAATTTCAGCGACGAACCGATCTCCGGATTTTATGAGGAGTATACCACCTCTTACTTCTCAGCACTTTCCCAGAATTACATCCTGATCGTACGGCCGGATGGGGAAGCGATGATCAGAGATGTAGCGGGGGAAACCGTACGCTCTTTCACTATGCCGTCCGGTGCTCCGAATATCGGCGTCAGTCCGGACCGGAATCACTTTTTTGCTGTTACCAGGGACTCCGTGCTGCTTTGGAAACTGGATGGTGTGCCGGATACGGCGTACCGGCACGAAGGCATCCGGAACTACGCCTTCTCGGCAAATGGCTCCCGGTTGCTTACCCAGTCGCCGGCGGGCGTCCGGGTGTGGTCGGCCGGCGGGCAGCTGAAGGATTTTCCCCGATCGGGGAGTGATTCCGTTGTTGTGGCCCGCTTTCTGGGTGAGGATCAACTGGTCATCGGCGCCATCACGGAAGAAGCGCCGGGAAACTTTTTGCAGCGTCTTTTCAGGGGGAAGAAGAAAAGGAGGAAAGTCCGGATCGATTACTGGAACCTCCAGGGCGGCGTGCTGGAGGAGTCCTTCGAAGCGCCCGGCGGCGGTCTGATCGACGTTGCCGTCAGTGAGGGGGGGACCTTTGCCGTGGCTATCCAGCCGGTAAGACCCGGGGAAGCCAAAGTACCGGTGGGCAATATCGGGCTGGGGGCGGCTAAGGCCGGAACCGGCAAATCGCGGCGGCCGGAAGTAAGGGCCATGGCCGTGGTGATCCCTTCCGGGGAAGCCAAAAAGGAGCTCAAAAAAAGAGACTATAACAGCAATGGTATTCAGCCCCTGCCGGACGGCAAAGGGGAGGCGGAAGCGACCTCCAGCGTATATCTTTCACCGGGCGGCAAATACATCGTCCGGCGCTCGGGTGTCAATCAGATCGAGCTGTTCAACCTGCGGGGGATGCCGGTCAATGCCTTCGAAATAGGAGATGGTTTCTTACCGGGAGGCTATGACAAAGAACTCTTTACGCTCGATGATCACTATCTGCTTACGCATAAATCAGACGAAGCTTTCTTCTGGCACCCGGAGGATGATAAAATCGAGTGGCCGGTGTATGATCTGGACGTCTACGACAAGCAATACTACGGGCTCGTCACTTTTACCGATTACATTCCGGGGAGAACGACGGATAATAAGTTCCTGGCTATAGTGGTACTGTTGATCGCACTGATATTTGCGTTGCTCTATTTTTCCGATGCAATCATCCGCCTGGTGCAGCAACGGCAATATCTTGAGTTAGGGCTTTACGGCGCTGCTTTCCTCCTCCTGAGCATAATGCTGGCCGGATTGTGGAGTATCGGCATCACCGAAGAAGGGCTGATCGAAGTGGCTTTTTACAGCATGGTTTTGGCCACCCTGGGCCTGGTAGCCCTGGGAGTCATCCGGCAGCTGGGACTGGGAAAAAGACAGACGGCGGCGGCCTTCTCAGTGGCCGGTATATTGCTGTTGGCCGGTACGGGCGTTTACCTGGCCGGGGAGAATAATGAGATCCGCAAAGTGAACCAGGAGACCTACCTCAAGGACCTGCGTAAGGATTACCGCTTAAACAATTTCTATAGCAAAGGCTTTTACGATTCCCTCTATCTGAGTACGACCGCTTCGATAGAAGGAGGCGCCGGCAATATGAAGCTGAGTGGGGCGCAACTCATGCAGGTAGCCAAAAAGCACCGGGTCGACCTGGCGAGCGATTATCAGGACGGCGAGGGGTGGTGGCTGCTGTTCAGCGCCCTGTTTATCGGGATCTTTCTGGCAGGGGTGGGCTATCCGCTTTACCGGGCCGTTCAGCGATACCGGGCCGGAAGGGTGTCCGCCTTCTACCGCATGTTACTGTGGCCACTGGGATTTCTGCTGCTGCTGGGCTGGAGCGTGATCACGGCCGGGGAGGATTCGATGTTGATCCTCGATATTCTCAATATGGGAGCGGCGCTTATTCTGCTGGGAGCCGTGCTCCGGCGTGGCGTAATGTATTACCGGCAGCGAAGATGGAGCCGCTTTGCCGTCTACGGATCATTGATGGGCCTGTCCGTTCTCTTGCTGGCCGAGGAGGGTGGTCTGTTTGTGCCGGCGCTGACGGCCGTTTTCATCGAAGCGCGGCAGAGCTACCGCCGGCAGAGCTACGGCCAGGCTTTTTCCTGGGCCTTTGCCGGCCTTTTTTTGCTGTTTGGGACTTTTGCGCTTTCCATTTACTGGGGCTGGCTTGCCCTGGCGGGACTCTTGGTGCTGACGCCGCTGATCGTGCTGATCTTTTATGGTATACGACAGCAACAGCAAAGGATTCCCGTACGCCAAGCCGCTGGAAAAGGCGTATGGATGAACCGGCTGGCGATTTCCGGTCTCTGGGCGGCCGGCGTTTTCATTGCCCTGATGTACATGGGAGCCCTGTTGGAAGAGAGATATTACGAGGATGACCCCTACAGCTACGAAGAGGAGGGGTATCTGTACGAAGAAGTTGATGAGGAAGTTTACGAGGACTTCGAACCGGCGACAGCAGAAGAACCGCTTGACGAATACGCGGAAGCGCCTTTTCCGGAGGATTCCCTGCCGGCGGAAGCAACCTTAGAGGAAGTGGAGGAAGCGGCAATTGAAGAGACTGCCGGTTTTACAGAGGAGCCGGCTATTGGCGATCCGGCTGTTACCGGTGAAGTTGATTTTGATTCGCCCTCCCTCAACAACCGTCAGCTGCTGATCGTGCAGCTGTTCGATCCGGGCGAAGATGTCCGCGACGATGCCCGCAGAGACTTGGCGGCCTACTGGAGGGGGGATCGCGCCCTGATCCCCGAGCTCGTTCAGTATAACTACGAAAATCCGGACTTTAACGAGGGCATTTGGAATACGCTCTATCTGCTGGAGATCCAGCCGGATGAGCTGTTGCGTGAGTATCGCGCGGTGCTCCTTCCTTACCTGGCATGGGTATCGGAAAAAGGCTACGGCCCTTCGACGATGGAGCGGGTGAAGGCACTGGGAGATAGGGTGGAGTAGGAGCTGAGGGACGTTTACGAAACCTCACAGGTGTATCGATTATCCAGATCTTCAGTTGGAGCTGACTTCTGCGGTTCTACGGTTCTTCTGTTCCTCTGTTCTGCGGTTTTGAACTGTTTTAAGTCATTTTTCACTGCTTTTGAGATCATCAGAACCGCAGAACAGTAAAACAGATGAATATTGAACCGAAGAAGTAGCCAAAATCCGACTTATGGGTAATCAGTACACCTCACAGGTTTCGTAAACGTAATCCCGCTTTCGCGTTCGATGATCCGGGCATCGACCAGGATATTTCCGTCCTCGCCTGCGGTGGTAACGGCCGTTCCGGTCGCGAAACCGCCCGCCGAGAATCACGTCGCCCTCTGGGGTAAGGTTAAACGCCTCCGCCCGGTTTTGTAGCGAAGGCGGATACCTGAAGCTATTGTCATAACTGCCGTCGGGCTGGGGCGCCACCCCCTAACATACAAATTGCCGGATAAGGGAAACAATAAACGGTTGTTTTTAACATCTTACTTTTACGCAGTTGTCAATTCCGCTTTTAGGGGCAAGAGATGAGGCTGTGCGTCTAAATGGTGGCAAAATTCAAACCTGTTTCTAAAATGTTTTCCAATGATATCCAGACATGACCTCTTGCATACGCTGTTCTTCCTGCTGTTAATCGGCTTTCCTGAAATAGCCAAAACCCAGCGTCTGCTCGTCAGTGATAACGGCCGTTATCTTACCCATGAGGACAGCCGTCCTTTCTTTTACCTGGGCGATACCGCCTGGGAACTCTTTCACCGTTTGAGTATGGAGGAAGCGGAGCGGTATCTGGAAAACCGCGCCGACAAAGGCTTCACGGTCATCCAGGCGGTGGTGCTGGCGCAGTTGGGCGGACTTACCGTACCGAACGCCAACGGCGACCTGCCGCTGGTAGATAAGGATCCACGGCAGCCGGTGGAAGCTTATTTTTAGCATGTTGATGCGGTGGTGGAGAAAGCTGCTTCGCTGGGGTTGTTCGTCGGCATGTTGCCGACCTGGGGTAGTTACTGGAGCGATGTCAATTCCGATCAGAAGATCTTCACGCCGGAATCTGCCCGCGCCTTCGGTGAATACCTGGGCGAGCGTTACCGCGAGGCGCCCGTCATCTGGATCCTCGGCGGCGATGAGAATATCAACAACGAGGAGGAGCGGGCCATTATCGAGGCGATGGCAGCCGGACTGAAAGCGGGCGACGGCGGGCGCCACCTCATCACCTTCCATCCGCGCGGCCCGGGCCGTTGATGCTTCCTTCGCCATTATCTATTCGCCCCGCGGCGAGTCCTTCACCCTGGATAAGGCCGTGCTCGACGCCAGGCGGATCAAGTCCAGCTGGTTCGATCCGCGCTACGGCATCTTTCGTCACGCCCATACGGCGAATACGACCGGCATTCAGACTTACACGCCGCCGACGAGCGGGCGGGGACAGGACTGGGTACTGGTGCTGGAGGATGCGGAGCGGGAGTTTTCCCTGCCGAAAGAGGATTAGTGAAGCGCGGAAAGGTCTCATTAAGGTTGAGAATCAATTGAAATGCGGAAGGAAGAACAACACCCGCTGAATATATTGAGAAAGTCACAATTTCTTCAGCAAATGATACAGATGATACAAGCCCTGACTCACCATTCTTCCCGGCAGCAGGATGACCTCTGCGAAGGCCAGAAAGCGGTTATAATCGTCGGAGATGCGGAAAGGATGGTCAATCGGTGTGCCCCAAAGGCCTATGTTGTCAGATTGAATGTGCACCCGCAGGTGGAAACTGCCGATGAGATAGAGGAGGAACAGACTGGTCCGGAGCAGCAGTATCTTCCAGTTGTGGATAGAGGATTCAACGATCCAGTAAAGGGCAATGAATAGGGCGGCTGTCGCCAAAGTACCCCACAGCAGCACCACCCAGTTTTTTGGGGGACGGGGGCCTTCTGTACGACGTTCGACCTGACCGGTGGGACCGGGGTTGTAAGATTCACCGAGAAATTCGAATAGGCTCATGCTTTTATCATTTTTTCCCAACCTTTAAAATCTGATTCGAGGGGATACTTACCGCATTTTTTCTACGTACGTAAAAAGTTCACCTACTAATGAAAAAGGGTTCGCCGAACGGGCTGGGCTTACGTACCCTCCCTCTTGTTCCCATGTTTTACCAGATTTTTTAATCAATTTCCATTAATCATTGTTACACCATCGATTTAGTGATAATAATGATTTTTATATGTATCGTTTTTCTACCCGCAGCAACCTGCTATTGTTTTTCTTCCTTTTTCTCCCCCTAATGGCCTTGGCTCAACCTATGCAAACTATTCCTGTCGATCCATTTGATGAGATAATCGTAAAGGGTACGCTGGTTCAACAAAGCACAGAAGAACCGCTGCCCTACGCCACGGTCGCCGTCTACTCCAGCGCCGACAGCACGATGGTGACCAATGCTTTGACGGAAGAAGACGGCGATTTTCGCCTGAAAGTGCCCCCAGGTAATTATTATGCGGTCTTTCAATTCGTCGGTTTTGTAAATAAGACCCTGGACGATTTGCGCGTAAAGGGCGAACGCGACTCCATCAACCTGGGCGAAGTAAGCATGCGCTCAGACGCCATCGCCCTGCAGGAGGTAGAGGTGCGCGCCGAGCGCAGCCAGATGGAGCTCAAGCTCGACCGGCGGGTGTTTAACGTAGGTAAGGATCTCACCAATGCGGGCAACAATGCCGCCGATGTACTGGATAATGTTCCTTCCGTCACGGTCGATCCCGAAGGCAACGTCAGCTTGCGCGGCAGTCAGGGCGTGCGCATTCTGGTCAACGGCAAACCTTCCGGCCTGCTCAGCGCGGGCGATACCGAGGCGCTGCTGCGCATGCAGGGCGATATCATCGAAAGCGTGGAGGTGATCACCAACCCCTCGGCCCGTTATGAAGCCGAAGGTGAGGCCGGTATCATCAACATCATCTTGAAGAAGAATCAGGAACGAGGGTTCAACGGCTCCTTCGGCGCCACCCTGGGCTATCCCCAAAACTTCGGCGCCTCCTATAATCTGAATTACCGCCAGCAGGATTTCAACTTCTTCTCCAATTTCGGCGTCAACTACCGCAAGTTTCCCGGCGGCGGCAACTCCACCCAGCGCTTCTTCGACGACGGCGTGCTGGATGAATACTTCACCACAAAAACGGAGCAACTGCGCGGCGGCATCGGCGGCGACCTGCAGCTGGGGGCCGACTGGCTGATCAATGATCAAAATACCCTGACCGGCTCCGTGCTCTACCGGACCGGCGACGAAGACAATGACGCTACGGTGACCTACCGCGACTTCAACAGCGACGGAACGCTGATCAATGAAACGGTGCGGGAAGCAGCAGAAAAGGAAGAGGAACACAACTTCGAAGCGTCCCTGAATTACACCCGCACCTTCGACAAACCCGATCAGGAATGGACGGTCGACTTTAAATACATCCTCGATGACGATACCGAACTCGCCGACTATACCGAAACCAGCGACGATACCGCCCTACCTTTGATTCAGCGCTCCAGTAATACCGAGGATGAAATCAATATGCTGTTTCAGACTGATTACATTCATCCTTTCGGGGAAAACAGCAGGATGGAAGCCGGCCTGCGTGCGGCCCTGCGCACGGTGAACAATGATTTCCTGGTGGAGGAACAAGGGCCCGATGACGAATACTTCACCCTGCCCGACTTTGATGACCAGCTCAAGTACACTGAAAATATCTACGCCGCCTACTTCATCGGCGCTCACGAGATGGGCCCCGTCGGCATACAGGCGGGGCTGCGGGCCGAACTGTCGGACGTGACGGCTGCCCTGCTGCGATCCGGCGAATCGAACGATCAGGATTACCTGAGCTTCTTTCCCAGCGCCTCGGTCTCCTACAAATTTTCGGAAAAAGACCAGCTGCAGCTGAGCTACAGCCGTCGCCTGAGCCGGCCTTATTTCCGTCGTCTGCTGCCCTTTTCCAATTTCAACAATCCGCGGAATAATAATTTCGGCAACCCTAATCTGCGGCCCGAATTCACCGATTCCTACGAAACCGGATTCCTGCACTACTTTGACCGTGGCTCGCTGCTGTCGAGCGTTTACTACCGGCACACTACGGGCGTCATCGAAGAATTGACGCTACCGGGCGAAGACGGCACCACCATCGAATACCCGGTCAACCTCTCGACCCGCAATTCCTACGGACTGGAATTCAACTTTTCTTACGATCTCACCAACTGGTGGGACATCAGCACCGACCTCAACTTCTTCCGCGCCATCACCGAGGGCGAATTCGAAGGCGTCGATTATTCCGCGGATACCTACGCCTGGGGCGGACGGGTTAACTCGAAAGTCAAGGCAGGGGACAATCTGGAATTTCAGACTTCCTTCCGCTACGACGGCCCGCGTGATAACACGCAGGGGAGAACCCTGTCCTCCTATGCCTTCGACATCGGTGCTTCACTGGATATTTTTTCCGGCAAGGGCACCCTTACCCTCACCGGCCGCGACCTGTTCAATACCCGCCAGCGCCGCACCGTAATCGATTTGCCCAATTACAAAGCCGAATCCGTCTTTCAGTGGCGGCAGACGCGGCGCGTAGTGCTCAACTTCGCTTACCGGCTGAACCAGGAGAGACGGGCGGACCGGGGGTTATAGTACCAGTGTCGTCAACTTAAGAAAAATGACAGGGAGAATAGTTGAGCAAGGTGGAACCGGGGGCCAAGGATAGCTTGCTCAGGTCTTCGCGATCCTGTTTATACAGTCTGATGCTATCCCTTCTCCCGTAGGAATCGTACTTTGCGAATTCGGTCTCCATTAAGCAAAAGCGTATCTGTCTCGTTTTTACCGGGTTTAATTTCAAAATGATAAAAATCAACCAATAGCCTGGTTGGTGAAACCAGTAAGCCCGTTGTCTCCTTCGCTCCGGTTATTACGCGGTACTGTTTTCCGGTGAGGTGCCGAATATTGAGGCTTACACCGGTCTCCCCGTTGGTGAAACGGCCGTTCAGGGACTTGTAATCAAATCCGCTCCAATCCACATTTCCTCGTGTCAGCGTATAGGGCGCGTGTGTCGTGTAGTAGACCGTTACTTCCATTTCACCTTTGTCGTTTCGCCTGAATTCCTGCTTGAAGGCCGGATCGTTCCACTGGTGAAAAATATTGTCGGCCTCCCGCACTCATTTGATATCGTTTCTGCCTACCCGTTTTAAATACAATTCCTTTTCCAACTCGACGAACCGAAAGCTGAAGTTGCGCTCTTTGAGATAAGTTCCCAGGATATCCTCTACGGCGACGAAGTCACCCGTTTCCGCCGGTTGCGTAGCAAATGCTTCCTTTTCCGATTGCAGGCCCAGCACTACATCCGCCATTTGCCGGGTTTGCCGCAGGGGATCGGCTTTGCCCGTATTGATCAGGGTTACGAGAGAGAGGTTTTGACCGGGAAAACGCATGACGACGGCTTTCCAGGCAAGAGCAAATACCATCCCATGTACGAAAAAAATAAGCAGCAAAGAGCTCCTGAGACCGAAATTGAAAAGCATGGACCGGTTAAGTTGTCAGACTTTGCCAAAACTAGTAAAAAAGGATTAGCCTATTTTCCGTATTTTCGAGGCTGATACGGGGGACGCTGAGCAGGCGATCACCCTTTTACAAAAAGAACCGTTTACAGCTCGATTCACAGCGGGGTTAAATGCTAATTAGTAAGTTCATGTCAAGACTATTCCACCTCCTGATTTTCCTTTTACCCATCACCCTAAGCGCCCAGATGGGCAAGGTGTTCGACGACCTGTCGATGGAAAGCGAAATTCTGGGCGGCGCGCGCAAATACGCCATCTACCTGCCGCCGGACTACGACCACTCTCAGCGCCGCTATCCTGTGCTCTACCTCCTGCACGGCGCCGGCGACGACCAGACCGGCTGGATACAGTTCGGCGAAGTGATGCACATCGCCGACAAAGCGATCAACGAGGGGAAAGCCACGCCGATGATCATCGTCATGCCCGATGCCGACACCGGCATCCGTGGCTATTTTAATACGCCCGACGGGGAATGGCGCTACGAGGATTTCTTCTTTGAGGAATTTATGCCGTACGTGGAAAAGGAGTTTCGGATTAAGGGCGAGAAGCGCTACCGCGCCGTAGCCGGCTTATCGATGGGCGGCGGCGGGTCCTTCGTCTACGCGCTGCACCGGCCCGATCTGTTCTCCTCAGCCTGCCCGCTCAGCGCGAGCACCGGCCCGCTGACGCTGGAGGAAACAAAACGCTGGCTGGAGCGGATCAGCCGCACCTCCGGATACACGGATGAACAAATTAAGGCTTACTACGAGCAGTACAGCGTGCTGGAATTGATCGATAACTGGTCCGAGGAAAACAAAAACGCCGTCCGCTGGTACATCGACTGCGGCGACGATGACTTTCTCTACGAAGGAAACTCATTGGTGCACATCGCCATGCGGAAGAAGGAAATTCCGCACGAGTACCGCGTACGACAGGGCGGGCACACCTGGACGTACTGGCGGGAGGCTCTGCCGGTGGTGCTGTCTTTTGTGTCGGATGCCTTTCATCAGTACTGAACCTGCAGGATGCCTTTTGGTACGCATTCAGCGGCATTTCTGGAACAGAGCGACAAAAGAGTTTAGAAGTTTAGCGCTTCGCCCTGTGGAATAGTAGCTTTGCGAATTCCACAGAATGAGCCCTTCCTGCGGACCGTCTGGTTGGGCTCGCTGTTTAGAAGTTTAGCAGATCTGAAACCGGGAATCTCATTTTCAGATCTGCTAAACTTCTAAACCAGCCCCGACACGTAGTGTCGCGGGCGACTAAACTTCTAAACTTTTCCGCCGATTCGGTCCGTCGATGGTGCTGAATACGTACGGCCTTTCAGGGCCTTCCGGTTGACAGGTAGCGAGTTTCAGGACAAAACCCCGGATACGTCCAACCCCGCCACTGTCGACGTGTCAATCGTATCCCCCGGCCGGTAGATGTGAATTTGTGTGTATCCTTCCGGACCGGGTTGAGTATGGACTTCAAGTGATCATAACAAGCCGATGATTCTCTATACCCTGGTCTTGGAACCGGACCTGAAAATCTATAAAATTTACAACGGCTACTATTACTGGGGCCGACCCTCCAATCACGAACTTCACATGGATCTGCGACAGATCACTAAAAAGATCCGGCCGGATTACAAAATCGATACACCCGAGATGCGCGAGAAGTGGGAGCAGGGAGAAAAAGAAGTGTTCTTCCCCTACGGAGAGATGGATAAACAAGAGATGCTCGCGCGGATGGACTATGCGCTGGACCGTTACGTGGTTGAGGATTGAATAATCCGGATTAAATCTTTATTCGCTGAAAAAGCAAGCTGCCGATAAACAGAATGAGCGCGGCGAATCCCCCTAGTGCGGCAAGGCTCAACAAGGGGTTGATCTGTGCTTCCCCGGTCATGGCATGCCGAATGCCTTCCACCCCGTAGGTGAGCGGATCGCAGTAGATGAGGAAGCTCAGCCAGTCGGGAATCTGGCTCAGCGGAAACAAGGCGCCGGAGAGGAAAAAGAGTGGAAAGATGACAAAATTGATGATCAGAGAAAAACCTTGGGTATCCTCCATCCGGGTGGCAAAGGAAATGCCCAGCGCGGTGAAGGCCAGTCCGATCAGAAACATGAAACCCAGCACCTGGAAGAAGCCAAGTAGGGAAGGCATAGGCGCTCCGATGAACAAGGCGAGGACAAACACCAGAATGCCCTGAATGATTGCAGTGGAAGCCCCGCCAAGCGTCTGGCCGATCATGATTTTCAGCCGGGAGACGGGAGCGACAAAGGTCTCTTTCAGGAAGCCGAAGCGCTTGTCCAGTACTAGTTGTATACCCGAAAACATAGAGCCGAACAACACGCTCATCGCTACGATGCCCGGTGCGATAAAGTCGATGTAATCCCCTTCCATGCCCGGCAACTGCACCGCCGTATTCAATCCGAAACCCACGATGACCAGAAAGAAAAAAGGCATACCCAGACTGCCGATGAGGCGGCTGGGGGAGCGCAGGTATTTTAGGACGTTTCGGTACCAAAGGATGTAAATGGCGTTCATCAGTTTCTTTTTCTTCTTCGCAAGCGGTCTTTAGCGCTGGCTTCTTCTTCTCTTAGCGTTTTGCCGGTAAAGTGTAAAAATACGTCTTCCAGGGTAGGGGTGAAAATGCCGGCCGATTCAAAAGTGATATTTTTGTTGACGAGGATGTTGGTCGTCTCGGCCAGTTCCTTTTTTGCTTCCCTGACGGAAATGTCGGTATACTGGCCGTTCTGGTTGATGTTCTCCACCCAATCGCGACCGGCCAGGCTCTCCCGGATGCTCTCCCCCTGTCCCGAGCGGATGCGTATCATATTGCCGCCGATATCTTCTTTCAGTTTTTCCGGCTCATCAAGTGCGATGATTTTGCCTTCGTCGATGATGGCGATGATATCGGAGAGCTTGTCGGCTTCGTCCATGTAGTGAGTAGTGAGAATAATGGTGACCCGCTGTTGCTGAGTCAGGTTTTCGATGTAATTCCAGAGGTGGTTTTTGGTCTGGGGATCAAGTCCCAGCGTCGGCTCGTCAAGAAAAAGGACGCGGGGACTGTGCATAATCCCCCGGGCGATTTCCAGACGCCGGCGCATACCACCGGAAAATTTCTCCACGCGCTGATTTTGCCGGTCGGCGAGTTCCACCAGTTCCAGTAATTCCTCAATTTTCCCTTCTCTTTCCTTTTTAGGCATGCCGTACATCCGCCCGTGGAAGTCCATGTTCTCATAGGCCGTCAGCTCGTCGTCGAGCGTGGGATCCTGGAAGACCATGCCGATGGACTTACGGACTTCCGGTCTTTGGTGTTGTACATCGTATCCATTGATCCGGGCATTGCCCGAAGTAATGGGCAGAAGAGTAGCAAGCATGTTCAGCGTGGTGGTCTTGCCAGCGCCGTTCGGCCCCAGAAAGCCAAAGATTGTGCCTTCTTTGATCTCAAAGCTCACCTCGTCGACCGCTTTAAAGTCGCCGAATTGTTTGGTTAGTTTTTCTACTTCGACTATCGACATTCGTATTTGCGTAGGTTCATACTGTGAAAGGATGTGAGTTGGGTAATTGTTCTATGGTTTTTTGATCTCCCGCTGGCAGCCCGACGAAGCTTGAGCCGTAAAGGTACGAAAGGAACGTTAATGGAGGACATTGGGGGCTTGATGCCAGGTTTGCCGGTTGATACAGGAAAAGGGAGGTTCTCCTAAGATTTTGTGGTTCTTGGTGTTTTCTCTGTGTTCTGTGTGTCCTAAAGTACACTCGACGTCAGTATATTTGAGCCTTCACCCGGGTTAAGGATACCAAGGTCTTATCCCCGCTTTACGGCTTCAAACTGACACAGCCTCTAATTAGTGTTTGATATAAAAAGAGGAGGGGAACTCGAAGAAATGCTCGGTTTAGACATTTCCGGAGTCCCCCAATCCTCTTATCACCCGATATTTCCCTATTCAATCCTCCAATCCTTTCCTTTACCCCCCTACCCGCTGCAACTCCTCGAGCCGGTGCTGTCGCTTTTTATTTTCAAATCGTGCGCCTTTGCTGAAGTTATAGCGCAGGCCGAGCATCACGCTTTGGTCATTCATGTACTGGTCGATGCGGCCTACATTTTCCCCCAGCCCGATGGTGCCGTGTATACGGCGGGTGCGGAAGATATCCTGGAAGCGCAGGCTGATGCTGAGTTTGTCTCTCATCACTTTGCGCTGGAAGCCCGCGTCGGCGCCCCACTGTCCGCCGATTTTATAGACGCCGTGGGCGAGCGGGCCGCGGTAGTCGGCGCTCAGTTCCATAGTAAAGCCGGCAGGCAGTTTGATGCGGCTGGTGGAACGGGCCGAGAAGAAGAGGCGGGCGTTGTAGTAATCCACCTCGTCTATAGTGGTTTCGAAGATTTGGTACGCTGCGGAAATCATATTATTCATTGTCCATTTTTTACCGATTTGCAGCGGCGCCACGATGCGGGCGCTTAGGTTGCGGAAGGTTTCGACGTTACCTTCTGTGAGTACCGTGATCCGGGTTTCGGAATCGATAGATGGCAGTTCCGTCACAAAGTCGGTAGAGTAATCGTAGCCCAGCATGATGTTGTACTGCCGATTGATGGTTTGGGTGATCTGCAGCGCGTGCGTATACTGGGGACGCAGCTGGGGATTGCCCTGAACGAAGGTATAGGGATCCAGGTAGAATACATAAGGGTTCAGTTTGCTGTAGCGGGGCCGGTTGATGCGGCGGCTGTAGCCGTAGCTGATCTGGTAATTATCGTTCACCTTCTGTTGTAGCGAAACGCTGGGGAAAAGATTGAAGAAGTTGCGCTGGTTGACTTCGTTGAGCGTGGCGGAGCGGCCCTCGCTGTTGGTGTATTCCGCGCGCAGGCCGGCCTGTAGGCTCCAGCTGTCGTTGATCCGGCTGCTCACACTTACGTAGGCGGCGTAAATATCTTCCAGGTAAGTGAAATTGTTAAAACGTTCCGTCATAGGCCGTTCGACGTCGTCGACCAGTTCGAAGAAGTCGAGGTTGTTGGTCGATATGACGTGGCTGAATTTGGCCCCTGTTTCCAGCTGCCCGTTCCATCTGCTGATAGGCTGAACGTAATCTAGGCGCCCGGCCAGGATATCGTAGGAGGAGGGGTTGGCGGTCGTGAAGATCTCCCGTTCTACGGCATCGGTCGCCAGAAAAGTATAGCTGTTCCGGAACCGGCTGTTAGCCTGGTTCTGCAGGCGCACGTAGTCGAAGTTGGCGGACAGTTCGGCGCCGGCGGTATCCAGTTTCGCGGTGTAGTGCAGGTTGTAGGTTTGGTCCAGCGACTGGCCTTCGATGGTGTTTTTGGCATCGATGAGCACATCGGCGCCGGGATCGTCGTCGGTGAGGGTGCTGAGGGTTGGCCATTCCTGGAAAGTGTCATCGTAAGAGAGATTGGCGGTGAAACCCAGGCTGTGCTGCTTGCCCAGGTCGATATCGGAACCCAGCCGGATAGAGGGGGTTTGCTTATTCCTGGCATCCGTCCCCTCCTGTGAAAAGTAGGCCACTTGCTTATCATCGTGGTACTCCCGGTACAGCGACATGCTGCGGAGCCGGCCGCTGCGGGAAAGATCGATGTTAGCGAAAGAGCTCCAGGCGCCTTTCTTATAGTTCAGGTTGGCGCCGGTACTGTATTGATGAAGGTTGTTATACCTGTAGTCAGTATAAACACTGCCGTTAAAGCCGCTCTGTTCATTGCGCGTGAGCCGGATATTAATCACGCCTGCGGCGCCTTCGGCGTCGTACTTGGCGGAAGGGTTGCTGATGACTTCGATCGCATCGATATTCTTGGCCGGCATATTTTCCAGCATCGATTTCAGCTCGCCGCCGGTGACGTAGGTGTCGCGGCCGTCGATCATAATTTTGATGCCCGACTTGCCGTTGAGTTGCAGTTCGCCGTTCTGGTCGGCGTACACACCAGGGGCCTCTTTCAACACCTCATAGGCGCTGCTTTCGGTGGCCAGCATAGTATTGCCTACGTTCATGACGAGCTTATCGCCTTTGCTGACGACCTGTGATTGCATGGCTTCGACGACAACTTCGTCGAGCATTTCCACGTTTTCCTCCATAATAAAGATGTCAAAGGTCTTACTGAAGGAAGGTCCACTCACTTGGAAAGCAGCCGAGCGTAACGGCTGGTAGCCGACGGCGCTCAGTTGCAGGTAGTAGGCGCCCGTTTCGGGGGAAGGCAGGGTGAATACCCCGTCGAGATCTGCGGCAATGCCTGTAATTAGTGCAGAATCGGTGGTTTGGTGCAGGGCAACGGTGGCGAAAGCCACGGGTTCCCCTTTGGCGTCTTTAACCTGTCCGCTGATTTGCTGCGCGGACAGTTGCCGGGTGGTAAAAGTGATCAGGACTAGGAGCAGGAGCTGGAATAAAACTTTCATGCTTATCGGGTTTTACAAACTATTTTGTTAATTGCTGATGTTGTAAAACTGAGCAAAATCAGAGGCTCCGGAAACCTTTTTCCCCTGAACCGGGATAATGATCGGGTGAATCCGGATATAGCGTTTCTGAAAAAACAGCTCGTTTTTTCAGGGCTGGCCTACAAGCAGGGAGGCGTACGGAACTGCCCCGGTCTTATCTTTCTATCCAGGAAACCACTTCGGGTAGCCATTTACATTGAGTCGGGCAAGGTAATAGTTGAGAACAATATTCAACCACGAGGGGGAAGCAGCGCCCTGCAACGGACACGGACTGCTGAATATCAAGAGTCGCTATCGGCTGCTTACAGAAAAGGAAATGACCATTGAGAAAACAGCAAGCATCTTCGTCGTCAAGTTACCACTACTCCCACCGGAACCGGTGTAAGCATCTTTTGTAATTTTTTTACGACGAGTGAAAGAAAATCGAGCTCGTTGCGTAGCAATGGTTAGAAGATATCAGACAGTATTTGTTTACCAAAAGATATAACCATGAAAAGCTACGGAATAAAATTGATCGGCTACTTTACCCTTCTGTTGGGTTTTGTATTCCTATTTGCACAGTGTGAATCTGAAGTAAGTGGAATGGAACAGGAATCAGTCACAGAAACAGTGGTAAACATGCGTGGCGCGGGGCCGGGTATGGGAGACTGCCTTGCCTTAGGCGGCGCCGGACCTGTACTCACGAAAGCAGAACTATGCGAAAACCTGGCGCTGAACTTCTCAGAGCAGGATTTGTCGGAAGCCGAAAAAGAAGCGCTGCGCTTTATGCGCGAAGAAGAAAAAATGGCGCGGGATGTTTACCTGATGTTGTACGAAAAATGGGAATTGCCGATTTTCAATAACATCAGCCAGTCAGAACAACGTCACATGGATGTGATCGGTTGCCTGCTTGAAAAGTACGAAATGGCGGATCCCGCGAAGGATAAAGAAGTGGGAGCATTTACTAATACTGAGGTACAGGATTTGTATGATCAGTTGATCGCCAGCGGATATGAGAGCCTGGAAGACGCCTTGCTCGCCGGCGCGACCATCGAAGACCGGGATATCTACGATCTGAACCAGGCACTGGCTGATGAGGAAGTAGACAACGAAGATATCCGCTTTGTGCTCGGCAACCTGAAGCAGGCCTCCGGTAACCACCTGCGGGCCTTTATGCGGCAAATAGAGCGGGTGGGAGCTACCTACGAACCGGTTTTCCTCAGCCCGGAAGCATTCAAAGCTGTCCTCGATGCGGAAAGCAATACCGGTGGCCGCTATTGGAAACAGAATCGGGGGAATAACCCGAATTGCCTGGGTACCGGACCGGGCGCCGGCCAAGGCCCCAAAGGTAAGAGGAACCGGTTTAACAACTGATGGACAAAAGAGGCAAGAAAAAATTTGATAACAGGCCGGAAGAAACGCCCTGCCGCAGGGCACTTCTTCCGGCTCGTTCGTTATTGAGTAAAAGGCTAGTGCCTTCGGCACTAAATCTCTACTACCATATACTCGTTCTTTTCCGCCTGTCCTTCGTTAGAGAACCCCTTACGTAGCGGTGCTATGCGCGGGAACCTCCGCCTTGGCCAGACGAAAAACAACTTCGTCTATGATAGCATTTACTTAATGCCGAAGGCGCCAGGTGGAAAAATGTGAACAATGATTGTTCCCAGGGAAATATGTGAGGAGTTGAGCGACCGGGAGATCATCCGGAAGTCGTTGGAACAGGTTGATTTCTTCTCCTGTCTGTACGAGCGATACGAAAAGAGGCTGCTGCGATATATCCGCCGTCTCACTGCGCTGCCGGAAGACGAAGTGGAAGATCTGCTCCAGGAGTCATTCATCAAAGTTTGGGAAAATCTCAATGCTTATGACCCGCATCTGAAATTTTCCAGCTGGCTGTACCGCATCGTTCACAATCACGTCATTTCCTACGTGCGGAAGAAAAAATCTTATGGTAAAGACAGGAAGGTGGAATGGACGGAATCCCGTCTGTTGAATTTGCCGGACGAGGACTCCGGAGCGTGGGAAGGAGAGGAGCCCGAACCGGAAGAATTGGTGCACGAGCTCCTGGATCATTTGCCACTTAAATACCGGCAGGTACTGGTGCTGAAGTTTCTCGAAAACATGAGTTACTCGGAGATCTCCGATATCCTTCAGTTGCCGGAAGGTACCGTCGCTACCCGCATCAACCGCGCCAAAAAGGCTTTCGCAAAATCATCCGCCGGCCGGCATATACATTTTGACCAGTAAATCCGGAATTATGGATCGTTCGAAAAAGTTAATCGAGAAAATAAAGAAAGAAGATATCAAACCGCTGCCCCGTTGGCGCTTTACGCTTCGGAACACCCTTATGATCACTGGCTTTATAATTGCTGTTCTACTGGGAGGGCTGGCCTTTTCCATCGTCCTCTTTGCTATTCAGCAGACGGATTTCAATCTGGTCAGCCACCTCTCTCACTCTGCACTGGAGCTATTTCTCGGAATTTTGCCCATCGTCTGGATCGTGCTGCTTATTGTTGCGTTGTTACTCGCCATGTACGGCATTCGTCACTCCAGACGCGGGTATAAATTTACCCTGGCCCGCCAACTGGGATTCAGTGTAGCGCTGAGCATTCTGCTGGGTACGCTGTTTTTTATCATTGGCGGGGCTCAGCGGCTCGAGCGGGCTTTTGATGTCCATCTCAGCATTTACGAAAGTATAAATGAAAAGAAAATCAACCTCTGGATGCATCCGGAAGAAGGACGACTGGCCGGCCGGATCGAACTGGTGCGTAACGGAATGCTTCAGTTGACGGATTTCAATGGAAAAAGCTGGCGCGTCGAATACGATGAAAGTACTTTTATCCCCCCTGTCGTTCTCATGGAAAGCGGAGAGCAGGTTAAACTGCTGGGCGAAAAACTGGATGGAAACCGCTTCGACGCCAAAGAAATTCGGCCCTGGGAAGGACCGGGCCGAAGAGGACAAGGACCCGGCGGCCCCGGCAGGGATTTCCGTTAGTCGTACTTCATGATTTCCTCGAGGGCCTCATCGACGTTCTCATCAAAGGAGAAATTGAGAATCCTCCAGTCATTTTGCGGCTTGTAATACTTAAAGATGAAACGCAGCGGCTGCCGCTCGTACTTGACCAGACAGATGACGATTTCCGATAGTATTCCTCTACTTTCCGGAAGTGAAAATAGTGGGAGGTCACTGGCCGACAGCCTTACCATTCCCGGAACAGTAATAGTTATCATCTTGGCGATATGTGATTTTTTACAAAATTTGGGTATCTTTCTATTCTGAAACGCAAATACATCGAAACCTGATTGTTAAACACATCTTCATCTCAACCAAATCTTGTTATGGCTGTATTCAATCTCAAAATCAATGGGAAGACGCAGGAATTTGACGTCGATCCTGATACCCCTCTCTTATGGGTTCTACGTGACCACGCCAAACTGGTAGGCACTAAATACGGCTGCGGCATCGCGCAGTGCGGCGCCTGTACCGTTCACGTCAACGGCGTCGCCATGCGTTCTTGCACGACACCTGTTTCCAGCGTAGGCAATCAATCTATCACCACCATCGAAGGCTTATCGGAAAACGGCGACCATCCCTTGCAGGAAGCCTGGCTGGAGCACGACGTACCGCAGTGCGGCTACTGCCAGGCGGGTCAGATCATGACTGCCGCTGCTCTGCTGAATAACAACTCCAGTCCCAGCGACGAAGAAATCGAGGCCACCATGTCCGGCAATATCTGCCGCTGCGGTACTTATCTGCGCATTAAAGACGCCATTAAAACGGCCTCCGGCAAGATGAGCTAGCAGTTCCTTTTTGCTGCCGAAGGAAAATAAGGTAAGACGATTTCTTTATAGGGATTTTATCCTCAATCCATTAAAAATATCATCATGGCAATTAATACCAAGCACGATAGAAGATCATTTTTGAAAATATCCACCGTGGCCGGTGGAGGCCTGGTTCTGGGCTTCAACTGGCTCGTGGCCTGTTCGCCCGCCGAACAAGAGGCCAAGGGCATGCCCGAAGAGTGGTACAACGTAAATGCTTACCTCAAGGTTGGAGATAACGGCGTGGTGACCATCATGTCACCCAACCCGGAAATCGGGCAGAACGTTAAAACCTCCATGCCCATGCTCGTCGCCGAAGAACTCGACATCGACTGGAAGGACGTCATGGTCAAGCAGGCCGGGCTCGATACGGATAAGTACACCCGCCAGTTAGCCGGCGGCAGCCAGTCGATCCGCCTGGCCTGGGAACCGCTACGCAAAGCCGGCGCTACCGCCCGTCACATGCTGATGGCGGCTGCCGCCAAACAGTGGGAGGTCCCCGTTGAGGAACTCACCACCGAGGCCGGCGTCATCAAGCACGAAAAGAGCGGTAAATCCATCGGCTACGGCGCCGTGGCTTCCGCGGCAGGCGAGATGCCGGTGCCCGAGGAGGTCGAACTCAAGGATCCGAAAGATTTTAAAATTATCGGCACGGCGACCAAAAACGTCGATGGGCCCGAGATCATTACCGGCAAGCCGCTATTCGGCCTCGATATCGACCGCGAAGGCATGCTGATCGCCATGATCAAGCACCCGCCGGCCTTCGGGATGACGATAAAGTCTTTCGACGCGGAATCCGTAAAGAATATGCCCGGCATCAAAGATGTGTTTACTATTGATGCCAAGCCCGAAGGCGTGGAGCTGCAATGGTCGGATGTCAACGCCTTTCCCGAGCTGGTCGTCATCGTCGGCGAAACGACCTGGCAGGTGATGAAAGCCAAGAAAGCACTGAAAGTGGAATGGGAAACCACCTCCCCGCTGGAGAGCAGCGCCGAACACGAGGCAGCGCTGACCAAGCTGATAGAGAGCAGGCCTGACGAGCCGGCCCGCAAGGATGGCGATCCGGAAGCGGTGTTCGCCAATGCCGCTCAGGTAATCGAGCGCACTTACTCGGCCCCCTTCCTGGCCCACAACCCGATGGAGCCGATGAACTTCTTTGCACATGTCACGGAGGACAAAGCCGAGCTGGAAGGCCCGATCCAGACGCCGGAATTCCTGCAGAAGACCGTCGCCGCCTTACTCGACATGCCGCTGGAGAAAGTCTCAATCATGATGACTCGCCAGGGCGGTGGTTTCGGTCGCCGTCTTTACGGCCACTTCGGCTCGGAGGCCGCCTTGATTTCCAAGAAAGCCAACGCTCCTGTCAAGCTGGTCTATACCCGCGAGGACGACATGACGCAGGGCACCTACCGGCCCACCTACAAGGTGAAGTACCGGGCCGCCCTGGATGAGAACAATAACCTGACCGCTTTCCACGTACGCGGCGTGGGCGCCAACGAAAGCCCGGTATTTGAAAACCGCTATCCGGCGGGCGCGGTGGATAACTACCTGGCTGAGAAACTAAGCCTGAATTCCAATATCTCGACCGGCGCCTGGCGGGCCCCGCGCTCCAACTTCATGGCCTACGCCGAGCAGGCCTTCCTCGACGAAGTCGCCGAAGCTGCAGGCAAAGATCCTATCGAAATGCGCCTGGAACTGTTCGAAAAAGCGCAGAACAACCCCGTAGGAGAGCGCAACGACTACGACGCGGCCCGCTACGCCGGCGTGCTGAAACTGGTCAAGGAAAAAGCCGGCTGGAGCAAGGAGATGCCCGGTGTGCACCGCGGCGTATCGGCCTACTATTGCCACAACTCCTACGTCGCCCAGGTGGTTGACGTAGTGGTGGAGAACGACCAGCCCAGAGTACAGAAGGTCTGGTGCGCCGTCGATTGCGGCATCGTCGTCAACCCGCTCGGCGCCAAGAACCAGATCGAGGGCGGCATCGTCGACGGCATCGGCCACGCCATGTACAGCGTCCTGTCGTTCAATAACGGCCGGCCGGAGCAGGAGAACTTCAACAAGTATCGCCTGATCCGCAACCCGGAGGCGCCCAAGGAGATCGATATCTTCTTTGTCGATAATGGCATCGATCCGACGGGGCTGGGTGAGCCCTCGCTACCGCCGATTCAATCCGCACTGGCCAACGCCATGTACCAGGCTACCGGCCAGCGACTGTACAACCAGCCCTTCGTGAGCGATCAGCAGGTGCTGGGATAGGGGTAGATTGACTAAAAAGTGAAGACAAGAGCAACTAAGAATTAACATTCAAGGTTGCCTGCGGATAAAATGTGACATGGAGACATGGAGACTGGGAGATTGGAGCGCGAAGTTCTACTTCGCGTAAGGATCTCTCACAACCCATGTCTCCATTTTCTTTTATGAGTTTTTTCGTCTAATTCGTTGATGTCTATACTCGACGTAAATTGGTTTGAGAAACTTCTCAAACCAATTCAACGTCAGTATAAAATCGAATATCCACCAGATGAATAGCATAAAAGTAAAGTGGATCATTGGTGCAATGGTTATAACATTTTTTGGAGTACTAACCGGGTGTGCTCCTTCGGGAACACCCGAGGAAGAAGGAAATGTGAACGTTCCGAAAGATGAAAAACATACCGGATATATAGAAGTGGACGGCTCCAAACTGGATTATGTGGTAGAAGGTGACGGAAAACCCTGCCTGGTCATCGGCTCCTCCGTTTACTATCCCAAAACCTTTTCAGATAATTTGCGTGAACACCTCAGAATGTATTTCGTGGAGCTGAAATGGTTCGCCAGGGATCATACGGCATGACGGTGCATTCGGAGGTGACGCAACATTTGTTCACCCAAGTCTTTGCAGATTACGACATGTTTGAAGCGGCTCCCGACATTCCAGTTCCGGTTTTTGTGGCGATGGGAAAATACGATTACGTCGTTCCGTATACCCTGTGGGAACAGGAGTATGAAAACATTCCCGATTATACTCTGGTGTTGTTTGAAAAAAAGCGGGCATACCCCCAGCTGGAGGAAAGTGCTGCTTTTGACCGGGCGCTGCTGGATTGGATGAAAAAGCATTGACTTCTGCAGATGAAACGTCTGGTAGTGGGCTGAGAACTGCCAGATTTCATAGGGTCAGGTGTTGAAAACTAATATTTGGGTCTAATCGTAGTAAAAACCTTTGACTAAAGAATATGAATTCGGCCTCGTGAGAGTAGCGGTCAGAGACCGCGGGATACAGGGTCGAGGTCGAAGACGCTCGACCAACACCTTCTACTAACTACTAAAGTTCTGGGTTTAAGACATTATCAATTTTTCAATGCCCGCACCTGAGAAATCTGGCAGATCTATACAACACTTGCCAGAATACAACTGACTTTCAGCCCGAACATAGACAAGTCCTTTTTCTCCTCAACAGTAAATCCGGCTTCTTCCAAAAGGGCATCCGCCGGAATGGGGCGGCAGTCCACCGTCTTGGGAAAAGCCTCGTGTACTGTTTCGTAAATATTATTACTCAGCGTATCGGCTTTTTGCAGGGAGACATTGACGAGGCGCCCGTTCGGTTTGAGTACCCGTTGGCATTCTTCAAGGACCTTGGGGATATCCGGATTGTCAAAAAGGTCGAGGACGAAACTCATGAAAATGGCGTCGAATTGGTCATCCTCATACGGGAGTTGGACGGCGTCGCCCCGTTCGAGTTCCGCTATTTCATCCAGTCCTTCTTTTTTTAGTTTTTCACGCGTCATTTCTACCATCCGGTCGGCAATGTCAACTCCATATACCCGGCCTTTGTTACCAACGGCCTTGGCCATCTCCACCAGGTTATTGCCGGTTCCGAATCCGACTTCGAGGATCGTTTCGCCGGGTTGTGCGTCCAACAGCGCCAGGCCATACTGTTTCTCTTTCTTTTCGAAGGGATGAATGAGTATATCGTATACTTTGCTCAGGCGGTTGTAGGCGGCGCGGGCTTCTGCTTTTGTGCGGGTGACGCGGCTTACGGTTTCATGCTTTTTTTCATTTTCAGGATTAATTTCGCCGGCATTGGTCAATGCCTGTTTGGCCAGCACAGGGCGAAACCACGCTCCTAACGGCGGTTTCCGTTCTGGCGGCGCTAATGCTAACGATGCAGGCTATGCCATACTTTGAGCAGTGGTTTGATTTGAGCCTGAATCTGCAATTGACAGGCTGGCAGGTGGCCGGAATTTTATTGAGCTTAACGGCGGGTATAACGCTGCTGGCTGGCGCTTACCCGGCCTGGTTGCTGGCCGCTTTCAAACCCGTCGAGGTGCTGAAAGGATCAATGACAGCCGGGAACAGCCAAACGGCCGGCCTGCGCAAAGGACTGGTGATGCTTCAGTTCGCCCTGTCTTTCGGTCTGCTGTACAGCACCTTTGTCATCCAGCGTCAACTCCAGTATTTACAGGAGAAAAACCTGGGCTTCGATAAGGAGCACGTGTTACTTTTCCAGATCAATAATCCGGATTTGTTTTTCAAGCGGGATTTGCTGAAAGAACAGCTGCTGCGCGAACCCGGCGTGCAGAACGTCTCCTTTGCGATCGGCCGTCCCGGCGGCTTTCACGATGCCACTTCGCTAAAGGTGGAGGGTATTGACGAAACCATCCGGATGCGTACCGCCCTCGTTGATTTTGAATGCCTCGACACCTACGGTCTGCAGGTAATCGAAGGACGTCCTCTCTCTCCTCAATTTGCCAGCGACTCCAGCCGCGCCGTCCTGTTGAATGAGCAGGCAGTACAAGAGCTGGGAATGACTAACAAGGAAATTATTGGAAAACGCGTGCAGCTGGTGTCTTTCGATTCGCTGCGCCGCACGGTTGTCGGGATCGTAAAAGACTATCACTTCTCCAGTCTTCGCGAAGAAGTGGAGCCCCTTGTTATCGCCACCGCCTTCGGCGGTGCTCAGGTGGCTGTCAAAGCACAGGCGGGACGCTTGCCGGAAGTCATCGCTGCTGCCGAACAAACCTGGACCGACCTTGCGCCGGCTTATCCCTTCAACTACCGCTTCCTGGACGAACAGCTCGACCGGCTCTACCAGAGCGAGACCCGTCAGGGTCGCCTTTTCGGCTTTTTTGCCGCCATCGCTATCTTCATCGCCTGCCTGGGTATGTTCGGGTTGGCTGCCTACGCCGCCTCCCTGCGCGTCAAGGAAATCGGCATCCGCAAGGTGGTGGGAGCAACGGTGGCCGATATTGTGTTCCTGCTGTCGAAAGACTTTCTGAAACTGGTCGTAATTGCCATCATCATAGCCGCCCCCGTCGCCTGGTACTTCATGCGCGACTGGCTGTCGGCCTTCGCCTACCGCATCGAGATCGAGTGGTGGGTGTTCGCCCTGACCGCCGTAGCGGCGATTTCAATCGCCGTCTTAACCGTCAGCATTCAGAGCGTGCGCGCGGCGCTGGCGAACCCGGTCGAAGCACTTCGGGACGAGTAGTTCCAAATGCGAAGATCCGTAGGATGGAGGCGCTGGGGGATGAGTAAATCTAATCAATCCTTACCTGCGTCTCTTTCAGACCTTTTTCCTGCAAATGCGGATACAGTGGCTCCGTCGGCGCTTTCAAAAATCTGGCAAAGATGGCTGAAAAATCTGATCTTTAAAGTAGCAATAAAGGATTTCGGATTCGATATGAAATACGACATAGGTAAGACAAAAGACACCGGCTATCAGTTTGGTAAGCGTAAAACCTTTGCCTTGCGGGCGGAAGTAGTGTGGGAAAAACTATTTTCCGAAGCAGGTATGCGTATCTGGCTGGGAGAGGGAGTCGTTGATCCTTTGAAAGAAGATGAATTCTATCTCACCAACGAGGGCATCAGTGGAAAAGTAAGACTAATCAGGCTGCACTCTCACATCCGTATGTCCTGGAAAAAAGCAGATTGGCAGAATCAATCAACCCTGCAGATCCGGGTGATTCCCAACGGATGGCGAACGATTGTCAGCTTTCACCAGGAAAGATTACTGGATGAGCAGCAGCGCGAGGAGATGGAGGACTTCTGGGAAGAAAAATTTGAAGACTTGACAAAGTATCTTTCCGCATAAGACTGAACCAAAATTACCGGTACGGAAATTCCGGCTGTATTGGTCGCATACACCCAAAATTCACCCTTATGACACCACTTTTCAAGAAACTCAACTTCAAAGATCAGGATACCGTCTATATTCTGAACGCGCCCGATGAATTCGTCGAGGAGCAAAAAGGAATGAAGGAGTTTACTTCCGTAAAAACCGGGATGGACAATGCTGAGGCGATCGAATTTGTTTTGAGCTTCGTCCAGAAGAAATCAGAGGTGGATCAACTGGCTTCCGTCATTAATGACAAACTGGAAGGCGACGGCATCGTCTGGTTCGCCTACCCGAAGAAGTCATCCAAAAAGTACGACGCCGAGATCAGCCGCGATTACGGTTGGGAGGCGCTGGGCCGGCACGGTTTCGAACCCGTTCGCCAGGTGGCGGTCAGCGAGGACTGGAGCGGGCTGCGCTTCCGGCGGGGGGCGTACATCAAAAACATGAAGCGGAATCCGAAGATGGCGATTACGCAGGAGGGGAAAAAGCGGACCAAGGGAAAGGATTAAATTTTTACAGTAATGCCCTACTACACATTGGACGTCACGAATGGAAGTATTCATTGTGAAATACTAGGCCAGGGGCACCCGGTCATACTCATCCACGGCGGCTTTGGCGACCGCCGTATGTGGGATCAGCAATTTCAGGAATTGGCTGCCCACTATTTGGTAGTTCGATACGATCACCGGGGCTTTGGCCGGTCTTCCTTTCCGGACCAGCCATACTCTCCGATTGAGGATCTGCTCCGTCTGATGGAGGAATTAAAGATTCAACAGGCACATGTAGTGGGAAATTCCATCGGAGGTAGTCTGGCCTTGGATTTTGCACTTCAGTATCCCGAACGCGTGAACAGGATGGTGCTCGTCGCTGCGGGAGGGACAGCTCTACCCACGCGGCAACCATTCCTTCCTGACGCCGGCTTACCAGATCTGCACTGGTTACGTGCATGATAAAATCTATTGGTTGAGGGAAAATGGAATTTTTTAGATGCCAGATGCCAAGCAACTTCTCAATCCTCCAATCCTTCCAAAAAACGCCGTATCGCCCTGAAATACGCTTCCGGCTGCTCCACGAAGGGAAAGTGACCGCACTCGTCGAGGATCACCAGCTCCGCATCAGGCATGGTGGCGGCCAGGGCTTTGCCGGAGATATCCGCCGCCGGCTCCTGATCGCCGTAGAGGACCAGCGCCGGTTTTTTCATCAATCCGAGATCGTTGTACAGGTTAAAGCCGACGAGGTCGGGCCCCAGCGCCTGGAAGGCCTGACTGCGGGCCATGTAGTCGTCGGGGACGTACAGGGATAATTTGTCGAGCAGCGCCGGATTATAGAACTGCGACTCAAAGGACAGGCGCAGGATCTTTTCCACTGCCGCGGCGGGGTTCGATTTCATCTCTTCGGAGTTGGCGATCTCCAGCCGGTCCAGACTGTCCTGTCTGGTCAGGCGTTGCGCCAGCAGTTCCTGCTCTTTCTGCCAGTGGCCGGTGCTGGCCGGCAGGCTGTTGGAGAGGATGAGCGATTGCAGATGCTGGGGATACTGAATGGCGTACTTCATCGCCAGCAATCCGCCCCAGGAGTGGCCGAGCAGGTGGATGTCGCCGAGGCCGAGTTCCTGCCGCAGCAGCTCGATATCTTCTACAAAAGCCGCCAGCGACATTTTGCTTTGATCCACCTCCAGGGAAGACCGGCCGCAGGCGCGCTGATCGTAGAAGGTCAATTGGTAATCCCGCGCCAGATCCTCCGCATGCGGCAGAAAGTAGCTGTGATCCATTACCGGCCCGCCGTGGACGATGATAATAGGGGCGCCGCCGCCCAGGGCTTTGTAATATACTTCGGAACCGTTGATGGTCAGATAGCCCTCCGTGACGGGGATGGGGCCGTCGGGGGCTTTTTCCGTATCGGAGCAGGCCAAGAGGATGATCAGAATAGAAAATAGCAGATAGGAAAGCTTCATCTTTTGCAGCAGCTTTTTTGAGTAAATCGGGTTATTCCGGTGGAGATGAATTTACTGCTTTTTAGTGTTATTATCTATCGATAAGAAGCTTGTTAGGCGAGCAGGCGAAAGTTGCGTATAGCGTGATCGCATAATTGCCCGTTGGTGGAAAGCAAAATCCGCCAGTAAAGAACAGCAATTCCTGCTTTTGAAGCTTAGGCCCTGCGGAGGAATGGTTTTCAGTTAGTGTGTTCAACCTCGCCCTAAATACCCAGGCCGGAAAGGGAGGGTTTTCTCAGCATCGTGCCCGTGTAGATCATGAGGGCAATAGCAATACCGGGTATAGGGATATCACCCAGGATCAGTTCACCTACGATGATCCCTCCGGCGTAAGAGCAAAACAAAAAGAACCCGATATTACTGGTTTTGGGGATCCAGTACAGCAGGACGCAAAATATTTCGACTACTCCTATCAAAACAGCCTGCTCGGCAACTCCCAGCTTTTCCAGGGTTTGGTGAATCGCCGCATTTTGGGTAAACTTAACGACTCCCGACATAAAGACCATTAAGGAGGGAAGTAGCGATAGCAGGTAACCGGCAATTCTTCGGGGCTTGCTAATACCTTTCTCGTGTAAGTGGGACATTGGCTTATTGATTGGGGGGGCAGTTGCGATTTGCCCCCGAAGCGTAGAAGTATAAATAGTGAGGGTGAAACATCTCAACGATGCTTATAGTTTACACGGCGTAAAATGTTGATTTTTGAAGAAGCGCGAACGCTCAACGAGAGACAACGGATATCAAGGCCACTCCTGCGCCCAAGGAGAATCCTTTAGTAAAAACGGATTCGTTGAAACCTTTCAGTCAAATAACGGTTCGATATTAAATAATTAGGACCGTGCAGATAGGATCAAAGCAATTGACCATTTGCAGTAAACGCAACTGCTAATATGGATTTACCCACGCTGGCGACTTTTTTCTCTGGGCTTTCCTTTTTGTTTTTCGGCACAGCCTGCCTGAATTCGCCCCACATGAAGGATGAATTCATCCGGTTTGGGCATGACCGGCAGCGGGTACTGATCGGCTATCTGCAATTGCTGGGCGGGCTGGGTGTGCTCGCCGGGTACTGGCAGTCTCCTTTTCTGGCCTTTTTCGCTTCCGCCGGCTTGTGCCTTATGATGGTGTTCGGCTTTTTACTGCGCCTGAAGATCCGGGACAGTTTTTTGGCTGCTTCGCCCGCCCTTTCATACGCTGCTTTGAACCTCTATTTAAGCATCCACTACTACGGTATTTTCAGCTAAGGGTGCTTACATCGGGTAGGAAACAAAAGCAATGACTAAAGACATCAGCAGGAAGAGGCCCGCCGGAAGCGACTTGATTAAAGCATCCCCGATCTTCAAGTGCATGGTAACCGAACCGGCCAGCAGAATGGCCAGGCCGGCGGAGGCCGGGAATTTCAACACCGGAAACCAAATGCCCGCGATCAGAAGAACGGCCAGGGTGACCTTTAACGCGCCTATGACATATACCGACCAGGTCGGTAGCCCGTAAACCTGGAATTCTTCGAAAATAGTGGTGGCATCATCCCCCCGCCAGCGGGTGGCTTTATTGCTTTGCACAAGCCATACATTCAAAATGCTGAGGCCGACGATGACCTGGAGAGCGATAATTAAGTAATCCATTGGTTGATTTATTTTCCTCTAAGGTACAAAAAATGACGGTAGAAACACAGATGGAAGACGTACCCTTAGATATGACGCCGCACGTGGATACGGAAGGCAATACCTACGGCTTCGGCTTCGGGCTGAACTGGGGCGGGGTGATCGAGGATGAGCGCACGGTGAAGTATAAGGGGACAGTGCAGAAGTGAACTCCAGCTAGTGCCGGAGGCACTAGCTGAAACCTCAAGTGAACGCTACGGATGGCCGCTTTACATCATTGAGGAGGCGCGTGATGATCCAAAGCTCGAACGGCCTGAGGCATTTTTACGGGCCTTATATCAGGCGATATCTGAATAGGACTTCCTTTTCGAGGGTAATTGACAAACATTAGAAAGATAGAATATTAAGATTTCTTATGGCAATATGTATATAGTACACCTCTGGCGGCAGTTCTGTCAGATTGTAGTGAAGACGTTTGGAAAACCTTAGAAAGCGAAGTAGTTGAAAAATGGCAGGATTTTGTAGAGGACGGTACATTTAAATATGAACAGCGGATAGTAGAAGTGAGTGGGAAAAAGTAAGGCCACTTCGGAAATAAGAAGTCTTGTTCGCTATTCTTGACTGTCAAAAGTATTAATTTATTTTTTCGCTCACCACAGTCGTCCCCCTTTTCAAATCGAAACAACATACGAATCCTTCTCCATCCTCGAGCCATGTGCCCGTTTCGAGCTCCTTTCTGGTATTAACTTTCCGCAAAGGAACAATTTCTCTGTCATTTGTCAGTACGGGCGACTTCATACGCCGGTCAATTCTGACCGTAAACCGCTCCGCCGCAAAAGGAGCGTTCAATTTTATTTCCTCATCCGTCACTTCTATCGTCGTCAGTTCCTTCGCCGCCCAGTAGCGGGCGATCTCGCTGAGTTTCATCCAGAGGAGGTTATCATATTTTTGTTCCAGGCGGGTGACGACTTCTTTAAAGATGTTAAAGC
Source organism: uncultured Saprospiraceae bacterium (assembly GCA_964632995.1). GTDB lineage: Bacteria > Bacteroidota > Bacteroidia > Chitinophagales > Saprospiraceae > CAZWDL01. The sequence continues at coordinate 70,746 of CAZWDL010000012.1, forward strand.
CGGTCCGCTCGCCGTTGTAGTAGATACCCGGCCAGTGGCAGACCATGATCGCCGGCTCCCCCCGGTCGATCACCTCCACCAGGCGGCCGGAGGAGAGGTCTTCGGTAATAAAGCGGTCTACATTGCCGGGCGTGAGGCCGTCCCAGCCCCCGAACCAGTCGCCCGTACAGCCGATGACGGATACGGAGCAGGAAGGATCGTCGCTGTCGAGACCGGCCGTGTGCATGATCACCGGAGCGGTGCTATCCTCGGGATCGGTCGTCAAGTCGCGGAAGAAGTGGGCGATATTGCCGCCATAGACCTCACGGATAGCATCGTGGGCGCCCACGGCCAGGTTTTGCTTGTTGCGGTGGCAGAAGCCGCCGGGCGTGGTGACGCCGTCGCAGTGCAGGCCAGCTTCCTTGAGTACGTTGAGCGCGTAGGCGATATAGGCGCCGAGTTCATCGGCGCTCTTGTCCTGGCTCCATTCCCAGTTTTCCATGTATTCAGGGGTCGCCTGTGGGTAGGGTACCCCGGTTTTGATATCGATCACCCGGGTGTGGCTGATCATCTCGGGATGGATGTCCCAGTCTTTGGATACGACATCGCGTACGAGGGTCAGGCTATCCTCCAGCTCTTTCTTCGTCCAGCCCGGAATAAAACGATGCAGCCAGCCCGTACAGGCGGGGTAGGGAACCATACTGTACTTGCCTTTAACACCGTGATCCGTACACCATTCGATGAATTCCAGGACGAAGGAATCGGGGATTTCCCGGGGCAGCTTCCGCCAGTCTTGTTTGTAATTCTCCGGAAACACCTCGGCAAACTGCGGGATGCCGTAATAGGCCATATTGACCAGCGCCGTAGAGTCATCGATGATAAAGCTGACGGGCACGCGGTCGAGCGGGTTGAGCACTTCGACGGCCGGGGCGGGGCGCCGGTTTCCTTTGAACAGAATATGAGGAGCGGCGAAAGCGGAGGCGGTTCCCAGAGTGCTGTGTTTTAGGAAATGGCGTCGGTGCATGGTGATTGGTATTTTGATCATTTGTTGAAGATCGTAAAATCAGCGCATTTTCAGACTTTTCTCCTCTTTCTTTGCACTCATCCGCAAAATCAAATACCCCAGTACACCCGATATGATGGACCCGATCAGGATTCCAACCTTGGCCGAATCGATGATCGCCGGGGCGCCGCTGAAGGCCAGCGTGGCGATGAAGATGGACATCGTAAATCCGACGCCTGCTAAAAAGGCTACTCCGAAAATTTGTTTGAAATTCACCCCTTCCGGCAGGGTAGTGATTTTCAGTTTGACTCCCAGGTAAGTCATTACCGAAACGCCGAGGAAGTTGCCGGCTATCAGGCAGGCGCCTATCGTTCCTATCAGCGTATAGTCAAGCGCTGTAACATCCGTAATGGCCACCCCGGCATTGGCCAGAGCGAAGACGGGCATGACGAAGTAGGCGACAAAACCGTGCAACTGGTGTTCCAGGTGTTGTAAAGGCGACTGCACTTTTTCCGTCCACTCCTCCAGGTCATCGATATGGGAAATTTGCTCGTAGCTGAGCAGGTGTTCTTTGGAGGTTGACGAATCTTGTATGTCAGCGACGATTACTTTCAGTTGTTCCGCATATTCCCGGAAATCAATCTTCTGGCTGATGGGAACAGTCAGGGCCAGTAAAACCCCGGCAATGGTAGGGTGGATACCTGCCTTCAGAAACAGCACCCAAATAATCACTCCCAAAACGACCGTCAGGTTTCTGGAATAAATATTGCGATAGGCCAGTGCAAACAAAATGGCCAGCAAAATGAAGGAAATGCCGATCAGCGACCATTTGATGCCGGCGCTGTAGAACAAGGCAATGACCAGCACCGCCCCGATATCGTCTACGATGGCGAAAGCCGTGAGAAATACCTTCAGACTCAGGGGCGCCCTTTTGCCCAACAGAGTTAATATGGCCAGTGAAAAGGCGATATCCGTCGCCATGGGAATGCCCCAGCCGCGGAGCGTTTCGGGGTTTTGGTTTAAAAGCAGAAATAAGATGACGGGAAAGGTCATCCCGCCAATTGCCGCCAGCAATGGCGAGGCGGCTTTGCGCAGCGTGTTCAACTCCCCGATCATTAACTCCCGCTTGATTTCAAGACCGATCAGAAAGAAGAAGATGGCCATCAACCCATCATTGATCCACAAAATCAGCGGCTTGTTGAGCTTAAAATCTTCCGTGACGAACCCGATCTTATACTGCAAAATAGCTTCATACGTATCTCCCCACATCGAATTGGCCCAGATCAGGGCAAAAATCGTCGCCGCGAAAAGCAGGATACCGCTAAAGCTTTCAATTTCAACGAACTTCTGAAAGGGGGAGAGTAGAATTTTCCTGATCATTTTTGGTATGGGTTTTGTTTTGACCTTACTTCAACTAAGCTCTATTACCCGCTGATGTTTACTTCAAGCCATGTCAAAAGTCATTGACTAAGATATTAATTCTTGTCAAATTGAAAACTGCAAACAGCTGAAAACCAGGGGTGGTAGATTTTAAATAGTTAATACTTATCAAAAACTTCGTCCAATGAAACTACTGACTAGAACGGCTACCGTCCGGCAGCTGCTGGCCCATCAGGCCGGGCTCTATGCCTTTGACAAGCCGGTAGACAGGGCCACCGTCGCCGATCTCGACCGGCTGGCCGAATTCATGGCCCGGCAAAAGCCGGACTGGGCGCCGGGAGAACGGCAGGCTTATCACGCCATAACCATCGGTTTCTACGAAGGCGAGCTGCTGCGCCGGGTGGATCCGCAGCACCGTAGCCTGGGGCAATTCTTCCAGGAGGAAATCGCCACCCCGCTGGGGCTTGACTTCTACATCCGCCTGCCTGAGTCCATCCCCGATTCCCGGCTGGCTACGCTCGTCGATCCCGGCTTCGCCGAGATGCTGCTAAACTTCTAAACAGCGAGCCCGACCGGACGGTCCGTAGGAAGGGCGAAGCGCTAAACTTCTAAACTTTTTCCGGACTTGGTCCAAATTGACTATAGATACTACCCGGTACGATCTGGATTAATCCACACTTTCCTTCATCTTCTCCCAGAAAGACCGGCCTTCCACCTCGCCGTATTCCCCCGCCTCTTCCGTTTCGATATCCTCCAGGTATTTGTCGTACACGGTGGCCCGCTCGTGATGCAGCGGGGTAGGGCAGAAGCACTTCTCGTACCATTCAATAGTTCGGGGGCCGGTGATCTTGGCGCGTTTCATAGAGGCGACGATCTCCTCGCCGTCGGGCTCTTGACTTTTGATGCTGCCGTCGGTGAGCTTTTTGTAAAATTCGTCGAGCTTGTTTTCTTTGTACTTGGCTTTGACTTTGTAGATCATAGGGGGGATAGGATTGAAGGATTGAATATGTGTTGCTTCCGGAGGAATATTATTTTTAACCAGTTGAAAACCATAAGCATTTTTTTAAGTATCGTGTTTTCTACAACCGTTCCCGTACATACGCCACGGGAATCCTTTCCTGTTCCAATCGCAGTCTGTTGTTGTTTAGGTAATCAAATTCATCAGGTTGTAATAATTGGTCTTGTTTTCCAGAATGATCACCCGTTGCAGCGGCAGGCGCAGCTTTGCGAAATCGTCGAGCGGGATATTGAGATCGCCCAGGTTGCTGAAGTACTGCTGGGCCATGGCTTCATCGAGCAGGCGCAGGCGCATCAGGGGTGCCGGTATCGGAGGCCGTAGCGCTGCTCGAATTGCTGCACACCGCAGTAGGTTTCATCGATACGCTCCGGCGGCAGTACGGCATCGAGCAGCGAGGAGAGGATTTTACGGCGGTTTTCGATAAAAACGTTCTTTTCGATTTAAAAACACACCCAGAGCTTAACGCACTAGTCTTCACACAGCAATTGGAGGCCTTTCCGGATCAACGCTCCATATCCAGTACCACCCGGCCGTTGATGTTGCCGTTCTTCATCCGCCCGAAAATGTCGTTGATTTTCTCCAGCGGCTGGCCTTCCACGGTGGGGGTCACCTTACCCGCGCCGGCGAAGTCGAGGCTTTCCTGCAGGTCTTTGCGCGTACCCACGATGGAGCCCCGCACGGTGATACCCTTGAGCACCACATCGAAGATGGGGGTGGGGAATTCGCCGGGCGGCAGGCCGACCAGGGCGCAGGTGCCTCCCCGCCTGAGCATATCGATAGCCTGGCGGAAGATAGCGGAAGAAACGGCGG